>JBGVMY010000007.1:0-292707 GCA_045124995.1 Paludibacteraceae bacterium | reverse complement strand
GACTACCGTAGGTACTCAATATGAGTTGAACGCTTCTCCTCTCGGTGCGATGAACTGGATCATGGACGCTGAGTTGATCAACCCAATGGAGATCGTTGAGCCTGAGACCAACAATGTTGAGATCTCTACTTCTGTAGCTCTCAGCGAGGACCTCGGTAAGAAATACAACGGTGCTTCTTACGTAACTGTAGGTGAGAAGGTATTGGTTGTTGCTCCATACGCTACTCCAGAAGGCAAGCTCACTGGTGTTGAGATCCTTGATATTACTGGCGGTTTGGATGCTGCTCAATATGTAGATCAACTCTTCATCGACGAGGCTGTAGAGGCTACTGCTGCTGCAACTGCTGTTGAGGTAGTTGAGGGCGACGAGGCTACTGCACTCTTGATCACCCTCGTAGCTGACGCTACTATCTACTCATTGGAGGCTACCTTGGCTAAGGGTCCTGATTACCAAATTTACGAGGATGAGATCACCAACCTTGTGATCGATCTTGACAACCTCGTTCTCATCGGTGGTCCAAGTTCTGCATTCCAAGTAGACGTATTCTTGGGTCTTGGTGAGTACAACCGCAACGATGACACATACCAATTGATTCCAGAGAGCTCTATCGCAGTGATGGGTTCTGACGCTACCTTCATCGAGGGTTATGCATATGAGGTTGATGCATTTACTCCATCAGCTAAGGCTGTTGTACGTTGCGAGTGGAATGGCATGTTGCTCGAGTTCCACCTCACTATGACTGCTGAGCCTATGGAGGCTACTGTAGTGGTTGTTGAGAACGCTATGGTTGAGATTGAGAAATATCTCCTCTGGGGTGATATGTATGACTACGCTCTCAAGATGTCTGGCGAGTGGATCAACCCAGAGGATGGTCTCACCTACCCAGTATTGGTAGAGGTACCAGTTTACTATCCAGAGGCTACTGAGCCATCAGAGATCATGTCAACCGTTACCGTAGGTGGTTGGGACGACAACGATCCATGGTTAGGCTTCGGCGAGGGTACATTGACCGTTACAACCGAGAATATCTCTGATAGCCAAAAGTTAATCACTGCTAAGGGTATCGTTCAAAACCCAATGGCTGGTGTAGCAATCGACATCACCATCTCTGGTAAACTCATCCCTTCTGCACTTGAGAATATTGAGACTACCGTTGCTCCTGTTAAGGTGATCAAGAACGGCCAACTCATCATCATCAAGAACGGTGTAGAGTACAACGTACAAGGTGCTGTGATTAAGTAATCATACTACCCTATACTATTCAATAGGCTGCCTCAACGGGCAGCCTATTTTTTTGAGATTTATATATCTGTTGACACTTTTTGTTGGATTCCGCTACATTCATAAGATTCAGCGGGCGAACGAAGCGAGTGCTAGCGGTGGCAATGGATTACGGAGTACAGAGGGCGAACGAGGTAAGCAACAATATTTATAAGATTTCTGCCTGTAGGCAAGGAGATAATTTGGTGTCAACTCATATATAGTTCACCTTTTTTATACAAACGTACTCGTTTTTTACTGTCATTTATCGGGTGGATAAGCGGTGGATAGCTTATTCTCATTACCTCATCACCTCATTCTCTCCTTTCTTCTTTTATCCCGAATGCATTCGGGTATCTTCCAACTGCACACCTGCACAGCAGTTCTATATAATGTATTATAATACTCTTATTAGAAATATACACATATAGAAAACAGATGAGCAGCTGTGCAGAGTAGTCTGTATATTAATGGCCCTAAGACTGACAAGGGATAGAAGTAACAAGGACATATAATGGATGTATATAGGTAAATATAAAACAAGGGACTCTTATGAACCCCTTGATTTTTTATTTATAATCCTACGGATTAATTATCCTCCGAAATTATCAAACATGATCATGTCGTCCTCTACACCCAGTAAGTGCAAGAGGTCAAGCACTGTCTTTGACATCATAGGAGGACCTCGTCAGAACGGCCTTGCAACAAAGAACTCGCTTGGCTCGTTGGGGTTGCCGGCGTTCTTCCTCTTCCCAAAAATCGGCAGATTTTTGGGAGCCCTGTTGGAATGGGTACCTCTGCGGCTCAGCTCCTATGAACAAGACTATACTTGACCTGCTTCACTCGAATGAAAGTAAAAGAAATATCATGTATGATGATTTTGGGAATCAATATGGTAAATAAAAATAGAGGACTCTTTTTGAGCCCTCTATTTTTATTTAAATCCTTCGAATTAACCACCGAAGTTATCGAACATAATCATATCATCTTCTACACCGAGCGAGTGCAAGAGATCAAGCACTGTCTTTGACATCATTGGAGGACCGCAGAGGTAGTACTCGATGTCCTCTGGAGCGTCGTGTTGCTTGAGGTAGGTGTCGCCCATCACAGGAGCAATGAAGCCAGGAGTGTACTTTATACCCAGTGCATCTGCCTTTGGATCTGGACGGTCCAATGCCAAGTGGAAATGGAAGTTAGGATACTCCTTCTCCAATGCCAAGAAATCCTCCAAGAAGAATACCTCGTCGATAGCACGAGCACCATAGAAATAGTGCATCTCACGATCACGAGTGTGCAAGGTCTTCAACATGTGCATAATCTGAGCACGCAATGGAGCCATACCAGCACCACCACCTACCCAAATCATCTCGCGCTTGCTATCGAAGATTGGGTGGAAGTCACCATAAGGACCTGACATAGTCACCTTATCACCTGGTTTGAGGTTGAAGATATAAGTAGAAGCGATACCACATGGTACATCCATGAAGCCAGGACCTTGCTCTTTTGGTTTGAATGGAGGAGTAGCGATACGCACAGTCAATGTGATGATATCACCCTCGTCTGGGTAGTTAGCCATAGAGTAAGCACGCACAGTTGCCTCGGTGTTCTTTTGCTTGAGGTCGAACAAACCGAACTTCTCCCATGCTGGTACATACAAATCGCCAATCAACTCACGGTCGTAATCCGCATACTTGATATCGTACTCTGGGATAAGGATTTGTGCATACGAACCAGGAACGAAGTCCATGTGCTCGCCTGGAGGCAAAGCCACCTTGAACTCCTTGATGAAGGTAGCCACGTTGCGGTTGCTGATAACGGTGCACTCCCACTCCTTAACGCCGAGAACAGACTCGTCCATCTTGAGTTGCATGTCACCCTTAACCTTGACTTGGCAACCAAGACGCCAGTGCTCTTTTTGTTGTTTGCGGGTGAAGTGAACTGTCTCAGTAGGGAGGATCTCGCCACCACCTTCGAGCACTTGGCACTTACATTGACCGCACGAACCTTTACCACCACAAGCAGATGGCAAGTGTACACCTGCCTCGCCCATAGCGCCGAGCAATGTGCCACCAGCTGGCACGTGGTACTCTTTGTCGCCGTTGATAACCACTTTGACATCACCTGATGGTACCAAGTATTTCTTAGCCACCAAGAGGATAATCACGAGTAGGAGAATCACAGCAAGGAAAACTCCTACAGCTAATAAAATTGCATTTACATTCATTGTACTATCCTCCTTTATTAGATGTTCAAACCACTAAAACACATAAACGCCATAGCCATCAAGCCTACTACGATGAAGGTGATACCCAAGCCCTGCAAAGGACGAGGAACATCGTTGTACTCCATCTTCTCGCGGATACCAGCGAGGCAGACAATAGCCATCAACCATCCAATACCTGAACCACCCGCATAAGCAAACGCGTCACCGAGGTTAGCGATAGCTTTCACATTCTCTGGCTCAAGCAAGATGCGTTGTTGCATGAAGAGCGCACCACCCATGATTGCGCAGTTTACAGCAATCAGAGGCAAGAAAATACCGAGCGAAGCATAGAGCGATGGAGAGAACTTCTCCACGATCATCTCTACGAGTTGCACGATAGCTGCAATCACCGCGATAAAGAGGATGAAAGACAAGTAACCCAAGCCGAGTGGATTGAGCACATGCACTTGCAGCAGATAGTTAACTGGCAATGTGATGAGCAACACGAAGGTTACTGCCACACCCAAACCAGCACTGGTTTTCACATTCTTGGACACAGCCAAGTACGAACACATACCCAAGAAGTATGCGAAGATCATGTTGTCAGCAAAAATGCTGCGAACAAAAAGACTTATTGCGTGTTCCATATTACTTTAACTCCTTATTATAGCCGCGATGCGCCCAGATGATACATCCTACGAGAATCAACGCCATAGCTGGCATCATCATCATACCGCAGTTTTCATAAAATCCACCATTAGCTACATACCAACTCTCTGGTATGATACGGAAGCCGAGCAAAGTGCCCGCACCCAACAACTCACGGAAGAATGCTACAATCACGAGGATGATAGCATAGCCGAAACCGTTGCCAAGACCATCGAGGAAAGAATCCCATACCTTATTGGTCATAGCGAAAGCCTCGAGACGGCCCATGAGAATACAGTTGGTAATAATCAATCCGATATACACGCTCAATTGCATAGCCACATCATAAGCAAAAGCCTTCAAGACCTCGCTCACGAGGGTTACCAACGCAGCTACTACCACCAATTGGATGATGATACGAATACGCATTGGGATGGTGTTACGAATCAATGAGATAATCACGTTAGCCATAGCCACGATGATAGTAACGGCAATACCCATTACCAATGCTGGCTTAAGCTGAACGGTAACAGCGAGTGCAGAGCAAATACCCAACACTTGAACAACCACAGGGTTGTTGATGTTCAGAGGACCAAATAGCACCTCTTTCGTTTTTTGTGATAAAAATGCCATAATTACTCCTCCGATTTTTTAGTTGTTATTACAATAGCTCCATCTTTAGCAGCCTCGCCATAGGTTGCAACTGCAACAGAGTCTTTCAATACTGTAATATGCTCGATGGTAGCAGGATCAATAGCCTCAAGTTCACCCTCGTAAACTTCTCCGTCCAAAAGAACAAAAGCAGTTTGAACATAAACTTTAGAATCCTCATTCAAGAACTCAGCATACTCAGCAAGGTTGGTAGCAATCATGGTGCTAACGCCGTCGCAAGTGATAGTAGCACCAGAGAGTGCATCTACTTGCTCTTGGCCATCCGCCATCTTACCTGCCTTGAGGACAGCCACAGATACTACTTCGCCAGCCGCATTGCGGATGTGCTTGCCGAGGAATTGGTTGCGGAACTTCTCGGTCACGATCTCAGCACCAAGACCTGGAGTCTCAGATTCGTGGTTGAAGTTGACACCATAGATAGTGTTCTTGTCATCATTCAATGCCAAGTAACCACCAATACCGCCCCAAAGACCAGCACCGTGGAGTTTCAACACATACTTGGTATTGCCCTCGATATTAGCTACGAATACTGGTGCACCGTTTACATCGATGGTATCATTTACCAAAGAGGTGAAGAGCGCAGCAGGATCGGTGTTGTCGTAGTTTTGGTTGAGTGCCACAAGGATTTGCTTTTGTTGGTCAAGCAAACGGTTAGCCTGTTGACGAGGGCTGAGCACTTGGCTTACCAATGCGAGCAATACAGCTACGATTACCACGATGATTGATGCGTAAACGATGGTGTACACATTGCTATTGGTATCCAAACCTTTTTTCTTCTCTTCTACAAAGACGCCAGATTGTTTGCATACAGGGCAAACCTCAGGTGCCTTATCGCCGTTGTGAACATAGCCACAAACGGAACATACAAATTTCTTCTGTGCCATATTCATTAGTTTTTAGCGCGATTCATACGTTTTTTGATATTCACTTGCACTACGCACCAGTCGATGAGTGGAGCGAAAGCGTTCATGAGGAGGATTGCCAACATCATACCCTCTGGATAACCAGGGTTGAGTACGCGGATAACCACAGCCATGAAACCAATCAATGCACCATAAATCCACTTACCGCACTCAGTACGAGCAGAGGTAACAGGGTCAGTAGCCATAAACACAGCACCGAACATGAAACCACCAGTAATGAGGTGCATGTACCATGGGTAGTTAGCAGCAGCAGTCTCTGCACCAAATTGGTTGAAGAGCCATGCGGTCAATGCGCCACCTGCGAAGATGCTAAGCATAGTCTTCCAGCTAGCTACGCCAGTTGCGATGAGCAAGATAGCACCAAGCAAGATAGCCCAGCAGCAAGTCTCACCTACAGAACCTGGGATAAGACCATTGAAAGCAGTCCAGAAATCTACTGGCATCAAGTTAGCCTCGGCAGAAGTAGCGATTTGGGTGAGAGGAGTAGCACCAGAGAAACCATCTACGAGTGCTTGACCATTGTCCCAACCCCAAGTACCTTCTGTACGAACGAAGCACTTGTCACCAGTCATGTGTGTAGGATAAGCAAAGAAGAGGAGCGCGCGCGCGATGAGAGCCACGTTGAAGATATTGTAGCCAGTACCGCCGAATACCTCTTTCGCGAAGATTACTGCAAACGCAGTAGCCACAGCCACCATCCAGAGTGGGGTGTTGATTGGCACGATAAGTGGAATAATCATACCAGAAACGAGGAAGCCCTCTTGAATCTCTTCTTTCTTCCATTGCGCTACGGTAAACTCGATACCGAGACCTACGCCGTAGCTCACGATGATATATGGCAACACAGCCAACGCACCAAACGCGAAGCTCTTCCAGAACAATGCGCAAGTCATAGCGCCTTTCACGAGTTCGCCAGTAGCGAGGAAGTGTTGGTAACCCACGTTGAACATACCGAACAACAGAGCAGGTACCAATGCCATAATTACAAGGATCATGGTGCGCTTGCTATCCGCACCGTCGTGGATTTGTGCACCCACGCGCTTTGCTGTGGTGTTAGGGGTAAAGAGGAAAGTCTCAAAACCATCGAACACTGAGTGCAAAGCCGACAACTTGCCTCCCTCTTCGAAATGAGGGCGGATTGCCTTTACTAAATTATGTAATTTCTTAAGCATCACTCAATCTCCTTTTTTAAGTTATCCAATGCTGCGCGCACGATTGCCTGCAATGGCATCTTGCTGGTACATACATACTCGCAGAGTGCAAAATCCTCTGGAGCCACCTCATAAGCACCGAGTTGCTCCATGCTGTCCAAGTTACCTGCGATCATAGCTTTGATCAGGTACTCTGGATAGATATCCATTGGGAATACTTTGTCGTACTCACCGCTGACGATGATAGCACGGCGACCACCTTTGAGGCGAGCATCCCAGTTGTATTTCTTCTTGCCGAAGAGCCACTCCATCAAGCCGCAGTTGACCATCTTAGCAGGGTCAGTCTTGCTGGCATTGAAGTCGTTGAAGCGTGGCATGATCCAGCCCATGAACTCTACAGCGTCATCGCCCTCAGCGATAGCGGTGTATTGGTTGTCGTAGATCGACACCATCTCGTCCATTTGTACTTGGTGACCGCTGAGTGGGTTACCTGCGATAAGACGAGCGTTGCAGCCCTTGTGTACATTGCTGGTGAAGATAGCGCTTACTGGCATACCTGGCAATACGTTGTAGTATTGTGCACCGCTGGCGAGAGGGCCTGTGAGAGCCACTTTCTTTTGCATGTCCACAACACCCTTGGTGAAGAGTTTACCAATCAACGCCAAGTCTTGTACGTTGATAGTCCAAACGGTCTCGCCCTTAGCGATAGGAGCCACGTGGTTGATTTGTACGCCCACGTTGCCTGCTGGGTGAGCACCCTTCACTTCGTACTTCTCGCAGTTGTTCAAGCCGCGGAAAGCCGTTGCAGTAGCACCTGCCTTAATACCTACATACACAGGCGCAATGGTTGCCAATGCGTTGACTGCTGCTTGCAGCAATGCGCCTTGACCGTTGAGCACCCACTCGTAGTTTGGTGCTGCTGGTGCACTGTCGAATGTAGAAACGAAGATTGCCTTTGGCTGCTTGCTTGGCATAGCGATGCAGTCGTAAGGACGTTGCTTGATGAGTGCCCACAGACCTGACTTGAGCAAGAGTGACTTAGCGTCCTCTTTGAGGTCAAAGCTCTCATACGCAATCGTAGCATCAGCCTCAATGTCGATTGACATCACCTTGCGGCGCTCGCCACGCACGATGGCTACCACTTTACCGCTTACAGGGGATGTGAACAACATTTCTGCAAATGCCTTGTCGTGGAAGAGGGGAGAACCCGCCTTCACGCTGTCGCCTTCGCGGACCATAAGTTTTGGGGTCACGCCAGCGAAATGGTCAGGAACAATGCGGAACACTGCAGGACGGTTCACACTACCGAGTGTCAACGCTGCCGCTCCGTCAAAAGGAATGTCCAAACCACGTTTCAGATGGATTTGTTGCATGATGTTAAATTGTTTTTATTGTTAGTTTTATTTTTTAATTCCTCAATGCTCCATAAAAAGCGCGCAAAATTACAAAAAAAAATTGAGATATACAAATTTATTTGTAGCTTAACCAAAATTTAATAAAATTTGCCAAATTTACTTTTCATTTTCTCTTATTTTTTCGTGACTCATTTTGTGGCTGTAGCTCAACATCCTTCATTCCCAGCAATCAATTCACATTCCCTATTTTTCACCTGCCTTTTTACCTGTCTATTAGCCGTCAATAGTTAGTGATTAGTTAGTGATTAGTTAGTGATAAGTTAGTGATTAATTAGTGATTGCCGACACTTTACCATACCTTTACCGAGATTTCATGCGCCTCCCAAGACTCAAAAAATGCAAAATTATTTTGATATTTACAAATTTATTTGTACCTTTGCCGAAAATTTCGCAAAAACATGCTACTTGGACTTCTCTTTTCCATATTAAGTGTAACCTACACCATCGAGACATCGAGCAGTGTAAGCACCAGCGGTACTCCTCCTGCCGATAGCGAAGCCATCTATTCGCGCACTGGTACCACAGGGCAGGTTGGACAAATGACTGCGGGCAACTCTACCCTTTTAACGCTAAACGGATGGGATGGTATCGAGCTCGACTCCGTAGTTTTACAGATGCGATCTAACAAAAGTGCAGGTGCAGGTAGCCTAACCATGCGTATCGGAGATGCCACAGTATGGACCATCAATGACGCTGATTTCTCACACAAAACATGGCATGGTAGTTTCACCAACAAATGGACCACAATATCTCGATGGATTGGGGAAAAAGTGCCAAAAGATCAAGCAATCAACATTCTCATTGAAGCTAGCAAAAACAGCCTCTATGTCAAGAGTTACACCCTCTATTATACCCTACCCGAACCCGAAGCATATACCGTAACCTACGTCACAGGTATCGGCTTAGAAATCCCGAATTCATCGGAAGAATATCCTTTGGCAGGAGTCGTACTTCCCGCATGGAAAGACACACTCAACTGGCGCTTCTTGGGTTGGAGTGAAGTAGAAGCCATTGATTCTGACACATGTCCCACTTTGCTACAGGCGGGCGACACCTACTACCCTATTGCCAACTGCAAATTATGGGCCATCTACTCTGACGACATGCGGCAAGATGCCATTACCAATTATGTATCAGGAAAATATGCAGTAGCCAGCAGTTATTGGAGTCGTGCAATGCGAGGTGCCACCAAAAACGGCATGATTAACACCTGCGACATAGCACTCACTAATGAAAATGGCACAATCGAATTACTCACTAGCGTAGATAAAGCCATGACCTACCAATTCCGATTCTTAGCAGATAGTACCCTTACCATCCAGCATGTTGCCACAGGCGAATGGATTGGATATGCTGCCAACACACTCTGCAATGCCGAGAAAAAATGGCACTATCGCGTGCTCAGCGATGGTTCGCTGTGCGTACACCACGGAGATGGCATCTTATTTTGGGGATATGGAGCGGATGCACAACAAAAAGACATAGTGGTATATGATGCCGATCTCGAATGGTCATTGATGCAAACAGATGGATTACTACTTTTTCCTGCCAAAAAGATGTATTTCACCACATGGCCATTCGGCAAGATTGATGGTGTCGAAAACATCATTATCCCCGAATTCATCGAAGAAAACTCTGAATATATTCTACACCTTGGCAGCCATGAATTGCACATCCAAAACGGCAAGAAATGGCTTCGCTTGCAATGATTTTTCACCAAAAAGTTGCATATATGCAATTTTTTTCGTACCTTTGCGCGTTTTTTAGATAAGCGCAATCATGTATCGATTTTTATTTTCAGTCATTCTATTGTCGGTTAGCGTATTGGGACACGCTGACCGCTTAATGGATATCATGCAAAACTACAACGCCAAAACCATGTCCACATTGGAGATGGATAGCGTATTGGCGTCAAAAGAGAATAGTCAAACAGCGAACAATCGCTATCGTTTAGAGTACGAGAACGAGCAAAAGCTCTTCCGTCACTCTTTTTTTGCCGATTACTATTTGGTGGACACACAGAAGGGGAATGCACGCACGCGCGTGAGTGACGCCCCTATCCGTGATGCCAAGATGTCGCCTAATGGCAAGTATGTGGTTTATGCCAAAGCAGATAATAACCTATACATTTACAAGGTTGACTTCAAGACCGAGGTAGCCATCACCACAGACACCAACACTGAGATATTCAATGGCATCTCCGATTGGTTATACGAAGAGGAGTTTGGCACCACAGGACTATTTGCCTTTTCTCCAGACAACAAACAGGTGGCCTTTGTTCGTCTAAACGAAACCGAGGTACCCACATTCAGTTGGCAAACATATCTCAATAACGAAGCAGAGGGTGAAACTACACCCATGTATCCGCAACTACATTCATTGCGCTACCCCAAGGCAGGTTCACCTAATGCAAAAGCGAGCATCTGCATCTATGACATCTACTATAAAACCATCCGCACTATGGAGTTACCTGATAAGATGGATGGTTACTTGCCTCGCGTGACATGGACTCCGCTGAGCAAACCAACAAAAAAAGGCGACTTTCCTACCAGCGATGTGGTGATACTTCACCTCAACCGCGATCAGAATAAGATGGACGTGTTAAAGGGTAACCCAAAATCCACCGTTTGCCATCCATTCTATAGCGAAGAGAGTAAGAAGTACTTCGTCAATTACGAGTTATTTGACCAATGGCAATGGCTAGATGATGGTCGTGTGATTGTTATCAGCGAAAAAGGTGGTTATGCACAAGCATATCTCTACAACACACAAGGCATGGAGCAACGCCTACTTACCCCTGAAGAGCGTGATATCACCAAAGTATATGGCTACGACCCTACCGCGCAAACCCTATATTATCAGGCAGCTAACACCCCAATGACACGTCAGGCTTACGCGCTCAATGTAAGAAAGAATACCACTACTTGCCTTACAAAGGGTGAAGGCACACACGATCTGCATTTCTCCGCCGATTGGAAACGCTATATCCAATGCTACCATAGCACCACCACTCCGCACACTTATACGTTGCACAAGGCTGTGGGGAATGGACAATGGGCAATGGAGAAGACAGTATTAGACAATGATTCTATCTTACAGGCTTGGAAAGCATTAGGCATAAACGAGAAAGAGTTCTTTACCATTACCACCGAGCGTGGCGATGTACTCAACGCATGGCGTATTCTGCCAAAGAATTTCGACAAAACTAAGAAATACCCAGTTATTATGCTGCAATATAGCGGACCTACCAGCCAACGCGTGCTCAACAATTGGCGCAAACGCTTTGGCTATGCACTGGCAGATGCAGGCTATCTCGTTGTTAATGTAGATGGTCGCGGTACTGGTGCACGCGGAAGAGAGTGGCGTAACGCTACATATATGCAGTTGGGTGTAAAAGAAGCAGAAGACCAAATCAGTGCTGCTAAATACCTCCAGACACTACCGTATGTAGATGCCAATCGAATAGCTATCTGCGGCTGGAGTTACGGCGGCTACCAAACGCTCATGTGCCTTAGCAAACAAGCGAGTCTCTCACCTCTCACCTCTCACCTCTCACCTCTATTCAAATGCGGTATTGCTATTGCACCTGTCACCAGTTGGCGATTGTATGACTCTGCATACACTGAACGTTTTATGCGCCGTCCACAGGTGAACGACTTTGGTTATGAGGGCACCGATCTCATGAAGATGGCAGGCGACCTCAGGGGCGAACTATTGATTGTACATGGTTTGGCAGACGACAACGTACATGCACAAAGCACACTGCTCTACACCGATGCTCTCGTGAAAGCAGGCAAACAATTTGAGATGCAACTCTACGTGGATGACAACCACTCCATCCGTAAGCCACACAACTACAAGCACTTGCATCATCGCATCATGTTATTCTTAGAAAACAATTTATAAACAATAAAAATCTACTATTATGACAAACAAAAAATCCAACATTCTCCCTATTGTGGTGATGTATCTTCTGTTTTTCATGATTGCATTTGTAACCAACTTGTGCAATCCTATGGCAGTTATCGTAAAAAACAATTTTGAAATGTCTAACTTTGCAGCACAATTGGGCAATGCGGCTAACTTTATCGCATATGCTGTAATGGGTATCCCTGCTGGTATGCTGCTAAAGAAAATTGGCTATCGCAAGACCGCTCTCGTAGCGATTTTGGTCGGATTTATCGGCGTATTCTTGCAATACATGTCTGGTTGGGCAGCCATTCAAAGCTTTGGTGTATATCTCGCAGGTGCCTTCATCGCAGGTTTCTGCATGTGTATGCTCAACACCGTAGTCAATCCTATGCTCAATACCCTTGGTGGTGGTGGCAACAAAGGTAATCAATTGGTACAATTCGGTGGTGTATGCAACTCATTGGCAGCCGTATTGGTAACCATCATCATGGGTAGCTTGATTGCTGACGCTACCAAAGCACAAATATCCGATGCTACTCCAGCCTTGATGATTGCTTTGGGCGTGTTTGCCTTCGCCTTCTTGGTATTGTTACTCGTGAAGATTCCAGAGCCAGAGTTGGAATCAGAGAGCAAGGTACAACCTACTACAGATGGCAAAAAATATAGCGCATTCTCATTCCGTCACTTCAATTTGGGAATCTTAGCAATCTTCCTCTATATGGGCGTTGAGGTTGGTGTACCTACATACGTAATGCAATACCTCACTACTGCTCCTGATGCTGCAACTCCAGGTTTGGGTATCAACGCAGGTATCGTAGGTATGATTGTAGCTGTATATTGGTTACTGATGTTGGTGGGTCGTCTGTTGGGCGGTATGTTGGCAGGTAAAGTGTCAAGCCGTGCACAAATCACTGGTGTATCTATCATGTGCATCGTATTGGTATTACTCGGCATGTTCTTACCATCTGACGTAATGGTAAAAATGCCAGGTATTGACTGGGCTACGCTGACCGTGATGACTGCACAAGTGCCAGTGGGTATCTTCGCATTAATCCTCGTAGGATTGTGCACCTCAGTAATGTGGGGAGGTATCTTCAATATGGCAGTAGAGGGTTTGGGCAAATACACCTCTATCGCTTCTGGTGCGTTTATGACTATGGTTTGCGGTGGCGGTATTTTGATTCCATTGCAAGGTAAGTTGGCAGACGTATTTGGCGATTTCCAAATGAGTTATATTGTTGTGCTCGCTTGCGCAGCATATATCCTCTTCTATGCTTTGGTAGGTAGCAAGAACGTCAACAAAGACATTCCTACAGAATAATTCTTATCTCACATACGTTCGAATGATTATTCACAAACGAATTTTCAAAATTCAAAATTCATAATTAACTAAAGTTATGCAAAAGAAACCTTATGTACTCGGTCTCGATATGGGTGGTACCAACTCCGTATTGGGCGTTGTAGATGCACGTGGCCACGTGTTAGCACGTACATCCATTAAAACACAAGCATTTCCTGACATCAACGATTATGTGAATGCATTGTATGAAGAAGCTATTAAAATCGTAGATTCAGTTGGTGGTATGGATCTTATTCGCGGTATTGGTGCTGGTGTACCAAATGGTAACTACTATACTGGTTATATTCAAGATGCGATGAACTTGCCATGGCAAACTGTTCCATTCGCGCAATTGCTAAGTGATCGTTTTGGTATTCCATGTAAGATTACCAACGACGCCAACGCTGCGGCTATGGGTGAGATGACCTATGGTGCTGCTCGCGGCATGAAGAACTTCATCATGATTACCCTTGGTACAGGTGTAGGTTCTGGTATCATAGTTGATGGCAAAGTGGTATATGGTCACGACGGTTTTGCAGGTGAGCTGGGTCACACATGCGCTGTGCGTGGCGAGGAAGGTCGTCCATGCAACTGCGGCAAGAAAGGTTGCCTCGAGGCATACGCTTCAGCTACTGGCGTAGCACGTACCGCTAAAGAGATTATCTCTTCTACCACCAAAGATACCATTTTGCGCAAGTTGGATATTGATGCTATCACTTCTAAAGACGTATATGATGCAGCAGAGCAAGGCGACGAAGTTGCAAAAGAGATTTTCGACTTCACTGGCACTATTCTCGGACAACAATTGGCTGACTTTATCGCTTTCAGCGCACCAGAGGCTATTGTACTATTTGGTGGCCTGACCAAGTCTGGTCATTGGATCAAAGATCCTGTAGAGAAAGCTATGAACGAAAATGTATTGCCTTTGTGGCGTAACAAGGTGCAAGTGCTCTTCTCTGATCTCAAAGAGGCAGACGCTGCTGTACTCGGTGCTTCCGCATTGGCATGGGGTGATTGATAGTGATTTATCTACCATTATTATATCAATTCCCTACATGGCTACAACGCCTCTACCGAGGTGTAGTGTGGCGAATGAATCCATCATCGAAAGTGGTTTACCTCACTTTCGATGATGGTCCTATACCTGAGTGTACACCACAAGTATTGGAAATACTATCTCACTATGGAGTAAAAGCGAGTTTTTTCATGGTTGCCGAAAATGCAAACCGTTATCCCTATTTGCTGCAACATGTACGAGAAGCAGATCATACAATAGGTAATCATACATACCATCATCTAAAAGGGTATAAAACATGTTTGACCTCCTATCTGCGTGATATAGCAGATGCACATGCTGTACTGCAAACACACCTTTTCCGTCCACCTCATGGCAGAATGACTTACTCACAGAAGAAAGCCCTACGCGAGGCTGGATATCAAATTTATCTATGGGATGTACTCACTCATGACTACAATCCCCAATATACCCCTGCAAAAATATTGCGTATCGTACAACATTTTACGCGAAATGGCAGCATCATCGTTTTTCATGACTCCCTCAAATCGAAAGATCGTATGTTACAAGCCCTTCCAAAAGTAATTGAATGGCTACAAGCAGAAGGATATAGCATACAACCACTACCTAATCCTCGAACATAGATTTGACAATAATGAATAAATACATATATATCTGCATCATTTTCTTGGCATTACTCAGTTCCTGCGCCAATCTGGGTGGCGGTCCACAAGGTGGACCTCGTGATACTATCCCCCCAGTAGTAGTGAAAGAATCACCTATTAACGGTACACTAAACTTTGATGCGAAACGCATTGAGATACACTTTGACGAATATATCCAACTAGATGATATTCAAAAAAATGTACTCATATCCCCTCCACAACAACGCCCTCCAGAGGTAAAGGCTATCGGCAAGACTTTATCTATTGTTTTTGCCGAATCGCTGCTAGACTCTACCACCTATACCATTGATTTTGGTGCGGCCATTTGTGATTACAACGAAAAAACTCCTCTATATGGCTATGTATATTCCTTCTCTACGGGCGATGTGATAGATTCTTTAGCTGTTGCAGGTCGAGTATATAATGCTGAAAATTTAGACCCCGTACCTAGTGTACTAATTGGTATACATAGCAACCATGCCGATTCTGCAATGAATACCCTACCCTTTGCACGTATCACTCGTTCCGATGAAGAAGGATACTTTACCATTCACAATATCCACGAAGGTGCCTACCGATTATATGCTCTGAATGACATCAGCCGTGATTATCTCTACCAACCAGGTGAGGCATTGGCTTTTGCCGATTCTATCGTCACACCATATACTGAAATGCGCGAAGTGCAAGACACCATTTGGCGCGACACCTTAGGCATTGATCCAGAGACAAAAGATACATTATTCACACGTCAAGTAGATTCAGTAATCAATGTAATGAAGACTTTTTATCTACCTGATAGTCTTGTACTTTGGTACTTTACTGAAAACAAGCAACGCCACTACTTCAAGGGAGTCTACCGCGAGGAGCAACATGCTTTCACACTGATTTTTTCGGCTCCACAGGATAGTTTGCCTATCATACAACCTCTATCCCCAGCACAACGTGACTCCCTAGCCTCCGATTCGGCTTGGATTAATTGGATAGATTATACCCTATTACAAACTAATGCCACCTATGACACCATCACCTATTGGCTGACAGATTCATTGGCAATAGCACAAGATAGTATTTACTTAAAGATGACATATATGATGTTTGACTCCGTGTATAATCTTGTTCCACAGACAGATACAATATTGGCAGTCTATCGTCGTCCACGTATGTCAGAGAAAGCGTGGGAAAATCTACAACGCAAGAATCGTGAACGCAAACTAGAGTTAAAAAGTAATGCATCATCTAAATTTGAGATATACGACACATTGCGTATCCTTTCACCATTCCCTCTAGATTCTGTGAAAAGTGAATATATCCATCTATCGCATCTCAAAGATACGACAAAAATACCTTTATCATTTACAATACTTGCAGGTGATTCGCTCAAACAAAACATCCAATTGGTCGCCACACTAGAACCCTCAGAATCGTATCTGCTAACCATTGACTCAGCAGCCATATACGACATTTATGGCAAATGCAACGATTCAATAGGCTATGCTTTGAAGCTCAAATCGTTGGATGAATACTCCTCATTGCTAGTCAAGATGCCCCACTATGATGCCCGCGCACGCATTCAATTACTCAATGATAAAGATGCAGTCGTTCGCGAGTTACCCGCTGCTGAAACAGGTGCATTATTTACATATCTTACCCCTACTACCTATTATCTACGTTTGTATATTGATTGGAATGGCGATAAACAATGGACCACCGGCGATTGGCTCACCAAACGACAACCGGAGCCCGTGTATTATTTCCCATCCAAACTCAAATTACGTGCAAACTGGGATTTTGAGGAGAATTTTGACCATCTTGCCACACCACAAATGGAATCAAAACCCAAAGCATTGATAGGTAAACAACAGAAAAAATAACCCGATGAAGAATATTTCTCCACTGACATGGCTGTTTTTGTTGTTGGGCATTGCTATTCAAATTGTCACATACACACTGATGCCAGATAACCCATGGTCATTGGTAAGCGGTATATTGGGCATATGCTCAGTGGTGCTGGGTGCACAAGGCAACATCCTAACCTTTGTATTCGGTTTTGCACAAGTGGGTACATATACTTATCTTTGTTGTCTAGAACGTTTTTATGCAGAGATTGGTATGAATGTCTACTATTTCTTTACAATGATCTATGGCGTCATTCTTTGGCGTAAGCGCTTAGGCGAAAAAGGTTCGCTGCAAGTCCAAACCCGTCTTCTTCCTAAGCATCTTCTATCTATCCTGGCAATAGTCGTCTTTGGACTATCATTACTAACTGGCTGGTTGCTAATGCAATACACTGACGATTCGCAGCCTTACCTAGATGCCTTCACCACGATTCCAGCATTGGTAGCACAGATATTGATGATGTTGGCCTACCGTGAACAATGGTATCTCTGGATTGTGGTGGATGTATTAGCCACCGTGATGTGGCTCAAAGCAGGCAACTACTGTATGGCAGCACAATATGCCTTTTGGTGTATGAACTGCATATATGGCTATGTACAATGGACTAAATCACTAGAGAAATCCTCACAAAAGTAGCGTAAGGGTATCCGAATCACTAACTAATAACTAACTAATCACTAACTAATCACTAACTAAGGACGGCTTTTACTCGGCTACATAATAGGCTTTTTTTTGAACAAGATTTGCATATATAAGAAAAAAGCAGTACCTTTGCAGGCTTTTTGAATGAAAACAACAATATATCCTAGAAATTATACACCTTATTATATATTATAAGCAATGAAGAATTTTGTAGAAGAATTGCGTTGGCGTGGCATGCTGCAAGATATGATGCCAGGTACAGAAGAACAATTGATGAAAGAACCTACTGCTGCATACTTGGGCATCGACCCTACAGCAGATAGTTTGCATATTGGTCACCTCTGCGGTATCATGATGCTTAAGCACCTGCAAAACGCAGGTCACAAGCCAATCGCATTGATTGGTGGCGCAACAGGTATGATTGGTGATCCAAGTGGCAAATCAGCTGAGCGTAATTTGCTTGACGAGGCAACCCTCCGTCACAACCAAGAATGCATCAAGAAGCAATTGGAACGTTTCCTCAACTTCGGCGAGGGCGAGAACGCAGCTGAATTGGTAAACAACTACGACTGGATGAAGGACTACACCTTCCTCGATTTCGCTCGCGAAGTAGGCAAACTCATCACTGTGAACTACATGATGGCGAAAGACTCCGTAAAGAAACGCTTCAACGGCGAGTGCAGCCAAGGTATGTCATTCACAGAGTTTACATACCAGCTATTGCAAGGCTACGACTACGTATATCTCAACAAACATAAAAACTGTAAGTTGCAAATGGGTGGTAGTGATCAATGGGGTAACATCACCACTGGTACCGAACTAATCAAGAAAATGGGTGGTGGCGAGGCCTTTGCACTCACCTGCCCTTTGATCACCAAAGCCGATGGCGGTAAGTTCGGAAAAACCGAAAGCGGTAACGTATGGCTTGACAGAAAATACACTAGTCCATATCGTTTCTACCAATTCTGGTTGAACGTAAGCGATGACGATGCAAAACGCTATATCCGTATCTTCACATGCCTAGATAAAGAGACTATTGATGCATTGATCGCAGCACATGATGAAGCTCCTCATATGCGCGCATTGCAAAAGCGTTTGGCAGAGGAAGTGACCGTGATGGTACACAGCCGCGAGGATTACGAGGCAGCCGTTGAGGCAAGCAATATCCTCTTTGGCAACGCCACACACGAGGCATTGAGCCGCCTCAGCGAAGAGACATTCTTGCAAGTATTCGATGGCGTAGAGAAGTATGAAGTGAGCCTTGAGGAACTGAATGCAGGAATTCCTCCATTGGATTTGTTGGCAGAGAAGACAAAAATATTTCCATCGAAAGGCGAAGCACGCAAGATGATTATCGCGAATGGCTTCTCTATCAACAAAGAAAAATTCACCGATCCACAAAAGGTAATTACCACAGAGATGTTGCTTAATGGCAAATATCTGCTCTGCCAAAAAGGTAAGAAGAATTACTACATCATAGAGGCTAAGTAAGGCTACAAACTAGTGCAGAGGGCTTATTGTCCAGCGATAAAAGCCATATTTTGATAAAAAATGCAGGAAAATTGCACTTTTTTGCAGAAAAATTTGGTCATATCAAAAAAAAGCAGTACCTTTGCACCCGCTTTCGAGAAGAAAGTATGACGGTGACCAATGGTATAAAGGCTATTACGTCAGATTTTGGTTCTGAAAATCTTGGTTCGATTCCAGGTTGGTCAACAAAGAAGCCCGCATGTCGGGCTTTTTTTGAGAAAAATCTCAAACGTGTGATGGGATACGGGCAGCCACACCAATATAACTATTCTGCCCCATATTGAGTAACACTTTATAAAAAATGAAAACATTTGAATTGACAGGTACTCCACGCAGCGAGTACGGCAAGAAAGCAGCTAAGGCTTTCCGTAAAGAGAATCTCGTTCCTTGCAACTTGTATGGCAATGGTGAGAACACAACTTTCGTAGTAAGCGTAGATGATGTACGCAAATTGATCTACACTCCAGACACCATGGCAGTAGCCTTGACAATCGGCGAGACCAAAAAGATGGCTGTAGTAAAAGAGTTGCAATTCCACCCAGTAAGCGAGGAGTTGTTCCATATCGATTTCTTGGAGGTAACTGAGCAAAAGCCAGTAACCGTAGCAATCCCAGTACAATTGGCAGGTCACGCAGAAGGTGTAAAGGCCGGTGGTAAATTGTCATTGGAGATGAAGAAACTTAAAGTAAACGGTATCTACACCCAAATTCCTAACCGCGTTGAGATCGACGTTACTAACCTCGGTTTGGGCAAGAAATTGTATGTAGGCGCAGTAGAAATGGCAGAGGGTTTGAAATTGATGAACCCAGCAGACGCTTGCGTAGCACAAGTTAAAGCAACACGTGCAAGCCAACAAGCTGCAGCTGCAGAGGCTAAGGGCAAAAAGAAATAATAGTTAATAAATAACTATTGATGATGATGGGAGTGGGAAGGGTTGCTTTTCCACTCCTATTGCTTAAAAAAGCAAAAGAATAGGAATATGAAATATTTGATTGTTGGATTGGGAAATATCGGCGATGAATATGCCAACACACGTCATAATATCGGATTTATGATGCTAGATGCTTTTGCAGAAAGCAAGAATGCGCCATGGGAAGACAAACGTTATGGCTTTGTGGCACGCTGCCGCGCAAAGAGTGCAGAAATTGTTTTGCTCAAACCCTCTACCTACATGAATCTCAGTGGCAATGCAGTACGTTATTGGCTACAGCAAGAGAAAATCCCTGTAGAGAACATGCTTGTATTGGTGGATGATCTTAACCTGCCATTTGGCAGTATCCGCATGCGTAAACAAGGTAGTAATGGTGGTCACAATGGATTAGGTCATATCCAACAAGTACTTGGTACTCAAAACTATGCACGTCTCCGTTTTGGTATTGGGAATGACTTCAGCAAAGGTGCTCAATGTAATTTTGTACTCGGTCAATGGAGCGAGGAAGAGCAAAAGACATTACCCGATCGATTGAAATTAGTAAGCGAAATCATCCCATCGTTCTGCCTGCAAGGTATGGACCGAACAATGAACCAATATAACGGAAAGTAGTGTGTCTAGAGATATGAAGTTAATTTGGAAACATCCGTGGGTGGCAGGAGCATGCAACTTGCTACTAGTGATGGTATTGTATACCATCTCACGTTTGTTTTTCTATTGGATCAATATTGATTTATATCCAAATGTATCCTTCAGTCACCTACTAGAGATGTTAGCAGGCGGATTGCGTTTCGATCTCACTGCAATCCTTTACCTAAACTCATTATATCTATTACTCGTTTTGCTGCCATTGCCCACCAATATCCGCAATAAAAAAACATACCTCAGCATCACCCGATGGGCATTTTGGTTTCCAAACATACTCGGTTTCATCGCTAATTGCATGGATATGGTATACGTACGATTTACAGATAGACGTACTACTTGTACTGTGTTTACAGAGTTTCAAAACGATGGAAATCTTGCCCATATAATTGGACAATCTATGCTACAATATTGGTATGTTACCCTATTTGGCATTGCAATTATTGCCCTATTCATCGCATGTACACGTAAGATATGGTATGTAGCCAAACCTCATAAAACATGGATATACTACATCAAAGAGAGTACAATAATGTTGGTAACAATCTATTTTATTGTCATTGGCATACGCGGTGGATTCGGCAAATATACACGTCCAATCACCATCTCTAATGCCCTGCAATATACCAATACGCCACAAGAAACTGCCATCTTACTCAATACGCCATTTTCGCTAATGAAATCGCTGGAAAATACCACATACATACATCCACATTATTTCAGCGACGAGAAGGCCGAAGAGATTTTCTCGCCTATTCATACCGATGAAATCGAAGATAATAATCGATTAGGCAATATGAATGTGGTTGTATTGATTTTAGAATCATTCTCTAAAGAATATATTGGTTTTTACAATCAACATATTGATGGATACAACGGTTTCACACCATTTTTGGATTCGCTACTAGTACATAGCGTTACGTATAGCCATTCGTTCGCTTCTGGCCGAAAATCAATTGATGCCATGCCCTCGGTATTATCATCTATTCCAATGTTGATTGAACCATACATCGTCACCCCCTACTCTACTAATGCCGTTTCGTCGTTGGCGGCTTGTTTGGCAGAAGAGGGATATACTACTGCATTTTTTCACGGTGCCCCCAATGGTAGTATGGGATTTCAGGCATATGCTCGTTCTGCAGGATTTGAATTCTATTTTGGTATGGATGAATACGATGGAATCGAGGCTTTTGATGGGACATGGGCTATTTGGGATGAAGAGTTTCTACAATACTATGTTCGCACAATGTCTCAAATGGCACAACCCTTTATGACTGCGATATTCACAGCGTCAAGTCATCATCCATTCCGTGTTCCTCAACGATACGAAGGTGCTTTCCCAAAAGGAACATTACCCATCCATCAGTGCGTGGGATATACAGATCATGCACTACGTGAATTTTTCACAAACGCCAAACAACAAGATTGGTATGAGAACACAATCTTTGTCTTAACAGCGGATCATACAAACCAAGTTTCATTACCCGAATATACTACCGCGAAAGGATTGTTTGAAGTACCTATCATATTCTATTCTCCTCGATGGAATCAAGGGAAACTATACTCTGAGGGAGCCATTAGTCAAACAGATATTATGCCATCGGTGTTAGCCTACTTAGGTTATAACAAACCATTCTTTGCTTTTGGCGAAGATGCGCTAACACGCCCTAAGAAACATCCCTACGCAGTCTGCTATAATCACCCTGTTTATCAATTGCTTTCTGATAGTTTGTTAATACAATTTAATGGTGAAGATATATGTGCCGTATACAACTATCATCGCGATCCAATGTTGCAACAAAACATTGCAACAGAAATTAATACCCTTGAACAAGAAACATACTTGCGAGCCTATATCCAACAATACATTCACAGATTGACAACTAACCAATTAACCGTTGAAATCGATGGAAGTGAGAGTAGATAAATACCTTTGGGCGATGCGGATATACAAAACGCGTTCTATCGCTACAGACGCCTGCAAGTGCGGGCGAGTGAAGATGAATGGTGTAGAATTGAAACCTAGTCGCACTTTCCATGTGGGTGATGAATTCACCGTGCGCAAGGGACCTATCACATACACCTATCGCATTCTGCAACTAGCAAGCAACCGCTTAGGAGCAAAAATGGTACCGGAATATCTACAAGATATTACACCTAAAGAGCAATTAGAAATACTAGAATTAGCACGCTTTGCCGCACAGAGTGGGCGCGATAGAGGCGCAGGACGCCCCACAAAAAAAGATAGACGAGAAATAGAACAGTTTTTCTCGGATGACTATGATTATCTATTAGATGAAGATTATGATTTTGAAGAAGAATAATATTGCCGAGTATATCCTATATCTCTGGCAAATAGAGGATTACTTGCGTGCTTTCCCGCATCAGGCGGAAGCCAATCAAGAGTTGCATGACTTAAACGACATGATGCACCAAGAGAATATTTGGGAAAGTGGACACCTTCAATTAGCCCAAAATGCACTCTCAGAGTTAGAAGAACTACACAATGATTTATTGGATCAAGAGGCAACTTACCGTGCTACCATGATTCGCCTAACTCCCGCGCTCAATCTCTTGAAAGCTAAGACTGATCGTCCCACGATGAGTGACGTAGAAGCATGTTTGGTATTGTTGTACCAAATCATGCTCCTCAAACTAAAGAACAGCCCGATTTCACCAGAAACCGAACAAGTACAAAAACAAGCAACACAAGTACTGCAATACCTCAGCAAGACCTACAAAGAGCAATAGATTAAATCGCTACATTGCTAAAGGTTAGAACCGCCTGCGGCTATTAGAAATTAGATACATGAAGACCAAAGAACGATATCACAGAGCACTAGCATGGTTCGAGGCGAACATGCCCATTGCTGAAAGTGAATTGCATTTTGAGAACGAATACCAATTGTTGGTAGCAGTAATGCTATCAGCCCAATGTACCGATAAGCGCGTAAACATGGTCACTCCCGCATTATTCGCTGCATATCCAACCATAGAGGCATTATCACTGGCCACTAACGATGAAGTTTTATCATACATAAAATCAGTCAGTTATCCCAATAGCAAGGCAGCTCATCTAGTAGAGATGGCAAAACGTGTAGCAGAAGTATACAACGGCAAGATTCCCGACACTCGCGAAGAGTTACAGACCTTAGCGGGCGTAGGTCGCAAAACAGCAAATGTGGTATTAGCCGTTTGGTGGAATCAGCCAACTATGGCTGTTGACACACATATCTTCCGTGTGGCAGAACGTATAGGCTTAACTACCAACGCTAAGAATCCGCTAGATAGCGAACAGCAACTTATCAAATATATTCCCGAAACAATCATTCCTAAGGCGCATCATTGGCTATTGCTACATGGTCGCTATACCTGCCAAGCCCGTACTCCAAAGTGCGAAAAATGCGGTTTACAAGAAATTTGCAGGTATTTTTCTAAGAAAAAATAAAATACTCTTGCATTTATGCAAGAATTTTATTATCTTTGCGCGATTTTTGTATCTATAGAGTAACGATCTCTTATTAAAATGCGAAAAGCGCTTATTGTCATAAGTATTATATTCGGTTCGCTATTGCTTCTGTTAGGTGGTAGTGCTTTGGTCGTGTGCCAGCGAGGTGTGCAAACACGAATAGCCAATTTAGTGGCGGGCAATCTATCTAGTCGTTTATCCGTAGAGGTAAACATTGGCGAGATGCATTATAAACCACTCCATCATCTGACCATAGATAGTATTTATTTGAGTGACCAACAGCAAGACACATTGGTATTTATCGAGCATATCCATGCTAATTTTCATCCACTCCAATTATTTAAAAGACGTTTGGATTTTACAGAGATTCTCTGCACTCGTCCTTTTGTTAACATTCAAACTCTTACCGACTCCACTCTAAATTGTCAATTCCTATTGGATTTGTTTAATGATACAACTTCATTATCTCTACGAATCAACGTAGATACCCTGCAAATAGTAGAATCACGCATTCGTTACAACAAACTGTTAGTTGATCGTATGAATTTAGCATTAAGCATGCCTATTTTTAGTACAGACTCCATGGACGTTAAGCTTCATCAACTATCACTTCGTGCGCAATTAGATCAACTAGAGGCGAAATTTGAGGCCCAATTACATGGTGGATTAGATTCTATTTTTGCTGATGATATGCGATTTACTTATCGTAATCAACTGATGTTTTTAGGAAATATTGCCGTATTCTCTCCCTTAAACTTGGATTCATTGTACGTACATGCCAATTGTGAAGATTTGTATTGCAACTACACATTGCTGAATGATATATTATCGCAATTACAAATAAACTCAACCCATATTCCAACATTCCTTTCTTCATTAGGAAATATCCACTACAAAGGTGATATTGATGGAAGATTTGAGGATATGGATTTACACGGAACTTTTAAAACAGCGCTAGGAAAACTCAATGTACATGGTAATCTGAAAACGGATACTACTTTTACACGTGCTAAATTCCTTGGCGACGTTTCCACTCCATCATTCCAATTAGGACAATTATTGAACAATTCCGATTTAGAAGAAATTGCATTTAGTGCTAGTGTAGATGGCAGTTTAGACAGTATTTCTATCAAACACTGCATAGCAGAAGCAAACATTCAGCACATTAAATATCGAGGATACACTTATCACGATTTGCGATTTGATGGAGAATTAGACAATAAAGAAATTCAGGGTCATTTTAGTGTCAAGGACCCTAACATAAACTTAGAAATCAATGGTTTAGCCAACTGGTCACAAGAAGACACACGATTAGACATCACTACTCATATCCATGATTTTTGCCCACATGCAATCCATTTAACTGATGATTATTCCGAGATGACTATTGGAGCCACTGCGTATATAAATTTGTCTACATCTGGTAAGCAATGGATTGATAATCTTAATGGTTGTGTAACCATAGACACTTTTAGTATACAAAATGGACATAAACAGGCGGTCATGGAACAGATGAAATTACTCATAGGTCATGAGATAAAAAATGGAAAATCTGCCCATCGACTACAATTGCAATCGGATTATGTCACAGCAAATATGTCCGGAGAGTACCAATATACAACGTTAAAAAACACGATACAACAAATAATAAGTACTTACTTACCATCTCTTGTTGAAAAACCAAAAAAGAAAAATCGTCAACCCAACGACTTAACTTTTTATGCTTATTTCAGAGAGTTAGGACAAATCTCTGATGTGCTTAATTTAGATATCTCATTGCCACATTATCCTACGATCAAAGGTACAATCAACGAGCGCACTCAACAAGTAGAATTACAAGCGTACATTCCTAGTATAAACACATCAGGAACTAATATCAAAGATCTAACAATTGCACTCAACAATCAAAATAACGCATTAGATTTATCTGTCTATATGTATAACCGTCTTCCAAAGCACAACCCTACAGCAGCTAAGATTGGAGACGTAAAAGCACATATCAATATGGCTGCACAAAATGACGAAATTGAGTTGCAGGTAAGTTTAGACAATACTGATAGTGTTCGTAATGAAGGAGTTATCAACATTACTTCTTCAATTGCTCGTTATGCCAACAAACCATTATTTGACATACATATACATCCATCTGATTTTCTATTAAATGATTCAGCATGGAGTGTTACAGAATCGCAAATAGTCTATAATACCCACGAGCAAAAGATGCATGTTAATAATTTCTCATTAAGCACAGATTACCAAACAATTGCAGCAAATGGAACAGCATCAAAAGACCTTCAAGATTCTATCCATGTACGCTTACAAAATATAGACATACAATACCTGCTGAGTTATACCCAAGCAATCAATGCGATTTCAGTACAAGGCCCCCTAACAGGTTGGGCAACACTGTATGGACTATTCTCACAACCTATGGTAGAAGCTCAAGCCTCAATACCCAATGGTGGATTTAATGGGACCTATCTAGGAGATGTCTCTGCAGAAGCATATCTAGATCATCAAGAAAAAGCTATTATCATTTCAGGCCAAGCGATTGACTCTACCAAGCATAAAGTTGTACAGGTTCAAGGCAAAGTCATTCCCGCTACGAGATGGTGGGGATTAGACATCACATGTGATAGTGTTGATATTGGTCTTATAGATTTTTGGACAAATGGATTTTTCTCTAATCCTCAAGGGCGTGCATATGGCAATCTAAAAGTGTTTGGGCAAGAACGACAAGTATGGGTACTCGCAGATGTACTCGGAAAAAATACGCAACTAACTGTTCCACAATTAGGTTCGACATTCTACTTTAGTGATACGATACATATGGATTCCACGTCTATACGTATTCCAAAATTAGACGTATACGATGCCGTTGGTAACAAAGGTACATTTGAAGGAATTATTACACACGATAAATTTACAAACTTCAAATATGACCTAAATGCACATGTTGATAAAATGCTTGTACTGAATCTTCCACCAGATCCACAGGCTCTATTTTATGGAAAAGTTTACGGGACAGGTGATCTAAACATCCATGGTGATGATTACAACTGTAAAATTGCAGTCAATGCAAAAACAGAAGATAAATCAAAATTCTATCTCAGCGTCAATACTGCTAGCATTGCAACATCTTCATCTTTCATAGATTTTGTGTCTCCTGACACATCATCTTATCACCTATTACGCCTCTTAAACAACGCACCCACGAAACAAAAACAAGCAATTCAGCGTAGGACTCGTATGCTATTATCCTTGCAGATAGAAGCCACACCGACTACGGACATCTACATTAAAATGGGTGGCGATGATGGTATTAGAGGTCGTGGTGAAGGCAATGTTCAAATTACGTATGATGATGCATCCGAAGAAATATCTATGCTTGGCACATATACGTTACAATCTGGATTATTCTCGTTCTCATTAGGTAATATTGTCCGTCGAAACTTTGACATAGCAGAAGGTAGTAATGTCACTTGGGGCGGAGATCCTTTAGCTCCTAATGTGAATATTACAGGTAGATATCGCACAACAGCATCCTTACGTGATTTGTTTGGTAGTGATTTATCTCAAGTATCTACCAATCGTTCTTCTATTCCTGTGAACTGCGTCCTATATATGACGGATCAACTTTTCAACCCAACATTAAAATTTGCTGTTGAGTTGCCTCAATCTGACGAATCTGTTCAAAGTCAAATCAACTCTATCATTAATACCGAAGAAATGTTAATGCGTCAAGTCATTTATCTATTGGTATTTAATCGATTCTATACACCTGACTATTTACAAAGTTCACAAACAGTCGGGCTCAACGAAACGTATTCATTACTATCATCTACAATCACCGGACAAATCAATGCCTGGCTCAGCAAACTGACCGACATTTTCACGATGGGCTTTAATTTCCGTACTGATGGAGAGGGCGAAACTGCTAGTCAAGAATATGAAGCTAATTTCCAGCTACGTCCTATCAATCAACTGATTATCAATGGTAATTTCGGTTATCGATACAATGATCTCAGCAATCGCCCATTCTTCGGTGATTTGGACATAGAGTACTTACTCACCCCTAATGGTAAGTTACGTGCAAAAGCATATACCCATACCGTAGATAAATATTCACTACGACAAGCCAACACGGTACAAGGAGTAGGCCTTATTTTCAAACATGACTTTAATTGGCCCTTCAAAAAATCAAAAAAAGATGCGCCAAAGGTCCAATCTATAGATAATACAATTATTAATACAAATCAATAGCCATGTTAATCAAATGTTACGGAGCTGCGCCACAAGGCATTGATGCTGTGATTGTTACAATCGAAGTACATGCAGTACCTGGATTTGAATTCACTCTGGTAGGACTACCAGACAATGCTGTCAAGGAGAGTCATGAACGTATCATAGCAGCCCTTTCTGTAAATGGATATAGCAAACCACGACACACACTAACCATCAATATGGCTCCTGCTGATATTAAAAAAGAAGGAGCAGCATACGATTTACCACTTGCCATCGGCTTTCTTGCTGCGGAAGAAGAGGTGCAAACGAAACTTCTCACACAATATCTGATCATGGGCGAACTCTCGCTAGACGGATCGTTACAACCTATCCAAGGCGTATTACCTATCGCCTTAGCAGCAAAAAAAGCTGGATTCAAAGGTATCATTTTACCCTTGCAAAATGCGCGTGAAGCCGCAGTCGTCGATCAATTAGAAGTCTATGGATTAAGCAATCTACAAGAAGTTGTTCGTTTTTTAAACGGCACACAATCATTCGAACCTATTTTCGTAGATACACAAGCTGAATTTCTAACGTATGCTTTTCCTGCTGATTTAGATTTCTCTGATGTACGTGGTCAAGAGAATGTGCGCCGTGCTATGGAGGTAGCCGCCGCAGGAGGGCACAATATGCTAATGGTAGGTCCTCCTGGAACTGGTAAAAGCATGATGGCAAAGCGATTACCATCTATACTGCCACCACTAACTCTGGAAGAAGCATTGGAAACAACCAAGATCTATTCGGTATCGGGCATGATGGCAAAGCGCAAAGAGAAAAATGGTATGGCAAGTGCACTTATTGTGCAACGTCCTTTTCGGAGTCCGCATCACACCATCACAGATGTAGCGCTTGTGGGAGGAGGCTCCAATCCGCAACCTGGTGAAATTAGTTTAGCACACAATGGAGTGCTCTTCTTAGATGAATTACCAGAGTACAAACGAACCGCACTCGAAGTAATGCGTCAACCATTAGAAGATCGCCATATCTGCATTACACGAACCAAAATGCGTGTTGACTACCCTGCTAGTTTTATGTTAGTAGCTGCTATGAATCCATGCCCTTGTGGACATTACGGTGAAAATAACCCTGCTCATCCTTGCACATGTACGCCAGCACAGATACATCGATATCTTAGTCGTATTTCAGGACCATTACTTGATCGTATTGATATTCAATGCGATATCCAACCTGTACCCTATGATATGCTTAAAAATAACATGCCTACAGAAAGCAGTGCTACCATGCGCGAGCGCGTTATTCAAGCGCGCCAAGTGCAACAGCAACGTTTCGCCCAATATAATACTACGGCCAAATCTCCTGTACACTGCAATGCACAGATGACACCACGTATGGTACGCGAGTATTGTGTACTTTCGGACGAATGTGATCGCCTTTTGGCTTTTGCTATGGATAAGATGGGATTTAGCGCACGAGCATACGATCGTATTTTGAAGGTTGCTCGTACCATTGCCGATCTCGCTCAATCAGCTGATATTCGTCCACAACACCTGCTCGAGGCTATTAACTATCGTACACTGGACAAAACAGATACGATATAGACCATTTATTAGAAAGCAGCATACAACAAAAAAATCTTAAGAACGTATTATTTCTTAAGATTTTTTATTCTATATGTTACTTTTTTTCTAACGAGGATTTGTATACCTTTGCGCTACCCTTACCGAAGGGATAACCTACTTTTAGTTACTCTATACAATGTATCATTTATTAAGATTGGATTATAGTGATATGCCTATTCCATATACTCATAGCAACCTGCATCAGGATGCAATTTTCTACGATTTCCCAATCGATCATATGGATAAAGCAATGCTGCTACAGAATCTGCGATACCACGTGCTGGAGACAATGAATCCAACTGAAAATCGTAATAACGATATTCATTAGAAAGGTAATATATATTACGGAAAACCACAGAATCGGAATCCGATGCATACACATTATGATAAGACAATGCTTCAGATAAAGAGTCTGCACGCATATAGTTTCCTACGAACCGCCCCTCGTAATACTCTGGCAATGGTGTTGCGACCACCACATTATTTTCTCTACCACCTGTTACAATACAATTATAAAAAGATGTAGTTGTAGGTGCCATATTCTTACTTAAATTATTGATATACACTGCTGCAACATCTTCTCTAAGTAGGTTGTTATGTATATTAATTGTTGTATAAGGATATCCATAGTATGATGCAATAGTATTATGTACAAAATTGTGATTTCCGCCTGCCAAATACACACAATATGATGCACAATTACTAATTTCTGTATTCACTACAGTCGCATCCACATTTTGCAATACCAATCCATATACGGAATGGTTATGTATTCGTGCGTTCGTTAATGACATCTTCGGACGACGCATAATGTTTTCTGATAGCGCATATAATCCAATTGATCCAGACAAAATATCCACATAATCAAATGTATATGTAGGAGTCATCAGATTATCTGCCAAATGCACCATATACAATCCATCCCATTGTCCAGATGCCACACTATATGGTACTGAATCAAACAATCTATCCATACGATCACCACGAATCACAATAGGTTCTTCTAGCGAACCCTTTGCCTGCACACTGCCATAAACATAGATCATTGATCCAGAGTGCATATAAAGTGATGTACCCTTTTGGATAGTCAGATTACCCGCCACAACTAGTGTATCGTATATTAGATATGGCTTCTTATTGGTCAGTAACAAGTTATCATACTGCAAGAATTTCTTTTCCCCACGTAATATCTCCACATCTTGTCCATAAGCTTGCAGATAGATTGCTTGTGGCTTTTGATTCACATAAAACGTAATCGTATCTTCCACTATTACAGGAGTATTGGAGTGTAGAGGATCTATCTCTGCTCGAACAAAAAGAAACAAACTATCTCCGCCACGTAACATAATATCACGTAAATTCTCTAATTTGTTTTCACCATCTAGATTTATGAAGAATGATTCTCCATGTTTCATCTCCACTCGTTCGATTAATACTGCATTTTTGTTAGGGTTATACACCATCATTCGTTTGGTGGAACTACCCATTGTCGTAAATACTGTATCAAAGAGCAAGGAATCATGCGAAAATGCCAACTGTAATGTTGGGTCATCCGATAATATATCTTCTTGGCAAGAAGTCAGCCCTATAGACAATACACAAAGGAGCACTACTACATAGTGCAACATCAAACTATATCTAACTGACAAGCTGCTCATTATTCAAAATTAAATATCAAAGATATTTGTTGATTGGTTAATTTTTGAATAGCGTCTGTATAGAAATAATCATCCTTAGGCAATTTCCAGCCCTCCTTTTCGCAATCGGTTGTAGGAGTTAACACATTATTAAATCCTATTCGATATTTTAGTTCTGGGCTCAACTTAAACCAACGGAAATAGAAATCGCAACCAAAACCTACTTCCACAAAATAGTCAAATGGTTTAGGTAAAATCACCTTTTCTTTATCGCGCATCACATCATAGCTCACACCTCCACCGGCTATCACATATGGACGATAATTTATCTCTCGCTCTGCTGACCATTTGAGATATAATGGGATCGAGATTGGTAACGACAATATACTAGGCTTATTGTTTGAGCAGTTAACACCCGATATAATAGAATCTTGATAACTCTTGTACGTAATTGTTCGTTGTCCAAAATGCAAAGCGGGACAAAAGCGGAGATTAAGATGACGTGTCAAACGCAAATCAGTAATAAATCCTACAGCAAAGCCCATCGAAGGCGAAAAAACGCGTGTATGATATGCTGCACCATACTTATCTATCTGTAAGGCAGTATCCGTTTCTTGAACAGCATATGACAAGAAATCCATACCCAAAGAAAAACCAAAATGTATTAGTTTATCATCAACATACGGATTATTTTGAGCATTTATTGAACACACAAACACCATCAACATCGACAATGATAGTATGTATTTATATAGATTTTTCATAATATTATTTTTGTTGATTAATCATCCATTCTATAGCTTGCATATAACCATCAGTGCCATGACCAATGATCGCATGTGTACAAATATCTGTTAGAAGACTCACACGTCTAAACTCCTCACGTTGAGTGATATTAGATATATGTACTTCAACTACAGGAACTTGACAGCAAGCCACTGCATCACGTAATGCGACACTCGTATGCGTGTATCCACCTGCATTCAAAACAATACCATCGCATGGTTCTTGATTTAGTGCCAATAGTCCAAATTCTTGTACCCAGTCTATTAAATCACCTTCGTGATTCGATTGGTGATATTCCAAATACACATTGGGATGTGCACGCTGAATATCCACTAACACTTGCTCCATAGAGCGGATGCCATAGATACTTGGCTCTCTTTTGCCAAGCAGATTCAAATTTGGACCATTGATAATTACAATACGCATACTTTTATCTTATGCCTGTTACAGACAATAGAAACTCATCATTATCATTGGTGCGCTCCATGTATGTCTTGAGTTTCTCCATTGCCTCTACACTATTCATATCGGTTAACTCCTTGCGAATCATCCACATACGACTCAATACATCAACAGGGACCAACAAATCATCTCGACGAGTAGAGGATGCAGCAATATCTACAGCAGGGAAGATGCGCTTATTGCTGAGTTTGCGATCAAGTTGCAACTCCATATTGCCAGTACCCTTAAATTCCTCAAAAATCACATCATCCATCTTACTTCCAGTTTCAGTCAAAGCTGTAGCAATAATAGTTAGACTACCACCGTTCTCTATGTTACGAGCAGCACCAAAGAAACGTTTAGGTTTGTGCAAGGCTTGTGCTTCCACACCACCAGACAATACTTTTCCACTAGCAGGCGCTACGGTGTTGTACGCACGCGCAAGACGGGTAATACTATCCAACAAGATTACTACATCGTGCCCACATTCTACCAATCGTTTGGCTTTCTCGTGTACAATATTTGCCACTTTTACGTGGTTTTCAGCTGGTTCATCAAAGGTTGAAGCAATAACCTCTGCATTTACAGAACGTGCCATGTCAGTGACCTCCTCAGGTCGCTCATCAATCAGCAACACAATCATATACACTTCTGGATGATTGGCAGCAATAGCATTGGCTATATCTTTCAGTAATACCGTCTTACCTGTCTTAGGTTGCGCTACAATTAATCCACGTTGTCCTTTACCAATAGGAGCGAAGAAATCAATAATACGCACTGATAGTGGATCACTCTTATCACCCTTACAGAGTTTGAATTTTTCATCTGGGAATAATGGCGTAAGATTCTCAAACGCAATACGTTCTTTGGCTTGAGCAGGAGAAATACCATTCACGCGAATCACCTCTTTCATTGGGAAATACTTGTCTGCCTCCTTTGGTGGACGAATAGTACATTCCACAGTATCTCCAGTTTTCAAACTATATTGACGTATCTGCTGTTGCGAAACATAGATATCGTCTGGTGAAGAAATGTAATTATAATCTGCACTACGCAAAAATCCATAACCATCAGGCGCACACTCTAATGTACCAATAGCTGTAATCGTGTCACCAAATGCTTCCACACCTTTGTTGAGAACTTCCTCTTCGATAGATAATGCTGGTTTAGGTTGTGGTTTCTCGTTAATAGGAGTAACCTCCTCGCCATTAGCAATCTGCTCTTCTCGTTTTGCTATTTGTTGAGTAATTTGTGCAATACGAGCACTCACACGTGCTTGACGCTCTTCTTTTGTCTCGTTTTTACGGCTTGGTGTATGCACCTTCTGCACATTACTCTCCGTGTCTATTTTCACTGGCTCTTCCACAGTAGCAGTAGCCTCGACTTGCACCATATCTTCTGGTGCTAACACCTCCGCCGTTGCTTCTGCAGGTATAGGTTCTGCCGATTTTTTAGGGCGTCCACGCTTCTTCGCCTTAGGTTGTTTCTCAGGTTGCTCTGATGCAGAAACAGACTCTTGAGGCACAACAACATTTTCCAAAATACCCTCAATCATCGGTTCTGCAGTAGTTGCTTCTGCTTTTTTCGACTTGTTTTCCTTTTTCTTCTTTGAAGGTTTTTCTATATTTTTCTCCTCTACCACCTTTTCCTCTACTATGGATGCTGGCGCAACGGCTTCAAATATCAAAGGTTGTACAGCAGATACTACTGGTTTGGGTTGTGGTTGTTTGGCTTGCTCCTCCTTGATCTGTCCCAATGTTTCCTCTTTACTTCCTACAGTAGCAAGGACGCGATTACCTTTCAGATTGTCGGTATTCACTTTTTGAGGAGTATTTTGAATGCGAGCACGTTTGCCCTTGCGACGTTCTTCGCGCGCTTCCGCACGTGCTTGAACCTCTGCTCCATGCTTATCGGCTTGAGCATCAAGTATCTGATAAATAACGGATTGCTCTGTTGCGCCACGTCCAACTTTCAAATCGAACTTCTGCGCAATCTCAACCAATTGTTCGAGCGTCATACGCCCGAGTTTCTGCATATCGTATTGCATATAAAATGTATGTAAATATTTCTTTTATGAAAAAAAATTGTAGAAAGTCTCTGCTTGTAATCACAAAGACGCTGCAAAAGTACTACAAAAAATTGAATTACGCAAATTTTTATAGTAAAATCTCTTCAAAGGTATTGATTTTTTCCTTTTTATAAGGTCCATAGACCTTAATATAATTGTCGGTAAAGCCCGACATCTGATCTCCATCCTTCTTCGATTCCCACAAAACGACTGATTTTCTACCCACATGCTGTGCATAGAAATTTCTAGTCTTTTCCTCTGACACTTCGTGTAAAATTTTACTACGACGTTGTCGTTCGGCCTTGGGCACCACATAGAGATCCATTTCTAACATTCGTGTATTAGCACGCTCTGAATATGTAAAGACATGCAGTTGGCTTACATCCAATCCCTTGATAAAGTTCAAATAATCCTCCCAACATGCTTGTGTTTCGCCACGCACACCAACCATACAATCCACACCAATAAACGCATGAGGCATCACCTTACGAATATGTTGCACACGTTCAGCAAATAATTCGCGTGTATAGCGGCGTTTCATAATAGCAAGTACCTCATTACTACCTGATTGCAAAGGAATATGAAAATGCGGAGCAAAATGCTTAGAGTTTGCTACAAAGTCAATTATCTCATCTGTCAATAAGTTTGGTTCGCAAGAAGAAATACGTACACGATAATCACCATTAAGACGATCAAAGGCACGCAATAAATCGACAAATTGCTCACCTGTACTTCTTCCGAAATCTCCAATATTAACTCCCGTGATTATCAATTCTTTGGCACCTTGATCTAGTGCCACTTGGGCATCTTTTATAACTTCCTCTATCTTTGGATTACGCGATTTTCCTCGCGCATAAGGAATGGTGCAATAGGTACAAAAATAGTTGCAGCCATCTTGAACCTTGATAAAACAACGTGTTCGGTCATCAGCTGAATGTACTCCATGAAAGTCATTAATCTCGCGAATCGCTGCTACACGGATTTTACATTCCTTCATCTCCTCTCCCTTACGCTTCTCCACCTCGTCTATGAGAGCAGGAATATCGTATTTCTCGTTTTGTCCTAACACGTAATCAACGCCAGGAATATGGCTAATTTGCTCAGGTTGAAGTTGAGCATAGCACCCAGTCACGATAATGATAGCGGCTGGGTATTTGCGATGTAACTGATTGATTGCTTGGCGATCTTTATGGTCAGCGGCATCTGTTACACTACACGTATTAACGACACAGACATCAGGTATTTCACTCAACGAAGCACGTTGATGACCACGCAACAAAAGTTCTTTGCCGAGAGCGCTACTCTCGGCAAAGTTTAGTTTACATCCTAATGTTATAAATCTTATCTTCACTATCTACAATCCTCCATTTTGTGGAGGTATGGAGCCTATTCCGCAACAGAGAATTCATCCTTGCCTACTCCACAAAGTGGGCAAACAAAATCTGTTGGCAAATCTTCCCAAGCCGTTCCTGGAGCAATACCAGCATCTTCTACACCTACCGCTGGGTCATACTCCCAACCACATACATCACAAATATACTTTTTCATATGTTTCAATATTTAATCGTTAATGTTATTATTGTCACTTGTATCTGTACAATAATTGTGCCATTTCGTTGCAAAGGTACAACATTTTTGGGATGTAGGCAAGAAAAATCGGTTATTTAATCAATTTGAATACGTTATTTCCTTGTTTAATAATAAAGATATCTCCTTGTAAGTGCTCAATATCAGTGCCAAGGAAGCGACCCATTATGTCATATATTTCAATTGGCAAAGTGACATCCAACACATTTTCTAAATGAGTGGTATTCTGCCAATTAGCATACAAAACACCCTTCCAATACGCAGGAATAGAATACATTTGTTCACCCACAAAAGTAGCATTGTCCCACCACCCTAAAAAAGCATAACCGTCTGGATGTATGATATTTGTAGGCAATGTGTATGCAGCAGAAACTGATTCTGGCAAAGTAACCATACCTTTTGCTGCTTGATAATACGAGCCCCATGCTTCTGGTTTGCCAGCAATAGTAAAGTCCCCACAATTGGCATACGATATATGCGTACCATCTACATAATAGACTTGATCCGTTGCATTAAAGAACGCATACAGATTGAATCGCCATGTACGTACGTCAGAAATTTCACCATAAACAGATTGAATATAGTCCGCAAGCCACTGCCAATCAGGGTGTTCGTTCATGAATTCCAACGCAAGCGGTTCCTCTGACCATTTTGGCCAAGTCATTTCTAATACCGCATTTATTGGATAATCTTGCACTACATACGAAGGATATATGGCCGCATAAAATGTATCGAAATCAGCCTTGAACATCTCCCACAGTTGTTGATTAGTAGGCACTTCTACTTCTGGAAGTACACCACCATTCAATACCCATGTGATATCAGGATTGTCATCAGGATCATCTATTACTTCACCTAAATTATGGTACGCCACACCATGCTCCACGCCATAACGATCGAAAGTAGCCACAGCTATAGTAATATTACTCAAATCTCCCAAATGGCTCAGATTAATCGTATTGCCCCACACTATACCTTCTAAATACGCAGGATTGGCAAGTGCCTTTACAGGATCAGTACCTTTTGGATAAGCATATACAGTAAAACGCTCAGCAACAGGATGTTGCCACGTCATTGTATTGCCTGTGAGTATAAGATCGACAGGAGCTTCCAATGTCTCATTCACCTTCCAATCCATTGGAGGAGGAAGAGCTGGATAAATATAATGCGATTGGGCAAGCTCTGCATACATATTCAGATAAGACGTCGTATTATAATACACAGCACCTGTGTACCCAGAGGATAAGTTCCTGCGATTCGCGTCAATCTCACGTTTCATTTCTTCTACTCCATCTTCATAACCCTTGGCACCATTGTACACCTTGTAGGCAGCAGGAGAAGGAAAATGATATACCTTTTTGCCGTCAGGCAGTTGGTTGGAAAAATGCTCACATACGTCTTTCGACCACCATTTGCACAGCACATCATAGTCCTGCGCAGCCACTTGGGTTGACCAATAAATCTGTGGATTAACATAATCTACCCAGCCCTGTTTAATCCATTCCACTGTATTGCAATATAGTGTAGCATAAGGATCACCACCGACAATGCCAGAAGGCAAATTGATCCCATACGCATTGGCTGCCCCCTTGTCTATTGACCAAATACCACCAGGTCCCATACCGAAACGCACCCAAGGTTTAACTGATTGAATACGCTCATAGAGCGTTTTCACTACATCATCCACATTACTGCGTCGCCAATCATCGAGTTTGTTGCCATCATTATTCATGTCAACCACGTTCGTAGGATCAAAATAAAGGTTTTGTGCCTTAATATCCTCGTCCGTAGTGCCTCCATATGCATAGAAATAATCATCCATGACAATACCATCGACATCATAGTTAGTAACAATCTCCATTAAAACCTTCACTACATAGGCACGAGCTTCAGGGTGACCTGGGTCAATAATATAACCTTTAAACGAGCCATTATTGTATTTAATCAGCCAATCACCCGCATTCTGCCAGAGCATATCAGTACTTGATAATGAGCCAGTTGAAGCACGAAACGGATTTACCCAAACGTGCAATTCCATACCACGCTTATGCGCCTCCTCAATAGCAAATGCTAGAGGATCATACCCTGGATCTTGACCACGTGTACCCGTCAAAGCCGCAGACCAAGGTTCGTAAGAAGATTGGTACATTGCATCACACAACGAACGTACTTGCATGCACACAGCATTCATGTTGCCTGCATGCAACTTGTCAAGGATGTCTGTAAGCTCTTTTTGCTGTTTTGTACGGTTGGAAGTACTTGTAGCTCTCGTTTTTGGCCAATCAATATTGGAAACAGTAGCCAACCATGTGGCACGAAATTCACATTTTGGTTGCTCAGCGTAGGTATATACACAGAACATCATCACCAAAAGCAGAAAGGAGAGAGATTTTTTCATTGTATTTTTTCTTATTTTGTATTAGTACACAATTCGGGACAAAGGTACAACTTTTTTGGGAGGTAGGCAAGAAAAATCGAAAAAAGTTGCAAGAAGATGACAAAAAAGTTGCAGGAATATAACCGAAAAGTTATAAAAAGACCATAGAAAAGGTGCAGGATAGCAGCAAAAAAGTATCGTAATATCTCGGTAAAGGGCACTGTCCTACAATTTGAACCACATGCTGCACAGGGGGTTACTTTGATAGCAATCCCCAATTCTTGTTTATATATGTATTTAGATTATCGCTTGTAAATCTTTCTACCCACTTCTATCTGTTGCACCATACCCCCACACATTTCAATATATCCGTCCCAATCTACTTCTACTTTATCCTCATAATACAATCCGTCTGTATAGTCATAATTCAATATATCTTTCTTGGTAACAGATTTAGTGCAACATAATCCACCTAATTTCATAAATCTATCAGCAACTGACATATCTCTATTATTCATCTTAAAAATAATTTGGTTCAGATATAATTGCAGGTATCTATCAGCAGTATGTGTATGATACGCACCTACAATTCTTTTAACCCAACTAAATCTATTCTCACATGGGTTGCTTGTATGTCCGCCCTTTGTCATATAGATATGTTTAGAGTGGTTACATTGTTCAGTAGTCACACCCTTAATACCTCTATACAACATACTTTCATCTGATATAATATGAGTAATACCGTTCTGTTTAACCACCTGCTTTACTATATCCTTCGTAATTTGCCCTTTAATGTGTGTTACTTTCGCTTTGCCTGCTTCATTTACACCACATAGTATATGCTGCTTCTTTTCACTACTTGCTGCTAAAATCGCTTCTTTTCGGTATTTCTCACCCTTCAGCATATAGTTGTGTTCAACCATATATTCAATCTTCTTCTTTAAGTGCATGCCACTCCAACCGCCAATGTGCGCTTCATCTAAACAAACTACACCTGACATATCCACACTATCTAACTCCATATAACTTCTAATCTTCTGCAACATAAGGTGTGAAGAAGATTTACTAACACTAATCATACTTGCTAACTCTCTTACTGATATACTGCGTTGTGCAGATAAAGTATAGATAGCAAACAACCATTTCCATTTAGGCAACTTGGTATTTTGCAGTATGGTATTTGCTGTTTCGCTAAATGTATAACCGCAAGATTTGCACTTAAATCTACCGTCAGTTGTTTTGTAGAGTTCGCTGCAACCACATTTACATGTAGGTGTAGAGTTGGTTGCTGTCCAACGGATAGAGTTCCACAATGTTTCCTCATTTTGGATAATGTAGGCAATGTTGATTTTCATACTGCTAAATATTTGGTTGTTAAATTTTTTGCAAAGGTAGTGAATAACTTGCAGATTACCAAATATTTAGTCATCAAAATTCGGGTTTTCGTCACATTTTTTTAATTTATTATGAAGTTAGGTTAAGGTGCTATCTGTCAGTTAGTTAGGTTCATTTAGTAGGACAATGCCCGGTAAAGGTTCGTCTATCACTAACTAATAACTAACTTATCACTAACTAATAACTAACTAATAACTAACTATCGGCGGCTAATTGACAAGTAAATGACAAGTAAAAAACAAGAATTATTGCATATATGGAATATTTGTAGTACCTTTGCAGAGGAAAAGTAGCACAATAGACAAAACACAAATATGACAAAAAGCGTATTGATTATCAGAGGACTATGCAAACTATTATGCGGGATCACATTGATCGGTTTGCTACTCTTTTTGCCCGCAGGAACTTGGATGTATTGGCAAGCCTGGTTACTGATTGGTTTGCTGTTCTTCCCAATAACTTGCATCGGCATTTGGTTGCTCATCGCATCGCCCGAACTACTAGCCAAACGTCTGAATAACAAAGAGAAAGAAGACACACAAAAACATGTGGTTGCATTGTCAGGACTGATGTTCGTTGGCGGGTTCGTAGTGTGCGGGCTAGACAAGCGTTTTGGGTGGTCAGAAATACCCCTTTGGACGGTGATAGTAGCAGCTATATTATTCCTCTTGGGATATGCCCTATACGCAGAAGTGATGCGCGAAAACGCTTATCTTTCACGAACAATAGAAGTACAAGAAAATCAAGAACTTATCCAAACTGGTGCGTACGGCATTGTACGTCATCCAATGTATAGCGCGACCTTGCTGATATTCCTCGCAATGCCTGTGATTCTTGGGTCATGGTGGGGGCTGCTGGTTTTCTCCGTTTATCCCGCGTTGATCATCAAACGAATAGCCAACGAGGAGCAAGTTCTTACAGCAGGACTGAAAGGTTATATCGACTACCAAAAACACGTGCGCTGGCGGCTAATTCCGTGGGTATGGTGAACGCATCTCAAAAGAAAAGAATGTAAATTGATAAGAAAATTGCACGTGCACTTGCGTATGTGCATTTTTTTTTGTACCTTTGCGCGTTAATTGTGTATTATGGAGAATTATATCGTATCAGCAAGAAAGTATCGTCCTACCACCTTTGAGAGCGTGGTGGGTCAAGAAGCATTGACACAGACGCTTCGCAATGCGATTCGCACCAACCGTTTGGCGCACGCATACTTATTCTGCGGGCCTCGCGGCGTCGGCAAAACGACTTGTGCACGTATCTTTGCCAAGACAATCAACTGCTTGACACCAACCGCAGAAAACGATGCATGCAACCAATGTGAGTCGTGCGTTTCGTTCAACGAACAACGTTCGCACAACATCCATGAGTTGGACGCAGCGTCTAATAACTCGGTAGAAGATATCCGTTCGCTGATTGACCAAGTGCGTATTCCACCACAAATAGGCAAGTATAGCGTGTATATCATAGACGAGGTACATATGCTGTCGCAAGGTGCGTTCAACGCGCTATTGAAGACACTGGAAGAGCCACCTTCATACGCGATCTTTATTTTGGCGACCACAGAAAAGCATAAGGTGATTCCGACGATATTGAGCCGCTGTCAAGTGTACGACTTCAGCCGTATCACCGTAGCCGATACGATTCATCATTTGCAGTATGTAGCTAAGCAAGAGGGAATTAACGCTAGCGAAGAAGCACTTAACGTAGTGGCACAAAAAGCCGACGGCGGTATGCGCGATGCACTGAGTATCTTTGATCAGTTGGTGTCATTCTGCGGAACAAACATCAGTTACGAGCAGGCTATAGCCGTCCTCAACGTGTTGGATAGCGACTACTACTTCCGCTTGGTAGATGCAGCCTTAGCAGGCAATGTAAGCGATGCCCTGCTACTGCTGAACGAGGTATTAGTAAAAGGCTTTGACGCTGGTCACTTTGTGACAGGTTTCGCACAACACCTGCGCGATGTGTTGGTAAGCAAAGACGCAGCAACAGCCCAACTGCTGGAGACATCGGATGCCATTCGTCAACACTATCAAGAGCAAGCAACTCGCTGCACTGCAAAGTGGCTCTTCAATGCATTGGACATCGTTAATAATTGCGACATTCAATATCGCACCGCGAAAAATAAACGATTGACTGTCGAATTGTCGTTGGTGAAGCTTTGTCGATTGATTGAGCCCGCAGAAGTGGCTCCTGTGGCACAGCCCACACAACGCCCTACTTCAGTGCAAGCGAAGCCTGTAGCACAAGCGGCTCCGCAACCTGCACCAGCCCCCACCCCAAAACCAACTCCACAAGCCCCTCCGCCACCCAAACCAATGATGGGAGCGATGCCATCATTGGGTAATCTGGGCGTGATTGGGCAGCCAACATCAACCACACAAAATGGCCCAAGCACCCCAACACCAACAAACAATACACAACGCAACACCCCTTTTACAGTTGACCAACTCAAAAGCGCGTGGGTTGGTCAGATAAAACACTTCGAAAAAGAAGAGCGCTTTAAAGCAATGCTGACAACCTACGAACCCATCATGGATTCGGAATATAAGTTCCACATCACAGTGGCTAACCAATTGCAAAAGAAGGTGTTTTCGCAATTTGGCAAGCAATTGATGAATAGGATTCGCGATGTGTTACAGAATGATCTTGTGCAACTTCGCGTGGAAGTGGCAGAGCATATGGCAGAACATGTGGCATATACCGCTGCAGAGAAATATAAACTGTTGACACAACAAAATCCACATTTGGAAGAGTTGCGCCAACGTATGAATTTACAACTAGAGTAATAATAAAGAAATTTTGTGTTATGAACATTCTTTCAATTCTACTATTTTCGTTTGCATTGCTGACCGACACACACATCAGCACTAGTAACCCACGTCCAATGGAAGATCTGCAACGCTCAATTGCAGATATTAATCTGGATCCAACAATTGAGTTCGTAGTGGTAACAGGCGATCTGTCCGAGTCAGGCGACCGTGCTTCAATCCAAGCGATTAAAGATGAACTAGAGAAACTAAATGTGCCATTCTATGCAGCTTCAGGCAACCACGAAACCACATGGTCCGAATCGGGGGTAATGGATTTCAGTCGCGTATTTGGCGATAGTCGTTTTGCTTTTACCCATAACGGCATGTATTTTATTGGTTTCAATTCGGGTCCTGTGATTCGTATGGCAGATGGACATGTGGCACCACAAGACATAGCATGGCTCAAGCATAATCTAGATAGCGTATCCGCAGCTGGCGATGCACCAATCTTTGTGTTTACTCACTACCCATTGCGCAATGGCGACGTAGATAACTGGTACAATGTGACAGACGTGTTGCGCCAACATAATGTACAATGTATTATGGGTGGTCACTACCACCGCAATCTGCTCTTTGACTGCGATGGTATTGCAGATGTGCTCAATCGCTCGAACTTGCGCGACAAAGATGGCGTAAATGGCTACTCGATCATCTCCATTAGTGATAGTATCCGTTTTCATGAGAAACGCATCGGAGAGGATGCACAACAATGGCTCAGTTTGCCATTTGAACAAAAGGAATATGGACCATCTAACGAAGAGTTGCGTCCTAACTTTGATGTCAACAAGGAATATGCCAACGTGAAACGTGTATGGCACAAAGCATTGAAGGGCGGAATTTACTCCACTCCAGTGACCGATGGTAAGAGTTTGTTTATCGGTGATGACGTTGGTGTAATGTATTCGCTTGACCTCAAAAAAGGAAAAACCAATTGGACCTTTGATACAGGCATGCGCATTGTGGGCAGTCCTGCAGTGAATGATGGTGTGGTAGTATTCGGTAGCGCAAACTATAATATCTACGGATTGGATGCAAAGACTGGCAAAGAGATTTGGCATGTTACTACAAACCAAGCGGTTATGGGCGCAGCCACCATTCATGAAGGTATTGCATATATCGGTGGTGGAGATGGCAGAATGTTTGCAATAGATATTCATACGGGTAAGGTTAAATGGTCATTTGACGAATTAAAGAACTATGTTCTTACTCTTCCATTGGTATATAATGACAAACTTTATTTTGGATGTTGGGATACTCATTTCTACGCCCTCAACCTAGCAGATGGTTCTTTGGTATGGAAATGGAACAATGGTAATGGTAATCCAAAACTTTCTCCAGCTAGCGTATGGCCAGTAGCAGCTAATGGCAAAGTGTTCTTTGCTGCTCCAGACCGCTATTTCACATGCTTGGATGCTGAAACAGGCGAGCAAATATGGCGTACTAAAGAATATAAAGTGCGAGAGACTGTCGGCCTAAGTGAAGATGGTAGAACTGTGTATTCCAAATGTATGTGGGATACAGTTGTCGCTATGGATGCGACCACTCTTGAGCCTGTTACACGTTGGGCAACACATGCGGAATTTGGTTATGAACATAACCCCGCTATGCCATTGGAGAAAGATGGTATCTTATGGGTGAGCACCAAGAATGGCTTGCTTCTCGGTATGGATGCACAAACTGGAAAAGTATTGTGGCGTCATAAGATTGGTAACTCAATATTGAATACCCCATTGCCATTGAGCAACAAAGAATGTATCTTTACTAGCAGCGAAGGTACCATCACATATATCCGAGTGAAATAATTAAGCATTGCAAGATGTACGACCTAAAAGCATATTTGCCGACCACCAAAAAAGAGCTGCAACTCCGCGGTTGGGATGAAGTGGATGTGATCCTCTTCTCAGGCGATGCATATATTGACCACCCTGCTTTTGGAGCAGCGGTGATAGGTCGTATATTGGAGGCTCATGGTTATCGCGTAGCGATCGTCCCTCAACCGGATTGGCGTGGAGATCATCGCGATTTCACTAAATTAGGACGTCCACGACTATTCTTTGCTGTGACATCGGGTAGTATGGACTCGATGGTGAACCACTATACCGCAGCCAAACGACTACGTTCTGATGACGCTTACACTCCTGAAGGAAGGGCGGGAATGCGTCCTGACTATTGTACAATCACCTACTGCAATATTCTAAAAGAACTCTACCCCGATGTACCCATCGTGATTGGCGGTATCGAAGCATCTATGCGTCGTTTGACTCACTACGACTATTGGTCGGATAGATTAATGCCAAGTATCTTGGTTGACTCCAAAGCCGACATATTGGTGTATGGTATGGGAGAAAAGCAGATTGTGGAGATTGCCAAGCATGGTATTCAACATAACATTCCGCAGACGGCATATTTAATAGAAAACGGGAAAAGGGAAACAGGAAACGGTGAAGTGATTGTACTGCAAAGTCATGAAGCGGCATTAAAAAGCAAGCAAGTGCACGCCGAAAACTTTCGTTTGATTGAGACTGAGAGCAATAAAATCAACGCATCAACCATCATTCAGCCCATTGGCGATAAATGTGTGGTCGTTAATCCACCCTATCCCACAATGACCACAGAGGAATTGGATGCTATCTACGATTTGCCATTTCAATACCACCCACACCCAAAATACAAAGACAAGCGTATCCCAGCCTACGAGATGATTCGTTTCTCAATATGTATGCATCGTGGATGTTTTGGCGGATGCAGTTTCTGTACTATCTCAGCTCACCAAGGGAAACAAATCACCTCGCGTTCAGAAAAAAATATTCTTCGTCAAATTGACAAACTCAAAGATTTACCAGAATGGAAGGGGTATCTAAGTGATTTAGGAGGACCAAGTGCCAATATGTATGGTATGCATGGCAAAGATATGTCATTGTGCGAAAAATGTGCACGCCCCAGTTGCTTACACCCCTCTATCTGCAAAAATCTCAACCAAGATTTTGCACCATTACTACATATATATAACAAGGTAGATCATCTTCCTTATATAAAAAAATCGTTTGTTGGTAGCGGCATTCGCTACGATTTGATGAATGAGCAGTATGGCAAAGAACTTATTACACGCCATGTCTCAGGACGCTTGAAGGTTGCTCCTGAACATACATCCACGTCGGTACTAAAACTCATGCGCAAACCATCATGGGAACAATATGAACGTTTTTATCGATTCTTTGAGCAAGTAAATACTGAGGCTGGATTGCGCCAACAACTGATTCCATACTTCATTTCCTCACATCCTGGATGTACAAACAAAGATATGCAACAACTGGCAGAGTGTTGTCGACAAATGCACTATCACCCAGAGCAAGTGCAGGACTTTACGCCAACCCCTATGACATTGGCAACAACAATGTTCTATACTGGGTTGAATCCGTACACCAAAGAACCCGTATATGTAGCCAAAACCAAAGAAGAAAAACAAAAACAAAATAGTTACTTCTTTTGGTGGAAACCTAATACAACACAAAAACAAACTACTCGCAATAACAACCAGCGTACTAATCGCTCTAAAAAATAGAGACTATGAATAATAAGAAATTTCGCTTTAATCCGAAGACCCTTGCTATGGAGCAAGTGGAACATGGTTTAAGATATTGGTTACGTCAAACTGGTATATATATATTAGGAGGTATTGTTCTTGGTATGGTATTTTTATACCTATTTTTGTTATATTTTCCATCCCCTCGTGAAAAGCAATTACTCCGAGAAAAAGCAGCATTAGCATCGCAATTAGAAGCACTTAATTTGCAAGTAGATCAGATGCAAGTGGTAATGTCTGACCTACAACAACGCGACGATAACCTATACCGCGTACTATTTGGCGCAGAACCTATACCACTCAGCATACGCCAAGGTGCACAACGCAAAATATCTTACTACGAGCAGATCGCACAGATGACAAACAATCAACTATCGGCGGATCTATCACTCAAAGTAGATATCCTGGAAAAGGAACTATACGTTCAAGCAAAGTCATACGAAGAAGTGGTAGAAATGGCTAAGAATCAAGAGATTCGAATGGAGAACATCCCAGCCATTCAACCAGTCTTGAACAAAGATTTAACCCGTGTAGCTTCAGGTTATGGCATGCGTATCGATCCTGTATATCATGTGCGTAAGTTCCATCAAGGAATGGATTTCACTGCACCTACGGGAACAGAAGTTTTTGCAACAGGTAATGCTACAGTAGCATTCTCTGGATGGAAACAAGGATATGGTAACACTGTTATTCTTGATCACGGATTTGGGTATCAAACCTTGTATGCACACTTATACAAATCTCTCGTACGCAAAGGACAAAAAGTACGTCGGTCAGATATCATTGCATTGGTCGGAAATACAGGAAAATCAACAGGTCCACACTTGCACTATGAAGTTCGTTTAAATGATCGCCCTATTGATCCACGTAACTATTATTTCTACGACCTATCACCAGAGGAATATGATCAAATGATCCAACTATCCAACAACTTTGGTCAAATGTTGGATTAAACAAGTAATTCGTTGATTGTCTTTTTGGCATTCTCACCGACCACCACTAGTCGATATACCAAGGTATCTCGCAGATATGGCACCAAATCAAACGGTGTGCCGTGTGTAAAAGAGGATAAACGGAAGTAGCGATACATCTGTTGCACATATCCATTGGTCACAATGGTAGCATGTCCTAATTGATCGCCTATCTGTGAAAGCATATCACCTTGTAATTGCCCCTTCAAGGTATCACGTATCATACTTGACATACCTAGCAGCGCATATTTATCGCTATCGCACATCGGCCAAAGATCAATCATCTCTTGCAACTGTTCACGGTCATCTTCTGGGAGGTTAAGCAGTTGCTCATCCGTCCAAGGACGAAACCAATTAGCAGCTTTGCTTCGAAAAAAGTCAGTATAATAAGCTGTCTTGAAAATCAAGAAGTTTTGATCTAGGTGCAAACGAGCAATACGCTCCATTTCACCTTGATGTTTGCGAATAACGTCATAAAACTCATCCGAGCCCACTTGATTCATCAGTGGCATAATATCCTTAGCCATCTGCTGATTAAATTTCTCCAATTGTTTTACTTGGGCAGTGCGCGCAATATTACATAGGGCTGTAAAACTTAGTTCTGGTTCTTCCGTTAATATATCCTGAATAATATCATATAAATCGGCATTCTCACGAACAATTGTATTATATTTCATCAATAGCAAAAGCAACCCTACAATAATTCGTTCACGTACCATATCTAACTGGACTAAAGAAAATGCTTTCATCAACAAAAGCATCTTTTCTTTACTCCAATCACGTTCTAATAGTGCTAACGTAAGTCCTGTTACAGCCATAGCACCATCTGCTGGCGCATGAGTGTCTTGTACGATTACCAAAAAATCAGCACAATCGTCTTCGGTTAATATTACAGAATCACGATAGAAATCAAATATGTCATCAGCCTTATTCACCCCTATCCTTCTACTTTAGAATTTACAATTTCTCTTTAATCAAATAATCATTACGCTCGTTGGAGTTGCGGATGATTAATTCCCCCAAGAAACCTGCTAAAAATAGCATACAACCGAGTATCATCATCAATATACTCAGATGAAAATATGGATTCACACCCACCAACATAGCAGGTACCCCATTAGCTAGAGCATGCAATTTCATAGATCCTACTACAATAATTGCAACGAAACCCAAAATAAACATCACGCTACCTACCAACCCAAAAAAGTGCATTGGTTGTTTGCCAAACTTATTTAAAAACCATAAGGTCATCAAATCTAAATAACCATTCACAAATCGGTTTAAACCAAATTTGCTAACACCAAATTCACGTTTACGATGTTGCACTACCTTCTCGCCAATCTTGGTAAAACCTGCATTTTTGGCTAAATAAGGAATATAACGATGCATTTCCGAGAACACTTCAATATTCTTTACCACCTCTTGACGATAGGCCTTCAAACCACAGTTCATATCATGTAATTGTATGCCTGTTACTCGGCGTGCAGTTGCATTAAATAATTTGCTAGGAAGATTTTTTGTTAATTTATTATCATATCGTTTTTGTTTCCAACCACTTACCAAATCATAGCCATCTTCCTTGATCATACGATACAATTCTGGAATTTCATCTGGTGAATCTTGCAAATCAGCATCCATTGTTATAACAACATCGCCCTTCACTGTTTGGAAACCGCAATGCAATGCCGCCGACTTACCATAATTGCGACGGAAACAAATACCACGGACATGCTCATCTTTCGCACTTAAGGTACGTATTACATCCCACGAATCATCACTCGAACCATCGTTAACAAACACCACTTCGTAGCTTAAATCATGCTCTGTCATCACGCGCACAATCCACTCATGCAAACTAGGTAAACTTTCGGCTTCGTTATACAGAGGCACTAAAACGGAAATATCCATAATAAACAATTTTAAGTATAAAATTCAACTTTCGACTGCAAAGTTACAAAAAATATTCGAAATATGCTAATAATCGTGTATTTTTTTGCTTATTTCGTAAAAAAAACGTATCTTTGCAGCCTAATTGATTAAAAGGTATGAGAAAGTATCAAGAGGAATTTGGTAAATTATGGGAGCTCAATCCAATATGGAGTTCCCTAACACCAGAGCAAAGATCCTTTATTGATAACAATTCAGAAGTCAAAAAGTATCGTAAGAATGAGATGATTCACCGCGAGGGCGATGCTCCTACGCATATTATGATGGTAATTTCAGGTACGGTACGTCTATCAAAAGAAGGTGTGGGTCAGCGAGTGCAAATCATTCGTCTGCTTAAGCCGTTTGATTTGTTTGGTTATCGCAGTGCTATTGTTGGAGACGCACACTCTTCTTGTGCTAGTACAGTAGAACCAACTGTAGTATATCGTGTTCGCCGCGAAGCATTTATTAAGTTGGTACAACAAAACAATGAGTTCTGCTTTGCTGTCTTGTTAGCAATGGCAAAGGATCTAGCTATCTCTGAGTCGCAAACTGTCAACCTAACACAAAAGCATATTCGTGGCCGATTGGCGGAGTCACTCATCACGCTCAAACGTACATATGGTCTGGATGAGGATGGTGCTACAATTGCAATGTATATGGCACGTGAAGACTTGGCAAACATGTCAAACATGACCACTTCCAATGCCATCCGCACACTCTCTCAATTTGCTACTGAAGGTTTGATTGCATTAGATGGTCGCAAGATTCAGATTTTGGACGAAGAAGAACTTACTCGTATTAGTCGATTAGGATAAGTTATCGCTTCTATATATTACTAAGGTTATAGATTAAAAAAAATCCCTTTCCGAGTTGGAAAGGGATTTTTTATTATTTAGGGATTTAGATTACTCTGCATCCTCAGCTTTCTTGGTTGCTTTTTTAGCCTTTGCAGGTTTCTCCTCAGCAGCCATAGAAGCCTTAAGGTCAGCCAATACGCTCAAGTCACCAAGAGTAGTTTTCTCCATCTTTGGCAACTCTGGTTGTGCCTCTTTCTCCTTCTTAGCCTTTACCTCTTTAGCAGGAGCCTCTTTGCGCTCCTCCCAAGTGCGGAGGTGAGAAAGGAGGATACGTTTAGCATCGCGATTGAACTCAATTACCTTGAAGTCCAAAGTATCGCCTACAGCCACAGCGCTCTTGTCCTCTTTTTGCAAGTGACGAGCGGTGCAGAAGCCCTCTACGCCATCTTCCAATACTACGGTAGCACCCTTGTCAGTAACCTCAGCAACTTTACCAGCAACGATAGTCTCTACGCTGTATTTAGCTGCGAGCTCCTCCCATGGATTCTCCTCTAGTTGCTTATGACCAAGTGAGAGACGACGATTCTCTTTGTCGATTTCGAGAACTGCAACCTCGATCTCAGCACCAATTTGAGTAAACTCGTTTGGATGTTTGATCTTCTTGGTCCAGCTCAAGTCGCTAATGTGGATCAAGCCATCTACGCCCTCCTCAATCTCAACAAATACACCAAAGTTAGTGAAGTTGCGAACTTTTGCGAAGTGACGAGTACCTACTGCATACTTGGTATCGATAGTCTCCCAAGGATCATTCTTGAGTTGCTTCAAGCCGAGTGACATCTTGCGCTCGTCACGGTCGAGGGTCAAAACGACAGCCTCTACCTCTTGACCAACTTTCAAGAAGTCATTTGCAGAACGGAGGTGTTGGCTCCAACTCATCTCGCTAACGTGAATCAAGCCCTCTACGCCAGGAGCAACCTCTACGAATGCTCCGTAGTCAGCCATCACAACAACCTTACCGCTAATCTTATCACCTACCTTCAAGTCAGCATTCAATGCCTCCCATGGGTGAGGAGTAAGTTGCTTCAAGCCAAGAGCGATACGTTTCTTGTCATCATCAAAGTCAAGGATAACCACATTGATCTTTTGGTTAACTTCGAGCAACTCATTTGGATTGCTTACGCGACCCCAGCTCAAGTCAGTAATGTGGATCAAACCGTCAACGCCACCAAGATCCATGAATACACCATAGTTCATGATTGCTTTTACAGTACCCTCGAGTACTTGACCCTTCTCAAGGTGAGAAATAATCTCTTTCTTTTGTTGTTCGAGCTCAGCCTCGATAAGAGCCTTGTGCGATACAACTACATTGCGGAAGTCAGGATTAACCTTAACAATCTTGAATTCCATTGTTTTACCAACGAATACATCGTAGTCGTGGATTGGCTTAACGTCGATTTGGCTACCTGGCAAGAATGCTTCAGTACCCAATACATCAACGATCATACCGCCCTTAGTGCGGCACTTGATGTAACCTTTAACTACCTCGTTGTTGTCAAGAGCCTCGTTAACGCGATCCCAGCTGCGAGCTGCGCGAGCCTCTTTGTGTGAGAGTACGAGTTGACCGTTCTTGTCCTCTTGGCTCTCTACGTATACCTCTACGGTATCACCCACTTTCAAATCTGGGTTGTAGCGGAACTCAGCAGCAGGCACGATACCGTCTGATTTGTAACCTACGTTTACAACAACCTCACGTTTGTTGATGGAAATTACAGTACCTTCTACTACCTCTTGATCCTTGATTGCGTTCAGGGTAGCGTCATACTTAGAAAGGATTTCTTCGTTTTGTTTGCCTTGAGCTTCGTTCTCAAATGCTTCCCAGTCGAAGTTCTGGAGTGAAAGATTTTCTGCCATAATTAGCAATTGTTTTGGACAACCGTTTACCGATAACCGATACCCGTTATCCGAATTAAAAAGTTAAACATTCAGTTATGCTTTTTTCTCGCGCAGGCATACTCCCGCAAAAAAGCGTGCAAAGGTACAACAAAAATTGCATATACGCAAGTTTTTCAAATAAAAAAGACGAAAAAATTAAAATATTTGCATATTTGCAAAAAAAATAGTACTTTTGCAGGCGATTGAGAAACAACAAAATACATACATATATGAAACACACTTGGACATACGCCAATATTGGCGGAAACACACGCGTTGTCATTAAGGATGGCAAAGATATTCAGCACCTTGCTGAGTTAGATGAAAAGCTTTGGACCGTGCTCGCATGCCCTACTGCAGGCCTAGAGATTCCAGAAGAGAGTCTAAAATGTATGGACACCGACAGCGACAGCAAGATTCACGTCGCGGACGTAGTTACTACTGCGGAGTGGCTTTGCAAGGTTCTTCGTGATCCACAAGTTTTATTCGATGGCAAAGCATCTCTCGCATTGGAGGACATCATAGATGAAACACTACTGGCTGTAGCCACCCCACTCGCTGCAGATGGTGTGGTGACATTGGATGCAGTAAAGGCCGCTATTGCAGGTGTTACGATTGAAGCACAAGCTGCTCCTGAAGCGCCATACGCGGGCGACGTGATGGCAGCATACAAAGCATGCCAAGAGAGTTATGCACAATATTTCCACACAGCTAAGTTGCAAGAATTGGGCTTAGCCACCCTACCTGCTGATGCTGCTGTGCCTGGATTGACCGAAGAGCAATTCTCAGAGATGGGTAAAAAGATTGCCGAATACGAAGCAGGCAAAGCCGCAGCAGAAGGTGCTAATGCGGCAGCAGTCACCGCAGCACAAGCACAATATAAACCATTAGAGAAGTTGTTGCTACTATGCCGCGATTATGTGACGTTGTTGCATAACTTCGTTAGTTTCAATGACTTTTACGCAAAACGCGGCAAAGCATTGTTAGGTCGTGGTAATGCAAATGAGACTCCTTGGGCGATTTTCCAAGCAGGTACCTTGGTGATCGACCAACGTGCATGTAATCTTTGTCTTAAGGTGAGCGATATGGGCAAGCATAATGCACAAGCTCCAGATAGTGGAATGTTCCTTATCTACTGCAATTGCAAGCACCACGCTACTGGACAAACGATGCAAATTGTAGCAGCTATGACAATTGGTGATATTCGCAACCTCAAAGTGGGTAAAAACGCGCTCTTCTATGACCGCCAAGGTCGTGATTGGGAAGCAGAAGTGGTGAAGATTATAGACAATCCTATTTCCATCGGTCAAGCTTTTTGGAGTCCATACCGCAAGTTGGGAGAATGGGTTAGCGGCTTGATCACCAAATCTGCTGCGGAGAAAGAGAAGAAATCTTTTGCAGATATGACCGCTAAACTACAAACACCTCCTGCTGCAGGTCAAGCTGCACAACCTGCTCCTTTTGATATCGCTAAGTTCGCAGGTATCTTTGCAGCCATTGGTATGGCAGTAGGTGCATTAGGAACTTTCTTGACATCCCTATTGACAGAGGTAACAGATCTTGCCCATAAAGGTTGGTGGGCCATCCCTGCACTCATCATTTGTATTTTGCTAGCCATTAGCGGACCATCGATGGTTTTGGCATGGATGAAACTACGTAAACGCAATTTGGCTCCGCTCTTGAATGCCAATGGTTGGGCCATCAACGCCGATGCTATCGTTAGTGTACTATTTGGTAATACACTAACCGAGCAAGCAGATTTCCCTGTTCTGAAGCTCAAAAAGAAAGGCTTATCTAAAACAACTAAGTGGGCTATTGCTATTACTGTTGTGTTGGTGATAGCTGCTGCCATCGCATTTGTCATTTGGCATTATCATATGCATAAATATTGCTGCTGGGTAGCAGTTTAATCAAGTTATATGCCAAAAAAAACGCTCCCCAATCGGGAGCGTTTTTTATATCCTGGCCTCTAACCTATAAGGCGCTTTGCGCCGTCCTCTAAACTAATTAAGATCATATCCGTAATGACGGAGTCGTGTTTGCGAACTACGCCAATCTTTGTCCACCTTGACAAAGAGTTGCAGGAATACAGGCTTTCCAAAGAACGCCTCTATCTCACGGCGGGCTTGGGTGCCGACACGCTTCAATGCTTTGCCGCCCTTGCCGATGATGATTCCTTTTTGGCTATCGCGCTCTACATAAATGACTGCACCAATGCGAATCATACCCTCGGGATGTTGCTCATCGGGTTCTTCGTCGTGGAAAGTCTCCACCTCTACCTCTACGCTGTAAGGAATCTCCTTGTCGTAGTTCAGCAGAATCTTCTCGCGAATCATCTCATCCACAAAGAAACGCGACGACTTGTCGGTCAATTGGTCCTTTGGGAAGAATGGTGGGCACTCTGGCAACGCTTCGCGGATAGCCACAAAGAGTTGGTCGGTGCCAAACTTCTGTTGTGCCGAGATTGGGAATACTGTTGCCTCTGGCAATACGCGGTGCCAATACTCTACCAACTGCTCCAAGGTCTCTTGGGTAGTGAGGTCTATCTTATTGATAATCAGAAAGACTTTGGCTTTAATGCGCTTCACTTTGTCAAGGAAGTCGGCATTCTTGTCGGGGTTATCCTGCACATCCGTCACATAGAGCAACACATCAGCATCTACCAATGCCGAACGTGAGAACTCCAACATCTGTTCTTGGAGCTTGTAGTTGGGTTGGAGTACGCCGGGAGTGTCGCTGTACACCATTTGGAAGTCATCGCCATTGACGATACCCATAATACGGTGGCGAGTGGTTTGCGCCTTGGATGTGATAATCGAAAGGCGCTCACCCACCAATACATTCATCAATGTGGACTTACCCACATTGGGATTGCCTACTATATTTACAAATCCTGATTTATGCATCTTACTGTTGATTTCATTATAAACATCGCTGCAAAGGTACAAAAAAAAACGTATATGTGCAAGAAAAGTTTATTTTTATTGCCATAGGCTACATTTTTTTGCAGTAGCTTCGAGGGAATGGTATGCAATTCGTTCGAACATAGTGAGATAAGAATTGTCATAACAGGCAGCTCCGAAGGTACTACTTTTTCTTCACATAGACAAATGTGTGCATGAAAAAATCCCCGCTCGCACCACACAACAACCATACAATAACCACACAATTCGTGGCGGTTATAGTACCTTCTCTTAACTGCTATAGCTCTTGTCCCATTATATTATACATTTTACCATCGCGAATAATTAGCAATTGACCATTTCTCAAAAGTTTCTTTGTAGGAATTGTAGCTGTCGTTACATCCTCCACGCCAGTAGGTGTTACAACTACAATTAGAGTAACTTCTTCTGCTAGATATTGCTGATCATCGTATATAGGACGCACACCTACAGTATATTGCCCTACTTCTGGAGCTGTAAATGTAATCTGGCTTTCTGATGTTTGCGTTTTACCAATTTGTTTGTTGTTTGCATTCAATAGTCGTACCTCTACCAACGGAGCTTTTGTAGTCCATGCCACGGTAACTTTCATATTGTCAATACTTACCAACGCAAGGTCTTTGACTGAATAGTCATCCACTTCTACTACGAGTTTCACTTCCTCTGCTAGGTATTGTTTGTCTTCATCTACAGGGCGCACGCAGATGGTATATTTGCCAACTTCTGGTGCATTGAAAGAAACTTGTTTTTCGGATGTGTACATCTTGCCTATTTGCTTGTTCTTAGCATTAAGTAAACGCACTTCTACCATGGTCGCTTCGCTCTCCCAAGCAAAAGTAACCTTCATACCCTCAATACTAACCAACGATAAGGATTTAATGCTATAATCACGTTGAGTAGATTTTTCATTAAATTCATAGATATATCCTTGAATCTCTGGCTCTGTACCATTTTTGGTTTGTAGAACTCCTAATACGACCACTTCATTAGCAATATTTATTTCTTCCCCTGTTGTAAAATCGGTATTATCCAGCCAACGAGTATTGTAGCAATAGAGTTGATTTGCGGTTGTGCCATCTTCAGAAATATCAAAACAAGCAGACTGATATTGCGTGATTTCTTCTGGAGTATTGCGTATATTGGATACGATACCACGCACAAAATAAGGCATAGTAGTTCCTCCTTTTGTAGCAAAAGATTGCGCAATGTTCGATGATCGAGATGGCGTGAGCCATGCTGCGAGATCATAAGTCACTTGACTATCGTAATAATATGCAGCACTACCATCTAACATATACCATGTAGGTGCAATGGTATGTTTCTCACGATGTATTTCCGCATCAATCTCCATATAATATGTGAATTGTAGTGTTCCATTTTCACCTTCGCTAATGGTCAAGTGCAATTGTTTTGGGGTATATGTTTTGCAGGCTTGTGAAATACCTATCGCATAAACTGCACTACTGATACTACCCATTTGTTTACTATAAGCAGCATCCAGCACATAGGTTCCAACGATAGACGTTGTACTACTGCTTTGAATTATTAATTGTATTCCCACATCTGTACTAGATGGATCGGCTGCCAAAAATCCATCTGAATAAAGAGTTACTTGCCATAGTTTAGTGCCATTCATGTAAACGATTTGTGCTTGAGTGATGGGTGCGAGTTCTGCTGGCTCTTGTGGGACAAACGAGATAGATGACTCACTAATAGTCATAGGGATACGCACTACTCCTTTGTCTTTTACCAAAATCGGGCGAATAGTGTTGGTGGCATCTTTATACACCACCTCCAATTTGTATTCGCCTACGGACAGGTTCGAAGGAATAGTATGAGATAGAGGGATAGGAGTAGTATAGAAATAACCCGATGCCAACTCAAAATCTCTCACTTCCACTTCACTTACAAGATTATCATTTTTATCATAGATGTGATACATCAGGATGCCAGCAGCATCTATGATGCCTCTGCTCATAAAACCAGACAATGCTAAATTTAGTTTATCATTTCTACCTATTTCATCATTGGATGTGCGTTCGATGGCACTTACGGTTACAAGTGGTGTAGCAACTCCACCTTGATTAGGTTGAATACCCGTATATGTTATTACACGTTGGGTAAATGCCAAGTTGCTGCTACTGCCGCCAGTACCCTGTACATCTGGAGCCAGTGCCGAGTATGCGAAGTAGCCATTAGAGATGCCATCCCAACCCCAGTTGATATGTAAGAATCCATCGGATTGCATACCATCGCATACGAAAGCATGACCCTCGCTATTGATAGTAGTTCCTTCCATAAACACAGGACGCCCAGCTTCCAAATCTGTAGCAATTGCTCGCAAAACATCAATTTCTTGTACATATCCCTTGGGTAAAACAGTAATATCCGCATCATAACCAAAATACGTATATAACGCTTTCATGGCATTAGCCCCTATTGCTCCACTGAAGTTGGGTGCATAATCCATATCCATAGCAATACCTGCATGCAACATCAGAGTCGCTACAGCTGTCGCTTGCTCTTCTGAATACGAACCAGAATAATCTGGCAGCATATTTGCCCAATCATATGTTGTTGCCCCAAAATCTGCACTCAAGGATACTTTGTGAGAATTGGTCTTGTAGGAGTGGCTACCAGTACCTTGTGCGGGATATTGATGCTTGTACATAATCTGCGCAATGGCAGTCGCAGCACAACCTGTAGGAGTTTTATAGCCACTCACTGTAGGACATAGATTGTTGAATGGCGCAGTTTGTCCCCATATAACACCATCCAATAGAGGTTCTACTGTAGGATAATGCGCTGGATCAAGATACATGGGTACCGATAGTGATATAAAACCATTTGGCAGTAGTGATTGATTGCTGACACTTGCCAACTCTTCAGCATACATGTGCAACCAAAAAGCCATATTCGCAGGAATATTATCTGCATCAAATTTTCCGTTATCCGCATAACCTAAAATAGTGCGTGCCTCATCTTCTGCCGATACGAGTACAAATCCATTATTCTCTGTTGCATTGAAAATATAGAATGCAGGAGTAGTATCGTCTAATTGATAATGAGTATATGCCAATTCCACAGGGCGTTGCATTGCTGTGCGTTGTGCGTGCGATGGAATCATGATACTACGTTTTGCAATAAAATCGTTAGCTACTTGCGCTGCTTCTTGCAAAGTGCGCGCCTGAATCATGCTGATGCTATTCAATAGCAACACCAATAAGAATGTAGAAATCTTTTTCATAGCGAAAAATGATTAAATTGTGAATAGTTGAATTCGTTATTAACAGATAATACCGCTGCAAAGGTAGCGAAAATCTCTGAATTATACAAATAGTTTTTAGATATTTCTCCCATATTGATGAATTTAGTGGTTAATATGTGAAAGGCACGCCTTTTTAATACAAAAAGCGCAGACCTCCGTTGATATTTACCAATAGAGGTCTTAGCATTACCTTAAAGTCAAAATATGCAACAGGAAACCTACGCTGGTATGATGACACACTACCCTAAACGAGATGTAGTATGGATATAATCATACCCATAGGCATCTATTGAAAAACTTTGATTTAGACTTTAATTTTTGAAAGTTGCTAAGTTTCTATTGGTCAATACAAAGCGTCAATAAACGCTATTCAATATGTCAGAAACCTACCCTAAGAAAGACCCTTTGCGAAACGCTTTTCGCAGGACATATTTCCCTCCAGCGTAGGAATCGACTGCAAAGGTAGTGAATTATTTTGAATTGAGCAAGAAAAGTTGCTTTTTTTGTGGGTTTTAAGGTTGGTTCAGGCTTAATCAGTCATCCGCCAGCGAAGTGCTCGGAATTGTGCGCTTATTGTGCGTGTATTGTCCGTCTATTGTGCGTGAATAGTGCGTATATTGTGCGTATATTGTGCGTAAGATACAAGAGAAAACACAAACAAAAACGCCATCTATGTTCGTGGCATAAATGGCGTTTTGGGAATCATTTTCTATTATTTAATTACCAAATAAGCGTGATTTAGAGAGTTTGGTTATCTTACCATACTTGGCTTTTAGTAGTTTCTGGTCAATGAGTTTAGGATCGCCCATAATCAATATAGTCATAGGCTTACCCTGAACATGTGATTGGTAGAAAGATAGTATATTGTCAAATGTCAGGCGTTGAATATCACGCACTTGCAACATCGCAGGATCCACCTTGTAGCCCAAAAGCATGTTGGCAGTCAAGCGTTGGCTCTTGTTGCGGAAAGTAGGTTTGTTAGACAATACCGATTGACGTAATACGGTGCGGATATTCTCCATTGTCTCAGGATATTGTGGCATAGAATCCAACAAACTCTTATACACTCCTACTGCATCAATCACTTTGTCGGATTGAGTACCCACATAGCCCGTGAACTTGGTCAATTGTCCTTGTTTAGGTGGACGAGAGAAATAGCCATATGCGGTATATGCCATGGAGCGTTTCTCGCGAATCTCGTTCATCACAAGACCAGAGAAACCGCCACCGAAATACTCGTTGAACGCCATGTAGTTGACTGCATCTTTCACTGCATATGGCTCGCCATCAATGAGGAAATATACCTTGGCTTGTTGCATCTCCGCATCAGGCAAGAAGTAAATCTTATTCTCGGTGATAGGCACTACAGGACGCTCTACAGGCGATTTGGTTGGGCGCACATGTTGATTGAGCGAGAGTTTGGAATAAAGGATATTCTTCACATCCAAAGCAGGCAGAGCACCTGCGTAGTGAATCTCCAACTCGTAGTTTTGAACTTGGTGCAACACGCCTTCCAATTGAGCAGCAGTGAGTTGCAGCACCTCCTCCATCAATGCAGGGCGCTTGATGTATGGTGAGTTCTCGCCATAGCGCACATAGTCGAACGCTGCATCCGCCACAATATCGGTATTGCGTTGCTCCACTTGGCGAGCTGAATACTCTTGTCCTTTGATATTATTGAGCAACATATCGTTCTCCGAGTCGAAATTAGGGAACATCATGTGCAAGTTGACCATTTCCACAATCTTCTCCAAGTTCTCCTCGTTGCCCTCGATATCCACATAGAAATAGCCGTCGGATACGGAGTAGCTACACTTACCGCCCAACTTCGCTAGATTCGCACGGAACTCAGCTGGCTTAATACCCGGTGCGCCCTTGATTCCCGCCATATTCATCAGCGATGCCGCGTACTCCAAGAGTGGCAATTCGTAGGTACCTACACCATATTTCAGACGAAGAGAGAAGATATGGTTCTTGGTGTTTGGCGTGCAATATACACTCACTCCCTCGTAGAAGAGGTCTTGGTCGATGTCGGAATAGTCGATAAAGGTTGGGGTAAGTTTGCCCGCAGGAATCGACTCAAGGTATTGGCAATACGCCGATTCGCCCTTAGGTGAATCCAATGATTTGATCTTTGGTTTGGGCAGTTTGTCTTTCTTAGGTGTACCCTCCTCTATCTCAAAGACTTTCTTAGGTGCGCCTAAATATTGCTTTGCCACACGTTTAATATCGTCCATGGTGATAGCAGCGATGCGCTCCTTTTGGCGCAATACCTCATCAATAGATTGATTGTAGGAGAAAGCACTGTAGAGCAATGACACCTTCATCTGTGGGTACTCCATTGTACGATCGTATTCTTGGTAGAAGTTCTGGCGCACCATCTCCACCAACTCTGGGTCAATATCACCGTTCACCAGTTTCTCCACTTCGGCCATTACCAGTTGCTCAGTCTCTTTGAGCGAAGTGTACGACTGCGTTTGTGCGTCCATGTATGGTACTGCAATCACAAGGAAACGACCTTGGTCGCGGCGTGCATCGTTAGCAGCCACAGCATACATGAGTTTGTTGTCCAATGTGAGTTGGTCGAGCAAACCAATCTGCATAGAGTTGGAGAGCAGGTTCGACACAAAATTCAATGTCAGTTCGTCCTCGTTGCCTACTTCCACACCGTTGTACGCCACATACAACTCTGGCATATAGCCGAGTTTCGCGCTGTAGCGTTCATCTTGTGCAAAAGCAGTAGTAGGATACTGTGTGCGCGCTGGCAATGGGCGCGATTGCAATTGACCGAAGGTCTTCTCAATCAATGGTTTAGTGGTTTCAATATCAAAGTCACCCACCAAGATAAGTGCCATATTGTTAGGCACATACCATGTATTGTAGAAGTCAATGAGTTGGCGCAGTTTAGGGTTCTTCAAGTCATCTGGATAGCCGATAATGTCGCGTGCATAGGCATGTCCTTCGTAGATTTTTCCGAAGATAAAGTTGCGCACGTGGGTAGAGTTGTCGTCGAGATACATATTATATTCCTCGAACACGTTCTCCAATTCGGCTTGAAAACTGCGGAACACAGGGTTGGTCAAGCGGTCGGCATACACCGTGAGCCAACGCTCCATCTGGTACGCAGGAAACGAGTTCATGTAGCAGGTGACATCGTAACTGGTAAAGGCATTCAATCCCTCGCCACCAATACCTTGAATGAGGTTGGAGAACTCATCCGTAGCAGCATATTTGGCAGCCTCTAAGGACACTTCGTTGATACGCAGTTGCACTGCCTCACGCGCTTTAGGATCAGAGGTGAGCGCTAGGGTATCGTAGAGGGCGATGATCTGCTCGTAGAGTGGTTGCTCCTTCTCCCAGTTGAGCGCACCGATGCGGTCTGTACCCTTGAAGAGCATGTGCTCCAGATAGTGTGCCAAACCAGTAGCATTGGCTGGCTCATCAATTGAGCCCGCACGGGTAACGGTCCAACCTTGCACATCGGGCTGATCGTGGTCTTCCCAAAGATAGACGGTCAAGCCATTGTCCAACTGATACTGAACAAAATCATCTGTTTGTGCCCATAATATAGCAACACAAAAAATGCTTAATACAGAAATAAATAGTCGTCTCATATATCTATGTGTTTTGTATATTCTAAACCTATATGGTTGCAACCACAATGCCAGCAGTTACCTTTCGGCGACAAAGGTACTGCTTTTTTTTGAGATATGCAATATTTCACAGAAAAACTTCTGTGTGAAATGTGTTTCTGCACTAAAGAACACCTTGGTAGTATTGCAAAATACGCAAACGGAAGAGGTAGTTGTATTGTGCTTGCAGGCGAGTGGACTCAGCTTGCAAGTGGTTGTTGCGTGCCTCTTGATATTCGTAGGTGGTAGCCCGCCCTGCCTCGTATTTCTGTGTGATATAGCGCAATGCCTCGGCAGTAGATTGTTCGGCTTTCTCGGCTGCCTGTTGCTCGGCATAGGCATTGCGGGCATTGTAATACGCTTGATCAATCTCTTTGCGCAAATCTTTCTTCTGTTGTTCTAAATCCAAACGTGCGTTCTCGAGCGCCAGTTTCTGTTGCTTCACGCGTGTGGTGGTCTGGTTCTTATCATAGATTGGCACATGGAGATTCAGTCCCACAGAAGCGCTAAAATTATCACTCATTTGTGTACCGAAAGCATTATTGTCAGCGCCTTGCATATCGTAGTAGCCCGTTCCGATATTGGCCCCAGCAGAGAGCGTGGGTGAATAAGCAGACTTAGTGCCTTTGAGCGCACTCTCGTTGGCCTGAATAGTATATTCCAGTGCCTTTATCTCTGGGCGAGATTGCAAAGCGATTTGATACACTTCCTCGTTATTGGGTAGCAAACCTCCGACCAACTCTTCACTATTTGGAGTGGCAATATCGAAGTGGCTAATATCTTGCAGTTCAATGGCTTGTGCTAAGTCCAAGAGCGATAGTTGCAGGTTGTTTTGGCGCTGAGTGACTTCCAGCTCCTCGCGTGCTATTTGGGCTTGCAGGGTATAGAGTTCGCCTGCTGGCAAACGATTAACAGCCACCAACGCCGAATCGCGTTGCAGCTTCAAGCGTGTATCTGCTAACTGATTGTCAGCGACAATGAGCAATTCCTTGCAGAGCAAGACTTGTAGATACATGGTAGATACGTTCATCTTGATTTGCATTTGCAATGCCTGCATATTGGCTTCGGTTGCCTGCATGTTAGCGCGTGCTTGGTCGATATTGTACTTCATTTGCAGACCGTCAAAAAGCACGATATTCGCCGAAAGGTTGAATGTCGTTTGTGAGGAGTTCTGCGCATGATAAATGTTGTCTGCTCCGATAGAACGACCGAATATCCAACTCTGTCCTGCCGAACCGCTTATAGAGGGCGATAGGTCTGCCTTAGACTGCGTGTATTGCAGGCGTTGAGAGGCGTATTGATTGCCCTGTTTCTGTATGGTTAGACTATTGAGTAATGCCGAGTCAATACATTGTTGCAAAGTAAGAACTTCGGCGTTGATACTCAATGAGAGGAGGCATAGAGAAATGATAAGTAACTGTTTCATAGTTTATTGTGTGATTTGGTTGCCACGAATGATATCACCTTCATTTAGTCCTTCGGTGACTTCTATTGTCAGTCCATCAGAGAGACCTGTTTGGATTTCGGTGCGGGTTACCGCTTGGGTGGTGGTGTCGGTAATGAGTTGCACAAATGACTTGTTGTCCTCCATCTCTACATTGGCTTCTGGAATAGTGAGAACATTCACACGCTCATTGAGTACAATCTCTGCATTGGCACTATATCCTGCACGAATAATCACGGTGTCAGGGATAGTGGCTGCACCTTTGATTTCGAACATCATCGCACCATTTTGCTCGGTACCTTTTGGGGCAATATACTCCAATGTGGCTGTGAAGCGTTGGTCATTCAATGCACCAATAACCAAATCCATGCGCATACCTTCTCGCAGTTTACCCACTTCCGTCTCATCGATACTACCTACAAAGAGTAAATCTTGCATATCCGCCACTGTGGCAATAGTCGTACCATCATTGAAGGTGTTGGTCAAAACGACTGAGTTGCCCACTTTGACAGGCACGTCTAGTACGGTACCTGTGATAGTGGATTTGACAATGGTGTTGGTAAAGTCAGTTTCTGCCTTCTTTGCCACACCATCGCGCGTGATACTGAGGTGATCCTCTGCCGCTTGTAGTTCTTCGAGATTGGAGATATATTGCAGGCGGGATTTCTCGTAGGTCTCGTGTGCAATAACCTCCTGCGCGAGCAACAAAGAGTCACGCTCAAAGACTTGACGGGAGTTCTCCAGGTTGTATTTCGCCAAACGCACACGCGATTCTGCACTATTGAGTTGCGCCATATCGGGAATGACTTTGATCTTGGCAATAGCATCTCCCACACGTACTTTGTCACCTGCTTGCTTGTAGAGTTCGGTAATGATACCTGATATTTGTGGTTTGATTTCCACTTCATCGCGTGGCTCGATCTTACCCGTGACAATCGTTGTTTTTTGGATAGTGCCTACCGTCACAACCTTGGTTTCATACTTCACTTCTTTGGGGCGTGATTGCTTCCATAGATACATAAATACACCTGCTACAACCACTGCGAGGATTGCTAAAAGAATCCATTTTCTTGCTTTTTTCATATCTCTGTTGATTTTATTATTCTTCGTTAAGTGCCTCAATAGGCTTGATGGCTAATGCTCGGCGGGCGGGCAAAAGTCCTGCCAATAGTCCAATAACCAATAATATCACTAATCCGCCAATGGCTATGCCAAAACTGATTTGCATGTCCTGGCTAAACATCTCATTGCTCTGTAGCAATTGTTGAGCTACTTGCAATACACCCACCGCAGCCACTATGCCCAACAGGCCTGCCAAGAGCGTGAGGAGTGTACTTTCAGCCAAAATCTGCTTCGTTATGACCCATGGACTAGCTCCAATGGCACGGCGGATACCTATCTCCTTGGTACGTTCGCGCACGGTGACTAACATGATGTTGCTCACACCTACTGCACCCGAAATGAGTGTGCCTAAACCAATAAGCCATATCAAGGCAGTCAAACCACCTATCAGCAGATTCAATTCCCTTAAATCCTCTTCCATGTTCTCGGTGTACATCGCTCGGCGATCATCAGGAGCAATGGAATAAAGCTCTTTGAGGACTGTTTTTAGCTCATTTTCTACTACACTTACTGCCACATGGGGTTGTGCAGTAGCCATGATTAGGTGGATATTCTCGCCTAATTGATTCGCCTGTTGCAAGGTCGAAATAGGCCATTGCACTTGTTGGTCAGGGTGTCCGGATATATATACCTGTGTCTTACTCTTTTGTTTCACACCCACAATGCGAAATTGCATGCTGCCGATATGCAGGAGTTTGCCTGTAGGATCACCTCCCTCTGGAAAAAGTTTGGTGTAAATCTCATTGCCTATCACGCAGACTTTGCGCTTTTCTGCCACGTCTATATTGTTGATTTCACGGCCATAGAGCAAAGGGATATACATCATCACAGTATATTCGGAGGTCACACCTATGATATTATAACTATCGTGCAGATTGCCATAACGCACTTCCATTTTTCCGCCGAAACACATAGGTGCAATATCATCTGCATGCTTGGCTGCTTGGCGAATAGTGGGCATATCACTATTATGAATAGCCCATGTGCGCCCTTTCTGCAAGCCCTTGTAGGGTTTGCTGGTGCGGTCGGGAATCACGAAGCAAGAATTGGTGGCAAAACCAGATAGTTTGGAAGTTATACCACTCACAAGCGACTGACCAATACCAGCCAACACGAGCAACATCATCATGCCCCAAAAGACACCAAAGCCCGTCAAGATACTGCGCGAGCGGTTCTTGCTAATCGTAGCCCATATTTCTTCAAAAAAATCCATATTATCTAAGTTCTAACAGCGTAGCGGTCTAACATCCAATTACTTATCTGCATTCATTGCCTCAATCGGTTTGATACGCATAGCGCGGTAGGCAGGGATAGCACCTGCTACTACACCTATCACAATGAGTATTAATGTGGCGACTATTACCGCCCAAGCATCCACGGAGGGGTTCACAAATACCGCGTTTTTGGTTTTGGACATAATAGCACCTATCAAGGACATTAAACCACTACCCAAAAGTACGCCAATAAAGCCAAATATGCTGGTGATAGCCAATGACTCGCCCACGACAGACCACATGATAGTTGAAGGAGGGGCGCCCAACGCCTTGCGGATACCCAGTTCCTTGGTGCGTTCGCGAACAGATACCAGCATGATATTACTCACGCCGACCGCACCCGAAACTAATGTACAAAGGCCTAATATCAATATTAACAATCGGATAGCACCCATGACACGCTGTTGCTCTTCCACAGACTCCTCTTGACTCCATACACCAATACCGAAGGGGTCAGATTTATCAAACTGCATAGGACCTGCCAAGAGGGTTTTGACCTTAGTTTCTATATTGCGTGTGCCAGAGGTCATGGTTAGCGACATCTTGTCGAACTTATGATTGGTGCTAAAAAGACTTTGGTGCGTGGAGAAAGGTATATAGAGCGTTGCTCCATCCCAACGTTCACCCCTGCCACAGACACCGACTACACGAAAACGTAGTTCCCCCACTTTGACATACTGACCCACAATCTGTTGCGCAGAAGCCCCTAAACTCTCCATTAGTCGCTCATCTATCACGCCTATTTTCTCTTGTTCGCGGAGATCGCGTTCGTTGATAAAGCGCCCAGATAGAATAGGTTTGTTGTGGATACGCTGAAAATCACTCTCCACACCCGTGATATTGGCACTGACACTCTCCTTGCCATATACCACATCGCTATATCGAGCAGATACGCGCGAGAAAAGTTCCACTTCGGGCAAATTGCGGATAATATTTGCTTCTTTGTCGGTAAAACGAAGCATTCTGTTGGTAGGCAGACCTTTATACGGAACAGAGCGCCATTGTCCCCAAATATCTACTGAGTTGCTACGGCGCGAACCATAGTTGGCCTGCATGCCATTCTCCAGTCCATTGCTTGCGCCCAAGAGGACAACCAAAATGAAGATGCCCCACACTACAGCGAAGCCCGTCATGGCCGTGCGGAACTTATTTTGCCGCAGTGATTCCCATATTTCGCGTAAGAGATCGCCCATTAGATAATACCGTCTTTGATTCGAATAATGCGTTGTGTAGCGTCCGCGATACTCTGTTCGTGGGTCACAATGATGGTGGTAATGCCCTCAGCATTAAGTTGTTTGAAGACATCCATCATCTCGACAGAGGTTTTAGAGTCTAAGGCACCCGTTGGCTCGTCAGCCAATAGGATACGAGGGTTACCCACAATAGCACGAGCGATAGCCACACGCTGACGCTGACCACCCGACATCTCACTTGGCAGGTGGGTTGCCCAATCTTTGAGACCCATGCGTTCCAACTGCTCCATGGCACGCATATAGCGTTCTTTGCGAGGTACACCTTTATAATATAGGGGCAATGCCACATTCTCTACTGCGTTTTTGAAGTTCAAAAGGTTGAAACTCTGGAAGACAAAACCAATCAACTCGTTGCGTAGGCGTGCTCCTTGCGTTTCGCTGAGGTCTTTAATGAGGTGACCATCCAAATGATATGTACCCTCGTCGTAATTGTCCAATATACCCAAAATATTGAGCAATGTGGACTTGCCCGAACCAGACGACCCCATAATGGACACCAACTCGCCTTTGTTGATATGCAGGTCTATGCCCTTCAGCACATGCAACGCATTGGGAGTGCCGAGGTTGTAGGTCTTGTGTATGTTTTCTAAATGTATCATACTGTCTGTTGTTTACTATCTATTAGACAAATACCATGCCTAAAATATTACAACCATTAATTTTTTTGCAAAGGTAGTATTTTATTTCCGATTATGCAAATAAAAATTACCCCCCCCATTTTATTTTGTAAGTGATTGATAATAAGCATATTAGATATGTTAATTTTCTTTAATAAGACAAGGGTGTTTGTCCTGGTTATCCGACAAACCATTGTGGTTAGTCGGATATTTTCTTGGAAAGGGTGTGGTAAATATATGGTAAAGTCTTGGTAAAGTTTCGGCAATCACTAACTAATCACTAACTAATAACTAACTAATCACTAACTAATCACTAACTATTGACGGCTAATTGATAGGAAAAAGATAGGGAGAGGATAGATTTCGGACTCCGCCTGCGCTTGCGCATTCCCCCGAAATCATTGAGAGACTTTTACTAAAAGGGGGACAGATTTCGAGGGCACCGACCTCGCTACGCTCGCCCACCTCGGAATCGTTAAGGACTTTTACTAAAATCGGGTGCGAGTGCTACAAAATTTGCAAGTACATACGCAATTGAACATTTTTTTCAAAAACAGCTTCGCTGCCTAAATCCTCACCTCCTACATGCTCTTTTGTGAGTAAACTCTCACAGAGCCGTAGGATGTGATGATTTTGATAGATCAATCTATCTTTTTTGAAAAAAATGTTCAATTATTTGCGTATGTGCAAATTTTGTAGTACTTTTGCACCCGATTTTGAAAGAGGATAGATTTGGACTGCTTGCAACCTCTATAAAACAATGCTAAAACCTTGTGCCGCAAGACCCAAACAGTCACTTGTGGCTTTTTTTTGACCCTAACAAAACAACATGAACTATTTATTTACATCAGAGAGTGTCAGCGAAGGACACCCAGACAAAGTGGCAGACCAAATTAGTGATGCCATCCTAGATCAATTCTTGGCATTAGACCCAGATTCACACGTGGCTTGTGAAACCATGGTGACCACAGGACAAGTAATCGTGGCAGGCGAAGTGTCAAGCGAGAAATATGTTGATATTCAAGGTACTGTGCGTAAAACCATCGCAGAGATTGGTTATACGAAGTCAGCATATAAGTTTGAAGCCGAGAGCTGTGGCATCTTGACCGCGTTGCACGAACAGAGTGCCGACATCGCACGTGGTGTGGATGGACAAGGTACAGAGAACGTGGGCGAGCAAGGTGCAGGCGACCAAGGAATGATGTTTGGTTATGCCACCGACGAGACAGAAAACTATATGCCATTGACTTTGGACCTGGCGCACACCTTAATGTATACGCTTGCGCGTGTGCGTAAGGAGGGCAAGGAGATGCTTTACCTGCGTCCAGATGCGAAGAGCCAAGTAACCATGGAGTACAGCGAGGAGGGCGAGCCATTGCGTATTGACACCATCGTGGTGAGTACCCAACACGATGAGGACGCCACTCAGGAGCAAATCAAGGCAGATATTCAGCGCGTACTGTTGCCTCGCGTAGCAAAACGTGATGCGCGATATGCAGAGTTGTTGAAGGGCGACTTTAAGTTGCTGGTGAACCCTACGGGAAACTTCGTGATTGGTGGCCCTCACGGTGATACTGGTTTGACAGGACGTAAGATTATTGTTGATACCTATGGTGGTCGCGGTGCTCACGGAGGTGGCGCTTTCTCTGGAAAAGACCCATCGAAAGTAGACCGTTCGGCAGCATACGCAGCACGTTGGATTGCGAAAAACATGGTTGCTGCTGGTGTGGCAAAAGAGATGTTGGTGCAAATTAGTTATGCCATTGGTGTGGCAAAGCCAGTGAGCGTTTGCGTGAATACCTATGGTACCGCCAAAGTGGCATTGAGCGATGGTGAGATCGCAAAGAAAGTAAGTGAGATGTTCGATCTACGTCCACAAGGCATCATCGAGGCACTGAAGTTGAAACAACCAATGTACGAAGAGACTGCGCGTTATGGACATATGGGACGTACCAATGAGGTGGTGACAAAGACGTTTGTAGATAACGGCCAAGTGATTGAGCGTGAGGTAGAGTTGTTTACTTGGGAGAAATTGGACAAGGTAGCTGCGATTAAAGAAGCATTTGAACTATGAGTAAACTAAAGCAATCATGGCTTGTGGTGGGCATCGTGCTGCTGGCATTGGTGCTTGACCAAGTGTCGAAAGTGTATATCAAGACGCATTTTCAGTTGGGCGAGGCACGCGAAGTGCTGTCGTGGTTCTGGATTGTGTTTGTGGAGAACAATGGTATGGCTTTTGGTATAGAGTGGTTTAGCAAACTGCTGCTGACATTGTTCCGCATTGCAGCCGTGGGTGTTCTGAGCTGGTATGTTCATACGATGATTCACAAACAAACAGTGCGTGTGGGCTATTTGGCGACTGTGGCAATGGTGATTGCAGGTGCATTGGGCAATATTATCGACTGCGTGTTCTATGGCAAGATCTGGGAATATGCAGGTTGGTTTCACGGTAGAGTGGTGGATATGTTGTACTTCCCATTGATACGCAATGCGGCAGGCGAGTGCTTGTTCTTCCGCCCTGTGTTTAATATCGCGGACTCGTTTATCACAGTAGCGGTATTCTTGATCATCCTCTTCTATCGTAAGGATTTGGATGCATCGCTTTCGGAAATTGGAAAACGGAAAAGTAAAAGCTGAGAAGTGAAAAGGTGGCTTGTCATAATGTGTGTGTTGTTGGCGATTGTGGGGTGTCGTCCCCGATATATATTGTCCAACAAGGAGATGCGTGATGTGCTATATGATCTGCATCGCATGGACGGCGCGTTACAGGTGGCAGGCTATACAAATGGTCATACTCAAGAACAAGCGGCATATTATAAATCCGTACTAGATAAACATGGTGTGACACAATCACAGTTCGATTCGTCGTTGGTTTGGTTTACAGATAATCCGCAGATATTCAACAAGATTTATCCAAAAGTGGTCAGTCGTTTGCAAGCAGATATGGATCATGAGGAGATGCTGCGCGATGAACGTATGAAGAAACACCGCACGAAACGCAAAGAGCGAGAGGAGGCTAAAGAACAAAATCCAGAAGAGGCAAAACCACAAAGAACTGTGGAAGAAATGGTGAACGAATATGTTCGCGGCATCGAAAATCCATGGAAAGAGTGGAAAAATGAAGAATTTTGCGAAAAAGATATCATAATATTTGGTCAATTGGAAAAAAAGTAGTACCTTTGCACGCTTTTTCGGGCAATCCGGAATGGTCGATTTTGAAATACTAAAAACCAAAATAAATTATTAATTCGCTATGCTGGGCAGTTGTGACCCCACGGAGGGCGCGTAAAGTGGTCTGTCGGCATGGTCAAAACATTAAAAAACAAATGGATACATTAAGTTACAAGACTGTATCAGCAAACAAGGCAACCGCTCAAAAGGGCTGGGTTGTTGTTGATGCTGAGGGCCAAGTACTTGGCCGTATGTGCTCGAAGGTAGCTAAAATCCTTCGTGGCAAGTACAAACCAAACTTCACTCCAAATGTTGACTGCGGTGACAACGTGATCATCATCAATGCAGAGAAAGTGCAATTGACAGGCAACAAGTGGAACGATCGCGTGTATGTTCGCTACACTGGTTTCCCAGGTGGTCAACGCGAGATGACTCCAGCTCAAATGTTGGAGAAAGGTGCAGATCGTTTGATCAAGAAGGTGGTTAAGGGTATGCTCCCAAAGAACCGTCTCGGTCGTCAAATCATCGGTAACCTCTACGTTTTTGAAGGTGCAGAGCACGATAAGCAAGCACAACAACCAGTACAAATTGATATCAACACCCTTAAATAATTGAAGATATGGAAATGATTAATGCATTAGGTCGTCGTAAAGCAGCAGTTGCTCGCGTTTATGTACAAGAAGGTACCGGCAAAATCACAATCAATGGTCGTGATTTGGAGGTATATTTCCCAAGTCCAATTCTTCAATATGTGGTTAAACAACCATTGAACAAGTTGGAGGTTGCTGAGAAATATGATATCAAGGTAAATCTTGATGGTGGTGGTTACAAGGGTCAAGCAGAGGCATTGCGTTTGGCAATCGCTCGCGCTTTGGTGAAGATCAACCCAGAGGATAAGCCAGCTTTGAAGGCAGAAGGTTTCATGACTCGCGATGCTCGTGAGGTAGAGCGTAAGAAACCAGGTCAACCAAAAGCTCGTAAACACTTCCAATTTAGTAAGCGTTAATATCCAAATAGCAGTGACTCCGTGGTGGTATCCCCACCGCGGATTACTCTGTTATTCCTCCTATGCGCGCTTCTCTGCGTAGCGGAGGCAGACGGATAAATTATAGTAATAATTCAAAACAAATCAAACAAAATGAGAACAACATTTGATCAACTTCTCGAGGCAGGCTGCCACTTTGGCCACCTCAAACGTAAATGGAATCCAGCAATGGCTCCTTACATCTACATGGAGCGCAATGGTATCCACATCATCGACCTCAACAAGACCGCAGTTAAGATTGACGAGGCTGCTGAGGCATTGAAAGCTATCGCAAAATCAGGTCGCAAGATCCTCTTCGTTTCTACCAAGAAACAAGGTCAAGAGGTAGTAGCACAAAAGGCACAAGAGATCGCAATGCCTTATATCACAGAGCGTTGGGCTGGTGGTATGTTGACCAACTTCCCTACTATCCGTAAGGCTGTGAAGAAAATGGGTGCTATCGACAAAATGATGGCTGATGGTACATTTGACAACATCTCTAAGCGTGAGAAACTCCAAATCACTCGTCAACGTGAGAAATTGGAGAAGAACCTTGGTTCAATCTCTGACTTGACCCGTCTCCCAAGCGCAGTGTTTGTAGTAGACGTAATGAAAGAGCATATCGCAGTAGCAGAGGCAAACCGTTTGGGTATTCCAGTATTTGGTATTGTTGATACCAACTCTAACCCTAACGATATCGACTTCGTAATCCCAGCTAACGATGATGCAACCAAGTCTATCGAGGTTATCTTGACCGCAGTATGCGAGGCAATCAAAGAGGGTCTCGAGGAGCGCAAGGTAGAGAAGGCAGACGAGGAGGCAGCTGCAGCTCAAGCAGCGTCTGAGGCTCCAGCTCCAAAAGAGCGTCGCCAACGCGTTCGCAAGGCAGCTCCAAAGGCAGAGGCTGAGAAAGTAGCAACTGCAGAGGCTCCAGCAGCAGAGTAATTTTCTAACCGAATTAAATAGTAAGAATATGGCTGTTACATTAGCAGATATTAAGAAACTGCGCGACATCACTGGCGCAGGTATGATGGACGTAAAGAAAGCTCTCGAGGAGGCTAATGGCGACTTCGAGGTGGCTAAGGACTTGCTCCGTAAGCGTGGTCAAGCTATCGCTGCAAAGCGTAGCGAGCGCGAGGCTTCAGAGGGTTGCGTTTTGGCTAAGGCTGAGAATGGCTTTGGTGCAATCGTAGCTGTGAAATGCGAGACTGACTTCGTAGCAAAGAACGAGGATTACGTGAAGATGGTTAAGGCTATTCTTGAGGTAGCAATGACCGAGAAACCAGCTGATCTTGAGGCTTTGAAGGCTTGCAAGTTGGGTGACTTTACCGTACAAGACGCTGTAACTGAGCGTTCTGGTGTTACTGGTGAGAAGATGGAGCTCAGCGACTACGCTTTCCTCGTAGCTCCAAAGGTAGACGCTTACAACCACCTTGGTAACAAGCTTAGCGCACTCGTTGCAGCTGACGCTGAGGATGCTAACGCAGAGGTTCTTCACGGTATCTCTATGCAAGTGGCTTCTATGTCTCCAATCGCTTTGGATGCAGACCACGTAGCACAAGAGGTTAAGGACCGCGAGCTTTCTGTAGCTATCGAGAAAACAAAACAAGACGAGATTAACAAAGCAGTTGAGCAAGCTGTTCGTAAGGCAGGTATCAACCCAGCTCACGTAGATAGCGATGACCACATCGAGTCTAACACAGCTAAGGGTTGGTTGACCCCAGAGCAAGCTGAGACCGCACGCCAAATCCGTGCTACTGTTCCTGCTGAGGCAGAGGCAAACATCAACATGAAGAAAGTGGAGATGATTGCTCAAGGTCGTCTTGGTAAGTTCTTGAAAGAGAGTACATTGGTAGAGCAACAATACATCATGAGCGAGAGCAAAGAGCTCGTGAAGGACGTTTTGAAGAAGAACAACGTAAACGTTATCGACTTCAAGCGCGTAACTCTTAACCAAGAGTAATCAAGTTGATAAAACAGCCCTCCGCGCAAACGGGGGGCTGTTTGTTTTTTAATTAAATCTAAGAAATTATGACACAAACACTTACTCCTCCAACCCAGAAGAAACGTCTTCTTTCGTTGGATATCTTGCGCGGAATGACCGTGGCAGGTATGATCTTGGTGAATAACCCTGGTTCTTGGTCGCATATTTATGCTCCACTGCGCCATGCTGCGTGGAATGGCTGCACCCCTACCGACTTGGTGTTCCCATTCTTTGTTTTTTGTATGGGTGTTGCCATGTATATTAGTCACAGCAAATCTAATTTCGATTTCAATTGGACCACTGCTCGTAAGATTATAGTGCGTGGTTTGTTGATTGTATTGATTGGATGGGCTTTGAGTTGGTATGGTATGGCATTGCGCCAATTCATCAAAGGTGCTGATTTTGTGACAGCGATGTGGTCCTATCCAATTGCACATATTCGCTATTTGGGTGTATTCCCTCGTTTAGGTCTTGTGAGTATGCTTGGTGGTTTGTTGCTTTTGACATTCAAACCTAAACGAATCTTGTGGGTGTCTGGGGCTTTGATGCTGATTTACTGTATCTTGCAGAGCGTGACGAATAGTTTTGAACTTACCGCTCAGAATATGGAGTCTATTGTAGACCTCAAAGTTTTGGGTGATAATCATATTTATCATCTTCGTAATGCAGCTGGCGAGCGTATCGGCTTTGATCCAGAAGGTCTGTTGTCCACTATCCCATGTGTGGCACACGTGCTGATTGGTGCATGGATGGGTAGATTGATTATGACCGAGAAAGACCTTTGGGGTAAGGTGACTCGTGCACTCTTGGCGGGTGCTATTATGATGATCATTGGTTTTTGCTTGGATTACGCATATCCAATCAATAAATCGATGTGGTCCGCAAGCTATGTTTTGGTTACTTGTGGTTTGGCAAGTTGTATCTTGGGTATCTTTACCTGGATTTTGGATGTTCGTTTGCCTCAACTTAATGAGCTAAAACCTACTACCAAATGCCAAAAGGTACGCCATGCGGTGGCCAATAATTGGTATAAATTCTTTGAGACATTTGGTGTTAACCCATTGTTTATCTTCTGCTTGAGCACTTGGTTTGTGGTAACAATGGCGCAAGTGAAGTTCACTTTCCATGAGGTTACTTACAATGTGATGGGCTTCTGGTATAAAGTGTGCTTGGTGCCTTTGTTTGGTGATAAGGGCGGTTCGCTGGTGTCTGCATTAAGTCTGGTCGTTTTGATGTGGGCGATTGGATATATTCTCTATAGAAGAAAAATTTATATCAAACTCTAGTTCCGCTAATCTAAAAGATTGCTTTTAGTTTGAGTTATTGATATGCCTAAAATAGCAACAATAGGATTTTTTGACGGTGTCCATCGTGGACACCGTTTCCTATTTGCTCAGCTCAATGAGTTGGCTCATGAGCGTGGCTTGCAACCCATTATCTTTACGTTTCGCCAGCATCCGCGTCAAGTATTGACGGGTGAATGTCCTCCCATGCTCAGTACGTTAGCAGAACGTGAACAACTCCTGAAGACTCACGCGGAAGTCAAGCTACTTGATTTTACTCTGGTACAACACCTTACAGCTGAGGAATTTATGCACTTCCTTCATAAGCAGGAAGAAGTAGAGGTGTTGCTCATGGGGTATGATCATCGTTTTGGTTCTGATTGCTTGAAGGGCTTTTCGGAATATGAGAAGGTTGCTAGAAGGGTAGGATTGTGTGTAGAGCGTGCGCATGAATGTCTGGTGGAGGCTCTTCCCGTAAGTTCTACACGTATTCGCAGGCTATTAGATGAGGCTCAGATTCGACAAGTTAATCGTTTACTTGGATACGAATATTCGCTCACAGGTATAGTGGAACATGGCAATGGTATTGGTAATCAAATTGGTTTCCCGACAGCCAATATCCAAGTTGATACAACAAAGCATCTGCCTGCGTCGGGCGTATATACTGCTCATACACAGATAGATAACGTTGTTTATTCGGCGTTGGTTAATATTGGTCATAATCCCACTGTAGGCAACAAACAACTATCAGTTGAGGCACATATTGTAGGGTATAATGGTAATTTATATGGTCAACAACTCACTATCTATTTTTGTGATTTTGTACGTCCCGAACAGAAATTCGCTTCTCTCGCAGACTTGCAACAACAAATAGAAAAAGATATGCAGTCGTTGTGATTTTTGCGATTTTTGTATAAAAATGCACATTTATTTGCATATGTGCATTTTTTTTTGTACCTTTGCACGCTAAAATTAAAGAAATAATAAAACAATAAAAATATGGCAAAGAAAGATTTTAAGAAGGAAGAGCAGAACTTGGAGAATGTACAAGAAGCGCTCAACACAACAAGTGCTTGGATTGAAGCAAATCAAAACAAACTGACATGGGGGCTTACTATCTTGGTGGCAATCGTATTGGGTGTAATGGCGTTGAATACCTATGTATTGAAGCCAAAGGCAGTAGCTGCAAGCAATGAGAATGCTAAGGCAGTTGTGTATTTTACACAAGGCAACTATGAGTTGGCATTGAATGGTGATGATGCAGAGTGCATTGGTTTTGAGGCTATTGCAAATGAGTACAAATGTTCTCAAGCTGGCAAGTTGGCTGCATTGTATGCTGGTGTATGCTACTATCAGTTGGGCGATTTTACTGCAGCAGCAGAGTACTTGGCTAAGTTCAGTGCAAAGGATTTGAATATGGAGCCTGCTGCATTGCAACTTTTGGGTGATGCTTATGTAAACTTGGAGGAGTATGGTAAGGCTGCTAAGGCATTTGCTGCCGCTGCTAAATCTGGCAACGAGTTGATTGCTCCTATGAGTTTGAAGAAATTGGGCTTCGTTCAAATGGAGTTGGGCAACAACACTGCTGCTAAGAAGGTATTTGAGACCATCAAGAATGACTATCCAATGTCTGTAGAGGCACAAGATATTGATAAATACATCGCGATTGTAAAATAATAATTGTTAACTATTAATTATTAATCGTTAACTGTCAAGTATTATGACAACTGATTTGTCGCAATATAACGCGAACGAATTGCCTAGCGCTGACGTGCTTTCACGTCAGCGCTATGCTATTGTAGTAGCTGACTGGAATAGCGAAATCACCCATAAGTTGGCTCAAGGAGCAATTGATACGCTTACAAAGCACGGCGTCAAAGAGAAGAATATAGATGTGATGCATGTGCCTGGTACCGTGGAACTTACCTACGGTGCTGCCCAATATGTGTCGGGCCGCAAAGCGGGTAAGGGTGCTTTAATCAAAACGCCAGTAGATGCTGTGATTGTTATTGGTTGCGTCATCAAAGGTGATACGCCTCACTTTGATTATGTTTGCCAATCAGTAACGCAAGGTGTTACTATACTCAACGCACAGAGTGGTGCTGCTGGTGGGTATTATCAGCCCCATGCATGTCCCGTTATATTCTCTGTACTCACCACATTGGACAAGCAACAAGCTCTTGATCGCGCTGGTGGTCGCTTAGGCAATAAGGGTGTCGAAGGTGCTATAACAGCCATCAAAATGGCTAATCTGTAAATTTAATAGATAATTTGTTAACCATGAATGCATATCTTAAGCAGTATTTTTCTGCACGATACTGGAAGGAACTTGCCCTTGATTTTTGGCAAGCATTAGGCACTTGGAAGTTCTGGAAAGAACTGGTAGTAATGACCGTAGGTATTACCATTGGTGCTGCTGCGGTATATTATTTCTTACTACCAAGTCATTTGATTATTGGAACCATTTCTGGTCTTAGTATTGTTATCAATACCATCATTGGTGGCTCGCCAGATACTTTGTCTTATCTTATTATGGGTATCAATGCCTTTTTGCTCGTTCTCGCTTTCTTGTTGATTGGTAATGAGTTTGGTGCAAAAACAGTTTATACCGCTATGATTCTAGGTCCTTTGACTCAACTCTGGGATCGTATCTATCCTTACACTAATTTTACTCACCGCGTCATTGAGAATCCTGATGTGTTGTCGCAATTGCAAGCTGGGCAAATGGTTTTGGATGTTAATGGTAATCCATATTTGTTGAGCCGTGCAGGCGAAGTGCTGGAGCAAGTCAAGGAATCGGTGATGTCCGCAGGCTTGGGAATGGGAGATCTGTGGTTTGATTTGGTATGTTTTGTATTGCTTCTTTCTGCTAGCCAAGCCATTGAGTTTCGCGTGAATGCGTCTACTGGTGGTTTGGATATCTTGGCAAAGATTATCAATAAGTTTATGCACTTTGATATCGGTATGTCGGTATCTATTGGTGGCGCGTTGATATGTTGTACTGCATTCTTTATCAATGACTTCCGTATGGTGGTGATTGGATTGATAGGTACATGGCTCAATGGTATTGTAATCAATTATTTCACGGCTTCGCTTGATCGTCGCAAACGTGTATGTATTATCTCTCGCGAACATGAGCGCATACGCAGATATATCGTAGATGACTTAGTTCGTGGTTGCTCGTTGTATATAGTAGAAGGTGGTTATACGGGAGAGGAGTCTAAGGAGATCCAGTCTTTGTTGACACAAGAGGAGTTTGCTTCGTTGATGGCATATATCCGTGATAATAATATCAAGGCCTTTATCACTGCTAGCAACTGCTCCGAGATTTATGGTCTTTGGCTCAAGCATAGAAGACGTCATGGTAAAATTGAAATATCAAATGAATAATATAACCTTTTAAATTTTTAGAACAATGAAAAAACCTACTTTGTTTATTTTGGCTGCAGGTATGGGTAGCCGTTACGGAGGTCTAAAACAATTGGATGGTCTTGGACCTAATGGTGAGACAATCATGGACTATAGCGTTTTTGACGCTCTCCGTGCAGGTTTCGGTAAAGTGGTATTTGTTATCCGCAAGGATTTCGATGAGGATTTCCGTCGTGTGGTATTGAGCAAATATGAGGATAAGGTGCCTTGCGAGGTTTGCTATCAAGCTTTGGAAAATGTGCCTGAGGGTTATACATACAACCCAGAGCGTACCAAACCATGGGGTACTAATCACGCTATCTTGATGGCGAAAGATATTATCAATGAGCCATTTATGGTAATCAATGCAGATGACTTCTATGGCAAAGAGTCTTTCGAGGTAATGGCTAAATTTTTGAATGAGGTAGCTGACAAACAAGGTAAATACTGCATGGCAGGTTATCGTGTGGGTAATACTTTGAGTGAGCATGGTAGTGTAAGTCGTGGTGTATGCAGCACTGATGCTAACAACTTCTTGACCGATGTGGTAGAGCGCACTTCTATCGAGAATAAGGATGGTCATGTATGCTACAAAGATGAGAATGGCGCAGATGTAGAGATTCCTTTCGAAACTCCAGTAAGTATGAATATGTGGGGCTTTACTCCTGAGTATTTCGCTTATGCAGAGGAGGCGTTTAAGGCATTCTTGGATAAGAATGGCCAAGAATTGAAAGCTGAGTTCTATATCCCAACATTGGTTAACGATTTGATTGTCTCTGGTAAAGCTACCTGCGAAGTGCTTGATACTACAGCAAAATGGTTTGGCGTGACATACGCTGACGACCGTCAGATGGTAGTAGACAAGATCCAAGCATTGGTAGATGCTGGTGTATATCCAAGTCCATTATTCTAATTGTAATATCGAATGGCACGTATTTTAGTAACAGGAGGTACTGGCTACATTGGCTCGCATACAGTTGTCGAACTGATGCAGCAGGGATATGATGTAGTCATTGTAGACAACTTGAGCAATTCCAACAAAGATATGTTGGATGGTATTGCTGCGATTGTTGGCAAACAACCTGCTTTTGAGCAAATTGACTGCAATGATGCTCCTGCAATGTGTGACGTAATGGATCGCTATGCTGATATTGAGGCTGTGATTCATTTTGCAGCAAGTAAGGCGGTTGGTGAGTCGGTAGAACAGCCATTGATGTACTATCGTAACAATTTGATGTCGCTTGTTACGCTCTTGGAACAGATGAAAGCACACAATGTGCATAATATCGTGTTCTCCAGTTCGTGCACTGTTTACGGACAACCATCTTCCGAGCATTTGCCTGTAGATGAGACTGCCCCAATCCAAGTGGCATTGTCGCCGTATGGCAATACCAAGCAGATCAACGAGGAGATTATTCGTGATGAAGCGTATGCAGATAAGTTGCTCCATGCTACTATCTTGCGCTATTTTAATCCAATTGGTGCTCACCCATCTGCAATGATTGGTGAGTTGCCTAATGGCGTGCCCAACAACTTGTTGCCATTTGTAACCCAGACGGCAGCGGGGATCCGTCAGCAACTGAAGGTGTATGGTGATGATTATAACACACCAGATGGCTCTTGCATCCGTGATTATATCTATGTGGTAGATTTGGCAAAGGCCCACGTAAAAGCCGTAGAGCGTATGCTCGCTGGTAAGGCTGAGGAGCAAGTTGAGGTGTTTAATCTTGGTACAGGACGTGGATTGAGTGTCCTTGAGATTGTCAATACCTTTATGCAAGTCACAGGTGTTGATGTCCCATACGAGATTGTTGGTCGTCGCGAGGGAGACATTGAGCAAGTATGGGCTAAACCTGATAAAGCCAATAATGTCTTAGGCTGGAAAGCAGATACACCAATCGAGGATGTATTGTTGAGCGCTTGGAATTGGGAGAAGAAGCTTCGCTCGTAAATAGTTATTTTCTAACTAAATGAAAAATCCACTGTGATTGTCACAGTGGATTTTTTGTTTCTTGTCTTTAATCAATCCATTTTATTTGAAGAAAGTAAAATGGACGCTACCGTAGGTGCGTTGTTCTATGAAGTGTGGATGTTGATAGAAGTCGTGTGTTTTGGAATGTTCCAGCACAAAATAGCCACCTTCTTTCAATAGTCCCTGTTCAAAAATCAAATCTGGGATAGTTGGTAATAAGTCCAAATCGTATGGCGGATCAGCATAGATGAAATCATATTTCACGTGACATGCTTTGATAAACTTAAATACATCGCCACGAATCAAATGTAGATTTTTGATGCCTAATTGTTTGCAACATGAGATGATGAAGTTCTGCTGAGTATGCGCCATCTCCACGGCAGTCACTTCGCGTGCACCACGTGATACAAACTCCAGACCGATTCCGCCTGTACCTGCAAACAAATCGAGCATATCAACACCCTCGTAATCCATACGATTAGTTAGGAGGTTGAATAGACTCTCTTTAGCGAAATCCGTTGTAGGACGTGCTGTGATATTTTTAGGGGGCATCAATCGACGCCCCCTAAATGTACCAGATATAATTCTCATTCAATTACTCCCAGTTACCAGCGTTGTTGTTAGGAGCATCCACAGAACCAACCTTCAAACCTGGATAGTGGTCAAGCTTTTGTTCCTTATCCACAATGTTTGCACGTTCTTGTGCGTTGAGGTCGTGGAGGTAAGTGTTGTAGTGTGCGCGGATTTCGAAGATAGGCACCTTGATACCTTGAGAAGTGGTATACTCGTTGTTGGTCTCTACCTCAAACTTCACATTGTTGGTGAAAGGTACGTAGATAATCTCTCCGATAGTCTCCTCTGTGTATTGACCTTTGTACAATGATTGAATCATGTTGGTGAGGATTGTGTCGCGGCGGAAGCCTTGCAAACCTGCTGCTTTTACCTCACGGTCGTTAGCCCATACATAGTTGTACAATTGGATCAAACTATCTGTACCTTGGAAATTCATCTTGCGTTGTGCTTTAATACGAGCGCGCTCAAGAATCTTGCTGGCTTTGAACTCAGTCATACCATCCTCCAATTGCTTCTCGCTCAAAGAGCCTTCTTTCAAGACCTCTTTCTTAGGAGTAACCTTCAAGTAGTCTACCAAGGAATCAAGATCAGCAGTAAAATAGCCCTTGTCCAAACGGAATTGAGCCTCAGCTGTACGGAGACTTACGAGGTTAGCGATAACTTCAGTTTCGCGAACTGCGCGCTCAGCCTCGAATTGAATAGGAGTAACAACACTCTTCACGCAAATAAATGCCATGAAAATAACACCAATGACAAGCAAAGTGTTAACGATAATTTTTGTAGCTTTCATATTTTTTTTAGTTTAATTTACAGGTTAATAGATTTTATTTCACAAATCCGCTGCAAAGTTACAAATTCTTTTTCATATATGCAAATATTTTTCTTGTGTTTCAACTTTTTTCTTGCGTAGGTGCATTTTTTTTTGTATCTTTGCAGCCGAATTGATAGATTATTCGTCCTGAAAGAGAATTGAAGATGGAAGATAGTAATCAAGTATTGTATAAAATTTTGATAGATCGTCTAGAGTTGCTCCGTACGATGGACAAGGATGGTGATTCCGATCGCCGTCGTCATGTGGCGCGCGAAACCAAGGAGTTGCACGCTCCGTTGGCGCATCGTTTGGGTCTGTATGCTATCAAAACGGAGATGGAGGATCTGGCGCTTAAGTTTACAGATTACAAGACCTATAAATATATCGCGCATGCACTCAATGAGAAAAAAGCGCAACGCGATGCATATATTGCTTCTTTTATCACACCGCTTGAGGAAAAACTGAAGGCTGCTGGATTTGAGTTTACAATCAAAGGGCGTCCGAAGTCGATTCATAGTATCTACAACAAGATGCAAGCGCAGCGTTGTGATGTGGATCGTATCTATGATCTTTTTGCCATCCGTATTATTCTTGATTCGCCTCTAGAGCGCGAGAAATCCGATTGTTGGCAGGTCTATTCGCTAATCACGGACATGTATAAACCCAATCCGAAACGATTGCGCGACTGGTTGAGTGTGCCGAAGGAGAATGGTTACGAGAGTTTGCATACTACAGTGCTCGGTCCGGAAGATAAGTGGGTGGAGGTGCAGATTCGTACGCGCCGTATGGACGAAGTGGCAGAAAAGGGAGTCGCAGCACACTGGGCTTACAAGGGTGTCGATGGTAATAAACTCAATACGGATACTCAAAGTGTCTATGTCTTTACTCCTACTGGCGATCTCAAGCGTTTACCTGCTGGGGCAACGGTTCTAGATTTTGCATTTTCTATCCATAGTGATGTGGGATGCCGTTGTATGGGTGGACGTATCCGCAACCAGAATGTGAGTATTCGCCAGAAGTTGCAAAATGGTGATCAGGTGGAGATTATGACATCGCCGAACCAAAAACCATCTGCCGATTGGCTCAATGTGGTGGTCTCGCACCGTGCAAAAAACAAGATTCGCCAAGCGCTCAAGGAGGTGGAGTACCGTAATGCTGCTGAGGGGCGCGAGATGTTGGAGCGTCGTTTCAAAAACTGGAAGATTGATTTCGCCGAAGGTGATATTTCTCGCCTTGCTCTGAAATTGGGCTACAAGGTGACTAACGACCTTTATCAGTCTATTGCTTTGGGCAAGGAGGACATCCTTCGTCTAAAAGATGTGTTCCTCACAATGGACACGCCTAATCCCGATTTCCAACGCTCCGAGCATGTTTATGTGCCTCAAAATCAGGAGGCATTGGCGCTTGAGGTCGATATAAATGTTAAGAGTGTGGATTATAACTTAGCTAAGTGTTGCAATCCGCAACCAGGCGATCCTATCTTTGGTTTTATTAGTATTTTCAAGGGTATTCGTATTCACCGATTTGATTGTCCAAACGCTGAAAATATGCGCGAGCATTATCCTTACCGAATGATTCCAGCACGCTGGGCGAAAAAGAAGAATGACTAATTATCCATCCATATTGCTTGGTAAAGCAGTTGATCAGTTTGCATCGCTGCCTGGCATTGGTCGCAAGACTGCTTTGCGGTTGGTCTTGCATCTTTTGCGCCAACCCGAAAAGGATGTCGAGGCGTTTACCTCTGCGCTTACTTCGCTCAAGCAGGATGTCCACTACTGCCGCATCTGCCATACCGTCTCCGACCAAGAGGTATGTCCGATATGTCAAGCTCATTCGCGTGACAAACACACGGTTTGCGTGGTGGAGAATGTACAGGATGTGATGTCGATTGAGAATACTGGGCAGTACCATGGCTTGTATCATGTTTTGGGCGGAGTTATTTCGCCAATGGATGGGGTTGGACCTTCCGACTTGGAAATCGATTCATTGGTGGCGCGTATCGAACCCGAAGAAATTCGCGAAGTGATTTTGGCTTTGCCCACCACCATGGAGGGCGATACCACCAATTTCTACATCTATCGTCGCCTACACAATGCTACACAATCTCACACCACACAAGACCATGCAACACCACTCAAAATCAGCCAGATAGCGCGTGGTGTGGCAATTGGCAACGAACTCGAATATACCGACGAGATTACCCTCGGTCGTTCAATCATCAACCGAATAGAATTTAAAATATAATATGGAACAAAAAATCATTCGCACACTCAATGTGTATTATTATGGTATTATGGCTTTGACCTTGATGGCGGGTACTTTGGCGTATTTCCTCATTATGAAGGACTATGTTACTCCTATTGATTCGCTTTCTACTTTAGGGCAAACCATACAATACATTATTATCTTTGACGCACTTACTACGATTCCGTTGGGCTTGTACCTTTGCAAAAAGCAATGTACCAAGTTGAGTGCTTTGGAGAACGAAGCAGAGAAATTGCAGGGCTATCAAAAGGCGGCTGCATTGCGCATCTTGCTAGTTGGTAATACGATGGTATTTGCTATTGCTGCATTCTATTTGATGGGTGCATATCAATCCATGCTCTGGGTAGCTGCTGTATCGGCTATTGGATGGTATTTCACCAAACCATCTGTGCGCAAGATGGAACTCGAACTTCAACCCAAAGACCCTAATCAAGAAACTTACTAAACAACTCTAAACAATACAATTATGACTATCGCAGTTGATTTTGACGGAACAATCGTTACTCACGAATATCCAAGAATAGGTAAACCTATTCCGTTTGCTATTGAGACTCTCAAGCGATTGCAGCAGGAGGGACACCACCAATTGATCCTCTGGACTTGCCGCGAGGGTGAACTTTTGCAAGAGGCTATTGATTATTGTGCAGCTAAGGGTTTGGAGTTTTATTCGGTAAACTCCAATTTTCCAGAGGAGAACGCAGAGATCATTCGTGCTCGTAAGTTGGAGGCGGAGTTGTTTATTGACGACCGCAACTTAGGGGGAATACCAGATTGGGGAGTAATCTACCAAATGGTAATGAGTGGTAATGTGTTCAAACCTGCTCCACAAGGTAATGTGGTAGAAGAACCAAAACGCAAAAAAGGATTATTTGGAATGTTCGGCTAAGAAGGTCTATTCTTGGTTAATTTTCTGCCAGAGGATAGCATCATCTTCTAATGTCCATGCACGTAGAATAGAGGAGGGCACGTAGCCCTCTTTTTGGTATATAGAGGAGCATGCCACGTTCTTCGTGGCGATAATAGCATATAGCATTCTTAGTTTCAGAAAACCAAAGGCATATTCTTCTAATAGCTTAACTGCCACTGTACCAATGCCCTTACCTCGTGCATGTGGCGCGATGTACATGCCAATAGCCGCTTTACGATTGCGAGCATCCAAGTCAAATAGATCAATGCACCCCATCGTTACACCTTCATCTTCAATCATCAATCGCAACTGACCATCGCGATAAATATCCCCAGTCGAAGAGGCGATATATTCACGCAAGTCGGCTTGTGATAATGGATTATGTGTGCTAGAGTCTGCCCACATACGCGCATCGTTCTCCCATTGATAGAGATAGGGAAGATCGGTTGGTTCTATTTTGCGTAAGCGAATCATTTGCTTTTTAACAACTCGCGATAGTTTTCCACTACCGTTGCAAAGGTGTCTTTGTATTGTGCTGGGATAGGTTCTGCAGGAGGTGATTGCATCTTCAGTGGGTCAATTGGACTGCCGTTTTTCCACACGCGAAAATCCAAGTGAGGGCCTGTGCTTGATCCCGAACTACCCACATAACCAATCACTTCGCCTTGGCGAACATGTTTGCCAACGGTCAAACCTTTGGCATATTTCGATAGGTGTAGATATGCGGTTGTGTAGGTGGAGTTGTGTTTGATCTTTACGGTATGTCCACCGCCACCCTTGTACTGCTTCATGGTCACCACACCATCACCGATACTCACGACTGGAGTACCCATTGGAGCCGCATAGTCCACTCCTGTATGGGGTCTAACTACTTTATAGATAGGGTGTTTGCGTGCATAAGTGAATTTAGAAGAGATACGTTTGTAGTTGAGAGGTGCTTTCAAGAATGCTTTGCGCAAGCTATTGCCTTCGGCATCAAAATAGTTGTGTATTTCACCATCTTCAAACCAAAAAGCTTCTTGCCAATGGCGTGCATGATAGAAGTCGGCCGCATAGATTCTGCCGATGCCGATACGTATGCTATCTACATATTGCTCGTCGTAATACACGCGAATCGAATCGCCTTTCTGCAATCCGAAGAAGTCAATGGTCCATGCATAAATATCGCTGAGCTCCAAGGCCAATTCTGTAGGCAAACCATTACCTGCCATCGCGTTCCAAAGACTCGACTCAATCACTACTTCGGCAGCGCGCTCACGGTGAATGATTGGCTTTTCAAAACGCTCCACATGCATCGAGTCTGTGAGGTGCAATACTACATCCTCACGAATACTGGGTTTATATACATAGTAGCATAGATGCTCTATTCCTGCTGTATCTGCCTGAAAAAGAGCATAGTACGTCTTTCCTGGACGGATAGTGCGCACATCAAATTCGCTGCGTGGCATCAGGGTGATACCTGTGATTTGCTTGCGTGTCGCACCCAAACGGTTCATGATACCGCCCAGTGTCTCGCCCTCTTTCACTACACAAGTATCAATGCGGAACGAATCCACGGGCAATCCCCATTCATAGCGAACAATAGGCTCCTCGGCTTTTGCTTCTTCGCCTTTTGCCTCTCGCCTCATGGTGCACGATGCCATCATCGCCACCAACACACCTAATATATAAATGTATCTTTTCAAAGTAACCCCCAGCCTTTAAACTATAAACTCTAACCTTTAAACAAGAAAAACGCCTATGCGTTTTTCTTTGGATACTTGCGAGTCCACGAACTCACTTTCAACTTAATCACACCCAACAATGCCTCTGAGAAGATTCCGCCCGACATCTTGCTGGTGCCCAACACGCGGTTGATAAAGATGATAGGCACTTCCTTGATGGTGAAACCACATTTGTAGGCGGTGTACTTCATCTCTATTTGGAAAGCATAACCTTTGAAGCGAATCTTGTCTAACTCAATGGTTTCCAATACCTCTCGACGATAGCATTTGAAACCGGCTGTGGTGTCATGGATGTTTACACCCAACACAAAACGCACATATTTGCTGGCGAAATACGACATCAGTACGCGTCCCATTGGCCAGTTTACCACGTTTACGCCACTCACATAGCGGCTACCGATAGCCACATCTGCACCTTGGTTGGCACAAGCGTCGTACAACTTCATGAGGTCGTCTGGATTGTGTGAGAAGTCGGCATCCATCTCAAAGATATAGTCGTATTTGTGCTCAATAGCCCATTTAAAACCAGTGATATATGCTGTTCCAAGTCCTAACTTACCAGCGCGCTCAATCATATGCAAACGACCCTCATAGGTAGTTTTCATCAGGTCTTTGACTATTGCTGCGGTGCCGTCTGGCGAACCATCGTCAATGATCAATACATGAAAACCCAATGGCAGATTCATCACAGCAGTAATGATAGCTGCGATATTTTCCTTTTCATTGTAGGTAGGAATAATGACTAATTTAGTATCCATAGTTATTCTTATTTTTGCGTAATTATTTGGTTGTTAAGGGTATATGCTGGACTTGGGGTGAGGCGTGTCAGTGGTGTGATAAACACATCTTCGCCGGGCATGATGCCTTCTTCCAACAATATATCTTTGATGGTATCCATTGCTACATTTGGATCATTGTTCTCGTGGCTCAAGTGGCAGAGGAAGATATTGCGCATCTCTGGATGCCAATTTTTTGCCAATAATCTACCGCATGTCACATTGCTTTGGTGACCTTTAGGCGACAGGATTCGTTCTTTCAAATAGGTAGGATATGGACCATTCAGCAGCAGTTGCTCGTCGTGGTTGGCTTCTATCACAACATGATTGGCGGTTGTAAGATACTCCTCCATGGTAGCATCGGGTTGTCCGCAGTCAGTGGCAATTACGAAACGTTGTCCCAGATAATCAATCACATAGCCCACACACTCGGTAGAGTCGTGCGAGATGCCAAAGGTGTTGATTTTCATACCATTGAGTTCCCATTCTACACCTTTTTCAAAATAGCGTTGTGATGTGCGAAGTTTCTCGCGCACACCATAGTTGCGATCGATGCCGTGGTGGATGTCGCGAGTAGAGTAGATAGGCAGGTGTACACGCTCGCCCAATGTGCCTACCGCGCGGATATGATCTGCGTGGTCGTGAGTGATGAGTACACCCATGATATTGGCATAATCCAGACCCATCTCACGCAGATTCTTCTGAATCGTGCGTGCAGAGATGCCAGCATCAATTAGGATACCCCATTTTGGTGTACCCAAGAAATAGCAGTTTCCGCTACTTCCGCTAGCAAAACTTCTGAATATGAGTTGATTATCTACCATTTTTGCACCTGTTGGTCTAAATATAACTACATTGTAACCCAAATTAAACCAATCAGCCGACAAAGGTACAAAAAAAATTGCACATATGCAAGAAAATTGTGTGAAAGTTTATTTTCTGCGTGATTTTTGATTATTTGGTTGTGATTGTGGTCGTCTATGAGCTGTGTAGATAATACACTTGTACTACCAAATTTGCCACGCGTACTATGCGATTACTATGTGGTTAGTATGGATAACTGTGTGATTCGTGACACTCAGTGGCTATCAAGTTACCAATCAATTTATTAACGGTTACGGGTTCTTGACGGGTTCATAACGGGTTGATAGTAGCACATTGTGAAGACTATTATGTGACTTCTGTGGCCTATTCCTCCCCTGTTCACCGGCTCAATACAAACCAATTATGCGGATTTGTGATTTTAGTCATTACTTCCCTTGCAAACTTCCACGAACTTTTCCTTGTTTGTTCGTTGACGATTTTTCTGAAATTACTCATCTACATTGATTATTTGATTTCCATGCAATATCTGTCGTGGATGTACAACAAATTCCGTAGAGGAAATATCCCAGATGGGATGAGCATACTCCAATGGTAGTTGCATATAGGTCATTCCACAAATGGTGTAGAAAATATTATCAGAATTAATCGGAGTATTGGTTTGTTTTTGTAATTGTTGTATGATTGGTGGATTGTTGTTTTTATAACATTCAGAGAACCAAATGCATAAAGGAACATGATACTCTTCTTTACTTCCCGTTCCATGCCAACCTTGAGTCGCAGTGATGGTTTGCCCGTGATCTGATACATACCAAACTACAGCATGTGCATGTTGAGTTTTGAGGGAATCGACCATTGTATTGAGCAAATAGTCTGTATACAAAATCGTATTGTCATAGGCATTTATGTACAAACTATCACTTGTTACACCTTTATCCGTTTTGCAATTAGGCCGCCATTTATTAAAATCTTCGGGGAAATTGTCATAATAGAAGTGTGAACCTTGTAACTGAAACATAATGAATAGTTTATCATGAATACGCGATAAAGAATCCACCTTTTCTATTACTTCAGCATCCGATTCTACATCCACTGTATAATCTACACCTTGATACAAATAGGCACTTGATATTTGCGATAATATTCCTCGTTTGATAACCACTGTTGTGAAATCATTTTCATTGAAAACTTGTACAATACCTCTTTCTTGATAATTTAAGGCATTCTCTGTAGCCGTGGCACGTGTGATAATCATCGGAACTGAAACCGAAGTTGTAGTTCCACTAGAATAGTAATTTTGGAAGAATATTAAATTGTCTTGTTGTGCCATTAATGGCATCGTTTCGCGGGGATAAACACCATTGAGTGAACAATTGTTATATCGAACAGATTCGCCTATTGCCAAAATATAAATCTCTTTTTCTGCTATCTTTTTTGTACGCGTAGAATGAAACTGAAAATCATTTGTTTGCATACTGCGATGTATTTTTCGAATAGTGATTTTAGATAGATGAATGATGTTGAATGGTGGTCTGGTAAAGGCGTTCTCAAAAATAGCCGACTTGAATTTATAAAAGTTATCTATCTTATTTATCTTTTCGTAAGGAATAAGATAGAATGTCATTAAGAATACAAAAATGGCACTCGTAATCAATCGATTATGGAGAGTTGGTAGCGATGATTTGTAATATAATATACACGTTCCAATAAAAATCAGAATTAGAGGGATAATATACCACAATGCACCTAAATTATTGCTAGCAAAAGTCGTACTTTCTTCTATATTGGTTGTTGCAAATGCCATAAAATGATCAATTGTCATATATGTGGCATAATTCTTTATCATTACCCATTCACAAATGGTGATAAATAAGAAAATTGATAAAACTATAATGGGGATTGTTTTCTGTTTAAAAAAAAGTATGACAGAAACAAAGGCAGTGCATATTAACAATGGGCGTGTAAATGTTAGCCATGTTTCCTCCCATGTGTCTGTAAGGAATTTTACACAAATGGGACTGAATAATAGTAAGATAAATAAACTAAAAGCAATCCAATAAAAATATTTGCCCGCTTTGTTTTGTTTCATTGATTGATAGTTTATGCAATGCTATCAATCACGAAACGCCATAAAAAAGTGCGAGCTTTTTATCGCGTACCAAGGTAACCCGCCAAGGAGACCTTCTACTCCAGTAAAAAACTCACACTAAGTGCAAGCATTGAACTATAACTGGAGTCTAAGGTATCCGCATAGCGAAACCTTAACATATTATTTCTGTTGTTTATCTCCTTAAAACTTGGCGGGTTTTCGGTAAACGCGAAATAATAGCTAATGCTGTTAATAAAATATGTTATTATTGGCAACGCTTTGCCAAAGCAATTGCAAAGGTACGGAATTATTTTGAATTGAGCAAGAGAAAATGCATTTTTGCTGATTTTTAGCTTTTGGTACTCATGCTTTTTTCATGGTGATAGGTAGTGAATTGTGCGTTTATTGTGCGTTTATTGTCCGTTTATTGTCCGTTTATTGTGCGTGAATAGTGCGTGTATTGTGCGTGAATAGTGCGTAATTATCGAGAGAAACGCAAATGAAAATCGCCACTTATGCGGAAAAACATAAATGACGATATGGAAAGTTGTAGAATAGAAGAACGGGTTATTTAGTCAGTAGGTGGATAATCTCTTCACAAAGGGTAGGGATGGAAGCTTTTCCATCATTGTTAATCACAATATCTGCGCGTTCTATATCCCTCTCTGCCTCTTGTGCGCGCATGCGTGCGCGTACCTTATCTATTGTAGAATGATCGCGTGCGATTACGCGCGCGAGACGAACATCTTCGGGGGCTGTTACTGCTACCACTTTATCACACAGCGTATCAAACCCTGCTTGATACAGGATTGCACATTCGACGAAGCATGGGATAGTCGCCTTCGGCGAGTTGTGTGCGTTGTGCGCAGGTTGTGTCGCTTCGCGAGGGTTAGCGTCCTTTGGACGGTTGTAGGCTTGTGCCCAACGGAGAATATCTGCTTTGACGGCAGGGTGAACGATAGCGTTGAGTTGGGCAAGCAACGTCTTGTCAGCGAACACACGTTGTGCCACCAAAGTCGTTTGGTACACGCCATCGGCATATACCTCTTTGCCAAAGAGTTGCTCCATCCGATTTCGCACCATGGCATCTTCCACAATCAGGCGTTTGGCTTCGCTGTCGGTGTCATACACCGCATAACCCATCTCGCGCAATTGCTTCGCAATCGTGCTCTTGCCACTACCTATGCCACCTGTTAGACCGATGAGCATTGTGTTGGATTGTGTAGGGTTGTGTAGCATTGTGTAGGGTCGTTTAGAATTGGAAATAGATAAATGCTTGTAAATCAGCAGTGACAAATTGATATACGCCCACTACTGCCACTACTGCAATCAATATGATTGCCCAAAGGGGCAACATGCAGAATTGTATTCGATACCAACGCTTCACGCGGCTTGGCAGCCAGTGGATCACCATGCCCAGCACAAACAGAATCACTACATTTCGGTACTCCCACAAGAAATCTGGGATGATACTGCTGTTCCATGCACCGCCAATCTGATTCACCATATTTGTGGCTGTCTCCCATGCCTCTTGGTTGGCTGTTTCGGGGTCAAGGTTACTACCCGAACGGAAGAACAAGCGTGTGAAGGTGATAAATACGAATGTCTGAACCACCGCCCATCCTCCGCTTATCCACCCGATAATCTTGGCACGCGGAGTACCCGAAATGGCGAAATGCCCCCAACGCTCTATCCACCAATAGATATACCGAATGAATGTACCAATCCACAACGCAATACCCCAAACAAAGAACAGATTCCAGATAGGAGCATTCAGCCTACTATACGCCAGCCACAGCCCACCCATCAGCAGGGTCATGAGTAGCATTTTGATATTCCAATTGATCTTCGCCCAAATCTTATAGACAATCATGCCTGCACCGTTCAGTGCACCCCAAATCACAAAGTTCCAACTTGCACCGTGCCATAGACCGCCCAGCAACATGGTAATAAACGAGTTGATATTACCTGCGGTGATCTTATCTTTCATCGGCTTGCCCAATACGCTGCGGTTACCACCCAATGGGATATAGAGATAACTCTTCAGCCAACGGCTGAGCGACATGTGCCAACGGCGCCAAAACTCCTGTGGGTTGCGCGACTTGTATGGCGAATCGAAGTTCTGCGGTAGATAAAAGCCCAACAGCATAGCAATACCAATGGCAATATCCGTGTAGCCCGAGAAGTCGGCATATACCTGCAATGAATAGGCAAACAACGCAAATAAATTCTCAAAACCGCTGAATAGCAATGGGTTCTCAAACACGCGGTCGATAATGTTCACCGCGAGGTAGTCGCTCAGTACAATCTTCTTGATAAGTCCGTTGAGTATCCAAAATACTGCCAGTCCTGCCAACTTACGGCTGAGGCAGAAGGGTTTGTATAGTTGTGGAATAAACTCGTTGGCACGCACAATAGGACCTGCCACCAAGCCAGGGAAGAAACTCACATAGAAACCAAAATCCAAGATGTTCTTCACAGGCTTGACTAATCCGCGATAGACATCCACTGTGTAGGACATCACTTGGAAGAGGTAGAACGATATACCCACGGGCAAGATGATCTTATCCACCATGAATCGCCCACTTTCGCTGAAACCGTTGCCGATATACGCGAATATATCAAACACCGCAAACTCTGTTCCGAGTAGGTTGTTCACTACATTTGTGAAGAAATAGGCGTATTTGAAATAGCACAATAGTCCCAAGTCAATCACCACGCTCAATGCCAACCAAAGCTGTGCTTTCCGTTTTCCGTTTTCCGTTTTCCGTTCTCCGTTTCTATATATCTGCTGCGCGATGAGCCAGTCGCTGAGGGTAACAAATAGCAGAATAAGCAGGAACATGCCGCTGGTCTTGTAGTAGAAGAACCAACTCACCGCCATCAGGAAGATATTGCGGAGGTGCAAACGCGTATTCCTGCCTTTCGCCTTCTCGCCTTCTCGCCTTCTCGCCTGTGCGCTATGCGCACCTACTTCCATTATCATCGCAAACACCGCATACACCAATGCAAAGAACGCCCAGAAATAGAACTGGGTGAATAGCAGTGGACTCTCGCTATTAAAACCGAATATGTGGGAGAAAAATTCCATTTTTCTAGTTTAGAGGTTAAAGGTTAGAGTTTAGAGGCTGGGGCTGATAACTCATTAGCCAGTCATAAAGAATCTTGCCCACTTTATTGGCTCCAGCGCGGGTGAAATGCACATAATCGCTACCTGCCAAACCGATCTCCACCCATTTTACCATACTATTTTGTCCGCCCATTGCGTCGTACATGCTCCAATAAGCAATCTGCTCTTCCTCTGCCATCTTCTTGAGCAAGCGGTCCATATATGGCACCAACGGATAAGTTACCATCTCGCCATCAATGCGGGTGGACATATCGCTCGGACCGACAAACAGGATAGACGCCTCTGGCGCACAAGCACGCAAATAACGCACCTGCTGGCGCATGGTGCTACGCACATAGCCGCTAATCGTAGAAGGATTTTCCGTTTGCGGAATCATATTACCGCCAAACTGCAAGATAATCAGTCGTGTATTGGTCTCGCGGTAGAAATCGCTCAGTTGTGCGCTATCTATTTTGCTGAAGATATTGCCCGAACAACCACGCATAGGGATATTATCCACAATCACACCCGTTGGCGTTTCCAAACTTACGCCATACACTTTGCCCTTGCCCTGCAAGTGTATCTCACAGCGTTCGCAACTATCAGGCAATGTGTAGTGTAGTGTGGTGTAGGATTGTTTAGTGTGGTGTAGCGTTGTATCTTGTGCCAATATATATCCTTCCACAGAGTCCGTAAGCACGCGCACACGGTTGAAGTAGTTGTGTGGTTTGCGCTTCTTGTCGATAGGCTCTATGTTCATCACAATATCTTCGCTACCTGCTACCAATGCGCTATCCATGACTGCCACTTGTCCCATTACACCATAATCGTCATTGTCCAAACGCATCGAACGTGGACCATAGACCAAATAGCGTTTGGGGCCACCTTGCACGGTCTGCACCACACCATTGATAGACAACCATTGACGAATAGTGCGCGTGGAAATAGTCTGATGCAGTGGTATAAGACCTACGCCACCACCGCCATATTGCTGTTGCCAACGCTCACGCAAGATATTCGTGATACGGTCCTCCTCCGTCTGTGAATCACCATAGTGCACCACGCGTACTGGCATACTGCTTGCACTATCCAACGCAGCATAAAACGCTGCCAAGTATGCGCGAGTATCAGTGTTTGTCACATTCACCGTAGGAATCACGGGTTGGGGCTTCTTGGCAATTGTATCTTCTCTAGAAACTGTGTCTTCGCTTATTGTTTCGATATCCGATTCCCGATATCCGATATTCGATGTATCTACTTCCGCGAGCAATAGTGTGTCAACTGTTGATAGTGAACCGTCAATTGTTTGTAGGTCCAACGCCTCTGCCAATGTTGGGAAACGCAGATTCCACTTACCGATATGCCAACCGCCATCGGGGACAACCAAGCAAACCACGCCCAATAGCGCAATCACTGTCCAAATGATATATGCAATATGCCTTGGTCTCACGAAACTCTAAACATTAAACACTACTTCCTCCACAATGCTCTGGTAAAGAGCAACAATACGGTGAAAATCTCCAAACGACCAATCAGCATCACGAAACTCATCACCCATTTTGCCACCATAGGGAACTCTGCGTAGGTACCCGAAGGACCAAACTGACCAATACTAATACCCACATTACCAATGGCTGAAACCGCTGCACCAATCGACTCGTCGAAATTCACACCACTGGCGCAGAAGATAACCACCGTCACGACGATGATAAAGATATAGAAAATCAAAAATGCCATGATATTATTGATGGTCTGCTGTGGCACATTCTTCTCGTTGAGTTTCACAGGGATGATTGCATTAGGGTGAATGCGGCGTTGGAACTCGGCTACACCATTCTTCAAGATAATCGCCAAGCGCACCCACTTGATACCACCTGCCGTACTACCTGCACAGGCACCTGTCAGCATCAAGAAGAAGATCACTACCCATGCCACTACAGGCCAATACATATAGTCGGAAATAGTATAGCCCGTGGAGGTCATCGAGCTAATCACCGTAAATATACTATCGCGGAACGCGCGTTCCATGTGCAAACCAGTCCATCCTGGACGGGCGATATACAGACCCACCGTGAGCATGACCGCAAACACCAGCACTGCAACGCTATACCAACGCAACTCCTCGTCTTGGAAGAAGTTGCGCGCCTTGCCACGCAGCAAGTAGATAAGCAGCACGAAGTTGATACCCGAAATAAACATAAAGAAGGTCACAGTATAGTGGATAGCTGCCGAATCGTAGAACTCTAGGCTATTGTTGTGTGTAGAGAAGCCGCCCGTAGCAATCGTAGAGAACGAGTGGCATATCGCGTCAAACACATCCATGCCGCAGAGCCATAATGCCGCCACCTCGGTAGCAGTCAGCAATACGTAGATACTCCACATCATTTTGGCGGTGTCGGCGATGCGTGGCGACACTTTCTCGTAGGTCAAACCCGACACTTCGGCAGCATAGAGCTGCATGCCGTTAAGTCCGAAGATCGGCAATATAGCAATAGACAGCACAATGATTCCCATACCACCAATCCATTGGGTTAGTGATCGCCAGAAGAGCAATCCGTGGGTAATCACCTCTAAATCAGGTATGATAGTCGCTCCCGTGGTCGTAAATCCCGACATAGTCTCAAACCATGCGTCCGTGAAACTAGGTACTTGTCCGCTGAGGTAATAGGGCAACAATCCGAAAGCGGAGAACACTACCCATACCATCGCCACAATCACATAGCCCTCTCTCTCGCCCATGCGCGACTCGGCACGACGTCCCACCAACAGACCTATTATACCGGCCAATAGGGTAACAATAGTGGAGAGCAGAAACACATCGCTATCTGCTTCGCCATACCACAAACTCACGCCCAGAGCCAAAGTCATAAACACTGACTCTATCAAGAGCAGTGCGCCCATGGTTCGGAAGACCATTCGTGTGTTGAAAGTACGTGTCATTTGAAGAATTTTTCTAATTGTCTGATTACTTGGCTCTTGCAGAATACTACCACTTGGTCGTTTGGCAAAATTTGTGTATCGCCATTCACCAATATACCTTCTCCAGCACGCACAATGGCACCGATATTGGCATCTGCTGGCAGACGCATATCGCGAATCTTGCCTTTGGTGATGCGGCTACCTTCCTCTGCCATAAACTCCGCAATCTCGGCATCGGCACTGGTCAGGTTGCGTACATTCAGCACGCTTGCGTCCAGTAACATCTGATAGATATACGAAGCAGCGATAGTCTTTTTGTTGAGTACCGTACCAATATCCAAGCCCTCTGCCATAGGGATATAGTCGATGTTCTCGATCTCAGCAATGGTCTTTTTTACACCAAAGCGCTTGGCAGCCATACAGGCAAAGATATTGGCTTCGCTACTGTCAGTCACCGCTACAAAGGCATCTGCATCCTCTATTCCTTCATCTTTCAACACAGCCATATCACTACCATCAGCATTGATAATCAGCGCATTATTGATTTTCTCGCTGAGGTGATAGCAATGCTCACGGTCTGCCTCCAATATCTTAATGCTGAGGTCGTCCGATAGGTTCTGTACGGTCTTTTGTGCAATCTTCGAACCTCCAAAGAAGATGATATTGCGAATTTCTTTCTTTTGCTTGCCCAGTTGTTCGCGTAACATTTTCATGTTCTCGCGCGTACAAACGGCGTACACCATATCGTCCGCCATGATTTCATCTGAGCCTGTAGGAATGATAGTCTCCTGTCCGCGCTTGATTGCCACTACGCGGTACAGCCCGTGATTAAAGAATCCAGACATAAAGGTATTGCCTATCACTTCGGCACCTTCGCGCACTTTCGCTACGCAGAGTTCCAATGCGCCCTCGCAGAGAGTCAAGTGGTAGCGCATCCAGTTGGTCTTGAGCGAAGCGGTGATCTCTTGTGCAGCCAATAATTCTGGATAGATGAGGTGGTTTAGGCCCATCTGCTCGAAGATGCGTTTGTTCTCGGGAATCAAGTATTCGTAGTTATCAATACGCGCCAGCGTCTTCTTTGCCCCCAACCGATTGGCGAGCAAACAGGCGGTGATATTATCCGATTCGGATGGCGTAACCGCGATGAAGAGGTCCACATCCTTCACACCAATACTTCGGAGGTCGTAAATCGACACCGGACTGCCCACCTTGGTCAACAAGTCGTAGTTCGCATCCAAGTCACCAAGACGGTCTTGGCGATCGTCAATCAAACTAATATCCATATCTTCGCGCGACAGCAACTTCGCCAAGTGGCGACCTACTGCTCCAGCGCCTGCAATAATGATTCGCATATGCCTTCTTTATCTAATTTTAACAATTGATACAATTCTTTGGTGCTTCCGTGCTCCACAAATTGGTCATTTACGCCTAGGCGAATAACCCGTTTACCGTTACCCGATACCCGATACCCGTTGCCCGTCACATACTCTGCCACCGCACTACCTAATCCACCATTGATCACTCCGTCTTCTACAGTAATAATCGTATGGTAGTTTTCTGCCACTTCTTTCAAAACAAATTCATCTATCGGTTTGAGCCAACGCATATCGTAATGTGCAAAGAGATTGCGTTTTCCGATGTCCATGGATTGAAGTGCCTCTGCTACGGTGTTTCCGATAGCTCCAATACTCAATACTGCTATTTCGCTACCATGCTTCACGCATACTGCTTCTCCCAATTTCACGGGTGGCAGATCGGTGCGATCTACGCTCTTTCCGCGTGGGTAACGAATTGCCATAGGGGCATCAATCTCTTGTGCCATACGCATCATCTGGCGCAAATCGGTGGCTGTCATAGGCGCGCCAATCACCATATTTGGTATAGGACGCAAGTAGGCCAAATCCAACAAACCATGGTGTGTGGCGCCATCGTTGCCTACAATACCTGCACGGTCAATACACAACACTACTGGCAACTTAGGCAATGCCACATCGTGGATGATATTGTCGTAGGCGCGCTGCAAGAAACTGGAGTAGATATTGCAATAGGGCTTCATTCCCGCTTTTGCCATGCCTGCAGAGAAGGTGACTGCATGCCCCTCGGCAATACCCACGTCATAGACGCGGTTAGGCATTTCCTTCTGCATGATATTCATGCTGCAACCGCTTGGCATAGCAGGTGTGACCCCCACAATCATCTTATTCTGTTTGGCTAACTCCAATAACTGTTCGCCAAACACCTCTTGCCACAATGGTCCCTGTCTTTCACCTTTCACCTTTAACCTTTCACCTGTTTCTACAAGAAACTCCCCTGGCGCATGCCATGTGGTCTGGTCATTTTCGGCAGGCTCATAGCCTTTACCTTTCTTCGTGATGATATGTAGTACTTTTGGTCCTTCAAAATCTTTTATCTCATTGAAGATACGCACAAGGCTCAGCACATCATGGCCATTGGCAGGACCGAAATAGCGCAGATTCAGACCTTGGAAGATATTGTTGCCTTGTTTGGTTAGCAGGGCTTTGAGGTTATTGGTGAAACGCTGAACCTTCCCTTTATTGTCTTCGTTGATGAGGTGCAACTTGCGTGCTACGTTATACCCCCACCAGCGCCATTTATTATAACGTTTGCTGGTGGTGAGATCCACCAAATACTGCGTAAAACCGCCCTTGATAGGGTCGATGGCCATATTGTTGTCATTGAGCACAATCAGCAAATTGTTCTTGTTCATCGAAGTATTGTTCAATCCCTCGAATGCCAATCCGCCCGTCATTGCGCCATCTCCAATAATCGCTACTACATGCTTTTTGAGCTTTTTGCTTCTTCTCTTAGCTCGTCGTACAGTTTCATCTCCAATCTCAATACCTAATGCAGCAGAGATACTATTGCTGGCATGTCCAGCGATGAATGCGTCGTACTCGCTTTCCGCTGGAGTAGGGAAGGGAGCTATACCTTTGAATTGGCGATTGGTGTGAAAACGCTCGCGTCTGCCTGTCAGAATCTTATGGGCATATGCTTGGTGCCCCACATCCCATACTAGTTGGTCGTTTGGGGTGTCAAACACATAATGTAGCGCCACGGTCAGCTCTACCGTACCGAGCGAAGAACCGAGGTGACCAGGGTTTTGGCTCAACTGCTGGATGATAAAATCGCGCACCTCTTCACACACACGAGGCAATGCCTCTTGTGGTAGAGCCTTTAGGTCACTGGGGTAGAATATGTCGTTTAAATATTGATATTCCATGTATCGTTATCTTTACGTTTTCGTCTTTTGATCGTTCATTATTTTTATGGATCGCGCGCACTCGCGCATATTAAGCATGCAAAAGTACTACTTTTTTCTCAAATACGCAAATTTTACCCGCATTTTGCTACTTCTACTTTGCAAAATACGAAAAAATGGCTAAAAAATAGTATAAAACTAGTACTTTGTCTTGCATAGTAGTAATAAAAGTAGTACCTTTGCGGAGAAATTAAAAAAAAGTGATCTTTGATATACTTTTGGCACAATTATTGTTTGTATTATGATCAAACGATAATAAATAATTACGAATATGAAAAAGATTTTAATCATTTTGGCAACATTAGCCCTTTCGCTGACTGCATGTGCAGATCATCAGCAACTGATAAATCAATCTGAACTTCCTGTACTCGCGCAAACGTTCATTCAGAAGTATTTCAATCTCGCAGAAGTGTCCTACATCGAGCGTGAACGAGATGGTATGCATCACGAGTACAATGTGTATCTTAAGGATGCTACGAAGATCGAATTTGATCATCAAGGCAATCTTCAGTCGGTGGACTGCAAACGTAATCCTGTGCCAGAAGGTATTGTGCCTGAGTTGATTATGAGCTATGTGGGGTTGCATCATCCAGATAATTTTATCGTGGAATATGTGATTGAGTATCGCCATTTGAAAGTGGAACTCAACAACGACTTGGAGCTTGTATTTGACCTTGAAGGCCACTTCATCCGGGTGGATGATTAATAGGTGGAACTTGCATACGATATGCGCGGCACAACGACTGCCGCGCATATTATTTTCAGGATTTGTATATTGGTTGACACCATCTGTTGTGCACTGCCATATTCCATAAGATTCAGTCGCACAAGCATCGCTCAAGGCGATGTGCGGAGACGGTTGCAATGTATTACAGAGTACCGAGTTAGCCTCCCTCTAAGGGAGATTTGGTGGGTCCAAGATTTATAAGATTTCTGCCCTTTAAGGGCAAGGAGATAATTTTTATAGTTAATTATTATAATATGAAAAAGCTCTTTCGTTCTTCCAACCGCATTTTTGCGGGCGTGTGCGGCGGTATTGCCGAGTATTTTGATTTGGATCCTACGTTGATCCGTGTCGTGTATGTGATTTTGAGTATGTTCTCAGCGGGATTTCCTGGGCTACTAGTCTATATCATCCTGATGATTCTCATGCCTAATTATGATCAACTTCCTCCATCCTCTAACCTCTAACCTCTCATCTAAATAACTCATGTTATCCAATATCAAAAGTCAGATGCGCAAGGGCCTGCTAGAGTACTGTATCTTGTCGATTATCAGTCGTGGCGAGGCTTATTCTTCGGATATTCTGGAGACGCTCAAGCGTGCGCAATTGGTTGTAGTAGAGGGTACGGTGTATCCTTTGCTTACGCGTATGAAAAACGAGGGTTTGCTCTCCTACCGTTGGCAGGAATCTACGGGCGGACCGCCTCGCAAGTACTACACACTCACTGTGGAGGGACAAACACTCCTTTCGCAACTCTCCGAGGAATGGCAAATCATTTGTCAAGCTGTTAACTTAGTCACTAACCCCGATCAACAGATCGCTAATTCGTAATGTCCCATGAAAGAAACTCGTACAATCAACCTCAATGGTCTTGTGTATCATATCGACTATGATGCCTATCAACTTTTGCGTGATTACCTTCACGATATTGAACTCCGTTTGCCTCAAGAGGACCGTCAAGAGGTGATAGCAGATATTGAGGCTCGTATCGCAGAATTGCTGCAAAAAGCACTCTTTGCAAAAAATATGCAAGTGGTTAATATAGAGATTGTTAATTCGGTAAAAATGCAGATTGGTCAGCCTTCGGAGTTCGGCCCGAATGCCCGTCCGAAGGTCAAGGTGGATAAGTCGCAAAATAGTGGTTGTGGTCGCGTTTTCAGTATTGTACTAAACGTAATATTGGCCATTTTAGCTCTGCCCATGATATTTATCGGACTAACTGTTCTTCTTGCGATAGTACTGTCTCTCTTTGGTGTAGCAATTACAGGTACAACCAGTTTGGCAGCGATTATGCCGATTTTCCCTGTTTTTGCAGAACTATTAGTGGATGGTGGAGCAGTTATTATTCCGCTGTTGATGGTTGCTCTGATCCTGATAATCGTACTGCCAATCGTCATGCTTGTGCACACCATAGTGGTATATATGCGCACGCGACGTGGACCCAAAGCGCGTTTTTGGTGGATAACCATCCTATTTTGGCTCGCTTCCATCATTTTCTGGGGTGCTTCACTTGTGCGTTTGTATCAATCATACGACATGGCTCCTGAGATTCTAAAAAACATGGTGTGGGAGGGCTCGGATGTAGATGAACAAGCAGAAACAATCGCTTCTGAACTCCAATTAGAACCATACCATAGTATTGAATTACGAGGTGCTGCTAGATTGTGTTTGAACAATGGTACCCAACAATCTACCATGTTGAAAACTAACCAAATAACCTCTTTGGTATATGAGGGTGGCATCAAGGCTGAGGTGCGTGATAGTGTACTCTATCTTGAGACCTCCAATCAAATCCCAATGGATGATGTGATGATAGATTTTGCCATTACTTCGCCTAATGTGCGCAAACTAACAGTCTATGGCGCAAGTAAAATTGAAACCGCAGAAAATCAGGTGCTTGCACAACCTGATTTTGTACTTGACCTCAATGGCGCAGCTCAGGCAGACCTGCATTTGAACGTACAACATCTCACCGTGGAAGCTAAAGGTGCAAGCAAATTGGATTTAGAAGGTACTGCAGAGCAAGTTACTATCACCATTGCTGGCGCAGGAGAGGTTGACGCTGAGGAGCTGGTTACACAAGTAATGCACATCAACTGTGCAGGTGCTAGTAAAGCGGAGGTGAATGTCACCGACGAACTCTGGGCGCAGGCTGCGGGTGCTAGTTTCATTTCTTACCACGGCACCCCTCGCATCAAGCAGAAGATGGCTGTCGGTGGTAGCATCATCCGCAAACATTAACGATATATCACTTTGACTTACGCCTGAGCAAGTTGTTTCTCTTGTTTGATGGCGTAGTGTCAACTCGTATATAGTTCCACAAAAAAATCAGGAGCCGCACCGCGACTCCTGATTTTTTCTTTCGCCTCTCGCCTCTCGCCTTTCGCCTTTCGCCTTTCGCCTCATCGCCTTTCGCCTAATAGGCGCTTTGCGCCGTTCTGTTACTCTGCTTTAGGCATCAGCAACGCCAAGATCAAGTACAGCAAGATACCTACACCACCGAAGAGTACCAACAGTGCGTAGATAACGCGAACGATAGTTACATCCATTCCCAAATACTCGGCCAAACCGCCGCATACGCCTGCCAATACTTTGTTGCTAGAGCGTTTCAATTTCTTTTCCATGTGATAATTTATGATAAATAGTTAAACATTTTTCAAAATTCCCAGCAAAGGTACAATTTTTTTTACATATACGCAACAATTTGCGACTATATTTGAAAAAAATCGCGTGCGCGCTTGCGTATTCGCGAAAAATGTAGTAACTTTGCACGCTAAATATACATTATGCAATAATAACTTAATACAAAATAATATTTATGGAATTCAAGTATGCACCAATGTTTCAACTTGGTAAGGATGAAACAGAGTATTATCTGCTGACCAAAGACCATGTGTCGGTTAGCGAGTTTGAAGGCAAACCTATCCTCAAAATCGAGGCAGAAGGCTTGACCAAAATGGCAAACGCAGCGTTTTCTGACGTGAGCTTTATGCTCCGCCGTAGTCATAACGAGCAAGTGGCTAAGATTCTTCGTGACCCTGAGGCAAGTGCCAATGATAAGTATGTAGCATTGACCTTCTTGCGCAACGCCGAAGTGTCATGCAAAGGTCAGTTGCCACTTTGCCAAGATACTGGTACCGCGATCATCCACGGCGAGAAAGGTCAGCAAGTATGGACTGGCTACTGCGACGAAGAGGCGTTGAGCAAGGGTGTATACCTCACCTATACCGAGCGTAACCTCCGCTACTCGCAAAATGCTCCGCTCAATATGTACGACGAGGTGAATACCAAGTGCAACCTGCCTGCGCAAATTGACCTTGAGGCCACCGAGGGTATGGAATACCACTTCCTCTGTGTGACCAAAGGTGGTGGCTCTGCCAACAAGACCTACCTCTATCAAGAGACCAAAGCACGTATCCAAAACCCAGGTACACTTATCCCATTCCTCGTGGAGAAGATGAAGAGCCTCGGTACAGCTGCTTGCCCTCCATACCATATCGCATTCGTGATTGGTGGTACCAGTGCAGAGAAGAACCTCTTGACTGTGAAGTTGGCTTCTACTCACTACTACGACACTTTGCCTACCACTGGCGACGAGACAGGTCGTGCGTTCCGCGACATCGAGCTCGAGGAGCAACTCTTGAAGGAAGCATACAAGATTGGCTTGGGTGCACAGTTTGGCGGTAAGTATATGGCGCACGATATCCGCGTGATTCGTTTGCCTCGCCACGGTGCCAGCTGCCCAATCGGCTTGGGCGTAAGTTGCTCGGCTGACCGCAATATCAAGTGTAAGATCAATAAGGACGGTATCTGGATCGAGAAGATGGACAATAATCCTGCTTCCCTCATTCCAGAGGAACTCCGCCAAGCAGGCGAAGGCGATGCAGTACGCATCGACCTCAACCAACCAATGGCAGATGTGTGCAAGATCCTCACCCAATATCCTATCGGTACACGTCTCAGTTTGAACGGTACCATCATCGTAGGTCGTGACATTGCTCACGCGAAGATCAAAGCGCGTTTGGATGCAGGCGAGGGTATGCCAGAGTACTTGAAGAATCACCCAATCTACTATGCTGGTCCTGCTAAAACTCCTGCGGGTATGCCTTGCGGCTCAATGGGCCCAACCACAGCAGGTCGTATGGACCCATACGTGGATGAGTTCCAAGATAATGGCGGTAGCATGATTATGTTGGCTAAGGGTAACCGCTCTATCGACGTGACCAACGCTTGCCAAAAGCATGGTGGCTTCTACCTCGGCTCTATCGGTGGTCCTGCTGCTATTCTTGCACAAGAGAACATCAAGTCTATAGAGTGCGTAGAGTACCCAGAACTCGGTATGGAGGCTATCTGGAAAATCGAAGTGGAGAACTTCCCTGCATTCATTCTTGTGGATGACAAGGGCAACGATTTCTTCAAGCAACTCAAACCTTGCGAGGGTTGCACGATTCTAAAGTAATTAAGAATTTTGAAATAATCGTTCGAGACGAATGTCGAGATAAGAATTAAGCATTTTGACCGAAGAAAAGAAAAAAATATCGCTGTGGCAGCGATTGCGGTATAAGTACCGTATCAGTGTGCTCAATGAAGATACTTTGGCAGAGAAAATGCATATCCGTCTTAATGGATGGGGTGCTATCGTGCTGATGACCCTGCTATTCGTGCTCACTATGTTGTTGTTTTCGCTGGTTATCCTCTATACCCCAGTCAAAAATTATTTACCGGGGTATTCTGAGGATATTCGCCAGCGACTTATGGTGGAGTCTGTTCGGATAGATTCGTTGGGTACGTCCTTGGAACTGCAACGTCAGTATCTTGATGTTATCAAACAAGTGGTAGCAGGTGAGGTGCATACAGATACAGTGCAAAGTCTTGACTCAATGCAGATTATCATGCGCGAGCAACTACTCGAAGCTAAAAGCGAAGCTACTGCTGAGTTTATTGCGCAGTATGAGACCAAAGAGAAAGATAATCTACAATTGTTTGATATAGCTCAAACAGTTCCTGTGTTTTCTTTCTTCCGCCCTGCACATGGTATTATTGTACAGCCATTTTCTGCGCAATCTAAACGTTATGGGGTGACTATCCAAACGCCTAATAGCGAGAATATCACCGCGGTACTTGCGGGTACCGTTGTGCACGTGCATTATGCGTTAGACAATACGTATACCATGATGCTCCAGCACGAGGGATTTTTGTCTGTTTATTGTCAATTGGCAAAAACATTGAAGCATGTAGGTGACCACGTGATTGCAGGCGAAAGTATTGCTATCGCGGGACAACAACCATTGTGGTTCGAACTTTGGCAAAATGGTCAACCAATTAACCCTGAAGAAGTTATCGCTTTTTAATAAAGATTAACGAATGAAACAAATAGCAATCCTTGGTAGTACTGGCAGTATCGGTACACAGACTCTTGATGTGGTGCGTCAGCATCCCGAGGAGTTTAGTGTATATGCGCTTTCTGCCCATCGTAGCGTGGATTTGCTGATTCAGCAGGCATTGGAATTTAATCCAGCTGTCGTATGTATTGCAGACGAGCGCTTGTATCAGCCTCTACGTGAAGCGCTTAGCGATTTGCCTATTCAGGTGATGGCTGGCGAAAAGGCTATTGTTGATATGCTCACAATGCCTGCGATTGATGTCGTAGTCGCGGCTATGGTTGGATATGCTGGACTCAAACCTACCATCGCGGCTATCAAAGCAGAGAAAACTATCGCTCTAGCCAACAAGGAGACACTCGTTGTTGCAGGTGAGATTATCTGCCGTTTAGCGCAACGACACAAAGTGAAAATCCTACCTGTTGATAGTGAACACTCTGCTATTTTTCAATCGCTTGTGGGGGAAGATATGACGAGCGTGGAGAAACTGTTGCTTACCGCTAGTGGCGGACCATTCCGCAATTTTACCTATGAGCAAATGCAAGATGTCACTGCTGCTCAGGCTCTACAACACCCCAACTGGGAGATGGGTGCGAAGATTACCATCGACTCGGCTAGCATGATGAATAAGGGATTCGAGGTTATTGAGGCACGATGGTTGTTTGATATACCTGCGGAGAATATTCAAGTCTTGGTACACCCACAGTCGGTGATTCACTCGGCTGTGCAATTTATCGACGGAAGCGTGAAAGCGCAACTAGGTACGCCCGATATGCGTATACCTATACAGTATGCGCTTACCTATCCCGAGCGTTGGATGAGTGATGTGCCACGCCTTGATCTCTTCTCTACCAAACAACTAACTTTTGAGGAACCAGATTTGCTGCGATTCCCAAATCTTAGGTTAGCATACGAGGCAATGGCGCAAGGTGGTAATATGCCATGTATATTGAATGCAGCTAACGAGGTGGTGAATTTGGCTTTCCGTGAGGGTAGTTGTGGCTTTTTGCAGATGTCGGAGATTATAGAAAAAACAATGAGCAAAACCGACTTTATCACAGAGCCAACCTACGATGACTATGTGCAAACCGATCGCCTCGCACGACAAATAGCAACTAATCTATTAAAACATTGAAACTCTTGAAACCCTTAAAACTTTTTCAACCTAACAGAATATGCAGTGGATTCAACTCATACTCGCTCTTAGTTTTCTTGTGGTAATCCACGAACTAGGGCATTTTGTCTTTGCGCGTATATTTAAGGTACGTGTAGAGAAATTCTATATGTTTTTCAATCCTAAGTTTTCGCTTATCCGTGCCAAGAAGATTAATGGCAAGTGGCAAGTGCGTTTCTTCGCACCAAACATAGAGCCATCTATTGTACCAATTCTTGATGCGATGGGTAATGAGAAGAAGGATGCTAAGGGCAACACCCTCTATCGTCCAATGACTGATGAGGAATTGGCAGCCTTACCAGAGGAAGACTGGCGTCGTTATCCTGATAATACTGAGTGGGGAATTGGTTGGGTGCCTTTTGGTGGCTATTGTGCCATTGCAGGTATGGTGGATGAGACGAAAGATGCTACCGATCTTCCTTCTGAACCACAACCATGGGAGTTTCGCTCTAAGAATGTATGGCAACGTTTGTGTATCATCATAGGTGGTATATTGGTCAACTTTGTAGCTGCATTGTTCATTTTTGGTATGGTTCTTTTCCAATGGGGAAAAGATGAGTTACCGCTTAGCCAAATCAATACGGGCTTGTATTATTCAGATGTCCTTCTTGCTGAGGGATTTCATCAACAAGATCATATCCTTACAATCAATGGCACTACACCTGAGAATCTAGGTGATGTTGTGGAGTCTATTATTTTGGCGGGTGAGCGCGATGTCACTATTTTGCGTGGTACGGATACGCTTCAATTGACTATGTCCGCTGATTTGGGCGAGCGTTATATGGCCATTCAAAACGATTTTGATCGTCTCGAACGAGAGAAAGAGCGTGCCGATAAATATTACACGAAACGTTCCTATACGCTCATCTCATATTTTATGCCCTATATTGTGGATACGGTGATTCCTGGTGGTGCTGCTTCTTTTACGGATATCCGTCGTGGCGATGTCATTACGGCAATCAATGGCGAGCCTTGCCCATGCTTAGCACAAGTTTCTCCATTGTTGGCGCAGTATCCATGTGATAGTGTTACTGTCTCTTTCATGCGCGACACAATCTTGCACCATGCGCGTCTATTTATTGGTGATCAGGCGATGATGGGGGTTGGGGCAGTGTCGCCTTGGCAGTATTATACGCCAGTGCATACCTCTTATACTTTCTTTGACGCTATCCCTGCAGGAATCCGTTATGGTTGGGATAAATTAGTGTTGTATGTCAAGCAGTTCCGTTTGGTATTTACCAAGGAGGGAGCACAATCTGTGGGTGGCTTCGGAGCAATCAGTAATATGTTTGCTCCTGTATGGTCGTGGCCAGATTTCTGGCATATGACGGCTTTCCTTAGCTTAGTACTGGCATTTATGAACTTCTTGCCAATTCCAGCGTTAGACGGAGGATATATTTTGTTTTTGCTTTGGGAGATTATCACAGGGCGCAAACCAAGTGACAAGTTTCTTGAGGTGGCCAATACCATCGGCTTCTGGCTTCTCCTTGCCCTAATGATTTTTGCCAACGGTAACGATATTTTCAAAGCATTCTTCTAAACAACACTACACCATTCTCCACAACACTATACAACTCTAAACAACTCTAAACAATGCAAAACAACTATTTCGTACATGAATCCTCATACGTTGATGATAATTGTATCATCGGCGCTGGTACCAAGATTTGGCACTTCTCGCATATTATGTCAGGTTGCCAGATTGGTGAGAATTGTAATATAGGTCAAAACGTAGTAGTGTCACCAGGTGTAGTGTTGGGACGCAACTGCAAGGTGCAGAACAATGTCTCCATCTACACGGGTGTTCGCTGCGGCGACGATGTGTTCCTCGGTCCTAGCATGGTGTTCACCAACGTGATCAATCCTCGTTCTGCGGTATCGCGCAAGGATGAGTACAAGGATACTTTTATACGTCGTGGTGCTTCGGTAGGTGCCAATGCTACTATTGTTTGTGGTAACACGCTGGGTGAGTATTGCCTCATTGGTGCAGGTTCGGTTGTAACGAAGGATGTACCTGCTTTTGCCCTTATGGTAGGTAACCCTGCGCGTAGGGTAGGTTGGGTAAGTCGCCATGGCGAGAAACTCCGTTTCGACAAAGACGGTTTCGCTACATGCCCCGCTACTGGCGAGAAATATCAATTAGTCAATGACTTGTGTAAACTTCTAACGTCTAACATCTAACAACGCAGCGGTCTAACAGCCGAAGGCGGTCTAACATCTAACTTATAAAACAATGATTCAACGTATTCAAACTCTTTACCTTCTGTTGGTAGTTGTTCTTGGCACTTTGTTGTGCTTTTTCTCTCCCGTTCAGTTTCTAACACCTGAGGCTACAGAATATGTCGGTTTGCAGGCTTTTGAAAAATGGCCTATGGCGGTGATGACATTGTCTATTCCGTTGTTGGCATTGGTAACGATATTCTTGTTCCGTAAACGTCTGTTACAAGCGCGACTGAATGTGATGAATGTCATCCTTTGTTTGGGATACTATGCTTTGGTGGCGTTGTATGCTGCTTTTGTGGTTAAAGGCTATGAGTCTATTCATGGCATGACGTTGGCAGACGCAGATTGGTATCTCACTATTTGGGCTGCAATTCCATTGGTGAATATTGTACTTACGATGATGGCTACTCGCCGCATTCTCAAAGACGAAGCCCTTGTCCGTGCCGCTGATCGTCTAAGATAGAATAGTACATATCATAAATAAAAGGGTCGAAGAAATTTTCTTCGACCCTTTTGTTGTGCCAATTTACACTGCGCAGTCCAAGATCATCATCAGTACGAAACCCGCTGTGAAACCTAGAGTGGGGAGGTTGCTATGAGGTTCTGCTTGCGACTCTGGGATGAGTTCCTCGACTACCACATACATCATCGCGCCAGCAGCAAAAGCCAAGAGGTAAGGCAAGGCGACAAGGCTATCAGGCGACGAGGCAATAACCCAAGCCGTCAAGGCGCAGGCAATCGGTTCGACAATACCCGACAATGCTCCTACTGCAAAAGATTTTCCCTTCTTCATACCTTCTGCCGCTAGAGGCATGGAGAGTATTGCCCCTTCTGGCAGGTTCTGCAACGCAATACCAATAGCCAACGACCATGCTGCTGCCATCGAGATGCCCATACCATCCGACATAGCCGAACCCAATAATACACCCACAGCCATTCCCTCAGGGATATTGTGCAACGTCACCGCCACCGATAGCATCGTGGTACGATGCCATTGCTTGCGTTGTGGCAGACCCTCAGGCTGGTCCGAACCAATATGCAAGTGAGGGATAAGCGTGTCCAAAAGCAAGAGAAACAATATACCACCTACAAAACCTACTGCCGCAGGTAGCCACTCGCTACTTCCTGCATCTGCCGACATCTCCATCGCAGGCAAGATCAACGACCATATACTCGCCGCTACCATTACGCCAGAGGCAAAGCCGAGTAAGATGCGGTGTGCTATAGGCGATGAGGCGATAAGGCGATTAGGCAAGAATACCATCGCTGCACCTAAGATGGTGCCAATAAACGGAAGGAGAAGAATAGGCAACATGGTGGGGAATAGCTATTTTATGAGTTTAGTGGTGGAAACTCCCTGCTTGATCAAGTATAGGCCTGGTGTCAACGCGCTGATAGTAGATGAGAGAGTTTCTGCTGCAGCACGTGCAACAATCGTGCCAGCAAGGTTGTAGATTTCGGCTGAGCTATTACAGACTACATCTTCTACTGCTGTACCTGATGTAGAGATAATCAATGGTGCTGTCACTTCCGTCACCGTGAGACGACCGTTTGTAGGATTGTAGGTGTATTTACCTCCTTCTACACTCACTGACTCTGGGTGTGTGCCGTTCGTCTCGGTGAGATATGCCACAAAACCAGCAGACAAAGTGTACTGGTGATTAGGCCACAACTTAGCCGTACTATTCACTGTGACCGTATAAGGCGTGATACTGCCATTCTCCAAAAAGATCTGTAATGCCAACTCTGGGAAGTCAATCACTGGGTTGCGGTTACCTTGGTAGTCTTGTGCACCATCGTTACGCACCATCTCCGTGAGTGAAGGAGGATCTTGCATGTGCCACTTGAGCAGGATAAAAATCGATTCGAAAACACCAGATTCGCCCAACTTGTTGAGCAACTGCGCGTTGCCGTTGTACAATCGATTTTTATGACCTCCTGCTTCGCCATATACGATATAGTCGTAGAGTATCACACGCGCTGCATCGCCGCGATAACTACCCAAGTTCTCTTTGCGGTAGTCTGGGTTGTTGATCGTCACGTCATCTGTGTCATAATACGCACTGCCGTTCTCGCCATATGCATCGTTGCCGCGCGAGGAGTTGATGCTCTTGTTGGTTGGACGCACCGATTGCATATCGTGTCCCATAGGGATGCTCTTGTTGGCTCCCTTCGACTGTGGCCAAGTGTGCTCGCGGTTGTAGGTGGCGCCGCCATCCCATGTGCCGTTCATTGACTTGCCATCGTAGTAGCCGATGATATTGCCTGGCGTGTTGAGATCGCGATCAACACCCACATATGCATCACGAAGGGTGTTGTAGCTGTAGGATGAATTGCCCAAGCGGCAGGTGCTACCCATCAATCCGTTGAGACGACCAAAAAGTTCGTCACCCGTCAGTTCAATCAGATAACTATACCTGCAATCATCTTCGTAATACGTGGCTTGACGCTCTTGATAATTTGTATAGGCAGCTAGCGCCTCGTCTGTAGCGAGGTGAGCCTGCATGTCAATCCCTGCAAAGAGGGTAGTGCTCATCAGCACAATGATGATACTTGTAATAAATCGCATATTCTAATCTTGATTATAATTCCAGCTTTTCGCCTCTCGCCTCTCCCCTTATACTTTTGCAAAGGTAATGCAATTTGCTCGTACGCGCAAGCGCGCGTATAGTATATAGGGTGTAAAAATAACTTTTTTACAAAAAAATGCAAAAATATTTGGTCATGTAAAAAAAAAGTCGTAACTTTGCACGATTTTTCGCGTATAGTATGGATTGGTATGTGGATTTGTGAAGCGAAAATGATGGGGTGAATTGGGTTAACTAACTAGAAATAAACTAAATACAAAAATAAAATGTCAAAGATTTGTCAAATTACAGGCAAGAAAGCCATGGGTGGATGCAATGTGTCTCACTCCAAACGTCACACTAAGCGTACGTTTGATGTGAACCTCTTCCACAAGAAGTTCTACTGGGTAGAACAAGATACGTGGATCATGCTGAACGTGAGTGCAGCTGGTCTGAGAACTATTAACAAGATCGGATTGGATGCGGCGCTCAAGCGTGCTTCCGAGAAGGGTTACATTTAATTAAGGAGGATTCGTTATGGCAAAGAAAACCAAAGAAGCGCGTGTCCAAGTAATCTTGGAGTGCACTGAGCACAAGGCAAGCGGTATGCCAGGTACATCACGCTACATTACCACCAAGAACCGCAAGAATACTCCTGAGCGTTTGGAACTCAAAAAGTACAACCCAATTCTCAAGAAGTACACCATCCACAAAGAAATTAAGTAATTAACCATTTTAATTAAGAAAGGCTTAGTACTATGGCAAAGAAAGCGGTCGCAACCCTTCACACTGGTAACGCAGGTCGTAACCATACCAAGTGTATCAAGATGGTTAAGAGCCCTAAGACAGGTGCTTACATCTTCCAAGAGGAAATTGTTGAGAATGAGAAAGTAGCTGCTTACTTCAAGTAAGAAATTCTACGGAAAATAATTAAAAATGCACACTTTTTTGGTAGTGTGCATTTTTTTTTGTATCTTTGCAAACGAAATTGGGGAAAATGGGGAAGACGTCTAATAATATAATGGTGCAAACCTCTGTAAAACACTATGTTAGGAATTATTATTAACCCAAAATCAGGCAAAAGCGCATTCCGTGCGCAGCGATTATATCTCTGGAAGCTCCTTAAGGCACGTAGACAACCTTTCATATATCGTGTTACTAAATACGCTAACCATGCCATCGAACTCGCACGCGAGTTGGTGGAGGAGAAAGGGTGCAAACAGATTCTAGTCTTGGGTGGTGATGGCACACTTAGCGAGGTGATCAATGGTATCATGCGCGCGGACCTTACTCCTGAGCAAAGGGCGCAAATCCAATTCGGACTCATGCCACGAGGCACTGGCAACGACTTTGCACGCCATTGGGGATTAAACAAGGATTTTAAGCGCTCGTTAGATATCTTCTTTCAAGGACATTTCAAGTCGATTGACGTAGGTTGTGTCACCTATTGGCGCAACAATATCCCACACCATCGTTATTTTATCAATTCGCTGGGTTTTGGTATCGAACCAATGTGCTGCCGCTATGCAGAGCGATTAAAGTATTATATTGGTAGTCACCATGTTAACTATTTCTTTGCGCTTATTTGGTCGCTAACGCAATACAAGAATCCACACCTGCGCTTGGATGTAGATGGTCAGACGATTGTGGAAGGAAAAATGTTTGTTACCAGCATCGCCAATGGTTCTTATGTAGGTGGTGGTATGAAGTTGAATCCAGACGCAGATCCATGTGATGGAGTGCTACATTCGATGTTCTTGACGCCTCCTTCGTTCAAGGAAATCTGTCAGGCTGTTCCTCGCCTCTTTGATGGACGATTACACGAGTTGCCATTTATTCATCCTGTAGTAGCTGATAATTTGCTGATGCATACCAAGCAGCATCAGTCCTTTGAGGCGGACGGTATTGTGATGGACGTTAGTGGCCCATGTCAAGTCACTTGTATGAAAGGTGCTTTGCAGATGATTGTGCCAGAGGAGTTTGTATAGTTTTTTTACCGCTCGCACCACACAATAACCATACAATAACCACACAATTCGTGGAGGTGATGGGCACGTCTTGTTGGACTTACAATGCTTGTGCGAATGTTTCGGCTTCGGAGATTTGGTTGATTTTGCCGACATCCATCATACGATAATTCTCAGGGATAAATGCTCTGAGAATTTCTTTTTCGGCAATACTCAAATAAAGATCAATTAGCGAGAATTTGTCGCCTTTGGCTTGTACGACAGCATCCATGCGGTCAAAGATGCGTGGATTTAATACTTGCATGCCCGAGAAGGCTAACATTTTCAGTTCCTCGCCTTTTGCCTTTTGCCTTATTGCTTCTTCGCCTCTCATCTCTCCCGTGGCCACATTGGTCCAGCCGCAGAGGCGATTATTTGCGTCGAAAAGCAAATAGCGTTGGGTATCGCGTGCACTCACTACTACTACGCCCATTTCCTCTGGATTGTAGGCGTTGATCAGGGTTGAGAGGTCGATGTTCGACAATATATCTACATTGCATACTAAGATGGGCGATGCGTCGAGGGGCGAGAGGGTAGAGGTGAGGAACTTTTGCGCTTTGCGCAGACCGCCACCCGTTTCCAATAGCATGTCGCGCTCATCACTCACCTGAATGTTGCAGCCGAAATTATCATGCTCGTTGAGGTAGTTGATAATCATATCGGGGAAATGATGCACATTCACCACAATATCGGTGATACCAGCAGCTTTTAGACGCTCAATTTGCCATTGCAACAAGGTTTTACCTGCCAAGGGTACTAATGCCTTTGGCATGTTGTCGGTTAGCGGCTTTAGGCGTGTGCCCAAGCCTGCTGCAAAAATCATAGCTTTCATTCGTCGATATCTGTAGCGGTTGATTCCTCGGTTTCTTCAATGAGTTTTTCGCCTTTTAAATCCTCGTAGAAGGTAGCATGGGCTGCTGACATATATGGTTCCACAAAGAGCATGCCCAATCCTGCGGTGAGGAAAGCGAGTAGGATCCATCCGATAAAAGTAAAGTCGAGCACAAAGAGCTCCCACTTTTGTCCGCTCATCATCTCGCGACTGATCTTCATTGCCTCGCGTGGAGTGAGTTCGGGATAATCGTGCAGGAGGTATGGAACCATACTGTACATATACTTAACGATAATTGCACCTATACCCAGGGTGAAGATCGCAGCCGCCGTAGATAGGAGCATGATGAGCAGTCCTGCTACCAAAAAACGGGTGTTGGCATATGCCTTGTTGAGGGCATATTGCAGGGTAAAGCGTATCAGTTCTTCTTCGCTACCGCGAGTACGCTCAAGCAATGAGATAAAGTATGCATATTGTAGTGGTAGTACTAAAACGGCCAGCACGGTCGTGATTGAACCTGCCCATTCTGCCATAAAGGAGGGTGCGGAAATCAGCATTGCAGACAACAGAATAACGAGAGACACAATAGCTGCCTCGCCCCAACGATTTTGGAGTGCCTCACGCGCTTGCGCACGATACTCATAAGGAGTTTTCATAATAGTAGAATTTCTATAAGTTTGCTTAATTTGCTGCAAAGTTACGGATTTTTTAGGAGATATGCAAGAATTATGTATTTTTTTTCAAAAATATTTGGTCATGTCAAAAAAAAGCAGTACCTTTGCACCCGCTTTCGAAAAAGAGCGCGTCTTCCTAGCTCAGTTGGTAGAGCAACTGACTCTTAATCAGTGGGTCCAGGGTTCGAGTCCCTGGGAGGACACCAAAAGACATCCAATCGGGTGTCTTTTTTTTGTTTTGCAGGATGTCCATGTCTGCCTATCGCTGCTTCTTTTATTGCGATAGATATAAAATATCTAAAAATCTGCGATTTTTCTTGCATATGTGCTTTTTTTGCATTATCTTTGCAAATTATTTGTAAAATAATTTACATTGGATAACTATGGCACAATCACTTAGTGTATTATTTATGGAGGTCACTGGCAAAAAAGCTGGTGAGCAAACTGCTTTGACCGCTTCGGGTAGTAATCGCAGATATTATCGTTTGGTTAGCGAAGATGGTATGACATCGTTGATAGGTGTTCAAGGTACATCGCGCGACGAGAACCATGCGTTTATCTATATGGCTGAGCATTTTTTGAATGCAGGCCTTCGTGTACCTCGCGTGGTGGCAGTGAGCGACGATGAGATGTGTTACTTGCAAGAGGATCTAGGTAATGTGTTGCTATTCGATTATATCGCAGAAGGTCGTAAGACGGGAGTGTTTAGCGCTGCCGAGAAAGAGATGTTGCGCAAGACAGTACGTGGATTAGCGAAATTTCAAGTTGTGGCTGCCAAGGGCTTCGACTTTAAGCAATGTTATCCACAACCTGAATTTAATCTGCGCAGTATTCAGTGGGATCTTAACTATTTCAAATATTGCTTCTTGAAGGCGACAGGATTGGACTTCCAAGAGGATCGTTTGGAGAATGAGTTCGAACGTCTGGCGTATATATTGTTGCGTAGCGAGTATAGCGCGTTTATGTACCGTGACTTCCAATCGCGCAACGTAATGGTATGTGAAGATGAAAATGGTGAATTGGTTCCATATTTCATTGATTTTCAAGGCGGTAGAAAAGGTCCTGTGTATTATGATGTGGCATCATTCCTGTGGCAAGCCAAGGCTAACTTCCATCCTGATTTGCGTGAGGAGTTGGTGGCAGAATATATAAACGAATTGCAGAAGTATATGCCTGTGGATGTAGATGTATTTTATGATACACTCAAGCATTTTGTGCTTTTCCGCACGATGCAGGTGCTAGGTGCCTATGGTTTTAGAGGTTATTTTGAGAAGAAACCTCATTTCTTGCAATCTATTCCATTTGCTATCGATAACCTTCGTCACTTGCTCAAGCATGCCAGTGAGGATTATCCATATCTAATTGAGGTGCTCAAGGAGATGACCGAGATGAAGCAGTTTAAGGATGTAGGTATGCGCAAACCATTGGTGGTTCGTGTGCTAAGTTTCTCCTATAAGAAGGGCATCCCAGCTGATCCATCGGGCAATGGTGGTGGTTTTGTGTTTGATTGTCGTGCAATCAACAATCCTGGTAAATACGAGCGTTATCAATTCTTTACTGGTATGGACGAACCCGTGATTACTTTCCTAGATGAGGATGGCGAGATTCTTCCATTCTTGGAGCAGGCTTACGATATGGTGGACTTCTCGGTGAAACGCTATATGGATCGCGGCTTCCAAAATCTGATGGTGTCGTTTGGTTGTACGGGTGGTCAACACCGCTCGGTATATGCAGCAGAGAAAATGGCCAAGCATATCAACGAGAAGTTTGGTGTTGAGGTACAACTCATTCACCGTGAGCAGAATATGGAACGCGTATTGAACGCGAAAGATTGATGTGCTTAGTAAGCGCCACGCTATTGTTTAGAGGTCAGAGATGTTATTCGCACTATTATTTTCGGTATTGACGCTGTTGAAGGATGGTATGTTTCATACTTCGTATGAGACAAGCGTGGTGGCATGTGCTGATGCTTGTAATACCGTGGTGGATGATATGATCCATTGCCTGCAAACCAATCCAGAGCAATTGTCGGAGAAATATTTTGCAGGATTAGGCATGCAGAGTGATACGAAGAAAAACTCGTTTTACTTGGAGTGGAAGGAGTCTTCGTATGTGCCAGAGCAGCAATATAGCCGTTTGGTGTTGGATGTGTTGGTGAATGAAAAGCCGTTCTTGAAAGATGTGGTGATAGAGGCAACGGTGGCGGATAGTTTGGTGGGAGAGCGTCGCGATATTCGGGTGGATATTCACTATGCTGGCACGTTGTTAAAGGAGGCGTACGGCTCGTTTCATGTGCTTCCAACAAGCGACCTTACTGCCAAGATTGGCATGGATGTGCATGTGAAGTTCGGTTGGTTCTTCCGCATCTTTATCTCTCGCAAAGTGTATAGCGAAACCATAGATTGGCGTCTTGTGCGCTTTGTAAACAATCTAAAGTTGCGTTCAGAAGGCGTGATAGTAGATGATGCGTATTGGGCTGCTGTTGACGAACAACCTGTCCTATAAACTTTCAACTTTAAACTTTCAACAAAAAAAATGGATATATTAGAACGAATAGATGGACTGGAGGCAAAGTTTCACGAGGTGAGCTTGCTGATTACTGACCCTTCGGTGATTGCTGATCAGGCGCGTTATGTGCGACTGAATCGCGAGTACCGCGACTTGGAGCGCGTGTTGGAGTCGGCTGAGAAATACAAGAAAGCAGTGAATAACTTGGCGGAAGCCAAAGAGATATTCTACAACGAGTCGGACGTCGATTTGCGTGAGATGGCTCGTGCGGAGATTGATGAATTGGAGCCACAGATACCTGCTCTAGAAGAGGAAGTGAAGTTGATGCTTCTGCCTCAAGACCCAGAGGACGGCAAAAACGTGGTGATGGAGATTCGCGCTGGAACAGGTGGCGATGAGGCTTCGATTTTTGCGGGCGACTTGTTCCGCATGTACAGCAAGTACTTCGAGACACACGGCATGAAAATGACGGTGAGTAGTTTCTCAGAAGGTGCCGTAGGTGGCTACAAGGAGATTATCTTCAACGTCTCGGGCGAGAATGTATATGGCACCCTGAAGTACGAGTCGGGTGTGCATCGTGTGCAGCGCGTGCCTGTGACCGAGACCCAAGGTCGTGTGCATACTTCGGCTGCCACAGTGGCGGTGTTGCCAGAGGCGGATGAGTTTGAGGTACATATCAACGAGGGCGAGATCAAGTGGGAAACCTTCCGTTCGGGGGGCGCAGGTGGTCAGAACGTCAATAAGGTGGAGTCGGGTGTGCGCTTGCGCTACAACTGGAAGAACCCAAACACAGGCGAGGTGCAAGAGATATTGATCGAGTGTACCGAGACCCGCGATCAGCCAAAGAACAAGGAACGTGCCTTGTCTCGTCTGCGTACGCAAATCTATGACAAGGAGCACCAGAAGTATATCGACGACATCGCTGCGCGCCGTAAGACGATGGTTAGTACGGGCGACCGTTCGGCAAAGATTCGCACCTACAATTATCCTCAAGGGCGTATCACCGACCACCGTATCGGTTATACGATATACAACCTCACCGCTTTTATGGATGGCGAGATTCAAGGTGTGATTGACGCACTGCAAGTGGCAGAGAACGCAGAGCGCATGAAAGAAAGCGAACTTTAGAAAATAGACCGCTTCGCTGAGAGAAGTTGGACCGCTTCGCTGAGCAGCGAACAAAGTGAGCAATCTAACTTCTAACAACAAAGAGGTCTAACTTCTAACAATGAAATGGTCTAATTATGTATTTGTTTTACACCCCAGATATAGACACGAGTCATTTCCTCAGTGAGGAGGAGTCGGCGCACTGTGTGCGCGTGTTGCGCTATGACCGTGGCGATGAGATTTTGCTGACCGATGGTCGTGGTACAACCTACCATGCGCGTATTACGAATCCGCACCCTCGCCATTGCGAGTTTGAGATTCTGAGCCAAGAGAAACAAGAGAAAACGCACAATATCTACGTGCATGTGGCAATTGCGCCCACAAAGAATATTGAGCGACTAGAGTGGATGGTGGAGAAATGCACTGAGATAGGTGTGGATGAGATCACACCGCTATTGTGTCGTTTCTCCGAGCGCAAGAACTTGCGCAATGACCGCCTAGAGAAGATTATCTTATCTGCTGCAAAACAGTCACTTACACCATATCTGCCCAAACTGAATCCGCTGACCGACTTTGCCTCATTGATGCAGCAATATGGTAATGAGGTGAGGGGCTTGGATAAGTATATCGCGCATTGTTACAAGGATGAGAAGCGCGAACTGAAAGATGCACTGCAAAAGGGTAGGGATGTACTGATATTGATTGGTCCTGAAGGCGATTTCTCCGAGCAAGAGGTGGAAACAGCAATCCGTGAGGGCTTTGTGCCTGTAGGCTTGGGGCGTTCGCGTCTGCGCACAGAGACGGCAGGCGTAGTGGCATGTCATACGGCGGTGTTGCTTAACGAAGATTAGATGTTAGACCGCTACGCTGTTAGAAGTTAGATGTTAGAGCAATTGCTACATATTGACACGGAGATATTGTTAGCCATCAATGGTTGGCATGCGCCATGGGCAGATACACTGATGTGGATTATCTCGGCGAAAACGACATGGATACCGCTGTATTTGTTGCTGGTGGGATTGTTGGTATGGCGCTATCGTAAGCTCGCTATGACCAATGTGAAGTGGCTACAACGCGTGCCAGTTTGTGTGGTAATGATCATAGTGATAGGATTGGCAGTAGGAGCTGCGGATTTTATAGCTTCGGGTATATTGAAAGACCTTGTGGCGCGTCCACGCCCTACGCGCGTACCCGAATTAGAAGGTGTATTGCACCTTGTGCACGGCTATAGAAGTGGGCAATATGGCTTCGTGAGTAGCCATGCGGCGAATACGATGGCTGTGGCATTGCTCTTCTCGTTGATTTGGCGCAATAAAATAGCCACCGTAGGCTTGATGCTCTGGGTGGCGGCGAATTGCTATAGCAGAATGTATCTTGGGGTGCATTACCCGCTAGATATTTTGGGAGGACTTATGGTTGGTGCTTTGGTGGCGTTGTTGGCGTTTGCTCTGCTGCGTTGGTGGCGGATAGTGAATCCGTGTTTGGAGCAGTAATCCATTTGCAGGTATGTTTGGGGGTGCGAGCATCGTTTTCCACTTGGCGATTCATAAAAATATCAAACAACTCTGGACCAAGGATTTGCTTTAGTTCCTCTTGCATCTGTAGCATACGTTGTATTGCCTCGTTGCGCGTGTTGCTGATATTGCGCATTTGGGCATATTTGAGATGCATATGAAAGAGTGCTTCGTGTAGAAGACTGTCGGTGATACCCAACTCACGCACCAACATCTCTGTTTGTTTGCGAGCTATATCCATCGCAGTACGTTTGGGACTAAACTGCTCTTGTGCTCCAATGGATAGCGAGATGCTCATTAATAAAACCAGTATGTAGATACATCGATTCATACGAAAATATAACCACAAAAATTATGCCAAAATATACTCCGAAATACCATATGGAGTGGAAAATAGCACAAAGACTCTATTTTTCCGATAACAAAGACCAACGTTCGTCACGTCCTGCGGTACGTGTGGCGTTGATTGGAATTATTATTGGTGTGCTGATTATGATTGTGTCCATCAGTGTGGTGGTGGGATTCAAGCACGAGATCACGCAGAAGGTGGCGGGCTTTGGTAGCCATATACAGGTGGTGAATTTCGACAATAATTCGACCTTCGAACTCCAACCGATTCGAGTGACTGACACCTTGCTGCAAACAATCCGACAGCAGGAGCATGTGACCAACATCTCGCTATTTGCTACCAAACCGGGTATTATCAAAACAGATAGTACATTCCAGGGAATTGTGTTCAAGGGAACAGACTATTGGGATTATTTCACGCAGAATATCGTTGAGGGTACCTTGCCTCAGTCGGCTAATGAGGTGCTGTTGTCGTCCGAGTTGGCAAGCAAGTTGCGTGTGCAGGTGGACGACCGATTGCTATGCTATTTCATCGAAGATGACTTGCGTGTTCGGCGATTGCATATCACGGGTATTTACAATACGTGCATGACAGAGATGGACAAGGTGTTTGTGTTGGGGCATATTGATATGGTGCGTCAACTGAATGGTTGGGATATGGATCAAGCATCGGGTGTCGAGATTTTGGTGGATGATTTGCGCCATCTATCAACGACTACGGAGGCGATATATTTTGCTACTGCCAACCGATTGGATAAGGATGGCAACACCCTTTACACGCAGAATCTGCAGCAACTCAACCCCAATATCTTTGGTTGGTTAGATCTGCTGGATATGAATGTGGCGATCATTATTATTCTGATGTTATGTGTGTCGGGATTCAGTATTATCACAGGATTGATTATTTTAATTTTGGATAGTATCTCCTTGATTGGTACGCTCAAGGCTTTGGGCGCAAATGATCAGTTTGTGCGCCGCATTTTTGTCTATCAAGCATTGATGTTGATTGGCAAAGGCATGATCTGGGGCAATATCATTGGATTAGGCTTTTGTGCATTGCAATACTTTACCCATCTTATTCCGCTGGACGCCAGCTCGTATTATGTGAGCTATGTGCCTATGGCTTTTGCATGGGGATGGTGGATATTGCTGAATATCGGCACGTTAGCGGTTTCATGGTTGATATTGTTGGCCCCTTCCGCTATCGTTACGCAGATTAGCCCTGCCAAGGTCATGCACTTCGAATGAGAATGTTAGATGTTGGACCACTACACTGTTAGAAGTTAGATTATGAAATTATATACATCGGTAGATATTGCGGCTTCTGAAAGGAAGATTGGGTATGGAGACAAGATTTTGCTTCTTGGCTCATGTTTTGCAGATAATGTTGGGGCCAAGTTTGCGGAGCACTATTTCCAGACTACAGTTAATCCATTAGGTACACTCTATAATCCTGCATCTATTGCTCAGGCTATTACCGATACCCGATACCCAATATCCGATACCCGCTTTCTCCATCACAATGGTCTATGGCATTCCATGATGCATCATGGCAGTTTCTCGTGTGCCGATCAGCAGGAATTGGTGCGCCGTTGCGAGGAGAGCCGTTTGGCCTTGCAATCTGCTGTGGCAGAGGCTACAACGGTGATTATTACTTTTGGTACGGCATGGGTGTACCAAATGGATGGTGAGGTGGTTGCTAATTGCCACAAACTGCCTGCTAATCGCTTCGTTCGCCGACGACTGACGGTCGATGAGATTGTGGATATGTGGCAACCGATAGTAGCTTCGATGCCCGATAAACATTGGATCTTTACGGTCAGTCCGATTCGCCATGCGAAAGATGGCTTGCATGAGAATCAAATCAGCAAGGCTATTCTCTTGCAGGCGGTGGATATTCTAACAGCGCAGCGATCCAACAGCCCAACGGGCGGTCTGACTTCTGACAGCGCTCAGCGCGGTCTTTCCTATTTCCCTTCGTATGAGATAATGATGGATGAGTTGCGTGATTATCGCTTTTATGCTGAGGATATGGTGCATCCTTCGGTTGTGGCAGTGGATTATATTTGGCAGCGATTTGTGGAGACTTATATGACTGCTGATACCCAGAGCGAGATGCGCATGCTGCACCAACTATGGCGTGATCGCCAACATCGTTTCTTGCATCCCGACTCGGAAGAGGCGATTCGTTTTATTCAACATCTCTCTGCTCGCCTCAAAGACCTGCAACAACGTTATCCATGGTTAGAATAGAACTCTGTAATACCCGTTTGGAAACGACTTTTATCGGGTGGATAAGCGGTGGATAAGCGGTAGATAGCATATCCCACCTCTACACTACTAAATAGTAGCCTTTTAGGCGTTCACTCGACAATAAATGGCGATTTTTCGCCATTTATTTGCATATCTGCAAAAAAAGCACTACCTTTGCAGCCAAATTAAAATGGACAACTATGTTTGACAATTTATCAGAAAGATTAGAACGATCGTTTAAGATTCTCAAAGGTGAAGGTCGTATCACCGAAATCAATATCGCGGAGACCGTCAAGGATATTCGCAAAGCCCTCTTGGAAGCCGATGTTAACTATAAGACTGCCAAGCAGTTTACCGATGAGGTAAAGGCTAAAGCGTTGGGTCAAAACGTGATGACCGCTGTCCGCCCGGGACAACTCATGGTGAAGATTACCCACGACGAGTTGGCTAACTTGATGGGTGGCGAAGCTGCGGAAATCAACCTCAAGGGTCAACCTGCTGTCATCTTGATGAGTGGTCTTCAAGGTTCGGGTAAGACTACCTTCTCTGCTAAGTTGGCAAACTACCTCCAAACGAAGAAGAACAAACGTGTCATGCTCGTGGCGTGCGACGTATATCGTCCTGCGGCTATCGAGCAATTGCGTGTCCTCGGCGAGCAAATCAATGCCAAAGTATATACTGGTGAAGGCGAAGCTAACCCAGTCATCAAGGCTGAGAAAGCCATCAAAGAGGCTAAGACCTATGGCTATGACGTAGTTATCGTCGATACCGCAGGTCGTCTGGCAGTCGATGAGCAGATGATGCAGGAGATTGCTGCCATCAAGCAAGCCATCAATCCTCAAGAAACCCTCTTCGTGGTAGATGCGATGACGGGTCAAGATGCAGTAAACACAGCAAAGGAGTTTAACGATCGCCTTGATTTTGATGGTGTGATCCTTACCAAACTCGATGGTGATGCTCGTGGTGGTGCTGCCCTCAGTATCCGCTCGGTGGTGCAAAAACCAATCAAGTTTATCGGTACTGGCGAGAAGATGGATGCGCTGGATGTATTCCACCCATCACGTATGGCAGACCGTATCTTGGGTATGGGTGACGTGGTGTCGCTCGTGGAGCGCGCACAGGAGCAATATGATGAAGCAGAAGCACGCCGCATCAGCAAACGTATTGCGAAGAATCAATTTGACTTCAATGACTTCCTTTCGCAACTTGCCCAAATCAAGAAGATGGGTTCAATGAAGGACCTCATGGGTATGATTCCAGGTATGGACAAAGCATTGAAGGGCGTAGAGGTGAGTGATGATGCGTTCAAACCAATCGAGGCGATTATCTCATCTATGACACCACAAGAGCGTAGCAATCCTCAGTTACTCAATGGTAGCCGCAAGAATCGTATCGCTAAGGGTTCTGGAACAAGTATTGTGGAGGTAAACCGCTTCCTCAAGCAGTTTGAGCAAACAAGCAAGATGATGAAGAAGATGCAGCAAATGCAGGGACTTCGTCGTCGATAATATAGTGCAAAAGCGCTGAAACCAAGACCAAAAAGCGTAAAATAATCATTTTTTTGTCAAAATATTTGGTCATGTCAAAAAAAAGCAGTACCTTTGCACTCGCTTTCGATAAGAAGGCAATATGGTGGTTATAGCTCAGTTGGCAGAGCATCGGATTGTGGTTCCGAGTGTCGTGGGTTCGAGCCCCACTATCCACCCAAAAAGAGAGTCTTTCGGGACTCTCTTTTTTGTGATTAGTGGTTTCGCGAGAAGCCTCCCAACAAAAAAGACAACCAAGCGGTTGTCTTTTTTTGTTTTACTATGCGGTAATGCTTAATGATTATCCTTGTTCGCCTCTTGCGCTTCAGTTTTGTTGGCTTCCACTTGCGATTTGATTTCTTCCCAAGCTTTTTCGGCGTAAGGAGTGAGGTAGGTATAAACCACCGATTGCTGCTTCAATTCGGGTTTGAAGAATTGAAATTGCGTATCCAATTTGTGTACACACAATACCAATACCAAGATGACGATTCCCCATTTGGCAGTGCCAAATATACCACCACAAAAGCGATTGAACCAACCCAGATGAATCTTTTGAAACAATTTAGAGAGCAGTCTGGCAACGATATTCAACCCCAATGCGATGCCTGCAAATAGAAGGGCGTATGCCACTACTAGTGCGGCTGCTTCGCCCCATTCAAACTGCATCATCAGCCAGCTAGCAAATGCTGCACTCCACTTCTTTGCCCCTAAAACGCCCAAGATGATAGCCGCGATAGATGTGATCTCTACAATCAACCCCTTCATCAGACCTCTTACGAGGCCGATGAGAAGGGGTAGAAGGATAAGAATATCAAGCCAAGTCATAATTTCTAGTTTAGAGGACGCGGCAGGGCCGCTACAGTTTAGAGTTTAAAGGCTCGGATTATTTGGTGTACTCAACACGTGGCCAAAGATTACCATCCGCATCATAAAGTTGCAAGTCATCCAACGAACGAATGGAAATAGACCAATCGTCATAAGCAGGATCATACTTGGCATTATCGCTATAGAAACCAAGAATACCTACTACATCACCTACATACTTTGCGCAGTTAGCAGTACCATTCTTGTCTGCACCAGGGATATAGAAATAGGCAAACTTGGCATACTCCGAAGCCGAAATACCAGTCTTGTTGCCATTGGTGTCCTCAATTACGCGGGTTTGAGGGAAGCCAATATTGTTGGTGGTAGGTGCAAAGACATTGGCATTTTGATCAATCTCAGGGTCGCCTGTAGTACATTTACCAGTGCCGCTGGTGGTGAAGTATTGACCAGTATAGTGCACATTTTTGATACGTACCAATTTGGCATCCCATTTGCGTGTCTCTTGCAAGTTGAGTACAGAAGTAAAGTCCTTGATTTTCAGTTCTTCATATACCAATGCGTTAACATCAGGCTTGCCGATACATTTGGTGCGAGCATTGAAGATAGCCATAGGAATACGACCTGGTGCCCAGCCTATCTTTTGCTCTGCATTGTTGGCGTAGATATTGTTGTTGTACGATGGCAAGCAGAGTTGTGGCTGGTTGGCGTAGCGGCCAATAGCCAAACCATCAACGCGAATCAAAATCTCTTGACCAAGTTGATACAAACCTCCGACAGAACCAGCATCTATTGAGAGACGCAATGCCTGTTGCTCGCCATCAACGATCTGCTGAATACACATGGCCTTGTAGAAGTTGCCTGCATAGTCATCGGTAGTCACGCGACCGCGGATATATACAGGAGTCGCTGAAGCAGGGATCGTATCGATAGAGAAGAGATAGTCTTTGCCGTTCTTGGTGGCACGTGTACGATAGAGGGTAGTGTCGCTGAGGAAATTACCTTTCTCGGTCATGTAGGTGTCCTTAAACTCTTGCAAGGTAAGCAATGTGCCTTGAGCAATCAGTTCGTCAGCTTGCGCATCGGTGAGGAAGAGTTTGCTCTCATCCACAGGATTAGGCGTACAAGCCACGCACAATGCCACGAGGGCGATATATAGAATCTTTTTCATATTGCTTAGAATTTATATTGGATGTTGAGATAGAAGTTGGTTCCCCAAGCATAATAGTATTTAGATGGGAACTTCCATATGTTAGGACTAATCACAGAGTTCTCGCTGTCAGCTACACCTTGGCGAGTCTGACGTGGGAGACGAGCCTGTTGATAACCACCAGTCTTGAAGTGGGTGTTATTCAAGATGTTATTGACAGTCAGGTTGATAGAGATAGACTGACGATTCTTGAGATAAATCAGTTTGCCCAAACTTACATCTACAAGGAATCGATGGAGTGGGTTGGTAGCCATCAATGACTCTTGTGTAGAGAGCAAGCTATATGGGTATTTCAACGTAGGCACACCATATTGGTCGTAGATAATTTGTCCTTGCTCGTCTTTTTGGATAGCATTGGTGTAGGAATCACCATACCAACCGTTGACAGCGCTACCATCAGCGCGTGTGCCAGTGAATAGACCTTTCATGCGGCGAGCAGGTGCATAATCGAGATAACTCTTGTCGAAGTAGCTGACAGTCACATCCGCAAACCACATCTTAGGGTGGAAGAAACTGAGCTTAAGACTTGAGTTGATCTGAGGACCAGTAGCCACATGCAATCCCTTGATGAGTACGCTATCACGCAACTCGTAGATAGGACCTTCTGCATTTTCAGCCAATGCCATACCATTCTCAGCTGAGGTAATTGCCATCGCATTGCTGGTATAGCGATAATCGCCTACACTGACTACACCAGTAAGGGTGAAGTACAAACCGAGTTTTACGGCAGCAGCAGCCTCAATACCCATATGACGGCGGTTGATGCCTGTCATAGATTGGTTAACGAAGGTACGTGCCTCATCATCGTAGTAGCCGTTGAGTTCTGTACCGTTCCAGAATTGGGTGAAGAATCCTGTCACGCGACCGCGAACCACTGGGTAGTTGAACGCATAGGTGAGGTCACCTGCTACAATCTTTTGGCTCGCGCCGAAATACTCTTGGAGCCATGATGTACCATATGCCTTTGCAAAAGCAGATGCCAAATCGTGACGATAGATATTCTCTACAGCACGATCGTGCACGCGTGGTGATATATATGCATCGCGTCCGAGAGGAGCTTTGGTCTCTGCCATTGCATTGATCTTGAGTTGGTTGCGGCCATCAATCTTGTATGCAGCACCCAGTTTGAAAGCAGGATCAATAAAGTGGTGTGTATAACCAGCCATGCGTGTTGGCAATGCCTCGCCAGCTAACACAGCATCTGCATTACCAGCTAGATAATAAGTGGCGTTGTCTGGGTTCAGACGAGCTAAGTACCATGCTCGACCATTGAGCATGTCGGTGGTACGTTGAATAGATGAGTAAGAGAGTTGTAGTGCGTAGTACAAATCTACTGCATTCCATTTCCACTCATTCTGTGCCCAAATCTTGGCATTCATCATATTGATGCGATAGTCGTAGCCAAATCGTCCGTCGGTAGTAATTGCAGCATTTGGGTTGCGCAAGTCGTTTTGCTTTACATTGGCGATATCGGCTTGAGTAAGACCGATATTGGTAGCCAACTCTTTGATATCGCGCTCTGCGAATGGGTCCACATCAATCCATTGGTTACCACCTAGCAGGTCATCCACTGTCTTATAATGGATACCTTGGCTGCCTTTTGCCTCAAGACCTGCAGTGACAGTGAGATGATCTACTGCGGTGTTGCGGTAGTTGAGGTTAATCATTCCTTCTTGAATGTCATTGTGACGACGTTCTACGATATAGCGTGCCGATCCAGCAGGGTTGTTGGCGTTGTTGGCATAGTTGGCAGCATAAAGCGCATCCCAGTTAATCTGAGTAGCATTGTCATCGCGACTAGTCCAAAGATCTACCAAGGTAGAGTAGGTGTCCATGTTGATAGATGGACCTACATACTGATCGTTGTAGTATCCGCCTTCACCCATACCTTTGCCATTGAGGTCCTCTTCTACGAAATAACCATCCTTGTCAATCTGACCATCATAGAGGAATGATGGCAAGTTGCGGTAATAGTCAGGACGTGGATCTGGTGCGTTGTAGAAAGTGAGTGCAGAGTTGGAATACATAGAGTAATGATAACCAGCCGCCGCCTTCAAGTGGTTCTCCTCATTGATTTTCCAATCGAAACTAGCAATCACGGTAGGATCGTATGTCTCTACAACGCGTGAGTTGCGCACTTTGCCATCTTGGTAACCCCAATATGGGTTATAGTTGTTGTGTCCCCAAGATGTCTTGTTGTATTGATTGGTGAGATCAAAAGTCTCTTGTGTGAGTGCTGATGATTGACCACGGCGAGTAGGTGCACCAAATGTGATGAGCGATAGGCGTTTGTCTTTGCCCCATTGCTTTTCTGCAGTAAGGAAATAGCCAAACGAGTTGTAGGAGATACCCTCGCCAATTTGTCCTTTCATATCAATATATGGACCATAGCGCCAAGCCAATTGTGCGGTAAATGCCCATCCGTTTTCCATCAGTCCAGTAGAGTAGGTAGCACGTGCGGCACCTTTGTAGTTGCGGTTGGTGCCAGCCAAACCCACTTTCCAACCTTGTGCATAGTTGGTAGCCGATTGGAGATAGTTGGTCGAGAGACCCAACGAACCGAAGGTGAAGTTGTTGGCTTCGATGCCTTCCACTACCTCTTTGTAGCGAGTAGCATCGTTTAGACCACCCATTGCAGAGAAGTTGAATTGTCCACGCTCGGCTGCATTGAAAGAGATACCCTCAATGTAGTTTTGCTCGTAGATCTGTTCATAGCCGCGTCCGCGGTAGCGAGCATTGGACCACGCATAGGAGATCGTGGAGTTGAATACATCCTGACTAGCACTAGATGCAGACGCCATAGATTGGCTCTTGCCCTCATCATCGTTGAGGTCCATTTCTGCTAAGTTTAACACTACCTCCTCCTTCATCTCTGCGAGCAAGTCGGTTTGCAAGGTAATGTCACCGAGGTCAGTGAGTTGGTTCTCAATCAATTGAACCAAGATAATATCGGACATGTATCCGTATGCTTCCACGATTACTTCTTCGTCAATAGCATCCAGATAGGTCAAAGCGAACTTACCTTCATCATTGGTGTTGGTCGATATACCTTGGTTTACCAATGTGACGGTAGCTCCTTCAATCGCTTGTTGATCTACTGAGACCAACCTTCCCACCAATCGCGTTTGTGCAGTAGCACCCATGACGGTGGCGATGGTAAGGAGTACAGCGAAAAGTGTCTTACGCATAATAATTGTATTAAGTTGTTTGTTTATTCGATGTCGTCTAGATGATCTAGCTTGCGAGATTAGAACTCAGCTGTCTTTGGTGTACGTGGGAAAGGAATCACGTCGCGGATATTTTGCATACCCGTTACAAACAGCATCAAGCGCTCGAAGCCCAATCCGAAACCAGCATGAGGTGCAGCACCAAAGCGACGGGTGTCTTTATACCACCACATGTCTTTATCTGGAATACCGCGGCGCTCAATCTCGGCGTTGAGTTTGTCAAGACTCTCTTCACGTACGCTACCACCGATGATCTCACCGATTTGTGGGAAGAGCACGTCGGTACCTTGTACGGTCTTGTCATCCTCATTGATCTTCATATAGAAGGCCTTGATATCCTTTGGATAGTCAGACATAATCACAGGCTTGTTGAAATGCTCTTCTACGAGATAACGCTCGTGCTCTGATGCGAGGTCATCGCCCCATGTGCATGGGAACTCAAATTTCTTGCCATTCTTGATAGCTTCTTGCAAAATGTTGATACCCTCGGTGTAGGTCAAACGGATAAAGTCGGTCTTAACTACGGATTCCAGACGTGCAATCAAGCCCTTGTCTACAAACTGGTTGAGGAACTGCAAGTCATCTTGGCAATGCTCCAATGCCCAACGCACACAGTATTTGATAAAGTCCTCTTCGAGGTCCATCAATTCATCTTTTTGGATAAACGCTACCTCTGGCTCAATCATCCAGAACTCAGCCAAGTGGCGAGGAGTGTTACTATTCTCCGCACGGAAAGTAGGACCAAAGGTATAGATCTTACCCAACGCCATTGCTGCCAACTCGCCCTCCAATTGACCAGACACTGTGAGGGATGTTTGCTTGCCAAAGAAGTCGTCAGAGTAGTCAATCTTACCCTCCTCGTCTTTCTTGAGATTGTAGAGGTTTTTGGTGGTTACTTGGAACATCTGTCCTGCACCCTCACAGTCCGATGCTGTGATGATTGGAGTGTGGAAATAGAAGAATCCGTGCTCGTGGAAATACTGATGGATAGCCATGGCCATGTTGTGGCGGATGCGGAATACCGCACCAAACGTGTTGGTGCGTGGACGCAAGTGCGCGATGGTGCGCAAGTACTCCATGCTTAGACCCTTCTTTTGCAATGGATATTGCTCTGGGTCTGCAGTACCATATACCTCCAATTCGGTAAGTTGGATCTCTACGGCTTGACCACTACCTTGGCTCGCTACCAAGTGACCTGTAGCAGAGATACACGAACCTGTAGTAACTGGTTTAAGGTTCTCCTCAGGGAAGTTTGCGAGATCCACTACGATTTGAATGTTCTTGATTGTAGAGCCATCATTGAGGGCAATAAAACTTACATTCTTGTTGCCACGACGGCTACGCACCCATCCACGTACGTTGATGAGTCGTCCTTCTCCTGCAAGTTGCAGGGCGTCAATAATTTCTGTTCTTTTCATTATGATGTTGTTTGTATTTTTCGTATTTGTATGCTATTTCACAAATAGCCCGCAAAGGTACGGAAAAAAAATGAGATATGCAAAAATTGAGGGATTTTTATACACAAACTATTTACAGCCAGCTTCAGGGTCAAACCATTCAGGGACATCGAATTGCTCATCTGTGGTATAGCCCAACTCTTCGTTGGCGTAGACCTTCTGCATGTATATTGACCAAATAGGCAATGCCATATTGGCACCCTGACCAGCAGACATATTATCAAAGTGGATACTGCGGTCTTCGCCACCGACCCATACACCGCTCACAAGTGATGGGGTGAAGCCGACGAACCAACCATCGGAGTGGTTTTGCGAAGTACCCGTCTTGCCGCCCATTGGTGCTCTTAATCCGTAGCGGAAGCGTGCACGGACACCTGTACCATGATCCATTACATTGCGTAGCATATAGATCATCTTGTAAGAGGTAGTCTCGCTGATGATTTCGTATGTCTTAGGTGTGAAAGTGGCTAATATATTGCCGTTGTTATCCTCGATACGGGTCACATAGAGTGGCTCTACACGGATACCCTTGTTTGGGAAGGTGGTATAGGCATCTACCATCTCCTTGACGCTCACTTCGCATGGACCAAGACAAAGACTGACCACGGGGTCGAGTTGACCTTCGATGCCAAACGAGCGCATCAGACGCACCAATTGCTCTGGTGTGTAGAGCGACATCAAGTAGGCAGTGATCCAATTGCTAGATTTCTCCAAACCCCAATTGAGGGTGACCATTTCGCCTTGGTTTGCCAAGTGCTCGTCGCGTGGTGTCCAACGTACACCATTGCCATCAATGAGTGTGATAGAGTCGTTGACGGTGCTGTCGCATGGCCACATACCTTCATCCATGGCCAAGGTGAAGAGGTATGGCTTAATGGTGGATCCCACCTGACGGCGTCCTGTGCTGACCATATCGTATTGGAAATGGGCGAAGTTAGGACCTCCGACATATGCTTTGACTGCACCCGAGTGCGCATCCATCGACATGAAGCCGCAACGGAGGAAGTGCTTGTTCCAACGAATAGAGTCCATAGGCGTCATGGTCGTATCGATTAGTCCGTTGTATGAGAAAACACGCATCGCCACTGGGGTATTGAATGATTTCTTAATATCCGTCTCGCTCAAACCTTGTTTCTTCAGTGCACGGTAGCGGTCAGTCTGACGCATTGAGCGATTCATGATGCCGTCAATCTCCTCGGGACTAAGGTCTTTAGAGAATGGAGCATACGATTTTTTGCGTTTCTCGCGGAAGAAACTCTTTTGCAGGTCTTGCATGTGCTCACTGACAGCCTCTTCGGCATATTGCTGCATACGCGAGTCAATGGTGGTATAGACGCGAAGACCATCTTGATAGAGATCGTATGGTGTGCCGTCTGGTTTGTGGTTCTTGTTGCAGAAGCCATAGAGCGGATTCTCTTTCCATTGGCGGAGGTCGATCTCGTATTGCAGCATATTCCACTCGGAATAGTTGTTCTTTTTAGGCTCTTTGGCAGTTAGTATTTGTCGCAAGTACTCTCGGAAATATGGTGCAAGACCTTGTTTATGGTCAACAGATTGGTATTTGAGCTCAATGGGCAATGTCTTGAGTGAGTCGCATACTTGCTCTGTGATATAGTCGTATTTACACATTTGATTGAGCACTGTGTTGCGACGATTGAGTGCGCTTTCAGGGCGACGTCGAGGGTTGTAGAGTGCTGGGTTCTTACACATACCCACAAGCATAGCAGCTTGCTCTAGGTTGAGTTCTGAAGGTGTAGTACTGAAATACACTTGTGCAGCCGACTTGATACCTACTGCATTGTAGAGGAAGTCAAACTGATTAAGATACATCGTCAGAATCTCCTCCTTAGAATAGAGGCGTTCGAGTTTGGTAGCAATCACCCATTCGATAGGTTTTTGCAGGGCACGTTCAAAAATATTGTTGGCGCGAGGCGACCAAAGTTGCTTGGCCAATTGCTGGGTGAGGGTACTACCACCACCTGCCTTACCGAGCATGATTACTGCACGAAATAGCGACTTGAGATCCACACCTGTATGGTCATAGAAGCGCACATCTTCTGTAGCAATGAGGGCATTGATCATATTGGGCGAGATGTCGGTGTATTCTACACTGACACGGTTCTCGTTGCGGTAGTAGCGTCCAAGCAGCTGCATGTCGCTAGAGATAATCTCCGTAGCAAACTTATTCTTTGGGTTTTGCAACTCGTCCAGTGGGGGCAGATAACCCAACCAACCCTTGGTAATCATCCAGAATACCAATACGATTGTCAATAGTCCTGCGCCGATAATGCCCCAGAACCATGCTGCAAACTTCTGCTTAAATGCTTTGTCTGTTTTTGTTTTTTCGTTTTCCGTTTTCATATTAAGTCTTCGATTATTCTATTTAATATATGATAGCCCTTGGTGGTTGCTATGAGGTGGTTGCTGCGTTCTGCGAGCAGACCTTGCTCAATATAGGGTTGTGCTTTGCTGGGATCGATGTCATCTTTAGCAATGCCTTGATTGGTACGTAAACCTAACATCACACGCTCGGTGTGGCGGTCTTGCTCACTGAGCACTTCCCGTTCTGGCTGCAAACGATGGGCTAGAGCTTGCTCGATATAGGTGTCGAGATCACTGATATTCCAGCTTCTTACTTTGCCATCATAGCTATGTGCACCTGCTCCCAATCCGATATAGGGGGTGTCGTTCCAATAGCTAGAATTATGCTTAGATTGGCAGTTAGGGAGCGCAAAATTGCTAACTTCATAGTGCTCAAAACCATTCGCAGTCAACTGATCCACTAAATAATCATACATCAGCATCTCGGTGTCTTCATCTACTGCCTCTACTACGCCATGATCCAGCAGTGTCATCAGTACGGTACCTTCTTCATAAATCAGCCCATAGGTTGAGATATGTTGCACACCCAATTGCAGTGCCTGTGCCACATCTTTTTTCCACATCTCCATTGTCTGCGAGGGTAGGGCATACATTAGGTCGATAGATATATTGTCAAACCCTGCTGCTTGTGCGATAGCCACAGCCTTTCGCGCTTGCTCGGCATTGTGTCGCCTGCCAATCAGTTGCAATAGTTCATCATCAAAACTCTGAATGCCGATGCTCAGTCGGTTGATACCTAAGGCTCGCCATGCACGGGCTTTCTCCTCGGTGATATCCCCAGGATTAGCTTCCATCGTAATTTCTTGCCTTTCGCCTTTCGCCCTTTGTCTGATGGCCTCAATTATCGCTTGCAAGTGCTTCACTTGCAGCGTGCTAGGTGTTCCGCCACCGATATAGATGGTGGATATTGGATATAAGTTATCCACTTCGCTATTGGGTATAGATAGGCGATCGTGTACCTCCACGAGCAATGCTTCTACATACTGCGATTGCTTTTCCAAATGGGTGGTGGAAAAGAAGTCGCAGTACTTGCATCTGCTCTTGCAGAATGGTATATGTACGTATATGCCAGCCATCTCCTTGCCTCTAACCTTTAACCTCTAACCTCTAACCTTTAACCTTATTTCTCCTCTCCCCACAGGTAGTTCATCCACTCTGCCATCTTCTGCTCTTGCGGACTGCCTTGCGCGTGCCAAAGTTGTGTGCCTTGCAGTGCATCGGGCATAAACTGCTGCTTGACGAAGTGGTTAGGGAAATCGTGTGCATACTTATATCCATCGCCGTAACCCAGTTCGTCCATCAGTTTGGTGGGCGCATTGCGCAGGTGCAATGGTACAAGCAGGTTGCCAGTCTTCTCTACCAACTCCAATGCCTGATTGATGGCCAGATATGCTGAATTGGACTTCTGCGAGGTGGCGAGATATACCGTTGCCATAGCCAATGGGATACGCCCCTCGGGCCAACCAATCTTCTGCAGGGTATCAAAACATGCATTGGCAACCAACATCGCATTGGGGTTGGCCAATCCTATATCTTCGCTTGCGGAGATCACCAATCGACGGGCAATAAACTTAGGGTCTTCGCCTGCCGCCACCATTCGTGCCAACCAATACAACGCAGCATCAGGGTCACTGCCGCGAATCGACTTGATGAAGGCCGAGATAATATCGTAGTGTAGTTCGCCGTCTTTGTCGTATGCCACAGGGTTTTGCTGCAATTGCTTGGTCACAGTCTCATTGTCAATCACTTTGACACCCGAGTTAGTAACCAATTCGATGATATTCAGCAGTTTGCGTGCATCGCCACCCGAATAGCGGAGCATGCTCTCTGTCTCTTGAACTTCGATATTCAGGCTGCGGATATGCTCATCTTCGGTCAGTGCACGGTGGAGCAATTCCAATAAGTCGGCTTTCTCTAGGGACTTCAATACATACACCTGACAACGGCTCAATAATGGCGTAATAACCTCAAACGATGGGTTCTCGGTAGTGGCACCAATCAGCGTGATAGTACCATCTTCTACCGCACCCAACAGACTATCCTGCTGCGACTTGGAGAATCGGTGGATCTCGTCGATAAACAGTATTGCTCGCCTATCGCCACTTGCCAATTGCCCCTCGCCAAACAAGCCACTATTCATTGCTGCGAAGCGTTTTGCCTTGTCGATGACTTCGCGCACTTCTTTCACGCCGCTCGTGACAGCGGATAGGGTATAGAATGGACGCTCCAACTCGTGCGCGACGATGCGCGCGAGGGTAGTCTTACCCACACCAGGAGGGCCCCACAAGATAAACGACGACAAGTTGCCGCGTTCAATCATCTGACGGAGGATGGCTCCTTCGCCTACCAGATGGCGTTGTCCTATATATTCTTTCAGCGTCTTCGGACGCAATCGTTCTGCAAGAGGTAGCATATGTGCTTTAGTTTTCCGTTTTCAGTTTTTTTTAAAGACTGCGCATCTTCTCAATTTCCATCTCGTGCTCTTGGGTACTCAATGCACGGATATGTGTTTCGGTACGAACAGCCGTATCTTCTTTGTACACCAGATAATGGTGCTCGCTGCGGGCTGCCACTTGTGGCAGGTGGGTGATGGTGATGATCTGCCTTGCATCTGCCATCTGGCGCATGATCTCGCCCATCTGACTAGCAATCGCGCCGCTGACACCTGTGTCAATCTCGTCGAAGATGATGGTTGGCAGTCCGTTGCTGCTGGCAATGAGTGCTTTGATACACAGCATCAGTCGGCTAATCTCACCACCCGAAGCCACCTCAGCTACGCGGCGAAGCGATTGGTTGAGGTTGGCAGCAAAGAGAAACTGCACATTATCTTTTCCTGTCTCGGTGAAGTCTTCTGTAGGCTGTATATCTACCGCCACTTTGGCATGTGGTACGCCTAGTCGCTGCATGTCCTCCATCAAGTGCGTTGCAATCTTCTCACATACGCTCTTTCGCGACTGCGTCAACTTCATCGTCTCTTCGCCTAATAGCCTCATCGCCTCATTCGCCTTATTTCTCAATATCTCCAAGTCTTCATCGATATTCTCGATACGTTGTACTTGTGTGGCGAGTTCGTCACGCAGGGCGATCAGTTCGTCCAGGGTCTGTACGTGGTGCTTCTTCATCAGCGTCTGTAGCATGCTCAGTCGCTCTTGCACCTGCTCCAAACGCATAGGGTCGCGCTCGGTGCGGTCATACAGACGTTGGATGTCGGATAGTATATCTTTGAGTTCGATCTCTACGCTATCTATGCGGTCGGCTATGGCGGTATCGGCATCCGATAATCGGGTAGAGTGTATCAGTGCCAATGCGCCGTTATCGCCATCCAACTGCTGCAAGGCTTGCGCCAAGGATGTTTGTATCTCCTCGGCATGCGACAGGCGATATTCCTCTTCTTCGAGCTCTTCCATTTCGCCTGCTACGAGTTGTGCCTCGGCGAGTTGATTATACTGCCATTGCAGGTAGTCGGCATCGGCTTGTGCTTTTTTGGCAAGGGCTTGTGCCTCACGCAGGGCTGCGGTGGCATCCATGTATGCGGTATATGCGTGGTCGTATGCTTCGCGTTCAGCGGTATTGCCTGCGATGGCATCTACTACTTGTATCTGAAACAAGTCATCGCCTATCATCAGACTCTCGTGCTGCGAATGGATGTCAATGAGCTGACGCGCAAGAGCTTTAAGTTCTGTTTGGGTCACTACTTCATCGTTGACAAACGAACGCGAACGACCATTCTGATTCAGCTCGCGGCGGATGATAATCTCGCCTTTCGCCTCATCGCCCCTAAATGTCGCTTCGATGACACAGCGTTCTTCACCTTCGGTGATGCTTTTGATGTCGGCACGTGCACCCATCACGAGGTTGAGCGCACCGAGAATAATGCTCTTACCAGCACCTGTCTCACCCGTCATCACGGAGAATCCCTCATGGAAATCAATGTCCAGATGAGAGATCAAAGCATAGTTGCGTATATGTAGATGAGTTAGCATAATTAGCCAAATTACAATTTGGCTGCAAAGGTACGCAAAAATATGCACATATGCAAACGAAATCGCAGAAAGTTTCACTTTCTACGAGATTTTTTTTGCAGATGGGCTCCCGTAAGATTCTAGTCAATCTTGACAACAGCTCCTGTGATGGTATATACTTGGTTGTTGTGAATGATGAGCACTTGAGAATCAGTGATGCGCTTTTGCGTATGGACGGATGACGGTGCTTCCACGTCGGATATGGCTGTTTCCAATGGCGAAATCGTACCAAAATCTTGCCATTGCTCTGCGGTTTTATACTCCTCTAGCGATGTCTCTGGCACATACAATGTGGCTTCGGAGAGAGGGATGTTGTAGAAGACGCTATTGCCTGTTGTGGGAACTGTGCTTGCTTGGCATGTCAGCGAGCTGAGTGCTGTGCATTGCCAAAATGCGTAATCGTCTATCGATCTGATACTTGCGGGCAGTGTGATGGCGTTGATCGAGGAGCATCCGCTGAACGCGGCATAGCCAATATTTATGATGTTTTTGGGGATGATAGTACTTCTGCAACCTAGTGTCAGCGTGTGGGTTGCTGTCTCAATGATGGCATTGCAATTCTCTCGGCTATCGTAGATGGCGTTGCCATTTTCAACCAACACAGTATCCAACGCCGAACACCCCTCAAAAGCACTCGTTCCGATGCTCGCCACACTTGCGGGAATATGGATTTTGGTGAGGTGTGAACAGTTGTGAAAAGCACTTTCTCCGATGGTGATTACACTTTTGCCAATACGGACAGCGCGGAGCTCTGAGCAGTTGTAGAACGCCCATTCGGCAATGCTTGTGACCTTGTTGGGAATGTCGATGGATGCGAGGGCTGTACAACTCTGAAACGCCGCATATCCGATGCTGGTGATGCTGTTGGGCAGGGTGATTGAGGTGAGTGATGTGCAGCTGCCAAACGTGGCATATCCGATGCTTTTGATGCCCTCGGGAATTGTCATAGAAGTGAGCGAATAGCAGTACCAGAAGGCTGCGTCGCCAAGACTTGTGACGCTGTTGGGGATGACGACAGAGGCGAGGTTGGAGCAGTTGTAGAACGCACCATACCCAATGCTTGTGACGCTGCTCGGAATGGTGACGGAGGTGAGCCTAGGACACGATGCCAAGGCATAATCGCCAATATGTGTGACAGTGTAATTGGAGCCGTCATAATCCACTGTGGATGGGATGGCGATCGAGGTGAGATTGTCGTAGTTACTGCCGTTCCAAGGTGTTGATGTGTAGCTAGTTATCTCTACTGTGTTGGGCCCTCCCCATGGAATAATATTGTAGCACAAACCACCCACCTCAAAATCGTATGCCCAGAGGTTGACGGCGATTCCAAGGGATAGGAATAATATGAAGACATTTTTTAGGATTTGCATAATCTTGTAGTTGATGATTTCGCCTGCAAAGGTACGAAAAATTTTGCAAACACGCAAATCTCTCACCTCTCACCAACCAATACCCATTACCCAATACCCATTAACCGATACCCATTACCCATTAACCAATAAGCGCTTGCGCCGTCCGATAGCGTAGCGTCCTTTTCCCTATCAATTAGCCGCCAGTAGTTAGAGATTAGTTAGTTATTAGTTAGTGATTAGTTAGTGATTAGTTAGTGATTGCCGAGCCTTTACCGAGAGAATAAACACCCTTTACCGCACGTTGCAACGATTTATTTCTCGCCTTTTCTTGCTTCGAAGGTATCGACTAATAGCTCGTTTGATAGATGAAATCTATCTTTTTTCAAAAAAAAGTGAGTGTTTACTTGCGTATTTGCATTTTTTGTAGTAACTTTGCAGCCAAATTGTAAATTTGAGTAACTATGCAAGATTTTCAAAGTTTATGCCAAGTAAGGCGCTCATTTAGGAAATATACAAATCAACCTGTGGAGCAGGAGAAATTGGACTATATCATGCGTTGTGCGCTGATGTCACCAGCGGGAAAACGAATGAATCCATGGCATTTTGTGGTGATTAAGAACGAGGAGATTCTCCGTCAGTTGGCTGGTTGCCGCACTTACGGCAGTGGTATGTTTGATACTGCTAAGGCGGGTATTGTGGTGGCTGCGGACACAAGCATTATCGACACTTGGCAATGCGATGCAGCTATTGCTGCGCAGAACATTTGGCTCGCTGCAGCTGACCAAGGATTGGGCGCGTGCTGGTGCCATGTGTATCAACGAGAAGGCGCGGAGGACTTGGTGCGCAAGTTAACGGGACTGCCAGAGAACTTCACCGTGCTTTGCGTGATGTCGCTCGGCTACAAGAACGAGGAGCGTAAGCCTTTCGACTTCGAGAAACTGCAATACGACAAAGTAACCCAAATAGATTAATATTTAGAGTTAAGAGGCTAGGTATATGAAACCAATTATAGCAATTACTGCGGGTGATATCAACGGAGTGGGGTATGAGATTATTGCGAAGAGTTTGATCAATCCTCATATATGCGAGATTTGTCGCCCTATCGTGTATGGCAATGCCAAGGTAGCACGCCAACACTTGCAAACTCTGGACGAGGAATATCACAATATCCAGTGGAATATCATCCAAGATCCCAAGCAAGCCAAAGATGGTCGTTTGAACCTCATCACTTGCTATGGCGATGATACACCTGTGCAGTTGGGTGTCTCGACCCCAGAGGCAGGACAAGCTTCGCTTAAGAGCCTGCAACGTGCATGCCAGGACCTCAAGAACGGCTTGGTACATGCTGTCGTTACTGCACCAATCAACAAAGATAATATCCAATCCGATGCCTTCCGCTATTCGGGACATACCGAGTACTTGACCCAGCAGTTTGGAGAGGGCAAAGATAGTCTGATGATGATGATCAGCGACCGTATGCGTGTGGCACTCGTTTGCAACCATACCCCTATCGCTAAGGTGGCTGAGACTATCACAGAGGAGCGCATTTTGAGTAAGTTGGCTGTGCTCAATACGACGCTAAAGAACGACTTCTCATGCCGCAAACCACGCATTGCTGTGTTGGCACTCAATCCACACGCAGGCGACAACGGACTGATTGGCGAGGAGGAGACCAACATCATCCGTCCTGCTATTGCAGCGGCGCAAGAGCAAGGTATCTGGGCGTTTGGACCATATTCGGCAGATGGGTTCTTTGGCGCAGGGCAATACAACCATTTTGATGCGGTACTCGCCATGTACCACGACCAAGGTTTGGCTCCATTCAAGGCACTCGATATGAGTGGCGTAAACTTCACTGCGGGTTTGCCAGTGGTGCGTACTTCGCCTGATCATGGTACCGCATACGGCTTGGCTGGCAAGAACGAAGCAGATGCTACCAGCATGCTGCATGCCATTTATACCGCAATAGATATTCTGCGTGAGCGTAGCACCAATGAGCAACTAGAAGCAGGCAAACTGATCTGGGAACCTAAAGTAGAAAAACGCGAATACCACGTAGAGAAATTCGTACCGAAAGACTAATAGATAAAACAAGATATGACAAGTAAAGAAATTCGACAATCCTTTTTGGATTTTATGGAGAAGAAGGGACACAAAATCGTACCTTCAGCACCAATGGTCATCAAAGATGACCCAACCCTGATGTTTACCAATGCAGGTATGAACCCTTGGAAGGGTATCATCCTCGGAAACGACCCTATTCAATACCCTCGCGTAGCGGACTCGCAGAAGTGCCTTCGCGTGAGCGGTAAGCACAACGACTTGGAGGAAGTAGGACACGATACTTACCACCATACCATGTTCGAGATGCTCGGCAACTGGTCGTTTGGCGACTACTTCAAGCAAGGTGCGATTGACTTTGCATGGGAGTACTTGGTGGACGTATTGAAGATCGATCCAAAGAACCTCTATGTGACCGTCTTCGAGGGTTCGCCTGAAGAGGGCATCGAGCGCGATAACGAGGCAGCTGAGATTTGGGCAAAGCACTTGCCAGCAGACCATATCCTCAATGGCAATAAGCACGACAACTTCTGGGAGATGGGCGATACTGGTCCTTGTGGCCCATGCTCTGAGATCCACGTGGATAGCCGTAGCGAGGAGGAAAAAGCTGCCGTATCTGGTCGTGAGTTAGTAAACAAAGACCACCCACAAGTCATTGAGATTTGGAACCTTGTGTTCATGCAATACAACCGCAAAGCCGATGGCTCACTCGATTCGCTGCCATACAATGTGATTGATACTGGTATGGGCTTCGAGCGTCTGGTGCGCACTATGCAAGGCAAGCAGTCCAACTATGATACCGACGTCTTCCAACCAATGCTCCGCAAGATTGGCGAACTCTGCGGCTGCGTGTATGGCAAAGAGGAAAAAGTGGATGTGGCAATGCGTGTGATTGCTGACCATATCCGTACGATTGCTTTTGCAATCGCAGATGGTCAGTTGCCAAGCAACGAGAAGGCTGGCTATGTAATCCGCCGTATCTTGCGCCGTGCTGTGCGCTATGGCTATACTTTCCTTGAGCAACGCGAAGCGTTTATGTACAAACTCGTGCCACAACTCATTGCGGACATGGGCGAAGCATATCCTGAACTTGTAAAACAAGAGGGACAAATCACCCCTGTAATCAAGAGCGAGGAGGAGTCCTTCCTTCGCACATTGGACAAGGGTATCACCTTGCTTGATAAACTGATGAAAGAGGCCAAGGGCAAAGAGATTTCGGGTGTAGATGTGTTCACATTGAAAGATACCTACGGCTTCCCTCTCGACCTTACTCAGTTGATTCTCAGCGAGAACGGCTTTACCACCAACGAGGAGGAATATAACAAGGCATTGGAGCACCAAAAGGAGATGGGTCGCCAAGCCAACAAACAAGAATTGGGCGACTGGAACATCATCCGCGAAGGCGATACCGAGTTTGTGGGCTATGATGAACTCACCTGCGGGACACAAGTATTGCGCTACCGCCGTGTAGAGCAAAAGGGCAAAGCCCTCTACCAAGTGGTACTCAGCAAGACGCCTTTCTATGCTGAAATGGGTGGTCAAGTAGGCGATTCTGGAACATTAGGTAATATCCGTATCATTGACACCAAACGCGAGAACAACCTCTCGGTACACCTCTGCGCTGAGTTGCCAGCAGAGATTGAGGGTACTTTGGTGGCTACTGTAGACACCGCTCGCCGTCAAGCGATCGCTTGCAACCACACCGCTACTCACATTGTGCACTACGCACTCCGCCAAGTATTGGGTGAGCACGTAGAGCAAAAGGGTAGTTATGTATCACCAGATAGTTTGCGTTTCGACTTCTCGCACTTCCAAAAAGTATCGGCTGAGGAACTTCGCCAAGTTGAAGTCCTTGCCAACGAGATGATTCGCCAAGACTGGGCTTTGGAGGAGAGCCGTAACACACCTATCGCGAAGGCAAAAGAGATGGGTGCAATGGCACTCTTTGGCGAGAAATATGGCGACGAGGTACGTGTCATCAAATATGGTCCATCTGCTGAGTTGTGTGGTGGTTGCCACGTGGCTAGCACAGGTAAGATTGGTGCCGTTCGCATCGTAATGGAGACTAGTGTAGCAGCAGGTATTCGCCGTATTGAGGCAGTGACTGCAGCCAAGGCCGATGAACTCTACTACAAGCAAGTGGATACACTCAACAATCTCCGTGCGCTCTTCAACAATGCTCCAGACCTTGCAGGCGCTATTCGCAAAGCCATCGATGAGAACGCAGGTTTGAAGAAGCAAATCGAAACCTTTATGGCAGAGAAAGTGGAGCGCTATTGCGACGAACTTATTGCCAAGGCTGAGGACTATAATGGTATTCAACTCGTTCGCCTCACAGGCAATGTAGATCCTACACTCTTGCGCAATATGCCACTCATCATCAAGAATAAGATTGCAGGCAAGCATTTTGCTCTCGTGGCTGCTACCGAGTGGGAAGGCAAACCAATGATTGCAGTGGTGCTATCACCATCAATGGTAGAGGCAGGCAAGAATGCAGGTCAGATGATCAAGTCTGCTGCCAAGAATATCCAAGGTGGTGGCGGTGGTCAACCATGGATGGCTACTGCGGGTGGTCGCAATGTCGAGGGTCTCGCTGCAGCTATGGACGAAATGCTCGCTGCATTAGTCTAACATCCAACAGCGAAGCGGTCCAACTTCTAACAACAATGAAAACCCTATCACGGCTATTGCCGAGTAAATATCGTAGTGTAGTGCGTTTCATATGCGTAGGCATATTCGGAACGCTGCTACAATATGGTATCTACTATGCTTTTCTAGAGATATTCCGTCGTACGATGCCCGACTCCAAGACTATGGCGTCGGTGGCATTCACTTTGGGTTTTTATATAGAGATGATTGTCAACTATTTTTTGATGAACTACTACACCTTCCATACACATCCTAGTTGGAAGAATGCAGGAGGGTTTATCTTTAGCCGAGCAGTCAACTACATACTGCAATTGGTATTTCTCAATGCCCTGTTGCTTAGCAGCGTTTCGGAGGAATGGTCGGGTATCTTGGCAATCATTTTGGCAGGGGTAATCAATTACTTCCTGCTTCGTCGTATCTTCCGCACGAAGAAAACCACTCCCGAATCATAAGATTTCCGCCCGCAAGGGCAAGGATATATTGTAGTCTCAACATATATAGCTCTCTAAGATTATGTGTCAAATGGTTCGTATCATTGTTCCTACACATCGTCGTTTGGTATGGTACTTGGCAATGGAGGAGTATTTGGCTCGCCATGTAGAGGAAGAGATGTTTGTGACATGGATAGTATCACCTACGGTGATATTCGGTCGTCATCAAGTGATGGAGGCAGAGGTGAATATGGCATATTGCCGTGAGCATAATATCGCGATATATCGCCGTAAGAGTGGGGGAGGATGTGTTTATGCCGACGAGGGCAATCTGATGATGAGTCTAATTTCGCCTTCTACGCATAGCGAACAAGTGTTTCAGTCCTTCCTTGATCGTATTGCAGCCGTGCTTTGTGATATGGGATATGCTGCCTCCAAATCGGGGCACAACGATATTATGGTAGATGGCTATAAAGTCTCGGGTAATGCGTGCTATGCTTTACCTACAGGTACAATAGTGCACGGAACGATGTTGGTGAATGTGGATTTTGATGCTTTGCAGGCGGCTATCACGCCTTCTGCCGAGAAACTAGCAAAGCATGGCGTGCAATCAGTACGGCAACGGGTGATGAATCTTTCTACCCAAGATGGTGTATCAATACAGATAATCAATAATCATCTAATAGATGCGTTGTGTACGCGTACGCGAGAACTGACCGTAGAGGAGATAACTGCAATAGATGCGATAGAGCAAACATATTTGGATCCTCAATTCATCGCAGGAAAATAAATAATCATTGCTGAAAAATAAAATAGGCTGCCAATCGGTAGCCTATTTCTTTATCTATTGGGTTATCCCCCAAGTCATTACTTTACTTGTGCACCAAGTACGTTGAAGGTCTCGCCATCGCGCATGATGAGCAACTGACCGTTCTTCACAACCTTCTTAGCAGAAGTTTCTGTAGTCACATTCTCTACACCAGAAGTCTTGGAAGCATCGTAAGTGATGTGAATAGTTTGGTTGTAAGAGTTCAAACCATTAACCTCTAAATAGAGTTTACCATCCTTATTCTTAATAGTTACACTACCGCTAACAAAGAACCACAATGGAGCCATGAGACCGCCATCCTCGGTCAGGATAGTACTCCAAATAAGCCAACTCGGAAAAGTTGAGGGTAATCTCCTCTTTTGCAGCTTTTGCAGCAGGAGCGAGTTTAGCAGTAGGAGCAAGAGTAGCTGCTGGAGCAACCTTCTCTTGTGCTTGCTTAACCACAGCTTTGCGCTCTACAGACTTGGTGAGCTCTACAGCTTTCTCAAAACTAGCTTGTTGCTTAGCTGTAAATTCAGATTTTTGTACTTGACCTACCTTAAGGTCTTTCTTTACTTGTGGCAATGCTGACATAGATACAGCTACCACTGTCGCCATGAAAAGGGTAAAAAACTTTTTCATACAGACTAAATTTTAAATGTTAATATTAATAAAACATAACACGGATGTTAACCATGAATTTATTCAAACACCTAATACCTTATATATAATACCACTTTCGAGAGTGGAATTGTACATTTTTCGACTGTAAAATTACAATTTTTTGATATTTCGTGCAATATGTTGTGTCGAAAAAATATGTTAATTTTTTTCTTTTTTTTTAAAAATATTTGCATATGTAACCAAAATGTCGTATCTTTGCAGCATAATTGGCTGACTGCGGCATTTGTGCGCCCAGAGCCGTAAACATTTGTAGGTTTATTTATAAAGAAAAACATGATTAAAATCACTTTTCCGGACGGAGGTGTCCGTGAGTACGAAAGCGGCATCACCGCTTACGGAGTAGCTGAGAGCATCAGCAGTCGTTTGGCACAAGATATCCTTGTAGCCAGTGTAAAGAAAGCCAACGATGAAGATTGGCAAATCGTAGAACTCAATTCCCCAATCACCGAAGATTGCGAAATCAAACTCCACAAGTGGGAGGACAAAGAGGCTAAGCATGCGTTTTGGCATACCTCAAGCCACTTGATGGCAGAGGCATTGCAGGAGTTGTATCCTGGCATCCAATTCGGTATTGGTCCTGCTATTGAGAATGGTTTCTACTACGATGTATATCCTGCTGAGGGACAAACCATCAAGGATAGCGACTTTGCTGCTATCGAGCAAAAGATGGCTGAGCTCCGTGCTAAAAAAGAGCCATTGGTAAAGAAGTCTATTGCTAAAGCTGATGCATTGGCTGAGTTCGGTGCAAAAGGTCAGACATATAAATGTGAGTTGATCTCTGAGTTGGAGGATGGTCATATCTCTACCTATACACAAGGTGCGTTCACTGACCTCTGTAAAGGTCCTCACCTCGTTTCTACCGAGGCTATCAAGGCTATAAAGGTATTGAGTTGCGCTGCCGCATACTGGCGTGGTGATGATTCTCGCCCAATGATGACCCGTATCTATGGTATCACTTTCCCTAAGAAAGCGATGTTGGACGAATACTTGACCCTCTTGGAAGAGGCGAAGAAACGTGACCACCGCAAAATCGGTAAAGAGTTGGAACTCTTTATGTTCTCTGATATGGTAGGCAAAGGTCTTCCTATTTGGTTGCCAAAGGGTACTGCACTTCGTTTGCGCCTCGAGGACTTCCTCAAAAAGATTCAAAAACGCTATGGCTACCAACAAGTAATCACTCCACATATCGGTAACAAGAACTTGTACATTACTTCTGGTCACTGGGATCACTATGGTAAGGATTCTTTCCAACCAATCACCACTCCAGAGGAAGGTGAGGTATATTTGCTCAAGCCAATGAACTGCCCTCACCACTGTACAATCTTCAAGAATACTCCTCACTCCTACAAGGATCTTCCACTCCGTATTGCTGAGTTCGGTACTGTATATCGCTACGAGCAATCGGGTGAGTTGCACGGTCTCACGCGCGTGCGTTCCTTTACTCAAGATGACGCGCATATCTTCTGCCGTCCAGACCAAGTGAAGAGCGAGTTTATCCGCGTGATGGAGATCATCGAGATTATCTTCAAGTCGCTCGCATTCGAGAACTTTGAGGCACAAATCTCTCTCCGCGACCCTAATAATACCACTAAGTATGTAGGTTCCGACGAGGTTTGGGAGAAGGCAGAGCAAGCTATCATTGAGGCATGCCAAGAGAAGGGATTGCCTGCTCGCGTAGAGACTGGCGAGGCTGCGTTCTATGGTCCTAAACTCGACTTTATGGTGAAAGATGCGCTTGGTCGTCGTTGGCAATTGGGTACTATCCAAGTGGATTACAACTTGCCAGAGCGTTTTGAACTCGAGTATGTAGGCGAGGACAACCAAAAGCACCGCCCAGTGATGATTCACCGTGCGCCATTCGGCTCGATGGAGCGCTTTGTGGCTGTACTCATTGAGCACACCGCAGGTAAGTTCCCATTGTGGCTTACTCCTGATCAAGCAGTGGTACTCCCAATCTCAGAGAAGAGCAACGAGTATGCACACAAGGTAAAAGAGATGTTGGAGGCTCAAGATGTACGTGCTATCGTGGACGATCGCAACGAGAAACTCGGACGTAAGATCCGTGACAACGAATTGAAGCGTATCCCATACATGCTTATCGTAGGCGAGAAAGAGGCAGAGCAAGGACTGGTTTCTGTTCGCCAACAAGGTGCAGAGGAGAAAGGTCAAATGACTATACAAGAGTTTGCTGACATGATCACTGCTACTGTGAAAGAGCAAATGAATGCGTATTAACAGATCGCTGCGCTGCTAGAAGTTAGATTGCTGCGCTGTTAGATAATCACGATAAACGAAAAAGACGAGGAAACCCCTCGTCTTTTTTCATAGCCTTGTGGCCTCATAGCCTTATAACCTTACTTGATCTCCAAATAATCTGTAGTGACAAACGCACAGCCGCAATCGACTAATCGGTTGTAGATACTGTCATTGTTCACCGTCCAAGCAGCTACTTGTACGCCCAATGAATCACATGTGTGTACCAACTCCTTCGTGATATTAGCATGCTGGATGCTGATGTTTGCCTTCCAATCATGGCACCATTGTACATCCTCGTCTTTAACCGTCTGGCGAAGGTATTGGCATTGCAGTTGTGGATAATTCGTGCGGATATACTCCAATGATTGGCGCATAGAAGTGAGAATCACTGCCTCCTCTACCAATCCGTGCTTCTCAATGAGTGCATAGAGCGATGGGAAGAGCGACATATCATTGTTGTTGATACCTGTTGCCCACTTGAGCTCCACTACAGGAAATACCTGATGCTCCTTACATATCTCCAAATAGCGGTCTACTGTACAGATGGTAGCTGTGTATGTTTGCTCTTTTCGCGTTTGTGTAAGTGTGTAGGTTAGCAAACTATCCAAGGTGGTTTCTGCTATCACAACCTCTTCCCAACCTCCGCGTTTGAGGTTGTTGTCGTGCCAACATACACATTGTCCATCCAATGTGGTTTTTACATCGCACTCCAATCCTTGGTAGCCAAAGTGTGTGGCACCATTGATAAATGCCTCTTCGGTGTTTTCAACTCCGAGTAGGCTCCCGCGATGCCCAATCATAGTGGGCTGCTTGGTGCAACTGGTGATCGTGCCCAACAGGCATAATGCAAAAATAATCTTTTTCATGGTATATTCTATTTTGTAGTTATTGTACAGTATGGGTAAATATCTCATCAATCTCCTGCATCTTAATCCAATGGTAGAACTCCTTGTTCATATGGATAGGTGGAGCAATCAGGGTAATTACATTCTGCTTGATGTCATCATATACGCATAAATGCAGTGGAATATCACCAGGATACTTTTTGCACAATTCCTCTAACTCATCAACCAGCGATGGTTGGATATTGCTATTGGGTATATGTAGTGTAAAGCATTTGACATGTTTGTTTGCATCGTTCATCAAATCTACCTGTTGCACAGATAATTCATACTCTGCCTCTGCCACAGGTTTTGGACGGAACCATTTTTGGTTACTGCCTCGTTGCTGTATCATGCCAGTGAGGAATACATATACACTAGGCTTGAGCATACTAGCAAATTGCTTGTACGCTTCGCCAAATAGGGTAAATTGATAGCTTCCTGAGTAATCTTCTACTACATATCTGCCATAAGGATTACCTTTCTGCGATATTTTTTCTTCTGCATCCACCACGATACCACCGAAGAATAGTGGACGATTCTCATGGCTTGTGATCCATTGTGTAGGGTCAATCTTTTTATTTTCTTCTGCCTCTTCTTCTGCGCTATCTTCATTGCTAGTAGAGGCTGCGGCATTTCTAGCATCGGGTGTGCGCCATGCATCAAACTGTGTAAGTTCCGCGGTTGTGATAGTACATACATCGCGAACCTCAAACTCCCAATCGTCTAGCGGGTGAGCAGAAAGGAAAATACCAATGAGGTTTTTCTCCTTGTTCAATCGCTCAATAGCCGACCAACGAGACACTTGTGGCAATTCTGGCAACTGAATATCTATGCCCATACCGCTACCTAAATCTCCAAAGAGCGACATACTATTGGCGGTTTGGTCTTGTTGATATTTATTGCCGAAGCGAATCAATACATCAAGCATGTTTTCCCCTTTGGCATTCATGCCTAGCAATTGCTCGCGATAGGAGTTTGTAAAGCAGTCAAATGCTCCTGCCAATGCTAAACTCTCGATGGTTTTCTTATTGCATGCTTGTAGGTTGACGCGCTTCACAAAGTCGAAGATGTCTGTGTATTTACCATTCTTCTCGCGTTCGGAGATAATGGCCTCTACAGCTCCCTCTCCTACGCCCTTTACACCACCTAGGCCAAAGCGAATATCGCCTTTGCTATTTACGGTAAAGTTCAAACCCGATTCATTGACATCTGGGGCAAGTACAGAAATCTTCATTGCCCTACACTCGTCCATAAACTTGGTGACATCCTTGATATCGTCTTTCGCAACGGTCAAGTTGGCAGCCATAAATTCAGCAGGGTAGTGCGCTTTGAGGTATGCAGTCTGGTATGCCACCCATGAGTAGCATGCAGCGTGCGACTTGTTGAAGGCGTAGGATGCAAACTTCTCCCAGTCAGCCCAGATCTTCTCCAGAACCTTTTCGTTGTGCCCATTGGCTTTTCCACCATTGATGAATTTAGGTTTCAGTTCAGCCAACATCGCCATGATCTTCTTACCCATCGCTTTACGCAATTGGTCGCTCTCGCCGCGAGTGAAGTTGGCCAACAGACGCGACAGCAACATCACCTGCTCTTGATATACCGTCACACCATAGGTGTCTTGGAGGTATTTCTCCATCACCGGTATATCGTATGTCACAGGCTCCAAACCATGTTTACGGCGGATAAATTGTGGAATATAATCCATCGGACCTGGACGATACAGCGCATTCATTGCAATCAGGTCACCCATTACGGTAGGTTTGAGTTCCTTCATGTACTTGCGCATACCTGCCGACTCAAACTGGAATACACCGATGGTTCGTCCCTCTTGAAACAATCTGTAGGTCTCTGCATCGTCAATTGGAATATGGTCTATATCGATGTTTACACCATGTGCTTGATAGACGTTTTTGAGACATTCCTTGATGATAGTCAAGGTCTTAAGTCCTAGGAAGTCCATCTTAATCAATCCCACACTTTCTACCACGTGTCCATCGTATTCGGTTACCAAGACACGTCTGCCTGTAGTTTTATCTTCTACAGTACTCAGCGGAGCGAATTTTGTGAGGTCATCTGCACCAATGATCACACCGCAGGCATGTACACCCACCTGACGGATCGTATCTTCCAACTGGGCGGCATAGGTGAGCATGTTGCGGATTTGTGGCTCATTACCGTTCAGTAATACACGCAAATCATCCACATGCTTGTAGCAGTTTTTGAGGTTAACTTTCGGTGTCTTACCCTTTTCATCTTTGATGCTATCAGGGAATTTGTCAGGGATAAATCCTTTGATTTCGTTCACTCGTGCGAGTGGGATACGTTGTACGCGACCCACATCCGCAATAGCCGACTTGGTGGCCATGGTGCCATATGTGATGATATGTGCTACGTGAGTGTGACCATATTTTTCGCTTACCCAGTCAAGTACTTTACCTCGACCTGCGTCATCAAAGTCGGTATCAATATCGGGTAGGGAAATACGATCAGGGTTCAAGAATCGCTCAAACAGCAAGTCGTATTTCAGCGGATCTAAGTCAGTAATACGCAGGCAGTAAGCCACTACCGAACCTGCCGCACTACCACGACCAGGACCTACACTGACACCCAATTCTTCACGAGCAGCACGGATAAAGTCCATCACAATCAAGAAGTAGCCAGGGAAACCCATGGTCTTCATGATGTGCAACTCAAAGTTGATACGCTCCTCTTGCTCCTCGGTCAGAGTCTCACCATAGCGTTGGTGGGCTCCGATATAGGTCAGGTGGCGTAGATAATCTGCTTCCAATTTGATACGATATAGTCGGTCATACCCGCCCAGGGTCTTCACCTTCTTTTGAGCCGCCTCAGCCGATAGCACTTCGTTACCATGCTCATCTCTTGTGAACTCTTCGAATAGATCTTGCTCGGTAAATTTTTGGCGATAACTCTCCTCGGTACCAAACTCTTCTGGGATAGGGAACTTTGGCATCAAAGGGCCTGAGTCAATATCGTATATCTCTATTTTATCTACAATCTCTTGGGTGTTCTCCAATGCTTCAGGAATGTCGCTAAATATCTCTGCCATCTCAGCAGGGGTCTTAAGCCATTCCTGCTTGGTATAGTGCATACGATTCTCGTCATCGATAAAGTGGTTGGTACTAACACAAACGAGATGGTCGTGTGCCTCAGCATGGTCTTCCTCTACAAAGTGTACGTCATTCGTAGCAATTACCTTTACCCCATGTTTTTTTGCCAATTCAATCAAGATAGGATTCACTTCTCGTTGTACCTGATATACGTGTTGATCGGCTCCAGGTTTAGTCGTTTGATGACGTTGGATCTCGATATAATAATCTTCGCCAAAGATGCTTTTAAACCATGTGATAGTTTCTTCTGCTGCAGCATAATTGCCCTCGTTTGCACCTTCCATAATCTTTTGTGGAAGTTCGCCACCCAAGCAAGCAGAACAGCAAATCAATCCCTCGTGAAATTCCTCAAGAAGTTCTTTGTCAATACGCGGACGACGATAATAACTCTCGTCCATAAAACTTTCGCTTACAATCTTGCAAAGATTTCGATATCCTTGCATGTTCTTGGCTAGCAATATCAAGTGCCAGCCGCTTTGGTCTAGGATATATGCTTTACCTTCAGCATTTACTGCTTTCAGATCCTTATCGCGCAACTTGCGATGGCGACGTGCACAATAGGCTTCCACACCTACGATTGGTTTGAACGGAACAAACTCTTTACCCTCTTCTGCAGCTTTTTCTTTGAGTTTTTTATTGCTTTTTTTGCAGCAGTCGAGTAGCTCTTTGATACCATACATACAGCCGTGATCGGTTAGAGCGATAGCAGGCATGCCATACTTGATAGCTTTATCTACCAAGTCGGGCACTTTGCTCATACCATCCAGCACAGAGTAATGCGAGTGAACGTGTAGGTGTGTAAAATTCATAAGGACATAATTTTTGCAAAATTACTGCTTTTTTTTGAGATATGCAAATTTTTTACTACCTTTGCAGCGAAAAAATATTTTTGGTATGAAACAGTATATTTTGACCTACCTATTTTGCTTGATAGCGTTGGCGATGCAAGCGGTAAACCCATCGGGCACACTGCCTGTGTTGTATATCCAAACGGAGAATAATACTCCAATCACTAGCAAAGAGGATTATCTGCAAGCTACTTACTATCTAGACGCTATGGGCGTTAGTGGCTATGAGAGTATCGGCTCTGCCGCTACACCTTTGACTATGGAGATCAAGGGACGTGGTAACTACACTTGGCGAGATTTTGAGAAAAAGCCTTATCGTATCAAACTGACTGACAAACAGCCACTTCTCGGCATGACAAAGAGCAAACATTTTGCGTTGCTCGCGCATGCAGATGATAGCAAAGGATTTATGCGTAATGCGATTGGTTTTGAGTTGAGCAAGATGTTAGGAATGGCTTGGACTCCGAATGCGAAGCCCGTCGAGTTGGTGCTCAATGGTGACTATAGAGGATTGTATTTTCTCACAGAGACCATTCGTGTGGATAAAGATCGTGTGAATATCGTGGAGCAAGAGGATGAAGAGACTGATGCTCAGAAGATTACTGGCGGATGGCTCGTGGAAATCGATAACTACAGCGACGATCCACATATTACGATCCAAGAAGGGGGAAAGACCACTATGTGGCTGACCTATAAAACTCCCGAAGTACTATCAAGTGCGCAAGAACAGTTCCTCACCAGCGAGATCCAACGTATTGATAATTTGGTATATGGCGATAAGAATTCCGATGAATTGTGGAAATATATTGACATAGATGCTTTAGCACGTTTTTATATTGTGCAAGAGATAACGGACAATTATGAGTCATTCCATGGCAGTTGTTACTTACATCGTGAGATGGGAGAGAACGAGAAATGGAAGTTTGGTCCTGTGTGGGACTTCGGTAGTTCGTTCAATCGTGACAAATCGCAGTATATCTTCGAGGGTGATGTGTGGCACAATCATTGGATTCCTGAGATTTGTAAGTTTCCTGCTTTTATGAATCATGTAAAAGCCGTTTGGAAAGAATTTTATGCAGGGAAATACAACGAAATTTATACCTATATCACTGAACAAAAGGATCTTATCGCGTCTGCTGCTCAAGCTGATTATCAACGTTGGCCACAGTATGGCAATAGAGATTTGGCAAACCGTGTGACAAAAGTAGCAGACCGTATGCGTAGCAACGTAGCTTGGCTTAATAATCAATGGAGTGAGAACGTGAATGACGAAGTGATAGATGACTTATCATCAACAGCTATGTATGTATGGGTGAATGGTACGAAGGTAGAATACAATCTTGCAATGGTGGATAGTATCACTTTTGCAAAGAAAGAGGGTATTACTATCAAGGTCAAAGTGCCTGAGTCTTGGCCTGAACCTATCTATGTCTGGATATGGGGAGATGATGTGCAAGATGGTGATAATGAGCATCTTGCTAAGAAACAAGGCGATTGGTATATCTTTAGCCGTTATACCGAGAAGCTGAATATCATCTTCAAGACGGGCAAAGGTTGGACTGGCAATGCCAATCAGTCAGAGGACCTCAAGACTGACCGCAGTGGTTGCTATATCCTCACGCAAGAAGGAGATAAGAAAGCTAAATTTACCGAGGTGGATTGCGAATAATATAATTCCGTAATAAACAAATAAAAAAGGCGAGAACATCTCTCGCCTTTTTCATATCCTCGCCTTTAAACTCTAAACTGTAGCCAGCTCTGCTGGCGTCCCCTAAACAGTTATTTATTCAAAATTTCTTCAATCTCAGCTTCGTTCAAGTTACGACCTACAATCATACCTTCCTTATTGATGAGAATCGTAGTTGGAATGGCAGAGATACCGTAGTGGTCGCATGGGTTGTATGGTTCAGCGCGTTGATCACGGATATGCAACCATGGCAACTCGTCTTCCTCAATGGCTTTGAGCCATGCAGCCTCGTCGCGGTCACAACTCACACCCAAGATCTCCAATTTGCCTGATGGATGGTAGGAGGTGTAGAGCTCTTTCAACACAGGCATCAATCGGCGGCATGGACCGCACCACGAAGCCCAGAAGTCCACCAATACATACTCGGTCTTACCCACTAACTCGCTCAGTGCCAAAGCGGTACCATCTGCTTTCAATGAGGTGATTTCAATGTATGGATTGCCTGCTGAGGTCTTCAACTCGATTTGATACTCTTTGTATACTGGCTCCAATGTAGGCATTTCTAAACGCTCCGCAGGGATAGCGGCAAACAACTCTGCTTTTTGCTCTGGTGTGAGCATGTAAAAGTGTGCCAATACGATCGAATCGGAAGTGATATCATCGATATTCTCCATCAACAAAGCGTAACCTTGTGCTACAAAATCTTCGATGATAGAGTCCCTAACTGCGCGGTCTTCAACAGTCTCCAATTGTGCACCGACATTGTCATACAACTCGGTGTATTGTTCGTAAGCCGTTTTCTTAGGCGTACATGCTACCAAGCATCCTAGTGCCAATAGCGAAATAAAAATCTTTTTCATATATTCTTGTCTATATCCATTATCCATTCACCGCCAACGGACTTGCCTGTGTATAAACGCGGGCAGCCAATTCTTGGTCGATTTGGTAGAGACCGTAGCCGTTGTCGCCAATGAGGCGAAGTTTGTGTACCAATTCGGTTGCGTTCTCTTCCTCCTCCACTTGCTCATCTACAAACCAGTTGAGGCGACTTTGCAGGGCGAAGTCTTTCTCTTCTACGGCGAGTGCCATAAGGTTGTTAATCATAGCAGTTACTTTGCCTTCGTGCTCCAATGTGTGTTGGAACGCAGCGAGTGGCGATGCCCATTCTGTTTCTACGGCTGCAATAGGGGCGAGCAATACGCGTCCGCCGCGGCTTTGCAGGTAGTTCAATAGAATCATTGCATGGTCTTGCTCCTCTTTGAATTGGATAGCAAACCAGTTTGCCATACCTGGATAACCAGCATCTTGGCAGTAGGTTGACATGCTCAAATATAAATACGCCGACCACATCTCGGCATTGATTTGGGCGTTAATCGCCTCTTCTAATCGTTTTGTAATCATGATTGTATTGTTTTAGTATTGTTTTGGTGTTGTTTAGTATTACACAAAATTGTACAAAAACTATGCCATTACATTCTCAGCTTAAAACCGGCTAATAAGGTGTCGAGTTTGAAGCCCCACACACTTGCCATTTCGCCTGCCATGCAGAAGCCACAGACACGGCACTGCTCTGTGCCATAGCCTAAGCACAAGCCACGACTGCCATCGGTGTAAATGAAGTTGGTGACAAAACACTCTTTACCCAATTGAATCTCGCCTAACGCATTGCGTTTCATGAGTTTAAGTCCAGAACGCGAGTTCATGATTGGATAACCCTTCTTCTTATATTCAATCACTTTGTCAATCAGTTCGGCTTTCTTCTCTAGTGGCAACATCAGGTACTCGGTGCTAGGGTAGGGCGTATGGAAATTGATAGAAATCTGCTCAATAGCAGGGTTGTTCTTCGCATACTCCATCGCAACGTCCAGCGACTCGTAGTTCAGAGCATTGACTACCATATTCACGCAGATATGTTTCTTGCCAGACTTGCGGATATTCTCCTCCAAACGAGCAAATGTCCCCTCGCCACGAACACGATCATGGTATTCACCTACACCATCCATACTCACCCAAATAGATTGTGGACGAATCCACGAGAAATCTTGTTGTGCATTGGTAGTCACCGTGATAGAGAAGAAACCTATCTCTAATGCCGCATCAATAAGGTCGTTGATATTGCGGTCGCCCTCCTTCCACAAGGTGGGTTCGCCACCCTCGAGGTCAATAAAGCGCGAGCCTAATTCATACGAATAGCGCATGTCTGCTACAATATCCTCAAACGAGCGTTGTTTGTAACCCGCACTACCATACACAGAACAGTGCTTGCAGCGCAAGTTGCACTTGTCCGTAATAAACAATACCGTCTGCAATGGTGCACGGCGACCAAAGAATCGCGCCCGCACGAACCATTGCGCTAAATAAACATAGTGTGATAATGTCTTAAATAGATTCATATTACTTAGGTTAATACATGCACGAGCATGAGTATCAAACAGAAGAAGGTACATATATTGCGAGCCAGTAGCCAGCGGTATAAAAACCAATCGATACCAGCCTTCTTATAGTCTTCCCAATCACCCATAGGACCCATCCACCAATGTGGTGTATCGTTGCGTGGCAAACCAAAAGCAAAGAGTCGGGTAGAGTGAATCAGATAAACGGAAATAGGCAATGTAGCCAATGTGAGCAGATACCACACGCTCCACCAGCCCATCGCAATACCCAATGCCAACATGGCGAACGGCATCAGAGCGAAGAATCCGATGAAGATAATCATAACCGCTTTGTTCTTGAGCAATCGTGCAAAAGTCATCTTGCCCAGTTCGGCATCGGCATTCACTTCCATCACGGAGTGGACATATACGATATTGGTTACCATACAACCGATACCCACACTCATACAGAGCATCTGCCATGAGAATGGAGTACCCGTCAAAGCGGCTTGTACGCCCAACATATTCAGCGGACCGAACATCAACCCAATCACCAACTCACCCAAGCCATGATAGCCCAATTCGAGCGGTTTGCCTGAATAGTTGATACCAACTACGAGACCAAGCACCGCATATATTACAATGCCCATCGCAGCTTGCCATCCATGTATCAGCCATTGAGCCGCTAAAGCCGTAGCACCCATCAATGCGGCGAAACCCAAGAAAAACACAATCGCCAAACCGAGTTGGCTGACTGTGGCTTTGCCTTCGCCCAAATAATGGCATTTCTCCATGCGTGCGCGAACACTCGTACTGCTGATGTCCGCACGCGTACGCGAATCGTGCTTATAATCGAAATAGTCATCTGCGAGATTCATACCCAAGTGCGCGGCACAAATGCCCAACAATACGGGCAATGCCAACCACCAGAGGAATCCCTCCTGACCGATGCACAGCACCACCGCAGTCAGACATGGTAGCGCTGACTGCGGAAGGGAAATGCTGCGTGCGTTCTTTATCCAAAAACCAATTTTAGACATAATTACTTAATCCCCAGCTTCTTGCGAATATCTTTTGGAATGGCATTCTTGTGAACCAACACATCGTTGGTCTTGTATTGCATGTATGCTTCAGATACGTACCAGATACCTTTGTATTCGCTCTTTTGTGTACCCCAAGAGTTCTTTACCATGTAGTAGCGTTTGCCGTTTTGGTCTTTTGCCACACCAAAGATTTGCATGCCGTGGTCATCGGTGTTCTCCCAACTGTCGTAAGCTGCTTGGCGCATCTCTTGGGTGATGGTCTTCTCAGGGAGAGGTTTCTTGGTGAGCTCCTCGCGTTTGTCGGTAGCCGAGAGTCCCAACCAACGTGCAGCATCGCTGCCGCTGAGGTCAGCTGCTTTCTCCTCCTCTGGCACTACACCCAAGCCCTTGCGGGTGAAGCACATCTCGCTAACATCTGCACCCCAAGCCAAGGTATAGCCGTTGGCCAGTGCGTTGTCAATGATAGCCATCATCTCCTCCAAAGGCACGTTGTACATCTGGTCCATACGCCAGTTGTCAGGTACCTCAAGGGCGAAGGTGGTGTAATATGGGTGGTGGGTGTAGCTGGTGATGCTGACATAGTCATCCGCATTCAAACCCAACTCCTCTGCAAAGCTCTTTGGGGTATATTCCTTGCCGTTGTAGGTGAAGGTAGCAGGGCATGCACCCAGATAGGTGTCATAGACCGCAGTAAGGGCTTTCTTCCATACTGGGGTGAGTTTCTTGAGTCCGCTATTGGCTACCGCATCTACTACACCACCAGCTACAGCGTCCAATTCGGTATGGACAGGCAATGTGTCAGCAGGTGTACTACCATATTGGATACCAGGCATAGCCTCTTGTGGTACAAGACCATAGTTCTTCAAGCAGTAAATCACATCGTATGCTGATCCACCAGGAGCAAACTGTGCGTTGCCATACATGCGAACTACATATTCAGCGCGATCGAGCATAGTATGGTGTACTACGAACATCTCGCTCAAGTCGTGTACACCTTTACCCATGCGCAGGAGTTCGCTCTCGAGGAAACCGATAGTGGAGTAGCTCCAGCATGTTCCGCTGCGGTTTTGGTCTTTGACTGGAGTGATAGCAATGCTATCTACGGTGGTGAAGCGAAAACCCTCAATGGTATCGCCTTTTGCCTCGTTGGCGTTTTGCGCCATCATGCTAACGCTCATTGCGCCAAGCACGAGAGAAAAGAGAATTTTTTTCATAAGTGTTATGCTTTTTGTTATTTTTTCATCTGTGTAGCCTTAGGTTTGCCACCTATCGGCATCGGAACCTGATTGGAACCTGATTGGAACCTCATCGGAACCTCATCGGAACCTCATCGGAATCTCGTGCAATATTTAATCTGGAAATTCCATGAGATATGCCTTGATAAACTCATCAATATCGCCATCCATCACAGCGTTTACATTGCTGGTTTGATAGTTGGTGCGGTGGTCTTTTACGCGGCGGTCATCGAAGACATAACTGCGGATTTGGCTGCCCCATTCAATCTTCTTTTTGCCTGCTTCCACTTTGGCTGCGGCTTGGCGACGTTTCTCCAATTCCAATTCGTACAATTGACTACGCAAGTGACGCAACGCATTCTCGCGGTTCTTAGGCTGGTCGCGTGTCTCGGTATTCTCAATCACAATCTCATCGGGTTGGTTGGTGAGTGGGTTGATGAACTTATAGTGCAGACGCACACCTGACTCCACCTTGTTGACGTTCTGACCACCTGCACCCGAAGAGCGGAATGTATCCCATGAGATACCCGCTGGATCCACATGAATATCAATCGTATCGTCAATCAATGGCACCACAAACACCGATGCAAACGAGGTCATACGCTTGCCTTGCGCGTTGTATGGACTCACACGCACGAGACGGTGCACACCGTTTTCGGATTTGAGATAACCGTATGCCATGTCGCCCTCGATATTGAATGTCACGGTCTTGATACCTGCCTCATCACCTTCTTGGAGGTTGGCGATAGTCACTTTGTAGTCATGCTTCTCGCAATAGCGTTGATAGAGACGCATGAGTTGCTCTGCCCAGTCTTGTGCCTCGGTGCCACCAGCACCCGAAACGATTTTCAGCACAGCAGGCATTTGGTCTTCTTCGTGCGAAAGCATGTTCTTCATCTCGAGGTCTTCCACCTCTTTCATGGCTTGAGCGTATGCAGCATCTACCTCTTCTTCGGTCACCAGTTCCTCTTTGTAGTAGTCGAAGGCGAGTTGCAACTCCTCGGTGGCAGCACGCACACCTTCGTAGCCTTCAATCCATGCTTTGATGCCTTTCACCTTGCGCATTTGTGCTTCGGCTGCTTTGGCATCTTCCCAAAATCCAGGGTCCTGTGTTCGGAGTTCTTCTTCTTCTAATTGCACGCGCTTCTCATCTATAGCCAAGTATTGCTTGAGCTTGTCCGCGCGTTGTTGAATTTCTTTCAGTTGTTCAATAGTTATCATATAGTCGTATTATTTTTTGCTTTGTTGTAGTTGAGTACAGGATAGTTATACATCTCATAAAGGCGTTCGCGGAGGTAGTCCGTGTCCTTGTTGGAGAGGTGGATGAGTTGCAGGCGACTCTCAATGTATTGGTCGAAGGCCTCGCCACGCTCGTATATCTCATAGCCCAAGTGGATATGGCGGTCAATGAGTTGGCATACGAACTGAATCTGCTCGTTGCGGCTGAGCGTGCGCAATTCAGGGTACGCAGCCAAGGCTTGGTCAATCTCCTTGTTGATAGATGGCGTGAGGCGATAAACAATGCGCCCTTTTTGTCCATCAATACCAACCTTCATGGATACGAGGTCATCTTTGCGCGACTTCTTCCACTTTGGATTATCGCGTTTGAGTTGCATCTCACGCGCCTTGAGGTAGTCGCATGGGTCAAACTCATAGGAGATAGATACAGGGCAGATATTCAGTTCCTTGATACTCTCGAAAAAGTCTTCGGCTTCAAAAGTGAGCATCTTCAGTACGCCTGGTTGGGTAACATCATTACCGTCTTTTGCGCGCCCTTCGCGTTGTGCCAACCATATAGATTTGTGGCGTTTACGCAAGTGACGGATATATTCGGAGAGCGTGATGGCATTCTCGCGTTGGTCGCGGAAACCGCCATTGCGAATCACTACAAACCCGCGCAGAAAACGCACTACATGTTCGATCCACCACTTGCCAAAGAGGTTATTGCCAATACCAAAATAGGGGTGGATGAAATAGCGGGTGCGCAGCAGATAAGTAAGCCACGCATTGTCCATACAGATGTCGCGGTGGTTGGTCATAAAGAATGCACCACGGCGGATGTCCTGCTCAATAGCTTTCTTGTCGCCGAGGAAACGCAAATCGAGCGAAGTGGCAGTCTTGCGGCGCATAATCAATAGAGTTGGCCACAAAATGAGGAAATCTACCAGTGGTAGAATAAAGCCTGTGTGATAGGCGCGAATCTTCTTGAATTTTGAATTATGAATTTTGAATTTTGAATTATCCATTGTTGAGTTATTGTTTATGTGTCATAATGTCGAGGATAAGGTCATCTGTCACTTGCATACCATCATGACCAATGCGGGTGAGGTTGTGGATAGTGCGATCGATGTCATCCTCCACAATACCTTCGGTGGAGTCTGCAAACGAGTGTTGCATAGCCAGATACGCGCTGAAGATAGCAGTAGCTACACCGCTGGTGACTTTCAATGCGCAGCCTGGTTTAGCACCATCGCAAATCATGCCCGATATGTTGGCAATCATATTCTTGATGGCGTAAGTGATCTCCTCGTAGTTGCCGCCCATGAGGTAGGTGATACCTGCTGCGGAACCCGTGGCAGCCACCACGCAACCGCACAATGCCGACAAACGACCAAGCGACTGTTTGATATAGATGACGGTGAGATTGCTGAGCGCCAATGCGCGAAGAGTTTGCTCTTCGCTACAATTATTCTCTTTCGCATACAAATACACGGGAATAGAGCAAGAGATACCCTGATTGCCCGAACCCGAATTGCTCATGACTTGCACCATTGCACCCGACATACGTGCATCACATGCACCGCAAGTGTAGCTGATGATTTTGGTAAATAAGGTATCTCCAAAGAGTTGCTTCATCTCTGGTGTCGCAGATAGGGTAGTAGAGCGCAACAACCGACCCAATCCATGACCGTATTGATCTGCAAACGATGTTTCTGCGGCAGTGGTATTCATTTCCGCACCCTCTTTGAGGAAGGTAATGTCGTTGGTATCTACCTCCATAGCGAAGTCATAGACACGGCGGAGATTTAAGTTTGAAGGCTCGGACGCTTCGCTATCGGACACCACTTTGTGGCTATCGGACGCTCCTGCGGAGCTATTGGATATAGGCGATGGAACGAAGTTGGTATGCTCATCCATAATCGTGGCTTGGGCGGTATGGTCGCCTTTGCGCACTTCGGCGTGGATGTAGAGAATACTAGGTGCTTCGTAATTGATATGGATCTGTGCGGGTACACGAAGCATATAATCTTTGGCATACGCCACTGCTTCGGGGGTCGCATCACGCAGAACCTCCAACATATACTCGGACTTACCCACGGTAGCGCCTAAGGCGATGGCGATAGGCAGACCCGTCATGCCTGTGTTGGGAATACCTACTGCTAAGGCGTTCTTATAAACATTCTTTGAGAGGTAAACCACGATTTCGTCAGGCTCTGTACCCAATAGTTCTTTGGCACGAGCCACGCAGAGCGCTACTGCAATCGGTTCGGTACAACCAATAGCAGGCACCACTTCGCAGCGGAGTAGATGAAGGAGTTGTTGGTTAGTCATATCGTTTGAAGTGAAATTTTAAGCGGATGATGGTATATAGAATAATACAACGTTGCTTGATACTATGGGCATGAGATAGTTTCTCGCGCAACGTATCAAACAAGCGTTTTTCCTCTGCACGATTGCGTTTGGCAGTGGTAGATTGATGATTCAGTGTGTAGTTGTACCCTGCATAGGGAAGGTGAACATAGGTCGGATGGATTGCCCAAAAATCCAATGAGAAAATCACATCTTCATAAATCCTGCCTACAGGAAAAGCCAATGCATGTTGCGTAAAAAGTGTGCGATTGTATAGTCGCATACAAGGCGATGTGAATTGATAAAAGTGACGTGGTAGTTTGGTTAAAACAACCCGACCTTTGGGCGTTACTCTGCGGTAGCCTATTTGCACACAGTCGGCATTGCCAATGGCTTGATAAAGTGTTTGATAGAAATCCGTGTCAAGATAGTCGTCTGCATCTACAAATGATAGATATTCTCCCGTAGCATATTGCAAACCATTATTGCGTGCTGCGGCTTGTCCTTGATTGTCTTGTAAATATATCTCAATGCGCTTATCTTGTGCGGCATAGTGTTTGGCTATTGTCAAACTATTGTCAGTAGAACCATCGTTCACGAGAATGATTTGCAATGCACAATAGGTCTGGTGTATCAGTGATTCGATACACCGTGCCAAGTACTTTTCGGCATTGTAAATGGGTACTATGACGCTTATTGTTGGATGCATTGCAAAAATAATTGTTCAAATTGTTGGGCTTGTTTCTCACGCGAGAACTGCTCTTTGTTGATAACTGCTTGACGAGTATAACCATTTTGCTGCCACTCGCGGTATTTCTCAATAATAAATTCCTTTATCTCGTTGATATCCGATGAAGCCAATCCTGCGTTTGTTTGACGAATGGTCTGTGCCAATAATCCGTTGTCGGAAGGTGTGCAGAGCACTGGCTTTTCACACCCAAATGCTTCATAAAACTTGGTTGTCATCATGCCTTTGGTATTTGGATTCGTCAGTACCAATACAATACTACTATGGCGCAACTCATCGCCTACTTTGTCAAGTGGAATAGGTTGGTATTCGTGGGTGTGGATATTCAGTTCTAGATTGGGCAGGTTCAATTCGTGGACAGCTTGTTCTATCAATGCAGTACTTTGAAACTCATAGAGTCTGCCAATATACGAAATCCGAAATATATTGGTTGGCATATCCTTAGCATAGAATTGTGCAGGATCATATCCGTTGTATATCAGTGCAACATTCTGATTGAATTGGCGAATAAAATCTACATGCCATGGCGAGATGGTGGTAATCCAATTGGTTTGACGCAATACGCGGTTGCGGCGGCGGATATTTACTGCTCTATACCAGTTGCGGAAGGGATGTGCCCACCATTGACGATGGCTTTGGTATTGAGCACCAGGTACTTGCTCGTCCAAGTCGCGAATGTCGGTGATGAGTGGAATATGCTTTTCTTGAGCAACTTCGTATGCTGCACGTAGAGGAAATGTAGAGAATGTAGTGCAGAACACTAAGTCAAACTGTTGAGCCTTTACTTGCTCGCGAACCCATTGTGAGAATTGACGGTTTCGCCAATCGGTAAGCAATGACCATAGCGATTGCCATGCCCATTGCCATTGATTATGATAGGCTATTGGTTTCTCAATGATGGGGTAGGTATGTGCAAAATCGTATGGCTGAAACTGTTCGGTATATACTGCAATGGTATGCCCTTTGGCTGCAAGATAGTTGCACAAATAGCGCAACCTAGGTGCGTAAGAGGGCTTGCCAAATGGATCTGCCAATATCAGTATATTCAGTTTCATGTATTTTAATCTAATAATTTTAATAACTTAGGGTATAAACTGCGATGGTATTTATTGCTGGTTGGGTTGGTGTTATGCCATAATAGCACCACTTCACCATTATTTTGATGAATCTTCTCAAACAATCGTTGACATTCGAAATAAGCTTCATCTTCGTTGAGCTTCATATAGTTGCTATTGCTTAGTGTGCAATCCATTATGGTCAATGGGTGGAGCACCAAATTAGTGAGTGTCATCGTTCTAGGATTGATCCAACGCACCGCGCGGGTAGTTTGCAGACGGAAACCCACTTGGTCGGGGAACATCATGGTAAAATCATCTGTCACACCCATATCTGCCAACTCTTGCATACGATCTATTGAGCAACGCAGATAATGGCTACGATGCAATCCTGTCTTCAATCTCTCGCCTTTTGCTTTTCGCCTCTCACCTCCATAATAACTACTATGCCATCCAATCTTGGCACCGCTATTTTGTATCAACTGCTCAACAGTTTCAAAATCCTTACCATCAAGTTGATATTGGGGATAGTCATACCCCTTACCCATTGTGTCTTTTACAAAGTAAATACATTTAGCTCCCTCCACCTTCTTGTCTTGCTTAATCAACCAAGAGAACGTAAATGCTGGATCGTTGTGAATATCGCGTTGCGAAGCCAATACTTTTCGCCATTGGCCACGTAATATACCACCTATGGCTCCACGCAAATGGCGGTAATGTGCAATAGAATCTACATCGTGTGTCAAGTAAATTTGACTAAAAGATGGGGTGGGGAGTGACAAATCCAGCAGCTTCATCAACATGCGGGCATACTCATCCACCGTAGGTATCATTAGGCGGTTGTTTTTGCCAAGAATAGAATATTTTGCTAGAAAGCGATCATGCTCATCGCGTTGTGTATTAAGCAGTTCTTCCGCTCGCGAGATAAAGAAGAAAGTATTATAGACAATGTCGGTACGAATAATCCATGTTGTGTTTTCCGAACCTTTAACCTCTAACCTTTCACCTTTCACCTCACTCAATTCAGGTATAATAATCTCTTTACCTAAATGTCCATTAGGCACGACAACGACGCGGTAGTTACTCCACTGACTCTCATCAGCGGTATAGCCTACTTGTTTGGCGGCTTCGTCATTGCCATAAAGCAAGAATGTGATGATATACTGAATGATGTCGCTCATTTGGGCGACAAAGGTACGAAAAATTTTGCAGATATGCAAATAAAATTAAAGATTTTACCGAAAAGACTATTTTAACTCCTCTTCGCTGAGTATCTCCCACTCGTAGAGGCGTTGCTCCATTTCGCGCTTGATATGCTCATAGCGTTGGAAATTCTCGGTAGTTTGGTGTGTCACATCGGCAAGCAGTGCCTCCAATTCTTGCTGCTCTTGTTCCAATCTGGCGATGGCTGCTTCCACATCCGCAATCTGTTTTTCCTTTTTGCGGCGTGCTGCGGCTGCCGCTTTCTGGGCGGCATAATCTAACTTGGCAGAAGTGGCTTCGCCTTTTGCCTTAGCGGGGTCCCCGATGACATCTGTGTCGTGGGGTGCTCTTAACCTTTCGCCTTTCGTCTCTTGATTCTTTCTTTCGAGCTCTTGTAGATTATCAATCCTCTTGCTGCGCAAGAAATCGTATATTCCGCCAAGGTGTTCTTTCACTTTGCCGCCTCCAAACTCATATACCTTATCCACTAGTCCATCCAAGAAATCGCGGTCGTGACTCACGCAGATCACTGTGCCGTTAAACTCCTTCAACGCGGCTTTCAATACGTCTTTCGATTGCATGTCGAGGTGGTTGGTTGGCTCGTCAAGTATCAATAGGTTACATGGCTCCAGCAGCAAACGAATCATTGCTAAACGGCTACGCTCGCCACCTGATAGCACTTTGACCTTCTTCTCTGATGCCTCACCACCGAACATGAACGCACCTAAGATATTACGAATCTGTGTGCGAATATCACCTACGGCTACATTGTCAATTGTTTGAAATACAGTCAGTTCGCCATCCAATAGCGCGGCTTGGTTTTGGGCAAAGTAGCCAATCTTGACATTATGCCCAATCTTCAGCGTACCCATATAATCCAACTGTCCCATGATGCAGCGTACGAGGGTGGTTTTTCCCTCGCCATTTTTGCCTACAAACGCCACTTTTTCGCCACGACGGATAGTGAAGGTGGCATTTTGGAATACCATGTGCTCGCCAAAATCCTTGCGCAATTCTTCCACTATCACAGGGAAATCGCCGCTTCGTGGTGCAGGTGGAAAACGCAAACTCAGGCGTGAGTTGTCCTCTATATCCACTTCCAAACGCTCCAGTTTCTCTAGTTGCTTGATGCGCGACTGCACTTGCACCGCCTTGGTGGCTTTATAACGGAAACGCTCAATAAATTCCTCGGTCTCCTGAATCATCTTTTGTTGATTTAGATAGGCGCGTACCTGTTGCTCGTGACGCTCTTGGCGCAGTACCTTAAACTGGGTGTAAGGCACATTGTAGTCGTATATTCGTCCAAGGGTGATCTCAATGGTGCGTGTGGTAACGTTGTCAAGGAATGCGCGGTCGTGGCTCACCAATACAAGCGCGCTACCATTGGTCTTTAGAAATTCCTCCAACCATTGAATAGACTCAATATCGAGGTGGTTTGTAGGCTCGTCAAGTAACAGAAGATCAGGGTGTTGTAGCAATATCTTTGCCAACTCAATACGCATACGCCATCCACCTGAGAACTCCGAACATGGGCGGTCAAAGTCTTTACGTTCAAAGCCCAAACCAATGATAGTACGATCCATCTCGGCAATAAATCGTGCTTCATCTCCGATATCCGATCCCCGATTGCCGATGACCGAAATAACATCCTCCCTCAGCGTCTTGCCATCCACGTGCATCATCACCTGTGGCAGGTAGCCGATGGTGATATCGCCCATTTTGGAGATACGTCCAGAAGTGGGTGTTTCTACGCCTGCCAAGAGACGGAGTAGGGTGGTCTTACCTGCGCCATTCTTGCCCACGAGGGCAATACGATCGCGAGGATTAATCAAAAAAGTAATATCGTCCAGAATAGGACGCGACGAAAATTCTATGCTGAGATGTTCGATGCTAACCATGTCTATGTTTCAAAATCGGTGCAAAATTACAAAAAATATTTGAATAATCTTCTTGTTTTGGGTTAAAAATGGAAAAAAAAGCACTTTTTTATTAAAAATGTTTGCGCGTGTGCGAAAAAAGTAGTACCTTTGTCGCGAAATGTGTAGTTTCGCCAATATAGCAGGCGAAAAACATGCAAAAAACTGCTTTATAACATAAAACAACAACAATACTAACTTTCTAAAATCATGGCAGAAGAAAAATTGAACATGTTAGCCGAGTTTCCAGCCATTTCCAGCAAAGCTTGGAAGGAGAAAATCGTAGCTGACCTCAAAGGCGCCGACTTCGATAAGAAGCTCGTTTGGCGCACTTCAGAAGGCTTCAACGTACAGCCTTACTACCGTCAAGAAGACCTCAAAGGTCTGAAGACTACCGTATCTGCACCAGGTCAATTCCCTTACGTGCGTGGTACCAAAACCAACAACGAGTGGGCTATTCGCCAAAACATCTGCGCTTGCAAGAACGCACGCAAAGCTAATGCAAAAGCATTGGACGTTTTGAGCAAAGGCGTAAACGCACTCGGTATCTGCTTGAACGCAGAGAAACTCTCTTATCGCTACATCAAGACTTTGCTCGAGGGCATCAAGTTGGATGAGGTAGCAATCAACTTCAACGTATGCGCATGCAAAGCTCCTGAATTGGCAAACATCCTCGTTCGCCTCGTAGGACGCAGCGGATATGACTTCAAAGCAGTGAAGGGTAGCATCAATGTGGACCCAATCAAGAACATGCTTCTCAAGGGTAAGTTGCTCAGCCGCGAGCAAGTAGCTGAGAAGATCGTAGCTACCGTGAAAGCAGCTAAGACCTTGGTGAACTTCCGCGTGGTAGGTGTAAACTCAGTAGCATTGAACAACTCAGGTGCATACTGCGCACAAGAGTTGGCTTACGCATTGGCTTGGGGTGCTGAATATATGACCATGATGACCGAGGCTGGTTTGCCAAACTACTTGGCAGCTCGCGAGATCCGTTTCAACATGGGTATCGGTGGCAACTACTTCATGGAGTTGGCTAAGTTCCGTGCAGCTCGTATGTTGTGGGCTAAGATCGTAGAGGCATACAAAGCTCCTATCTTCACCGCTGCATTGAAAGACGCTGCGAAGATGAATGTTTGCGCTGAGACAAGCCGCTTCAACATGACTATCTTCGATGCATATGTAAACATGCTCCGTACACAAACCGAGACTATGTCTGCTGCACTTGCAGGTGTGGATGAGATCGTGGTTACTCCATTTGACGCTACCTACGAGGAGCCAACCGAGTTCGCTGAGCGTATCGCACGTAACCAACAATTGCTCTTGAAGGAAGAGTCGCACTTCGACAAGGTGGTTGACCCAGCTGCTGGTTCATACTATATCGAGAACCTCACCAACGCTATCGCTGAGGAGGCATGGAAGCAATTCCTCGCTATCCAAGAGGCTGGCGGTATGTACGAGATGGTAGCCGCAGGTAAAGTACAAGAGGCTATGGCTGCAAACCTCAAGACTCGTCTCAGCGACGTGGCTAAACGCAAAGAGGTATTGCTCGGCTCTAACCAATTCCCTAACTTCACCGAGAAGGCAGGTAAGAAGATCAAAGAGACAGCATGCGGTTGCGGTTGCTGCAAGAAGAACGCTGAGACTGCTATCCCAACCTTGCCAGTAGCTCGTGCTGCTGAGGAGTTTGAGACCTTGCGTCTGGAGACCGAGGGTGCTAAGAAGCAACCAGTAGCGTTCATGTTGACTATCGGTAACTTGGCAATGCGTATTGCTCGTGCACAATTCTCTTGCAACTTCCTCGCTTGCGCTGGTTACAAGGTGATTGATAACAATGGCTTCAAATCGGTGGCTGAGGGTATTAAGGCAGCTCGCAAAGCTAAAGCAGATATCATCGTTCTCTGCTCTAGCGACGACGAGTACGCTACATACGCTCCACAAGCATGGTTGCAACTGGAGGGCGCTAAAGAGCTCTTTATCGTGGCTGGTGCTCCTGCTTGCATGGAAGACTTGCAAAAGATCGGTATCGAGAACTTCATCCACGTACGCGTGAACGTACTCGAGACACTTAAGAAATTTAATGCTCAACTTCTAAATAAATAATGCGATTATGAAACCAAATTTTAAAGATATTGATATCAAGAAAGTGGCTGCTTCGCATGTAGAAGGAGCTAACGAAGCTAACTGGAAAACACCAGAACTCATCGATGTTAAGCCAGTTTATACCAAAGAAGACCTCGAGGGCATGGAGCACTTGAACTACGCTTCAGGTATCCCACCATTCCTCCGTGGCCCCTATAGCGCGATGTACCCATTGCGTCCTTGGACCATCCGCCAATACGCAGGTTTCTCTACTGCAGAGGAGTCTAACGCGTTCTATCGCCGTAACTTGGCTTCAGGTCAAAAGGGTCTGTCAGTAGCATTCGACCTTCCAACTCACCGTGGTTACAACGCCGACAACATGCGCGTGGTAGGTGATGTGGGTAAAGCCGGTGTATCTATCTGCTCACTCGAGGATATGAAAGTGTTGTTCGCTGGTATTCCATTGAACAAGATGTCTGTGTCTATGACTATGAACGGTGCCGTTCTTCCTATCTTGGCGTTCTATATCAACGCTGGACTAGAGCAAGGCGCTAAACTCGAAGAGATGGCTGGTACTATCCAAAACGACATCCTCAAAGAGTTCATGGTGCGTAACACCTATATCTATCCTCCTAAGTTCTCTATGAAGATTATCGCTGATATCTTCGAGTATACTTCACAAAACATGCCTAAGTTCAACTCTATCTCTATCTCTGGTTACCACATGCAAGAGGCAGGTGCTACCGCAGATATCGAGTTGGCTTACACCTTGGCTGACGGTATGGAGTACCTCCGCGCTGGTGTGAACGCTGGTATGGACGTTGATACATTCGCTCCACGTTTGTCATTCTTCTGGGCAATCGGTATGAACCACTTCATGGAGATCGCAAAGATGCGTGCTGGTCGTATGTTGTGGGCTAAGATCGTGAAGTCTTTCGGTGCAAAGAACCCAAAATCAATGGCATTGCGTACACACTGCCAAACATCTGGTTGGTCACTCACCGAGCAAGATCCATTCAACAACGTAGGTCGTACATGTATCGAGGCTATGGGTGCTGCTTTGGGTCACACTCAATCATTGCACACCAACGCACTCGACGAGGCTATCGCATTGCCAACTGACTTCTCAGCTCGTATCGCTCGTAATACCCAAATCTACATCCAAGAGGAGACTAAGGTATGTAAGTCAATCGACCCATGGGCAGGTTCTTACTACGTAGAGCAACTCACTCAAGAGTTGGCTGACAAGGCTTGGGCACACATCCAAGAGATTGAGAAATTGGGTGGTATGGCTGCCGCTATCGAGACCGGTATTCCAAAAATGCGTATTGAGGAGGCTGCTGCGCGCACACAAGCACGCATCGACTCTGGTGAACAAAAGATTATCGGCGTGAACGAGCACCGCTTGGCTCACGAGGATCCAATCGATATCCTTGAGATCGACAACACCGCAGTACGCGAGGAGCAAGTGGCTCGTTTGCAAGAGCTCCGCGCTCACCGCGATGAGGCTGCCGTACAAGCTGCTCTCGCAGAGATTACAGCTACTGTACAAGAGTGGGCAGATGGTAAAAAATGCTCTAACAACTTGCTCGCTTTGGCCGTTAAGGCAGCAGGTCTCCGCGCATCATTGGGCGAGATCTCTGACGCTTGCGAGAAAGTGGTTGGTCGCTATTCAGCAACAATTAGAACTATTTCAGGCGTGTACGCATCAGGAACTAAGAATGACGAGTTCTTCGTTAAGGCACAAGAACTTACAGCAGAATTTGCTAAGAAAGAGGGTCGTCAACCTCGTATCATGATTGCTAAGATGGGTCAAGACGGTCACGACCGTGGTGCTAAGGTGGTAGCTACTGGCTACGCTGACTGCGGTTTCGACGTAGATATGGGTCCATTGTTCCAAACTCCTGCTGAGGCAGCTAAACAAGCTGTAGAGAACGATGTGCACGTATTGGGTGTATCTTCACTCGCTGCTGGTCACAAGACATTGGTACCACAAGTGATTGAGGAGCTCAAGAAGCTTGGCCGCGAGGATATCATGGTTATCGCAGGTGGTGTGATCCCTGCACAAGACTATGAGTACTTGTACAAGGCAGGTGTAGCAGCAATCTTTGGTCCTGGTAGCCCAGTGGCTAAGTCTGCATGCACCATCATGGAGCTTTTGATGGCTGAGTAATAAGGCCGTAACATATTCATCCAAAGGGCATAGCCCTTCGGATGTTCCAACCGGGAGGGTCAGCTTGGTTGCTGGCTCTCTCTCTAGTGAAATAGTTTAGTGTTTAGTGAACGGCGCTGTGGCGCCTACTATTTAGAGTTTAGAGAACGCTAGCGCTACTGTTTAGAGTTTAGTGAATAAATGAAACGTATGAAAACAATCCGTGAGATATTTCGTATAGGATATGGTCCAAGTAGTAGCCATACCATGGGACCTCGTAAAGCTGCAGAACTCTTTTCGAGTCGTTATGCTGATGCAGCCAAGTATCAAGCACACCTATATGGTAGTTTGTCGGCTACTGGCAAAGGGCACTTGACCGATGCAGCGATTATTGACGTTATTCCAAGTGTGGAAATAGTGTGGCATGACGATTTTTTGCCTTATCACCCCAATGGTATGCGCTTTTGTGCAATGGATAAAAATGATAATCTGGTAGCAGAATGGACCGCATATTCCGTAGGCGGTGGTGCATTGGAGGAAGATCCTGATAATGAGGAATCACTCATCCAACATTCGGAACTGCCTGATATCTATCCACTTTCTCGATTGAGCGATATCAAAGAGTATTGCGATAAGATGGGCTGGGATTACTGGGAATATGTAGAACATTATGAAGGCAAAGAGATTTGGGATTATCTGCGTGAGGTATGGCATGTGATGCGTGAAGCCGTAGAGCGTGGTTTGGATCATGAGGGCGTATTGCCAGGACCATTGCATTTGCGTCGCAAAGCTGCGAGTTATTATATCAAAGTGGCAGCCTATAAGGATAATTTGCGTACTCGTGGTTTGGTATTCTCGTATGCCTTGGCCGTTAGCGAGGAGAATGCTTCGGGTGGAAAGATTGTTACTGCACCAACGTGCGGTTCTTGTGGCGTATTACCAGCTGTATTGTACCATACGTGGCGCTCGCGTGATTTCTCTGAGACACGTATCTTGCATGCACTGGCTACAGCCGGTTTGATAGGAAATGTGGTAAAAGAGAATGCGTCTATTTCGGGTGCTGAAGTAGGTTGCCAAGGTGAAGTAGGAGTAGCTTGCGCGATGGCTTCGGGTGCTGTGAATCAATTGTTTGGCGGCACATTGGCGCAGATAGAGTATGCGGCAGAGATGGGTCTGGAGCACCACTTGGGTATGACTTGTGACCCTGTGTGCGGATTGGTGCAGATACCATGTATTGAGCGCAATGCGTTTGCTGCTGCACGCGCGCTAGATAGTAATATGTATGCGGCATTCTCTGATGGTACGCACAATGTCACTTTTGATCGTGTGGTGGATGTGATGCAACAAACAGGTCATGATTTGCCATCGTTATACAAAGAGACCTCACAGGGTGGTTTAGCAGCAATAGGTAATAAGGATTGAAAAAGGATTTTAGACATATAGATACACCGTTCTATTATTATGATACGGCCTTGCTGAAAGCAACGCTGGATGCTATACGTGCAGCCATAGCCTCGCAACCAAACTATCATGTGCATTATGCAATGAAGGCGAATGCTAATCCGAAACTGATGCAATTGATTTGTCAGGCTGGTTTGGGTGTGGACTGTGTGAGCGGTGGAGAGATCCGAACGGCCATAGCAGCGGGTTTTGCAGCGGATTCTATCATGTATGCGGGTGTGGGAAAGAGTGATTGGGAAATACGTTTGGCATTGCAACATGAGATACTAAGCTTCAATGTGGAGAGTTTGGCAGAACTGGAAGTAATTCAGGAATTGGCAGAGCAGGAGCAGCGTATAGCACGTGTGTGTCTACGTATAAATCCAGATGTGGAAGCCCATACGCATACGCATATCGTGACGGGTATGGCAGAGAATAAGTTTGGCATAGCATGGGAGGATATGATGATGGTGATAGAGAAGGCGAAAACCTTTGCTAATATATCGTTCAAAGGATTGCATTTTCATATAGGTAGTCAAATTATTGATATGCAAGACTTTAAGGACCTGTGTGAACGTATCAATGTGATTCAAGATCACCTGAATGCACAAGGATTCTATCCGGAGATAATCAATGTGGGTGGTGGATTAGGTGTGGATTACCAAAGTCCTAGTGAGAATCCTATTCCCGATTTTAATGCCTATTTCTCGGTCTTTAAGGATTGTTTGCAGTTGCGCGATGGCCAATCGTTGCATTTCGAGTTAGGGCGCTCTATTGTGGCACAATGTGGAAGTCTGATGACGCGTGTGCTATATGTGAAGCAGAGTGGGGATAAGCAGTTTGCAATAGTGGATGCAGGTATGACAGAGTTGATTCGTCCTGCATTGTATGGAGCCTATCATCATATAGAGAACATGACATCTACTGCCACCCAACAGCAGAAGTATGATGTAGTAGGTCCGATATGTGAATCGAGTGACATCTTTGCTGCGGATCTGCCTTTGCCTACAACCAAACGAGGAGATATATTGGTTATACATAGTGCAGGGGCCTATGGTGAATCGATGGCATCTTGCTATAATTGTAGGCAGTTGCCGTCTAGCTATACGGATACCGAAATTGAATGATAAAATAAAACCGCAGGTGACTGCGGTTTTTTATTTATTGCCGTGAGCAAGTTGTAAGGACCGATAGAAGGGCCGTATAGCGATCCTCGGAGTATGAGGTTAACCTTACTTGCGAATAGGGTCGCACGTGAGGTCAATACCTAGTTTGCGGAAGATCTTGCGGTCCACCTCGGAGAGCATGACCGTAGAATGGACTTGACAACCAGATAGTTGTGGTAAGGCATCCAACGTCTTGCGGCAGTTCTCGTCGTGTAGAGAGAGCACAGATAATGCCACCAATACCTCATCGGTATGTAAGCGTGGGTTGCGACCCTGTAGGTAACTGATCTTAGTATGCTGGATTGGTTCGATCATCTCTTGTGGGATGAGTTTCACATCGTGATCAATACCTGCCAAATACTTGGTAGCATTGAGCAACAATGCTGCACTTGATCCCAATAGAGGTGATGCCTCAGCGGTGATGATATGTCCGTCATGCAATTCTATTGCAGCTACAGCCAAAGCACCTGTACGATCTTTTCGCTCGTTGGCGGCAGTAGTTGTTCGGCGGTCGGCAGTGGTGATACCTACCTTCTTAAACAAACGACCAATACGATTGACTACAGCCTCACTGATATCACCATTGGCGAAATCATTGAGTGCATGGTAGTAGCGACGGATAATCTCCTGTTTGCTGGCTTCGCAGCAGGCTGCATCATCCTCAATGCAGAAGCCCACCATATTCACTCCCATATCGGTAGGTGATTTGTATGGATTGTGTCCGTAAATACCTGTAAACAAAGCATCTAATACAGGGAAGATTTCGGTGTCGCGGTTGTAACTGACAGCCGTCTTGCCATAGGCTTCCAAGTGGTATGGGTCGATGAGATTGACATCGTTGAGGTCGGCCGTGGCTGCCTCGTAAGCCATATTAACAGGGTGCTTGAGTGGGAGATTCCACACGGGGAAAGTCTCAAACTTGGCATATCCTGCTTGGTTGCCACGCGTATGCTCGTTGTAGAGTTGAGAGAGACATACAGCCATCTTGCCACTACCTGGACCTGGAGCTGTGACTACCACCAATGGGCGGGTAGTTTCGATATAATCGTTCCTGCCAAATCCCTCTTCCGAGTCAATAAGTGCTACATTGTGAGGATAACCCTCAATAGTGTAATGGAAATAGGTGGTAATGCCTAACCGCTCCAAACGTTGTCGGTACATGTTGGCAGATGCCTGTCCGCTGTAGTGAGTGATGACTACCGAGTTGACCAAGAATCCGCGAGACATAAATTCATCGCGCAAACGCAATACATCCACATCGTAGGTGATGCCAAGATCTTGGCGCACTTTGTTTTTCTCAATGTCGGCAGCAGAGATGACAATCACAATCTCCAATGTATCACGCAGTTGCGTGAGCATGGTGAGTTTGCTGTCAGGTTGGAAACCAGGCAGTACACGACTGGCATGAAAGTCATCAAAGAGCTTACCTCCAAGTTCGAGATAGAGTTTGTTGCCAAACTGCGCAATGCGCTCTTTGATATGCTCCGACTGACGGAGGATGTAGAGGTCGTTGTTGAATGGGGTCATTGTTTTTATCGTTCAGCGCGGCTTTGCCGCTGTTCAGAATGGTTCTGAAGTTCAGTATTGTTGCTGCTCAGGATTGTAGCCATCGAAGCAGTATGTGCAGACTTTGCACTTAGGCAAACCGATAGCTTGAATCAAATCTTCAATACGGGTATATTTGAGCGATTTGAGTGCAAAACGGTCACGCAAAGCACGCATTAGTCTTTGATATTCAGGCGAATCGGTAGTAGCATATGCCTTTACACGCTCTGGATTATTGGCCGCATCAATACCCTCAAACTCTGCGATGAAACGGCGAGTGATAAGCTCTAAGTCCGACTTGGATGTGGTGAAGTTGGTAAACGGACAACCATACATGATTGGTGGGCATGCAATACGCATGTGCACTTCTTTGGCTCCAGCTTCGAGCAAGCAACGGGTGTTGTCGCGGAGTTGTGTGCCACGCACGATGGAGTCATCGCAGAAGAGGATACTCTTGCCACGCAGAATAGAGTAGTTGTGAATGATCTTCATCTTAGCTACCAAGTCGCGTGTGGCTTGTTGTGATGGGGTAAACGAGCGAGGCCACGTAGGGGTGTACTTCGTAATAGCACGTTGGTATGGCACGCCTGATGTATGAGAGTAACCAATAGCCATAGCAATACCCGAGTCAGGAATGCCACACACAATATCGGTCTTTACATCATCATTCTTACCCATGGCATGACCACAAGCATAGCGCACTTGCTCAACATTGCGACCTTCATAATCAGAAGTTGGGAAACCATAATACACCCAAAGGAACGAACAGATTTGCATCTTGTCGTTAGGCTTACGCAATTGCTCCATATGGGTTGCGTATACGCGCACGATTTCGCCAGGGCCGAGGAAATACTCAGTTTGGAAACCGAGGTTGAAGAATGAGGACGATTCGCTAGCTATGGCATACGCGTTATCACGTTTGCCAAGCACGATAGGAGTGCGTCCCCATGAGTCGCGGGCAGCAATGATACCATCTTCGGTGAGGATGAGGATGCTGCACGAACCCTTGATTTGCTTGTACACATTCTCAATGCCGTCCACAAAATCTTTGCCTTGAACGATGAGCAAACCTACTAATTCTGTGGGGTTTACGCGTCCGCTGCTAAACTCGGATAGGTGCATGTTTTGCTCGAGCAGGTGGGCCACTAAGTCATCTTGGTTGTTGATTTTACCAATGGTGCTAATAGCAAATCGTCCAAGGTGTGAGTTGATAAGTAGCGGTTGGGCATCGGTATCCGAGATGATACCAATGCCCGCGTTGCCACTGAACTCGTCTAACTCATTTTCGAACTTCGTGCGGAAGTGCGAGTTGGAAATATTGTGAATGCTTCGTTTGAAGCCGTTCTCCTTGTCGAAGGTTGCCATACCCGCACGGCGTGTACCGAGATGGGAATGGTAATCGGTGCCGTAGAAGACATCGGTTACGCAAGAAGTTTGTGATATAGTTCCGAAAAATCCAGCCATATCGTCGTAAGTGGCTTGCTTATTACTTGGTTAAATAGTCGGTCAAATTCTTCTCGATACGAGCGGTGAGGTCTTCTGCAGAAGCATCGAGGACGAGTTTCTCGCCAGTGATACCCTCATAGAGCTCGATGTAGCGCGCAGTGATACCTGCTACTACTTCGTCGGTCATCTCTGGTACTTGTTGACCCTCTTTGCCTTGGAAGCCGTTGTCCATCAACCACTCACGAACGAACTCCTTAGAGAGTTGCTTTTGTGGCAAACCTGCCTCAAAGCGCTCCTCGTAGCCCTCAGCATAGAAGTAGCGGCTTGAGTCTGGGGTGTGTACCTCGTCCATGAGGAGGATTTGGTCGCCGTGTTTGCCAAACTCGTATTTGGTATCCACGAGGATAAGTCCTTGTTTAGCAGCGATCTCTTGACCGCGGTTGAAGAGAGCAAGGGTGTATTTTTCCAATTGCTCGTATTCTGCCTCTGGGATAAGTCCTTGAGCGATAATCTCCTCGCGAGAGATATCCTCATCGTGTGCACCGATCTCCGCCTTGGTAGTAGGAGTGATGATTGGGGTAGGGAACTTCTCGTTCTCGCGCATACCCTCTGGTAGTTGTACGCCGCAGATCTCACGCACGCCGCTCTTATAAGCACGCCATGCAGAACCGCATAGGTAACCGCGAACGATCATCTCTACAGGATAACCCTCGCAACGAACACCTACGGTTACCATAGGGTCTGGAGTAGCTTGTTTCCAGTTAGGAACGATGTCAGCAGTTGCATCGAGGAACTTAGCCGCGATTTGATTGAGGATTTGGCCTTTGAATGGAATACCCTTTGGCAGGATCACATCAAAAGCAGAAATACGGTCGGTGGCTACCATAGCGAGGCAGTCCTCACCGATGAAATATACATCACGCACTTTGCCGTGGTACACATTGGTTTGACCAGGAAAGTTAAAATTGGTTGCTGTTAAAGCGTTCATTGTTGTTATTGTTTAATATTATTTTAAAATAGCCTAAGTGTAAAGAATAATTACATAATTTTAATAAGAATGAGAACACCAATAGTAAACCTCATCACCTGTATATATGACGGTATTATGAAGCCAACATTGATAGATACTTAACAACATATCATTAGAAAGTGGTTCGAATTTATTAGAATTAAGATAATCGCAAATATGTTGTTTAAGTTCTTCTATAGGGGGAAAAGCACCATTCAACTTTGCCCTAATACTATCGTTAATAACTATAATATTTCCTTTTAATAATTCAAATTGTGTAGAATCAATAGGAATAGGAGAAATATCTGTATTAGAACATCTTTGATAGAAATCATATTCTTCCAAATTTGGTTGAAGAGTTGCATATAAACTTTCCTTAAATCCACAATATATTATCGTGTCTTGTTGGTATAAAAAATTAACACATACATATTGTGCCTCACCTTCAAAAGAAACTTTAAAAAGTCCTTTTTTAGGATCGGAATGTGTTGTGCAACTATAAAATAGAAGAACAATCAACAAAGTGATGCTATGTTTCATGATAAATTTCATTATATGATGTTCTATTTCCAATGAATGTTTGCTCGCTTATCTCTCGGTGATCTCTCGGTCGTCTCTCGGTAAAGATGGCTGTCGTTGCCGTCTCGTTGCCGTTTCGTTGCCGTAATTTATAGGCAATAGACTCGAAAGATACTGAGGAAAATCATCTCGCTAACCCTAGCGCAAAGGTAGCGCAAGGGTAGCGAAATTCTTAATTCATCATTCTTAACTCAAAATTACTTATACTCATCCCATGATTGGATAGCGAGGTCATTGACATCGACGGTGCAGAAAGCGTTGATAAACGCTGCTGCAAGGCGTGCATTGGTGAGCAATGGCACATTGAGGTCAATCGCCGCACGACGAACGTGGTAGCAAACATCGTTTTGTGGGTCGGTCACGATATCCTTAGGTACACTCACTACGAACTCAATCACGCCTTCGCGCATGAGGTCGATAGCTTGTGGGGTGCCCTCTTCCGATGGTTGGTAAACCGTTGTATTAGGAATACCTGCCTCTGTGAGGAAGTGGCTTGTACCAAGGGTAGCGTAGATATTATAGCCCTTCGCGATGAGTTGGCGTGCAGACTCGAGCATCTGTGCTTTTTGCTTTGGCGAACCGATAGAGAAGAGTACATTCTTCTTAGGTACGCGCATGCCTACGGAAAGCATTGAGGTCAAGAGTGCAGCGTTAGCATCCTCGCCGAGGCAACCAACCTCACCCGTAGAGGTCATGTCCACACCGATAACTGGATCGGCCTTTTGCAGACGGTTGAAGGAGAACTGCGATGCCTTGACACCTACGTAGTCGAAGTCGAAGAAGTTCTTGCTTGGTTTCTCTACAGGGAGACCAAGCATGATGCGAGTTGCGATATCGATGAAGTTGATCTTCAATACTTTAGATACGAATGGGAAAGAGCGTGAAGCACGGAGGTTACACTCAATCACCTTGATCTCGTTCTCGCGAGCGAGGTACTGGATATTGAATGGACCAGAGATGTTGAGCTCGCGTGCGATTTGACCAGAGATCTTCTTGATTCGGCGCACGGTCTCTACATAGAGTTTTTGTGCAGGGAACTGAATGGTTGCGTCACCAGAGTGAACACCAGCGAACTCTACGTGCTCGGAGATAGCGTATGCGATGATCTCGCCATCCTTAGCCACAGCGTCCATCTCAATCTCCTTGGTGTTGAGCATGAACTTAGAGATTACCACAGGGTGCTTCTTGCTGACGGTAGCTGCCATCTTGAGGAAGCGCTCGAGTTCCTCTTGGTTGAAGCAAACGTTCATTGCTGCACCAGAGAGTACGTATGATGGACGAACGAGTACAGGGAAGCCTACCTTATCGATGAAGGTCTTCACATCCTCCATAGAGGTAAGGGCGCTCCATTCTGGTTGATCCACGCCAATGCGGTCAAGCATCGCAGAGAACTTATCGCGGTCCTCGGCGTTGTCAATACTGCGAGCGGTAGTACCGAGGATAGGCATATGTTGTGCGTCGAGCTTGAGTGCTAGGTTGTTAGGGATTTGACCACCGGTAGATACGATTACGCCGTGTGGGTTCTCCAGTTCGAGGATATCCATCACGCGCTCGAAAGTGAGCTCGTCGAAATAGAGTCGATCGCACATATCGTAGTCGGTGGATACGGTCTCAGGGTTGTAGTTGATCATCACCGAGCGATAACCGTTCTCGCGGATGGTCTTGAGCGCCTGTACGCCGCACCAGTCAAACTCTACAGACGAACCAATACGGTATGCACCCGAACCGAGTACTACGACAGACTTGCGGTCGTTGAGGTACTTCACGTCGTTGGCTACACCCGAGTAGGTGAGGTAGAGATAATTGGTTTGCGCAGGGAACTCTGCTGCGAGTGTATCGATTTGTTTTACAACAGGTTTAACGCCCAAAGAGAGACGGTGCTTACGTGCGATGAGTGCAGCGTATTCCATATCCATTTGCTCGCCGAGTCCTACTGCTTTGGCAATTTGGAAGTCAGAGAAACCTTGGATCTTGGCTTTGCGCATCAGCTCTTCGTCAAGTGCTTGGAGGTTAGGCAATGCCTTGAGTTCGGCATCTGTCTCCACGATATTTTGGAGTTTCTCGAGGAACCAACGATCGATCTTTGTCAACTCGTGCAAGCGATCGATGGTGTAACCCTCATGGAGCGCTTGAGAGAGGAAGAAGATACGCTTGTCGGTTGGTGCAGCGAGTGCATGATCGAGGTCGTCCACATGCAAGTGCTTGTTCTCGGTGAAACCGTGCATGCCTTGACCAATCATACGAAGACCCTTTTGGATTGTGTCCTCGAAGGTACGACCAATGGCCATTACCTCACCCACAGACTTCATGCTGGAGCCGATCTCTCGATCTACGCCACGGAACTTACCGAGGTCCCAACGTGGGAGTTTAGCCACGATATAGTCGAGTGTAGGTTCGAAGAAAGCAGGCGTATCTTTGGTTACAGAGTTCTTCAATTCGAAGAGACCATAGCCCAATGCGATTTTAGCAGCAACGAAGGCCAATGGATAACCCGTCGCCTTAGAAGCCAAAGCTGAAGAACGAGAGAGACGAGCATTGACCTCAATCACACGATAGTCCTCTGAATATGGATCGAGGGCGTATTGCACGTTACACTCACCTACGATACCCACGTGGCGAACGATCTTAATGGCCAAAGCACGGAGTTTAGCGGCCTCTGATTTGGTGAGTGTTTGGGTAGGAGCAATCACAATAGACTCACCGGTGTGAATACCGAGTGGGTCGAGGTTCTCCATATTGCAGACGGTGATACAGTTATCGTATTTATCGCGAACCACCTCATACTCAATTTCTTTCCATCCCTTGAGTGATTTCTCTACGAGTACTTGAGGAGAGAAACTGAAGGCCTTCTCAGCGATGATATTGAGCTCTTCCTCGTTGTCGCAGAAGCCAGAACCCAAGCCACCGAGAGCGTATGCTGCACGGAGGATAACAGGGTAGCCGAGCTCTTTAGCAGCCGCACGAGCTGCTTCGATTGTCTCGCAAGCCTCGCTTTGGATCGTCTTGACATTGATCTCATCAAGTTTCTCTACGAAGAGTTCACGATCCTCGGTGTCCATGATAGCTTGAACAGGAGTACCGAGCACTTGTACGTTATATTTCTCTAATACGCCACTTTTGTAGAGCTCTACACCGCAGTTGAGGGCGGTTTGTCCGCCGAAGGCGAGGAGTACGCCGTCTGGGCGCTCCTTAGCAATCACTTTCTCTACGAAGAATGGGTTAACAGGCAAGAAGTAGATCTTGTCTGCTACACCTTCGCTCGTTTGTACGGTAGCGATATTAGGGTTGATAAGTACGGTATAGATACCTTCTTCACGAAGGGCCTTGAGGGCTTGTGAACCAGAGTAGTCAAATTCGCCTGCTTCACCAATCTTGAGTGCTCCAGAACCGAGCACCAATACTTTCTTGATATCTTTTTTCTCCATGGCCATTATTTATTAAGAAGTTGGAAGAAGTTATCGAATACGGACTCAGAGTCTTTTGGTCCGCAGTTCATTTCAGGAATAAACTGTACTGCCATCCATGGTTTCTCGGCATGGCGGATACCCTCGTTGGTACGGTCGTTCATGTTCACGAACCACTCTTTCCACTCTGCAGGTAGGGTAGTGCCATCTACTACGAAACCGTGGTTTTGTGCAGTAATATAGCAACGCTCGCCACCTACAATTTGTACGGGTTGGGTAGCACCACGGTGACCATATTTATGCTTTAGTATCTCTGCGCCTGCTGCCAGAGCAAGGAGTTGGTTGCCCAATCCAAGACCCAACAATGGCTTGTCTTCGCCCTTAGCGAGGAAGGTCTTGATATTCTCAATAGTTACAGCGCAGTCCTCTGGATCGCCAGGGCCATTGCTGAGCATCAATGCGTCAAACTCGAGGGTGTTGAAGTCGTAGTCCCATGGTACACGAGTCACTTCTACACCACGAGCGAGTAGGTAGCGGATGATGCTTTCTTTCACACCGCAATCCACGAGTACAACTTTCTTGCCTGCACCTTGGTTGTAAGTCACTACTTCCTCGCAAGATACCTGTTGCACGAGGTTCTCGTCATTGGCAACAGGTGTAGTGTTGTCGCCCTCGAAGATGATGGTCGCTTGCATAGTGCCGTTCTCACGGAGATGCTTGGTCAGTTCGCGGGTATCCACACCAGTGATAGCAGGAATCTGCTCGCGGATGAGCCATGAAGCGAGATCCTCTTTTGCATTCCAGTGACTATACTCAGGGCTATACTCGGTCATGATCACTGCCGCAGGGTGGATGCGATGGCTGTCCATAAACTCTGACAAGCCATTCTCCAGACTGCTGCATGCAGGCACGCCGTAGTTACCAATCAATGGATAGGTCATCACCACGAGTTGACCTTCGAAGTTCGCGTCGGTCAGTACCTCTGGATAACCAATCATGGTGGTATTGAATACGAGCTCTCCAGCTACATTCTTCTCGTAGCCAAATGATGTACCTGTGAAGCAGGTGCCATCGGAGAGTTTCAATGTTACTTTTTTCATATTCTTGCCTTTAACCTTTAATCTTTAACCTTTAACCTTAACGAAGGATAGTCTCTGAGCGATCTGGACCTACTGATACCACATCAATGCTAACACCCGTCTCTTGCTCAATGTATGCGATATACTCTTTGAGTTCCTTAGGCAACTCCTCATAGGTGCGGCATACAGATACATCACACTTCCATCCTGGGAACTCTTTGTAGATAGGCTTGATATTGTTGGAATCTGCCTCAAATGGGAAGTAGTCGATAGCCTCACCGTTGAGTTCGTAGCCTACGCAAACCTTGATAGTATCAAAGTCGTTCAATACATCTGACTTCATCATGATGAGCGATGTAGCGCCGTTCATCATTACGGTGTATTTCAATGCTACGAGGTCAAGCCAACCGCAACGACGTGGACGACCAGTAGTCGCACCAAACTCGTGCCCAATCTTGCGCAATTCCTCGCCTACTTCGTCAAACAACTCGGTTGGGAATGGACCTTCGCCTACGCGGGTGCAGTATGCTTTGAAGATACCATACACTTCGCCGATATGTTGAGGAGCTACGCCCAAACCAGTACAAGCACCTGCGCAGAGTGTGTTGCTGGAAGTAACGAATGGGTAGGTACCAAAGTCTACGTCGAGGAGTGAACCTTGTGCACCTTCTGCCAAGATACCTTTATCCTCGCGGAGCATGTTGTTTACTACGATCTCGTTGTCCACGATAGGGAACTGCTTCATCTCCTCGATGGCATTGAGCCATGCGGTGTCGTCTGGCAACTCGATACCGCCCAATTGCTCTTTGTGAGCATCACGGAGAGCATGGTAGCGCTCCAAGAAGTCAGGGCGAAGGATATCACCTACGCGGAGACCATTGCGTGCAATCTTATCGGTATAGGTAGGACCGATACCTTTGCCCGTTGTACCTACTTTCTTATCGCCTTTCTTCTTCTCGGAAGCAGCATCGAGCATACGGTGGGTAGGGAGAATCAAGTTGGCACGTTTAGCGATTTGCAAACGGCTCTTTACATCTACCTCCATCGCTTCGATAGCGTGGATCTCCTCCATGAGGATGATAGGGTCAATCACTACACCATTACCAATGATATTGGTTGTGCCATCGCGGAAGATACCTGATGGTACGGTGTGGAGAACGAAACTCTTGTCGCCGAAGTACAAGCTGTGACCTGCGTTAGGTCCACCTTGGAATCGTGCAACTGCTTCATAACGAGGGGTCAATACATCAACAATCTTACCTTTGCCTTCATCGCCCCATTGCATGCCTAATACGACATCTACTTTTTTCATATAATCTTGCCTTTAATCTTTAACCTTTAAACTGTAGGCGCTCCGCGCCGTCCTGTAGCTCGCTCAGAGCGAGCGTCCTCTAAACTAGATTCCAACTTGTTGGAAGATATAATCCACATTCTTCATGTAGTAATCCAAACTGAAGCATGCATCAATCTCAGCTTCGGTGAGGTGCTCAGTCACGGCAGGAGTCTTCTTCAAGTTCTCTTGCATTTCGCCACCTTCCATCAGGGTCTTCATTGCTACTGGTTGAACGAGGTCGTATGCTTGCTCACGCACAAAGCCCTTCTCAATGAGTGCGTTCATCACGCGTTGTGCGAAGATAGCACCATGGGTCAAACCGATATTGTGGAGCATGTTCTCTGGATATACCGCGAGGTTGTCAAGGATACCCTCGAAGCGTGCCAACATATAGTCAAGCAACATCGTTGCATCTGGCAACACGATACGCTCGGTAGAAGAGTGGGAGATATCACGCTCATGCCAGAGGGCGATGTTCTCGCTGGCGGTACACATGTATCCACGCATTACGCGCGCGCATCCGCATATATTTTCAGAGGAAATAGGGTTGCGTTTGTGAGGCATAGCAGAAGAACCCTTTTGACCTTTCTTGAATGCCTCTTCCACTTCGCGCACCTCTTGGCGTTGCATGTTACGTACCTCAAGAGCCATTTGCTCTAAGGTACCTGCGATTACTGCCAAAGTAGCCAAATAGAAAGCATGGCGGTCGCGACCCAACACTTGTGTAGCGATAGCAGCCGACTCAATGCCGAGGTGCTCACATACATAGGTTTGGATAGCAGGTGGAATATTCGCGTAGTTACCTACCGCGCCAGACAATTTACCTGCCTCTACACCTTTGGAAGCTATCTCAAAGCGCTCGATATTGCGGCGCATCTCCTCGTACCACAATGCCCATTTCAATCCGAAGCTGCTCACATCGGCATGCATACCGTGGGTACGACCAATCACAGGGGTGTACTTAAACTCGTTCGCACGGCGTTTCAATACCTCCAAGAATGAGTGGAGGTCTTTGCGCAGAATCTCGTTGGCTTGTTTGAGCAAGTAACCATTAGCAGTATCTACCACGTCGGTAGATGTCAATCCATAGTGTACCCATTTGCGCTCCTCGCCCAAACTCTCGCTCACGGCGCGGGTAAATGCTACCACATCATGGCGAGTGATCTCCTCGATCTCATGAATGCGGTTTACATCAAAAGTGGCTTTTTCGCGAAGCAATTTCACATCCTCTGCTGGCACTACGCCAAGGGTGCTCCATGCTTCTGCAGCCAAGATTTCTACTTCGAGATAAGCACGAAACTTATTCTCCTCTGTCCAAATGTTGCGCATTACTGCGCGGCTGTAACGTTCAATCATATTGTATGTAAATCTTTATTTTCTACTTTGATTTTGCCAAAAGCGGTCATTGCTTTATCAAGGGCTTTCTCCACATTCTCATCGGTGGCGAGGATCACGCCGTAGCGGCGGTGTCCGTGTACCTCTGGTTTGCCAAAGAAGCGAATCTGTACACCAGGTACGCTCAATGCCTCTTCTACACCACTGAATACCACCTCTTTTGCATCGCCTTCTACTACGATAGCCTTGGATGCACTGGCACCGAAGAAACGCACTTCAGGAATTGGCAGACCAAGCACCGCACGAGCGTGCAATGCAAACTCCGACAAGTCTTGCGAAATCATAGTCACCATACCTGTATCGTGTGGACGAGGACTTACCTCAGAGAAGATCACATGATCGCCCTCGATAAACATCTCTACACCAAAGATACCATATCCGCCCAATGCATCGGTCACTTTCTTAGCAATATCTTGTGCTTGAGCCAATGCTACTTCTGACATGGCTTGTGGTTGCCATGACTCGCGATAGTCGCCATCCACTTGGTGGTGACCAATCGGTGCTAAGAAGGTTGTACCACCTGCGTGACGCACGGTGAGCAATGTGATCTCGTAGTCGAAATGTACGAATCCCTCTACAATCACGCGGCCTGCACCTGCGCGACCGCCCATCTGTGATTCGGTCCATGCTGGCTCTACATCAGCCTCGCTCTTTACGGTGGATTGACCATGACCAGAAGAGGACATGATTGGCTTCACTACGCATGGGATACCTATCTCTTCGATGGCTGCGAGGTACTCCTCATGGGTGTCTGCAAACTTGTAGCGAGCAGTAGGCAAACCGAGTTCTTCGGCAGCCAAACGACGAATAGCCTCTCGGTTCATAGTTAAAAAAGCCGCGTTAGCCGTAGGGATAACGCGGTAACCTTCTTTTTCTAATTCGACGAGAGTAGGGGTAGCAATAGCTTCTACTTCAGGGATGATCAATGATGGTTGCTCAGTTTCAATCACTTGGCGAAGCTTAGCACCGTCCAACATATTGAATACATGTGAGCGATGTGCCACTTGCATAGCCGGAGCATTGGCGTACTTATCGCACGCGATTACTTCCACGCCATAGCGCTGGAGTTCCAGGGCAACTTCTTTGCCCAATTCGCCACTGCCGAGCAGGAGTGCCTTGGTGGCTACAGAGGTAAGGGGAGTTCCGAAATTCATGTAAATATAGTGTTATATTGTTGTCCTTATTTCGGGTTGCAAAGGTACTACTTTTTTTTGAAATATGCAAATCGTTTTTTATAATTTTTTCAAACAATTTTTAGATTGCCTTCTGTACTTGTCAGTTCTATGATAGGAAGTGCAGTTTCATCGCTGTCGTTTTGTACTGATTGTGCGGTGGGTTAGATGGAGATTCTGAAAAGAGTACAGAGAGATTATCTCGTGGCCAGCTGTCCAGCGATTTCTCAAAATATATACATGTACCCGCGCGCGAGTAAAATTATAGAAACGGCTGGACAGCTGGGCAGCTGTCCACAAAAAAGTATTAGCGAACGATGCAAGTTTTTGTGTGCCGAAGGGATACCGAACACATGCTGAAAGAGCGCTTGAATACGAGCATTGATACGAGCAAGAAGAATGACGTGATGAAAACTTTCTTTATGTGTTACAAAAAATGAGTGACACATAGCCTTGTATCTGTGTCACTCAAAGAATCCACGATAATGGTCTTTCGATTGCGCGATTTCATATTAAACTCATATTGCGCAATTAGAATTTAATATGGAGCTTTTTTAACGATTAGGTTTACGGCGCCAGTAGGCTCTAACATGGCACCATACACCTTGTTTATCACGTCTTAAATGCTAACGCACATAAACACAATACAATATATTTAATGGAATTTCCATAATCACATATTGATTATAGAATCATTATAACAAGGCATATAATAACTCTTAGTTAGAAAATATGTTCCACATTTCCTCTATGAAATGCGATGATGAAGCATATTATTCATTTTCAACTAAGACAGGGCGAATTGGATACCCATAGTAATAGTCAAAATAGCTAGTATAATCACCTACGTAATTACTATAATAACTATAATAATATTTAACACTTGGAGAAGCCGTTATTGTAGGGGAAATAATATCATTTTGTCTTGTATAGTTACTCAAACAATAGATGTAAGTCCTTGTTCTTGTGCTAGAAGAATAACTAAGATACCCATTCAATTCATTAGTTGATGTTCTAAATCCCACAGCTGGTATAAAGAGGGCATTCCCATTGGGACCACAAACTTTCCAACCATTGACATCATTGTATGTTGTATATGTCCAATTTGCCCAACTTTTCAACTCTTCCCATTGCTCTTTGGTCGGAGTTGCCCATTTATTGCCTTGATTCACTGTTGCAGCATCATATTCTGTATGATAAATAGTGTCAGGAAGTGAAGAAATAGTTAATGCATAAGTCGATTCTTGATAAGATTCTTTTCTTATTGTTTCTCCCCAAGCAAAGAAATATCCAGATCCTTCTGGATGATTAGAGCCAACATTGCATGTTGCCCATTTAGTTCCACTTGGCAAATCTAAATCAACATAATAATATCCATCTGCCTTTCCTGAAGTAACATATCCATCTCCCATTGCAGATTGATTTCCATTTCCTTTTGGAATCTTTATTACGCTGCCATCGGAAAGAGTAAAATACACATAATCATCATCTTCTGTTACAGATTCGAATATGGAATCGCCGTCTTGTCCGTCTTTTCCATCTGCACCATTTTGTCCATCTTTACCATCTGCGCCATCAGCACCGTCTTTTCCATCTTGTCCATCCTCTCCAGTGGCTTTGCCGAGTTGTGTCCAAGTAGCACCATTGTCATAAGAGATATACCAATAGCCCTCCTCAATCTTCAATTGTGGGGTGATACCGTCTTGACCGTCTGCACCGTCTTTACCGTTCTCGCCATCTTGTCCGTCCTTACCGTCTGCACCATCCTGACCATTAGAGCCATTGGTACCATTTTGACCGTCTTTGCCAGAAACAGGGAGTTTGTTGCCATTGTCATCCAATAGCCATTCGCCATTCAATGTCCAATAGTACACGCCATCGGTGTCTTGTGCTACACCAATCACAGGGGTTATGCCATCTTTTCCATCAGTGCCGTTTTGTCCATCTTGACCGTCTTTTCCATCTGCTCCATCCTTTCCGTCTTGTCCGTGATAAATGGTAATAGGGTCGTGTTTGCCAAAAGTAATGGTGTAACCAATCACTTCACCATCCTTCTTGATTTCAACGATACCTGTGATGAAGTCGTTGGATTGCAGAACAGAGACGATGGTTTGCAAAGAAGTGATGTTGGTGTTCATCTCTTTGCAGAGTTCTTCGAGTTTGGTGACACGGGAGTCAAGTCCATCAATAGCATCCCAAATGTCATTGTGACACGCTGAGAATACACACAGCGTAACGCTCAAAAGGAGCAAATGAAGTTTCTTCATTGTATTATTAATTTTGTGGGAAGTTGGCTCCAAACGCCCCGTTGGTATAAATATAGAAAAAGCGTGGAACCTCTTTTTGCTTATTCTTCTTCGCGAGGTTCCGGAATGACCCTACATACAAGAATAAACAATGAATGCCCACGCCGATATGTTCATCGTCGTGAAGCACAACGAACTAAACACACCAAGGGGCATTTATCGCTCTCTTGTTTCGGGTATGTGAAATTTTCCGGATTTCGCGAAGCCAAAACAAGCGCCAATAAACGCCTTTTTATTATGTCTGCTACCCTTCGCCAGTTGCATTGTTTAGGATGGTGTAGCGTTGTGTAGAATGGTGTAGCATTGTAGCAGCCAACTCACGAACTCTACTATACAACCCTAACGCAGACATCCCCAGCGCAGGTTCACGGTGCAAAGGTAATCAATTATTTTGGATTGAGCAAGAGAAGAGCGATTTTTTTGCGTTTTTTGACTCGGCGGACCACCGCCGAGCACTAGACAGGTGGCGGGGTATCTCGCGGGGAAATCCGCGAGCACTAAACCAGTGGCGGTGACATTAGAAATACTTGCGGATAGGAAACAGAGGCTTTTACTCGCAAGGAAGTGCGCTTTGTGTCGCGGTGATCATACGGTGATCATACGGTGAGGTCACGATGAGGTCACGATGAAGTCACGATGAGGTTGCGTTGCAGATGGGTGGCAGGTGAGAGGCAATAAACAGGGCAATAACGGGATGAATGATACTATAACTAAAAACAACAAGAGTTATATTTTAATCAACAACACCAACAACATAATTCAACAACTTGCAGGGCAATCAACTTCCTGCCCTGCTCAAGAAACATATACATAGTTTAAAATCACGATTGCTTGCGGGAAAGGGAGATCTCGTGCTTGATAAAGTCGTATAATCGTGCTGGTACTGGTGGTTTGCCATTTGCTTTGGGCATGCGCTGGTGTCTGCTTGCCTCACGCAAGGCTTGCAGATGTTTCTCGTGCCAAAGCGCTTTTTGTTCGGGATCACGCAAAATGGCACAAGCCTCCTCGTTGATACTGCGGAAGTTCTGAACTACAAAGTGCTCCGCCATCTCTTTCTTTTTGGCTTTGGAATACTCTGGCTTCTTGCAATACGCAGCCCAGCCCGTTCTGCCAGGGATAGGGCGGAGGTAGTGGTCGTTGTCAATTGAGCCACCGATACTCTCTAAAAATGATGCTACATGTACAATCATAGTTGTGGATTGGTATTAATATGGAAACGATATATAAGTTGACACTACAACGAAAAACATAACACGGATTATAAGAATCAACAACTCAAACAACTTTTTTCAACAACTTGCGCGGCAATCAACTCCCTGCCGCGCTCAAGGGATTTTGTATAGGTGTCAACAGGTATATAAATCCTTAATATTATTAAACGAAGATAGAGTGCAGAATGGGTATCCTACACTCTATCAGATGAATTAAGGGATAACCCTTTTGGCTTTATACAATTGTAATTATTTGTTATTCATGCGGTTGAGGAAACACTCAATCGTGTTGCGCATGAGCATGGTGATGGTCATTGGGCCTACACCGCCTGGGACAGGGGTGATAGCACTAGCCACTGGCAATACTGCCTCATAATCCACATCGCCCACGAGTTTGCCATCCTCGGTGCGGTTGATACCCACATCAATCACGGCTGCACCTGGTTTCACATATTCAGCAGTAACCATCTTGGCGCGACCTACAGCAGCCACGAGGATATCTGCTTCGCGGCAAACGGCAGCCAAATCCTTGGTGCGGCTGTGCGCAATAGTCACAGTAGCATTGCGGTCAAGCAGGAGTTTAGCAACTGGTTTGCCTACGATATTGCTGCGGCCAATGACTACGGCTTTCTTGCCTGCCATTTCCACGCCCGCTTGGTCGAGGAGCTCGATGATACCTTTGGGGGTACATGGCAAGATGCAGTGTTGATTGAGCCAAAGGCGTGCCACGTTCTCAGGGTGGAAGCCGTCCACATCTTTCTCGGCAGAGATAGCGGCGATGACTTTGTCCTCGGAGATATGTTTTGGCAAAGGCAATTGCACGAGGATGCCGTCCACAGCTGGATCGTTGTTAAGTTTCTCGATCTCAGCGAGCAATGCTACTTCGCTGACATCTTCTGGCAACTCTACGAGGTGGCCGTCAAAACCACAGTACTCGGTGGCTTTGATCTTGCCGCGCACATAAGAGCGGCTTGCTGGGTTATCACCTACGATGATTACCATGAGGCATGGGCGGCGACCATATTGCTCCGCCAATGCATCTACTTCAATCTTCATCGCATCCTTGAGGGATTGCGAGATTTGTTTACCGTCTATGATCATAAATTTGTTTAGAAGTTTAGAAGTTCAGTAGTTTATAGCGCCCAATGAGCTATGTCTTTGCGGTAGAAGAGGTTATCGCAGTGGATTTTCTCTATCTCCTTATATACTTTGGCTTGTGCCTCGGCGATGTCTTTGCCTGTAGCAATACACATCATCACGCGACCGCCGTTGGTCTTCAGTACGCCGTTGTCGTTCTTTGTTCCCATGTGGAAGACAGGGCCGTCAAAGAGCTCAACTCCTTCAATCACAGCGCCTTTTGCATAGTCGCCAGGGTAGCCCTTGGAGGCAAGTACTACGCCAATGGTGGCTTCTTTGCGCCAAGACAAAGCATCGAGTTTTGTGCCCGTGGCTATGCCATAGAAGACGTCAAAGGCGTCAGACTCGAGGAGTGGGAGTACGACCTCGGTCTCTGGGTCGCCAAAGCGAGCATTGAACTCAATGACCTTCACACCTTGAGCGGTTTTCATGAGTCCGCCATAGAGCACACCTGTGAGTGGCAAGCCCTCTTGGCACATACCTTTGGCAACGGCCTCGAGGACATATTTGCGGGCAAATGCCTCATCTTCTTCGGTCACGAAGGGTAGGGGAGTATATGCACCCATACCGCCTGTGTTAGGACCTTCGTCGTTGTCATAGGCACGCTTGTGGTCTTGTGAGAGTGGCATTGGATAAACATTTTCGCCATTAACAAAGCACATAAAGGAGAACTCTGGACCTTCAAGATAGTCCTCGATAACAACCTTACCTTTGCCGAAGGCCTCATTGCAGAGCATGTCTTGGAGAGCAGCGTCAGCTTCCTCGAGGGTAGTAGCGATGACTACGCCCTTGCCAGCAGCCAAACCGTCGTATTTGAGTACGGTAGGCAAAGTGCCTGCTTTGACGTAAGCCAATGCCTCGGCATAGTCGCTAAAAGATTGATAACCAGCAGTAGGCACTTGGTATTTGTCCATGATGATTTTGGCAAACTCCTTGCTGGACTCGATTTGAGTAGCGGCTTTGGTGTGACCAAAGATAGGCATACCTTCTGCACGGAAAGCATCTACTACGCCTGCTGCGAGGGCGGCTTCTGGACCTACTACGGTGAGATCGACTTCGGTCTCTTTGGCAAAGAGGAGAAGCCCCTCGACATCGGTGTCTTTGATGGCTACGCACTCAGCGAGCTCAGCAATACCTGCATTGCCTGGAGCGCAGTAGATCTTCTCTACTTGTGGGCTGCGCGAGAGAGCATACACGATAGCATGCTCTCGTCCGCCTCCACCTATAACTAATACTTTTTTCATTTGCAATTAATGTTTGAAGTGGCGTGTGCCAGTCATGAGCATACAGATGCCGAGTTCGTCTGCCTTCACAACGCAGTCGTTATCACGGATGCTGCCGCCTGGTTGAACGATAGCGGTTACACCATATTGTGCGGCCAATGCTACGGTATCGTCGAATGGCAAGAAACCGTCAGAAGCAAGGATAAGACCTTCGGTCACACCTGCAGCATGTGCTTGCTTCATAGCAATCTCAGCACTACCTACACGGTTCATTTGACCTGCACCTACGCCGAGTGTTTGACCGTTCTTCACTACCACGATAGCGTTGGATTTCACGTGCTTAACGATGTTCCAGCCGAATTGCATATCTGCGAGAGTTGCAGCATCTGGTTGCACCTTGGTAGCGCACATGTCAGCAGTGATGGTCTCGATTTGGGTGTCGAGGTGTTGCACGAGCAATCCACCGTTGACGCTCACATATTGGTCAATGGCCTCGGTGCTTGGAGTCATGTCCACTTGGATGACGCGGAGGTTCTTCTTGGTAGCGAAGATCTCCATTGCCTCATCTGTGAAGTCAGGAGCGATGACGATCTCGAGGAAGATAGGCTTCATGCCGAGTGCAATCTCCTTGGTGATGGTGCGGTTGCAGATCACGATACCGCCGTAGATGCTAACAGTGTCTGCCTCGTATGCTTTTTGCCATGCCTCTTCGATGGTAGCAGCGACAGCAGCACCACATGGGTTCATGTGCTTGAGGGCTACGCAGAAAGGCTCTTGGAAGTCGCGAGCGATATTGAGGGCAGCGTTAGCGTCTTGGATGTTGTTGTAAGACATCTCCTTGCCTTGGAGTTGCTTGCCGCTAGCAAGTGAGAATGGAATAGCTTTGGTAGAAGCATAGAACTTAGCCGATTGGTGAGGATTCTCGCCATAGCGAAGACCTTGCTTGAGGTCGAACTCAAGGAAGAGTTTCTCGTTGAGACCAGCTTTCTCACGCATGTAAGTAGCGATGCATGCATCGTATTGGGCAGTATGGGTGTATGCCTTCGCAGAGAGTTGAAGACGAGTCTCAAGAGTGGTGTTGCCTGTAGCATTGATCTCAGCTAGGATGGTGTCGTAGTCTGCTGGATCGCAAACGACGGTCACATCGTTGTAGTTCTTCGCTGCTGAACGGAGCATAGATGGGCCACCTATATCGATGTTCTCAATAGCGTCAGCCATGCTTACACCTTCTTTGGCGATGGTCTCGCGGAATGGATAGAGGTTCACGCACACGAGGTCGATGAATGAGATGCCGTTCTCCTCCAATGCTTGGAGGTGAGATGGTTCGTCACGGCGTGCTAAAAGACCACCATGTACTTTTGGGTGAAGGGTCTTAACGCGACCGTCGCAGATCTCAGGAAAACCAGTTACATCGCTGATACCGATGGTCTTAACGCCTGAGTTCTCTAATAACTTTTGTGTACCGCCTGTGGCGATGATTTCCCAGCCCGCTGTTTGCAGACCTTTCACGAAATCAACCAATCCTGTTTTGTCGCTTACGCTGACAAGAGCTCTTTTTGCCATATCTTTTTTATACCTTAAAAAATTTGAATTACTAATTAAATAATCTCGTTCTCGCCTTCGATGACTTTACCGATGATTTGCGCTTTGTCGCCGTGCTTAGCGAGGATCGCGATGGCTTTCTCAGCGTCTAATGCTGGCATAGCAATCACCATACCGATACCCATGTTGAAGATGTTGAACATCTCGCGGTGAGGGATATTACCCCACTTTTCGAGACATTGGAATACCGGGAGAATTTCCCATGAACCCTCGGTTACGCTGAAGCCTTGACCCTCTTTTAAGATACGAGGGATATTCTCGTCGAAGCCACCACCAGTGATATGTGCTACGCCGTGCACATCGCAGTTGTGGATGACCTCTAGCACTTGCTTCACATAGATGCGGGTTGGGGTGAGGAGCACTTCGCCGAGCTTCTTGTCTGCGCTGAGCTCTGGATAGACAGTATGCAAGTCCAGACCTGCATCGCTAACCACCTTGCGCACGAGACTGAAGCCATTGCTATGCACGCCTGAAGAAGAGATACCCACGAGTACATCGCCTACAGCCACCTTGCTGCCATCGATAAGTTGAGATTTCTCCACTACACCTGTGGTGTAACCTGCGATATCGTATTCGCCATCGCCATACATACCTGGCATCTCAGCGGTCTCGCCACCTACGAGTGCGCAACCTGCTTGGCGGCAACCTTCTGCCACACCAGCTACGATAGCCTCTACCTTCTCTGGGATATTGTGACCGATAGCCACATAGTCAAGGAAGATAAGTGGTTCAGCGCCTTGTGCGAGCACATCGTTTACACACATTGCCACAGCGTCAATACCGATAGTATCGTGCTTGTCCATTGCAAAAGCGATTTTCAGTTTGGTACCTACACCATCGGTGCCGCTCACGAGTACTGGCTCTTTGATGTTCAATGCCGAGAGGTCGAACATACCACCAAACGAACCGATATTGCCCATTGAGCCAAAGCGGTTGGTACTTTTTACATGCGATTTAATACGACTTACTACTTCGTATCCGGCTTCGAGGTTTACGCCGGCTGCCTCATAATGTTGTGCCATTATTGTATAGTTTGTTTTAATATTTATCCGTTGATTTCCCAGTATCCATTGCGTTTGCCATTACGACGCGATATGATACCTTTATTGGTTAGATTCACTGTGAGCGTTTTTACTGTTCGCTCCGATTTGCCAATAGCTGCTGCTATTTGCTTTTGTGTAGCAGATGGGGTTTGTTGTAGGATTCGCAATACCGCCAATTCTTCTAAAGTGCAATTTTTGCACTTTGAAAGCACTGCTTCGTCTTCTTTTGCACTTTGGTTTGCACTTTGAACTTGCTCATGGTCGTTTGTCGCCTGCCAATCGAGATGCAGTTCTCTATTTTGCAGAGGATGATTCTCGTTTAACAACATGTTGCGGAAGAATCGCTCCAAGAACAAAGGGTTGTAGCTAATACCTTGTAGTATATTGGTGTAGTTAGCACGCACAAGCGCGTTACGGAAGTACCATGAGTTATTGGCAAGTATTTCGTTGTTTACCTTAAACCCTAAGGTCGTTAGGTATTTGATCATAAACACAGCAGTGGTGCGTGTGTTGCCTTCACCGAATGGATGAATTTGCCAAATATTACTACAAAATGTTGCGAGGTGGGCAATTGCTTCATCTACAGAAACGGAGGAATAGTTGAATGATTTTTCTTGTTCAAAATCATATTTCAACGTCTCGCTAATCATATCAGCGCCCGCGTAGTAAACTGTATCGCCGCGTAGCACCCATTCGCGTTTGGTAATGTTGTAATCGCGTATTTTACCAGCAAATTTATAAATGCCAGTAAACAGATGTCTGTGAGTAGCAATTAGCTGCGAAGGGTTAAAGGCGAATGTCTTTTCTGATAGTAATTCCGCAATACGGGCAGATACCTTGTCGGCTTCTTCTGTTGCTTCGCTCTCGCTATTTTGGCGCACTTGTTGTGATTGATAGTAAGAGTCAATGAGTTCTTTCGCTTTTTGAAGCGTTATATCTCCTTCGATATGCTGTTTAGCAGTCTGTAATAGATACGCTGAGGTATTTAAGCCATCTACTTGTTGCAATCCTATAGCAGTCTGCCATATCTGCCCACGCTCTCGCTGCATGGGTTCGCCTTGACGGATGTACTCCTCCAGATTTGGCATACTATGTATAGTAAGATTGTTCATCATTATAATCTGATTTCAGCAACTTTTTCGCGCAAATTACTTTCGGGTGCAAAGTTAGTCATTTTTTTGCATATATACAAGGAAAAGGGCAGAAAGTTTTTTGACAATCTACATTTTGTAAAATCGGGTGTGAAATTCCCTGCAAGTTTCGAGAAGAAGGAGTGCAACGGAACGCATTCCGAGCGTGAAGAAACGAATTGACTTTTAGCTTTGAGTTAAGAATTGTACTAGTGTAGAGTGTAAGGTGTAGAGTGTATAGGTGAGGATAAAAAATAGAGCATATCGGTTACTGATATGCTCTATTTTTTTGTATATAGGCAGGATTACTTCTTGCGGAAGTAGCGGACTGCGTTGTCAAAAATAAACCAAAATTTACATTACAATTTGGTACAAAATAACGACTCCGATGCTTTAATGCAACTGAGTCGTTAGGATATATTCAGAGTTGTTTGTTGGTATTATTTAACTACCGCACCTTGAGCGTTATAGTTTACTCCATCACGGATAATGATGAGTTGACCATCGCGGAAAATTTTTGGGGTATTAGTAGATGGACTGTTGATGTCTTCTACAGCTGATTCTTCCTTTGATAAACATTGGACGTTTGTAAAATAACTCCACCCTTCATCTGTCTGATATGTGGTCAACGATTCACAAGGCACATATACTGGAATGTCTGTAGGTACTTGATAGAAAGCACGAGTTTCCACTGCAGGAGGTGTATTCGCTTCGCAAGTGACAGAAGTCAAACCTGAACAATAAGAGAATGCCCAATATCCAATACTTGTTACGCCGTTTGGAATTTTGATGGAAGTCAGCGAAGAGCAGTGACCGAACGCCATAGGGCCAATACTTGTTACGCCATTTGGAAGCGTTATGGAAGGCAATGAAGTGCAACGATAGAATACGTACTCTCCAATACTATTTAAACCATCTGGAATATTAATAGAAGTTAACGAGGAGCATGCATCGAACGCATAATCTTCAATACTCGTTACGCTGTTAGGAATCTTGATTGAAGTCAGCGAAGAGCAACCAGCGAATGCGCTTCCCTCAATACTGGTTATGCCGTCTGGAATTGTGATATCTCCACTCCACGAAGAGCAACCGCGGAATGCACCGTATCCAATACTAGTTACACCATCAGGGATATGGATGGAGAGTAACGACGTACAATCATTGAACGCATAATCTCCAATACCTGTAACACTATAGGTTATACCTGAGTAGGTTACGGATTCGGGAATAATAACAACTGTGATCCCTGAATAGTTATCAGAAGTGCTTCCAAAAATAGAGGGTTCTATTTCATAAGTTACTTCCACCTCATAGGGAACTATGTTACTAATGATGTTATAACACAAATCTCCTTCTTTGAAATCATATGCCGAGAGCATATGAGTGGTAAAAATGGCAATGAATATGAATAATAATTTTTTCATGGTATAAAATTCGTGTTGATTTAATTTTTCTCCAAGAGCATTTCCGCCCGAAATACTCTTGGAGAGATCAAATCGGCATATCGCCGAGGTATTGACAATATATGTATCAGTCTTATTACTTCTTGCGGAAGTAGCGGACTGCGTTATCAAACAATGGTTGCAGCTTGTTGCCAGCGATATTGGTGAATACGCCATCTTCCCAGCGCTCGGTGTGACCCATCTTACCGAGGATCTGACCGTTCTTGGAGATGATACCCTCAATAGCATAATACGAGCCGTTAGGGTTGTGTGGCGATACCATAGTAGCCTCACCTGTAGCAGGATCCGCATAGCGGAATGCTACTTGTCCGTTCTCAAACAACTCCTTCGCCAACTCCTCGTTCACCACAAACTTACCTTCGCCGTGGCTGACTGCAATGCTATGTGTATCACCTACTTGCATACCGCGAAGCCATGGGCTGGCGGTGGTAGCCACAGTGGTAGTTACCATTTGCGAGATGTGGCGGTTGATATCGTTGCGGAACAAGGTTGGAGAGTCTGGTGTCACCATACCCAACTTGCCGTATGGCAGTAAGCCACTCTTCACCAATGCTTGGAAACCGTTGCAGATACCGAGGATCAAACCTCCGCGGTCAATCAAAGCGGTGATAGCAGCGCCTACCTTGGCATTGTTGATTACGCTAGCAATGAACTTACCACTTCCGTCTGGCTCGTCACCCGCAGAGAAACCACCTGCGAACATCAGCACATGGCAGCGATTAATGTGCTCTACCATCTCGTCGATACTACTGAGCACGTCCTCTGGGGTAAGGTTGCGGAAGATAGTGGTCACTACTTCTGCGCCTGCCTTGCGGAACGCTTTAGCAGAATCGTAATCGCAGTTGGTACCTGGGAAGACAGGGATATAAACCAATGGATGCTCAACGGCTTCGCCTTTGTAGTTTAGTGTTGAGTGTTGAGTGTTTAGAGACTCAGTATCTGCTGGCATCAATGCTTGATGCTGCGCAGGGACTGCGGATGGGTAGATCTTGTCGAACTGTTGGCAGCAAGCATGGAGCAATACCTCGCGTGATACGCGCTCGTTATTTATAATAAGGTGTGTGCCGTCCACTACATGGCCTAAGGCGATGAGGCTATTAGGCGATAAGGCGAGAGGCGAGAGTTCTTCGGTTGCCTCTACGAGGATAGAACCGTAGTTGTAGTCGAAGAGTTCGTTCTCTGCGATTTGGATATCTACGCCCAGTTGGTTACCGAAGCTCATCTTAGCCAATGCCTCTGCTACGCCACCGAAGCCTAGCGCATAAGTAGCGCAAACCTTGCCAGATTGGATAGCGTTGGTAGTGTATGCCCAGTTGGCTTTCAACTCCTCTACATTTGGCATATAGTTTGCCAATGCGTGGTGCTTGATGAGATACAACTTGTTACCTGCTTTCTTGAGGTCGGTAGATACCACCTTATCGGCATCTACGGTAGTGATACCAAAGGCAATCAAGGTTGGGGGAACGCTGATGTTCTCGAAAGTACCCGACATAGAGTCTTTACCACCGATACTTGGCAAACCAAATGCCACTTGCATCTTCAGTGCGCCAAGTAATGCGCTGAGTGGCTTGCCATAGGCATGCTCGCTGCTCATACGCTCAAAGTACTCTTGGTAAGAGAAACGCATCTTGCTGTAATCAGCACCTGCTGCTACGACCTTGGTACATGCCTCAACTACGGCATACGCTGCACTGTGGTATGGGCTCCAGTCGGCAATGAATGGGTTGTAACCAAATGCCATCACGCTGGCGGTATTGGTATAGCCATCGGTAGGGAGTTTTTGTACACTCACTTGTGTTTCAGAGAGTTGTGTTTTACCACCGAATGGCATCAATACGGTGCTACGACCGATGGTGGCATCGAAGTTCTCGATCAATCCCTTTTGTGAAGTCACATTAGGGTCAGCCATCACCTTGGCCATCTTCTCCTCGAGGGTGGCACCTTCTACAACTTGGGTAAATGGATTCTTCTCCTCTACTGGCAGAATAGCAGCCTTGGCAAAGTGCTTAGCACCTGCACTATCAATAAACTCGCGGGTGAGGTCAGCGATGAGTTCGCCTTTATAGAATTGACGCATACGACCGCTGTCGGTCACATCCGCCACATGGGTATATTCAATATTGTCGAGATGGCAATAGTGCTCCATCTCTGCACGGTCTTTTGCCTCAATGACTACCGCCATACGCTCTTGCGACTCACTGATAGCCAACTCGGTAGGGTTCAAACCGCTATACTTGGTAGGCACGCGGTCGAGGTAGATATCCAGTCCGTCAGCCAACTCGCCAATAGCCACACTCACGCCACCAGCACCAAAGTCGTTGGACTTCTTGATGAGGCGTGTAGCCTCTGGGCGACGCATGAGGCGTTGGAGCTTGCGCTCCTCTGGAGCATTACCCTTTTGCACCTCGCTACCGCAAGATTCGAGCGATGCCTCGGTGTGCTCTTTGGAGCTACCTGTAGCACCACCGATACCGTCACGACCTGTGCGACCACCGAGGAGCAGGATGATATCGCCTGCTGTAGGGCTCTCACGGCGGATATTGCTTGCAGGAGAAGCACCTACTACGGCACCTACCTCAAGGCGTTTAGCTACATACGATGGGTGGAAGATCTCACGCACATGGGTGGTGGCAAGACCGATTTGGTTACCATAGCTAGAGTAACCTGCAGCTGCCTTGCGAGAGATGATCTGCTGTGGCAACTTACCAGGAATAGTCTCTGCCACTGGCTTGTAGATATCGCCTGCACCTGTTACGCGCATGGCTTGATATACGTATGCACGACCAGACAATGGGTCACGGATAGCACCACCGAGACAGGTACTTGCGCCTCCGAAAGGCTCGATCTCGGTTGGGTGGTTGTGGGTCTCGTTCTTGAATTGTAGGAGCCACTTCTCGGTCTGGCCATCCACATCTACATCGACGAAGATAGAGCAAGCGTTGTTCTCCTCGCTGACCTCCATATCGTCGAGCAGACCTTTCTTGCGGAGATAGCGGGCACCGATGGTCGCCAACTCCATGAGGCACAATGGTTTTTCGCTACGGCCCAACTCCTCACGGATGTCATGGAACATGCCCAGGGTGCTCTCAATCTCGTCTTTGACGAACGAGTCGTCGATCTTGATAGACTCGAGAATCGTGGTGAAGGTGGTGTGACGGCAGTGGTCAGACCAATAGGTATCGAGGATGCGAAGCTCAGTTTCGGTTGGGTTACGTTGCTCTTTTTGGAAATAGCAGACCACCTCGTGGAGGTCGTCGGTGTTCATTGCCAAGCCCCATTGCTTGCAGAAAGCCGCATACTCCTCGCGTGGCATGTTGATAAAGCCATCCAACTTAGCCAATGGCTTGACGTCGGCTGTTTGGTTTTGCGAGAGCTGACTGAGGTCTTTCTCGCGTGACTCAACGGCGTTGATGTAGTAGTGGCGGATCTTATCCAGTTCCTCGTTGGTTACTTGCTCGTCAAACACCAACAGACGGCTACTGCGAATCTCCACCTCGGCATTAGGGTCGATGAGGTGCACGCAGTCCACAGCCGAAGAAGCGCGTTGGTCAAACTGACCAGGCAAGTACTCTACTGCGAGATACTTCTTGCCAGTAAGGTCGCACTCGTTGCTAACGGTGTCGGTCACAGTCTCGCCGAATACGCTGTAGCGGCATTGTTCGAGGAGCGCGGGTGTAAAACCAAAGAGGTCATACACATTGATATAGCGCAACGATTGCAGACGGAGTTGCAAGTTCTCGTTGAGTTCATTCTTCAAGCTCTTTGCCTCCACTTGGAAAGCAGGTCGCTTTTCTACGTATATACGAAAATTAGCCATGATTAGATAACAGTATTAACTACTTTCTCGGTTTGTTGTTTGCGGAAATCCTCGAGTTGTGCGAGCAAGTTTTGATCTTGCAATGCGAGGATAGCGATAGCGAGCAATGCTGCGTTCTTCGAGCCATTGATAGCTACGGTAGCTACAGGGATACCTGCAGGCATCTGAACGATGCTGAGCAATGAATCCAAGCCATCCAAGGTCTTGCTGCGTACTGGCACGCCAATAACAGGCAAACTGGTCAAGCCAGCGATAACGCCTGCCAAGTGTGCTGCGCCACCTGCACCTGCGATGATGATGCTCAATCCACGCTCACGAGCAGACTCAGCCCACTTCATGAGTTCGTGTGGAGCACGGTGCGCGCTAATCACGCGTTTTTCTACTTCGATACCAAATTGTTGAAGGGTCTCAATAGCGGGAGTCATTACCTCCAAATCGCTGGTTGAGCCCATAATTACGCCTACTTTCATTATTCTAAAACAATAATTATCAATGATTTATACAACAATGAAGATAATTACAATCAACAATGTTGACAATATTTATTTTAAAGACAACATAAACAACGTCGCGCGGCAATCAACATCCTGCCGCGCTTCATTGTCATATCATTTACTGGTTACTCCCACTCGATTGTTGCGGGTGGTTTTGCAGAGATATCATAGCAAACGCGGTTAACGCCTTGCACCTTGTTGATAATCTCGTTAGATACCTTAGCCATGAATTCGTATGGAAGACGTGCCCAATCAGCAGTCATAGCATCCACAGACAATACTGCGCGAAGTGCTACTGGATGCTCATAGGTACGGGTATCGCCCTTCATACCTGTGCTGCGCACGGTAGAGAGAAGGATTGCACCTGCTTGCCATACCTTATCATAGAGTGCTACACCATTCTCATCTTTCCACTCGCGAAGCATGTTCACATAGATAGCGTCAGCCTCTTGGAGGATGCGTACTTTCTCAGGAGTAATGTCGCCCAAGATACGTACGCCAAGACCTGGACCTGGGAAAGGATGGCGACCGATAAGGTGCTCAGGTACACCCATATAGCGGCCAATACGGCGAACCTCGTCCTTGAAGAGGAGCTTGAGTGGCTCGCAGAGTTTGAGATTCATCTCCTTAGGCAGACCACCTACATTGTGGTGTGATTTGATAACCTTGCCAGAGTGGTTGATAGATTCGATGATATCTGGGTAGATAGTACCTTGACCAAGCCACTTAGCATCAGTGATCTTCTTAGCCTCTTCGTCGAACACTTGGATAAAGTCGCGGCCAATAATCTTACGTTTTTGCTCTGGATCGGTCACACCAGCCAAGTCGCCATAGAAACGTGCCTTAGCATCCACGCCAATCACATTAAGACCGAGGCACTCGTAGTCACGAAGCACGTTCTCAAACTCATCTTTGCGGAGCAATCCGTGATCCACGAAAATACAGGTGAGTTGGTTGCCAATAGCACGGTTGAGCAACACTGCGGTGATAGAGCTGTCCACACCACCAGATAGGGCGAGGATCACGCGATCGGTACCGATTTGCTTTTTGAGTTGCGCCACGGTGGTCTCTACGAAATTAGCAGGAGTCCAATCTTGTGCGCTATGGCATGTGTCAAGCACGAATGGACGGAGCTCATCTACAGTAGGTTGCTCGCCAGCAGCGATGTTGAGTACTGGAATACAGCTGCAGAAGCGGCTGAGGGTGTTTTGGAGTGCCTCTGGCTCTTCTACAGAGTCTTTGTCACCAGAGAGAATAAGACCGATAATGTCTTTGTCATCCTCTGGATACTTGTTGTAAGGCAAAACCTCGCAGAAAGTGTCCAACTCGCGCACACGGCGACCAATGAGTTGGGTGGTCTGCGAACCTAAATCAAGAATGATAAGTTTTTGCATATTGTAAATTATTTAATATTGTTCAGTGTCGTGTAGCGTTGTTATTGTCCGCGGGTGTAGTTAGGGGTCTCACTAGTGATGGTGATGTCGTGAGGGTGACTCTCGGTCATACCAGCAGCAGTAGTGCGAACGAACTTGGCTTGTTGGAGCTCGTTGATATTGTGTGCTCCTACATAACCCATACCCGAACGAAGACCGCCCATGAGTTGGTAGATAGTTTCGCTGACATTGCCCTTGTATGGCACGCGACCTACGATGCCTTCTGGTACAAGTTTCTGAATATTCTTTTCGCAACCGCCTTGGAAGTAGCGATCTGCAGAACCTGCCTTCATCGCATCAATAGAACCCATACCGCGGTAGGATTTGAACTTACGACCGTTGTAGATGATGGTATCGCCAGGAGCCTCCTCGGTGCCTGCGAACATACTACCACACATCACGCAGTTGCCACCAGCAGCGAGTGCCTTCACTACATCGCCTGAGTAACGCAAACCACCGTCAGCAATCATTGGTACACCAGTGCCTTGGAGTGCTTCTGCCACATTGAAGATAGCCGTCAGCTGTGGAACACCCACACCTGCGATGATACGGGTTGTACAGATCGAACCAGGACCTATACCTACCTTCACGCCATCAGCACCATTCTCCACGAGGTACTTAGCTGCTTCGGCTGTAGCGATATTACCGACTACTACATCCAAATCAGGGTATGTGGCTTTGATAGTACGGAGCGCGTTGACGATATTCTTAGAGTGACCGTGTGCGGAGTCAAGCACCACAGCATCTACACCCTCTTTGTAGAGCGCAGCTACGCGATCCATGAAATCAGGAGTGATACCTACACCTGCTGCACAACGCAAACGACCTTTAGCATCTTTGCACGCATTAGGGAAGTCTTTGAGTTTGGTGATGTCTTTGTATGTTACGAGGCCTACAAGTTTGCCATTGTTGTCCACTACTGGCAATTTCTCTACTTTGTGGGATTGGAGTGCTGCCATAATCACCTCGTTGCTGGTAGAGTTGATAGTGATAAGGTTCTCGCTGGTCATCACTTCGCCAATCTTACGAGTCATATCGGTCTCAAAACGGAGGTCACGGTTGGTAACGATACCCACGAGGTTGTTCTCTGCGTCCACCACAGGAATACCTCCAATGTGGTTGTCGTGCATAAGTTGCTCGGCATCGCCCACGGTTTGGTCGGCAGTGATAGTGATAGGATCAGAGATGAGGCCGTTCTCAGCACGCTTTACGCGGCGTACTTCAGCTGCTTGTGCAGCGATAGACATATTTTTGTGAATCACACCAATACCACCTTCACGAGCGATAGCAATCGCCATCTTAGACTCGGTAACAGTGTCCATAGCAGCCGATACCACAGGGATATTGAGGCTGATATTGCGGGTGAACTTACACTTGAGGTCTACTTCACGAGGAAGCACCTCTGAATAGGCTGGGACAAGCAACACATCATCGAATGTGAGTCCCTCTTGCAAAATACGGTCGGTCATATTTATCTTCGTTTTTTGTTATTAGCTAGTTGGACAAGTCAATCTAGTTGAGCTAGATGTATTAGTAGTTTACAATGCGTGGTCGCAGTAGTAGCAACGGAGGATGCCATCGGCATCTGTGTATGCTTTGCGTTCTACTGGCTCAGTGGTCACGATGCAACGATCGTTGGTGCAGAGTTTGTCGGTGAGGACTGTATCTACATGGTGCGATTCCTCTGCATCTTTCCATGAGAGCAAGGTGTAGATGAGCGCCATACGCACATATTTGCCGTTTTCTACTTGGCGGAAATATGCTGCGCGTGGGTCTTTGTCCACATCCACGGTAATCTCATTGACGCGAGGTAGTGGGTGCAGCACAATCATATCAGGTTTGCCCAATGCCATCTTCTCAGTATCAAGTATGAAGGCATCTTTGAGGCGCTCGTACTCAGCTTGGTCGGCAAAACGCTCTTGTTGTACGCGCGTCATATAAAGGACATCGAGCAAAGGCATTGCCTCCTCAATGGTGGAGTACTCGCTATAGTTATCGCCCAACTCATGCTTCATATAGTCTGGCAAACGGAGTTCTTCTGGAGAGATGAGTACGAAATGTACACCCTCGTAACGCTTCATCGCCTTGATAAGCGAGTGGACAGTACGTCCGTACTTCAAGTCACCGCAAAGACCTACGGTCAAATGATCGAAATGTCCTAATTCTCTGCGGATTGTGAGCAAATCGGTGAGTGTCTGAGTAGGGTGCGAATGGCCACCATCGCCTGCGTTGATAATAGGGATTCGCGAGTATTCAGATGCTACACGAGGTGCGCCCTCTTTGTAGTGGCGCATAGCGATGATGTCGGCAAAGCTGCTGACTACGCGCACGGTGTCAGCCACCGTTTCGCCCTTGCTTACGCTACTGCTCTTGGCATCAGAAAAGCCAAGTACATTACCTCCAAGCTCCATCATTGCCGCAGTGAAACTGAGGCGTGTGCGGGTACTTGGCTCATAGAAGAGTGTAGCGAGTTTTTTGCCGTGGCATGCCTCGGCATACATCTCGCGGTTGTTGATGATGTCCAATGCGCGGTTGATAATCACATCAACTTCGGCAGTGGTCAAATCGGTAGGGTCAATTAAGTGTCGCATATTTTTTTACTTTGTAAAAAAGTTTTAAAGGTTCTAAGAGTTCTACAAGTTTTAAGGGTTTACTAGTAGCCATTTGATACATTCGGAGTAAAGATCGCTGAAGTCCTTGACCGATTCGATCATAAATGGCAATATAATCATTCTGTTGTTGTCGTCTTGGTAAGCCACACCCGCATTGACATAGGTGTCATCATAGCGCGCTATTCGAACACCACCTGTCATAGGCTCGATACCATCAGGCCACTCACATTCAATCACTTGTGGATTAGGCTTGGTGTAGTATTCGTATTGCTGGGTAGGCAGGATATTGTATTGGAAGTTGATACGTCCGCAGGTAGATGCTTTCTCGGTCTTGTAGCGATAGTGTAGTACATTGTGCGTGAAGGCAGTATCGCAGGTATGACGCATGTCGCTAGCGATATACGAACCCGTGAGTAGAATCTTGCCACCTTGGTGGGTATATGCGTTGATTGCTTCGCGCAAGTGCATTGGGATACAACCAATCGTATCGTTCTTCTCGCCCTTTTGCTTACCCATGATAATATCCACAAGGGTATATGGCGCGAGTGATCCAATGGCATCAATAGAGGAAGAAACATAGGAAAGCCCCATTTGTGCAAGCACTTTACCGTGCATACTTGGATAGTCAAAAGTATTGCCTATATTCACCTCTTTCTGTTTATCGGCATGGCACATACCAAAACCGCAGTCATCATCACTCTCCCACATATTGGTGCGGTCGTAGTCGAATTGTTCGCCTAGGAAACTAATCTCTTTGCCATAGGAAACAGCATATGAGCCAGGAACTACACCACCTGTGATACTATCGATGCCGAACATTTCTGGTGCGTCCACACGGTGGAAGCCATTGATAATGAGGGCAAGGTCGTTGTTGTGGTCGGGTGCGATATATGCACTTAATGTTTCGCTTGGTAGGCTGACGCCACCATTATTGCCTGCACGCACCATGAAATCATATTTCACACCGCGTTGGATAGCGATAGCCGCATCAGGGGTGTTGACTCTTACGCCATTATCCCAGTCGGATGTCACCCATTCGCCATCTTTGAGTTGACTCGTGCGTGTGTACAATATATAATAGGTGGGGGTAGCAGTTGGCTCAAGGCGATCTACGCGTTCTGCCCAACGGATATTCAGTGTATCATTGTTGGCATAACTTACATTCATCTGTTGTACAGGCAATGGTTGTACCACATATGGCGTGCCTGTGGTTTGATGGATGAAGCGCAACATACCTTTGTAGATAGCACGCGAAACGATGAACTTGAATTTAGGGTCAAGTCCAAAGGTCATGTCGTAGTAGTTGTGGTGGCTGAGTAACTCAATGATAGTAGATGGCACTTTAGGATTGCGCGTCTCGGACATTGATTTATGCATGAGGTGGCGTTTTTGCCATGTTGGCATCATAGTATGACGAATATCCTCTACGATTTGTGTTTGGATATAATCCGCATAATCGCGATTACAAATGCGGTCACCTCCAGCTGGATAGGTGGTCTCTTTGTCATCGTCGTAGAGGGTATAAAACATAAATGTTCCGACCAGTTTGTCTGTTGGATAGCAACCTGCATCACTATGGAAGGCTACGCTCATATTCACAGGGATATTCAATCCTGGTCCGTCAGGGTATGCTGCACTACCGCCTGCGAGGTAGTTCACCCAACGACCGCGACAACTGAAGTCATCTGTATAGTCGTTTTTGCTACCAGTGTAGTTATACACGCTATCAGGAATACCCGCATATTGCAACCAGTAGCGTGCACCTTCAATATAGCGTGGATAGCCACTTGTGATGGCAAATACTTGCATCTCTTTGTGGCGAGTAGAATCGGTTACTTCCTCTTGCGAGTGGGTATCTTTCTTGGTGTAGAAGTCATCGTCTCCAATCTCTGGGTGTGGATAGCGTGCTACAGAACCCCAACCACCACCAAACTTGATGGCATCGGTTGTGGTAATATGTTTGCCCTTATGGGTAAGGGTGACATAGTTGCTATTCACATCGGTGCCGAAGTCGAATGTACCAAGGTAAATCCATGTGCCGCCACCCATCTGTTGATTGACGTGGTAGGTCGTTGCTACACCTCTGTGTATCACAGTATATTCAGCTTGTGGATTGCTCTTTGGCAAAGACTTGTAGCTCACATACACTGCATATTCGCCTGCCTCTGGTAGATTAGGCGTATAGCGTGCTTGATCTTTTACAGTACTATAACCGCCCATCTCAAATGGGTTATCACCTTCGAGCAAAGGTTTTACTGGTTTGCCCCATCCTGCACCTTCGTTAGGCATGATGCCACTACTGAGTTGTGAGTCGTCCACAATGACCTCATGGAGTTGTGTGTCGCGCTCGCGTGGTTGGAGCACTACAGCACCTGCATTTTCCAACATTGGCACCAAGAAGGGCATGGTGTAACTACTCGTATAAAGGTCTTCGATGGTAGTCCAGAGGCGTGCGCGTTGCCATTTCCACATGCGGTAGGCTTGCACGTAGTAGATACCATGGCTACCCCATAGGGCAATATGCTTGCCGTCGAGTCCTTGCTGAGCAGAATAGGGTTGCGATATGTTGTGCACTAACGGATATTTGGCACTAGCAACTTTGTATTGCAACTTCTTGTCTCGTTTTTTATAAAGTGCAGTTACCCATTCCTCGAGTTCTTTGTCATCGGAAATGATATTCACTTGTGCAGTAGGAGCACCACCTACCCATGTACGCACAGATTCTTTGAGCGTAGCAATCTCCTCTGGAGTGAGCGAAATGGATGCCAGTCGGTTGCAGGTAGTAACAGTGATATTCTTCTCATCCATCTGAATATCACTTACTTTTACTTTGCCTACATACGCTCTCTCACTGGCAAATACACTCAACGAATCCGCCAACTCTTGTGACGTGATAGCATGTGCTCCTACACAAAGTAGGGAGAGCAAACCGATTATCCATGTCTTTTTCACAAATCCTTGCCTTTAAACTATAAACTTTAACCTCTAAACAGCATTATGCCATCCAACTCTCGTCAGAAGGATTGTTGCGGAATTTGATGAGTCGCTCTTTGTCTTCTGGAGCGATGTATGCTTTGTCAGCCGCTACTTCTACAAGGGTGTCGAGGTCACAAAGGCTGATGTTTTTTACCTCTGCTGCAGCCAAACGCTCCAAACCTTTCTTCATGCCGTAGGTAAAGATACTTACTACGCCCAAGACGTCAGCTCCTGCTTCGCGGAGGACATTGACTACCTCAATGCAACTACCACCGGTAGAGATAAGGTCTTCCACGACAACCACTTTCTGACCTGGGAGCAGTTTACCTTCGATTTGGTTGCCACGGCCGTGATCTTTGGCACCACTACGTACATAACCCATAGGAAGGTCGAGGATAGTAGCTGTGATGGCAGCATGTGCAATACCTGCAGTAGAAGTACCCATGAGAACTTCTGCCTGAGGATAATGCTCACGGATAAGTGCTGCGAGACCGTTCTCTACATCGTTGCGCACTTGGGTGTCGCTGAGGGTAAGACGGTTGTCGCAATAGATAGGACTTTTGATGCCACTTGCCCATGTAAATGGCTCGTTTGGACGAAGGAAGACAGCTTTGATCTTAAGCAAGTCTTCTGCAATAAGTTGTTTCATTATTTTTCGTTTATGAGTTTATCAGTTTATGAGTTTATTATCCGCAGAACTCTGCTACGCAGCGTTGGTAGGCAGCTACTGGGTCTTCGGCAGCGGTGATTGGACGACCTACTACGATGAAGTCAGAACCAATCTCGCGCGCTTTAGCAGGAGTAGTGATACGCACTTGGTCGCCTACTACGCCATCTGCAAAGCGAATACCAGGAGTAACGGTATAAAAATCTTTACCGCACGCCTCTTTCACCATACCTGCTTCGAGTGGCGAGCAAACTACGCCATCGAGGCCTGCTGCTTGTGCGTTCTTGGCATAGTGAACCACTACATCGCCAATGTTACCAGGGATAAGGAGGTCGTTGTGCATACGCTCCTCGCTGGTAGAAGTGAGTTGGGTGACTGCCAAGAGAATAGGACGTGTACCATCTTCGCGTGTCAAGCCCTCAAGCGCAGCTTTCATCATCTCGATAGTACCTGCGGCATGGAGGTTACACATATCTACATCCAAGTGGCTGAGCACCGACATGGCTTTCTTTACGGTGTTAGGTATATCGTGGAGTTTGAGATCGAGGAAGATCTTGTGTCCGCGGCGTTTGAGTTCGCGCACGATAGCAGGTCCCTCGGCATAGTACAACTCCATACCAATCTTCACGTAGGGTTTCACATCACCCATCTTGTCAAGAAAACGATACGTATCTTCGGCAGAAGCGAAGTCGCATGCAATAATCACATCTTTATTCATGGTTCACTATTCCTATTATATCTGTTAATTTATCTATTTTCAGTTCATCCATCAGGCTTGGCAGGCGGTCGATAATGTTCTTCGCCACCATTGGTTCTACGAGGTTGGCAGCACCAATCTCTACGGCAGTTGCACCTGCCATCATCATCTCTATCACGTCCTCTGCGCTGCTTACGCCACCACAACCGATAATTGGCAATGAGGTTGCTCGTGCTACTTGGTTCACCATGCGGAGCGCGAGAGGGAAGATACCTGGACCCGAATAACCACCATAGCGGTTGGCAATCACTGGACGGCGACGGCGGATATCAATGCGCATACCGAGCAAGGTATTGATGAGGCAAAGGCCATCTGCTCCTGCTGCCTCACATGCCTTGGCAATCGCCACGATGTCGGTCACATTAGGCGAAAGCTTCATATATACAGGCTTGGTAGTCACGGCTTTAACGGCTGCTGTGACTTCGGCTGCAGCCTCAGGACTAGTGCCAAATGCCATACCGCCGTTGTGGACGTTAGGGCAGGAGATATTCACCTCGAGGATATCGATGGGCTCTTTGTCGAGTAGGGCGCAAGTCTCTACATAGTCTTGCACGGAGAAACCGCTGACATTGGCTACGATGCAGCCGTTGTACATGCTCTTGAGGCGAGGAAGCTCGTGGGCGATGACATGTTCCACGCCAGGGTTTTGCAAACCTACAGCGTTGATGAGTCCGTAGTTGCCGCACTCCGCGATACGTGGCAATGGGTTGCCGTAGCGTGCTTGACGAGTAGTGCCCTTGAAGGAGATGCCGCCAAGGCAGTTGATATCGTATAACGCAGCAAACTCATCGCCAAAACCATAGGTGCCCGATGCTGGGATGATAGGATTAGCGAGGGTGATGCCTGAGAGGGATATTTGGAGTTTATTCATATTCATATTAATTTAGTCATCTATACTCTTTGCCCCATAACTGTAGCCCAATATATCGTATAGTTTAATCATCAGATCTTTTGAAGAATGAAAGAATTGGTTTTGCACATTTACATAACTTAAATCCATCCAAACTGGAATACATTTGCCACAATTTGAATACAACACTAACAATATCATCACATCAAGTGGATCATTATCAAAGAACCAAAGGCGATCCTCTTTGATTATAGGTTTATACAAAAAGTCATAAGAAGATATCTGATCCTCTTTAGGTAAAGATAGCATTTCTAAACTTTTAAGATCTTCCATAATATTATTGATATCTTCGCTTCTATTTATCAATTTAAAACGACTATCTATATTTCTGGTACAACCATCAATAAATTCGTAACGTCCTATATCTACAATATATAAGACATCAGGATTACGACCTACTAAAAGGATAGAATCTATAGTTAAATCCTCTAATTTTGCTGTATTATTTATGGATACATTGTTAGCAGTGGATTCTATGGAATATGCATCTTGCTTATTTTTACATCCAGTAAGAATCCAAAGTATAAACAACGTTATTATAAGTATTTTATTCATTAAGTATTAGATTAAAGGATTAATTCGTTAGCGGGGAACACAGGGCCTTCTTTGCAGACGCGTTTGGGTCCTTGGGTAGTTTGGATGGTGCAGCCCATGCATGCGCCGAAGCCACAACCCATACGCTCCTCCATGCTCACTTCGCCATTGGTGCCTGCGGCCTGCAACAGCGCTTTGATCATTGGCAATGGTCCGCATGTATAGTAGTAGGATTGTTTACCATCCAAAGCATTGGTTACAAAGCCCTTTATGCCATGGCTGCCATCCACGGTGGTCACGGTGACATCGCAACCTAAAGCACGGAACTCCTCCTCGTAGAAGACTTCGTCTTTGGTGTTAAAGCCGAGGATGACGCGTACATTCTTGCCCATTTCGCGCAGTTGGCGAGCAAGCATATACATTGGTGGCACACCTACGCCACCGCCCACCAACAATGGGTTATCGCCTGCTTTACTCAGGTCATAGCCATTGCCCAATACGGTCAGCACATCGAGTTGGGTGCCGATTGGCAAATGACTCATCGCTTCTGTGCCAACGCCGACTACCTTATATATAATAGTCAGCACGCCGTCAGTGATATTGCATACTGAGATTGGGCGGCGGAGGAATTGTCCCTCTACGCGGATATTCACGAATTGCCCAGGCAAAATACCTGTGGTATCACCTGCAAGCTGCATGCGATAGACACTCTTGGCGAGCAGTTCGTTGGCTTGTATTTCAAATGTTTGTTGCTTCATTTCTTGTTTTTGTTATGGTTGTCTATCGGCGAGGTTCCGATGAGGTTCCGATCAGGTTCCGATGAGGTTCCGATGGAGATGGGTGGCAAATAGGTGGCCAACTACTGGTTGGTATTGTTGTAAACTGTTATGCCATTTACCACGGTCTTTACGCATTTGCCATACACTTCCCATCCCTCGAATGGCATGGCTTGTCCCATAGAGAGGAAGTTGGCTGGGTCAATCTTGTAGCAAGCATCCAAGTCAAAGCAGGCATAGGAGCCCGAATTGTCTAAACCAATGATACGAGCAGGGTTCGTGGACATGAGCTCCACCAATCGCTCCATGGTGATGATACCCGTTTTTACGAAATGGGTGTACATCAATGGGAATGCCGTCTCCAGTCCTACAATACCGAACACACTTTTCTCCAATCCGCGGCTCTTTTCTTCCGCACTATGAGGTGCGTGGTCGGTAGCAATACAGTCGATCGTACCATCTTTGATACCCTCGATGAGTGCGAGGCGATCTTCCTCTGCTCGAAGAGGTGGGTTCATCTTCCACTTGCCATCCTCTTGCAAGTCGTTGTCCGTCAATAGCAAATAGTGTGGTGCTGTCTCACATGTCACGGGCAGCCCTTTCGCTTTTGCCTCTCGAATCAGCGCCACGCTCTCCTTTGTGGAGATATGGCATATATGAAAACGACACCCAGTCTGTTCTACCAGACGGATGTCGCGTTCTATCTCTTTCCACTCGCTTTCAGACACGATGCCACGGTGTCCGTTCTTCTTGGCATACTCGCCCGCGTGAATATAGCCGCCGTTGAGCAGCGCCTCTACTTCGCAATGAGCCACCATCACACGATCTACCGCATGGATTCGCTTCATCGCTTCGCGCATGAGCTCTTCGCTTTGCACACCGCGTCCATCATCCGAAAAGCCTTTTACATAGGGCGCAAGTGCTTCGAAGTCAACCAACTCGCCTGCGCCTTTCTGCTCCATGGTGATTGACGCGAAAGGATAAACACCCGTGTAGGTATCACGCTTGATAATATCCAACTGCTCTTGCAAGTGATCTACCGTGTCGGGCACTGGGTTGAGGTTAGGCATGGTGAACACTGCGCTATAGCCAGACGCGGCCGCTGCCATGCTACCCGTACGGATAGTTTCTTTATACGAAAAACCCGGCTCACGAAAGTGGACATGAAGATCCACAAGAGCCGGAATTTGTACTATGTTGCGTTGAATCGCCATCTTTGGTGCAAATTTTGAATTTGCGTGCAAAATTACTATTTTTTTTTGGAATACACAAGTGTTTGACTGCTTTTTTTTTATTTTGCCTGTTTTTGTATTTTCCATGTGGCAAATCTAGTTTTTTCATACCTTTGCCATACCTTTGCCATAGATATTGTTAGATGGATTGTGATTTTTGGCGAAAATACACAAAAAATGCGAAAATATTTGGTTGTTTGCGAAAAAAGTAGTACTTTTGCGGTTGATTTTGAGAAATAACTCGATTAAAAACGAAAAACTGCATAAATTTACCAATCATGAACATTCGCTTTGATGCCCTCAAAACAGCTTGGGCACACTTGCCAAAGGATGTGGCACCCACTCAACGTGCCAGCGTGATCTTTTCGCAAAACGTCTTCACGCGCGAGAAGATGAAGGAGTATATTGCCAGCAATATTGTAGAGGAACTTTTTGACCTTATGGACAACGAAAAGACCCTCAGTCGCGACATTGCCAATAGCGTGGCTATCGGTATGAAGAAATGGGCAATGGAGCTCGGCGCGACTCACTACACCCACTGGTTTCAACCTTTGACTGGTGGCACAGCGGAGAAGCATGACGCCTTCTTTGATTTCGATGACAAGGGGATGCCAATGGAGAAATTCTCGGGTTCTGTGTTGTACCAACAAGAGCCAGATGCCTCTTCCTTTCCCAATGGTGGTATCCGCAATACCTTTGAGGCGCGTGGTTACTCAGCATGGGACCCTTCGTCGCCAGCGTTTGTGATTGGTGATCGCCTCTGTATTCCTACCATTTTTGTGGCATATACGGGCGAGGCTCTCGACTATAAGACCCCGCTGCTGCGCTCTATTACCGCTGTGGGAAAAGCAGCAACGGCTGTAGCGAATTACTTCGATAAGAATGTCAAACGGGTATATACATACTTGGGTACTGAGCAGGAGTATTTCCTTGTAGATGAGGCGCTTTACAACGCTCGCCCTGACCTGATGATGACAGGGCGCACGCTCATGGGGCACTATGCCAGCAAGAGCCAACAGCTTGATGATCACTATCTTGGCACGATTCCTGAGCGCGTATTGGCATTCAAGACCGAACTCGAACAAGAGGCACTCAAACTGGGTATCCCAATCAAGACTCGCCACAACGAGGTGGCTCCTAATCAGTTTGAGTTGGCACCTATCTACGAAGAGGCCAACCTTGGTAGCGACCACAACCAGCTCCTCATGTCGCTCATGGAGCAGGTAGCGCACCATCATCAGTTCCGTGTGCTTTTCCACGAGAAACCATTTGGCGGTGTGAATGGTAGCGGTAAGCACTGCAACTGGTCGCTTGGCACCAATACCGGTGTAAATCTCCTTGCTCCTGGCAAGAATCCATACCACAACCTGCAGTTTGTGACTTTCTTGGTGAATGTCCTGAAGGCTGTATATCGCCATAATGGCTTGCTGAAAGCATCTATCGCTTCTGCCACCAATGCCCATCGTTTGGGCGGACACGAGGCTCCTCCTGCTATCATCAGCGTCTTCCTTGGCACGCAAATTAACGAAGCACTCGACCAGATTGAGCATGCAGATGTGGACAAAGGTATCATCATCAATGCCAAGAAAGAGATGAAACTGGGTGTGGGCAATATCCCCGAGATTCTGTTAGATAACACAGACCGCAATCGTACTTCGCCATTTGCCTTTACGGGTAACCGCTTCGAGTTCCGCGCTGTAGGTTCGTCGGCCAACTGTGGTGCGGCGGTCTTGGCGCTCAATGCCACTGTGGCGGAGCAACTTAATCTCTTCCGCGAGGAGGTGGATGCACTCATTGCCAAAGGCGAAGCCAAAGAGCGCGCGCTGTTTACCGTTATCAAACGCTATCTCAAGGAGTGTCGCGACATCCGTTTTGATGGCAATGGCTATAGCGAGGAATGGCAACAAGAGGCAGAGCGCCGCGGACTTGACACCGAGACCAGCGTACCAGTTATGATTGATCAATATCTTAAGGAGGAGAGCGTGAAGATGTTCGGCTCTACTGGGGTGCTCAACCGTGCCGAACTACTTGCCCGTAGTGAGGTGAAATGGGAAAACTACTCGATGAAACTGCAAATCGAGTCGCGCGTATTGGGCGACTTGGTCATCAACCATATCATTCCTGCTGCCAAACGCTACCAGAATGTGCTGCTGCAGAAGGCACTAGGTGTGAAACAAGTCTTCAGCGAAAATGAAGCGGCTACGCTCAACGAACAAGACCTGCAACTTATTCGCCGCATTGAGAACCATACGGGGGCTATTGTGGCAAGGGTAGAGGAGATGAACAAGGAACGCGCACACGCGAACCATATAGATAATCAACGCGAGCGGGCTATCACGTTCCACGACAAGGTGGTACCTTTGATGGAGGATATTCGTAATCACGTGGATGATCTTGAAATGGTTATTGATGATCAACTTTGGCCATTGCCTAAATACCGCGAGTTGCTATTTATTCACTAATTCGTCTTCGCTATATTGCATAAAAAAAGAACGCTCTCAGCGTTCTTTTTTTTATAGCCTCTAAGCTATCACCTATAGCGAAGCAATATTTTTCTCGTTCATAAGTTCCTTTCCTTCAAGCGTATAGGCATATTCAATGCGGTCGGCATAGTGCTCCTCTACCTTGCCACGAACGATTTTCATCGTGGAGTTGACCATATGATTTTGCTCGGTAAACGCCTCGGGCAATACGGCGATTGCTTTTGGCAACCACATCTCTGGGAACATACCTGCGAACTTACCGTTGCGGTATTCGTTTACCTCGTCTTGAATCTTCTGCAACATTGCTTGTTTGCCTTCCAATGATTGTGGATCAAGACCTTTGCCTTTGACAAATTCCTTCAAGGTATCTTTGTTGGGCACAATCAGTACGATGGTATAAGGGTCTTGGTTGTTGTGCAGAATCACTTGCTCGATATATTTGCTGCCATCGGTCAGACTATCTTCGAAACCTTCTGGACTATATTTCTCGCCATCAGCGCTGATTAGCAGCGATTTGAATCGTCCTACTACCCATAGATATCCAGGGTGTTTGTCTGTCACATAACCCATATCTCCTGTATGTAGCCAACCATCTACCACTGTCTTAGCAGTTGATTCTGGATTCTTCCAATAACCGGCCATTACATTCTCGCCTTTGATGACGATCTCACCTTTCTCACCATGTGGCAGTTCGTTGCCTGCATCGTCGCAGATCTTCAAGTCCAGTGGCTTTACGATGCGACCACTTGAGCCAAAAATAGCATGTCCGTCGGAGTTCGCGCAGATGATAGGTGTAGCTTCGCTCAAGCCATAACCTTGGAACATAGGCATGCCTACTGCACAGAAGTAGCGTTGCAACTCAATGTCGAGCAATGCACCACCACCTACAAAGAAGCGCATTCTGCCACCAAAACCCTCGCGTACGGCTTTGAAGATAATCTTATCAAACAACTTCACTAATGGCCAACGCCATGCTTGCCAACCACCACGATTCCAATACTCCTTATTATATTTAATGGCGTTATTTAGTGCGAACTCATAGAGGCGTTCTACGACTTTGCCTTTGGCTTTGATGCTTGTTTCGATATTCTTGCGGAAATTACGCGCCAGAGCTGGAACCGATAGCATAAGCATTGGTTTTACCTCGCGGATAGCGATTGGTATATTTTTCAACGTGGCAATAGCGGTCTTACCAATAGGTACTGTAGCGATACTACCACCATATGACATCATTGTATAGAAACCTGCCACATGCGCAAAACAATGATCCAGAGGCAAGATGATTAGCATCACATCGCCTTTCTTGCATTGGATTACGCTGCTACCTTGTTCCACATTTGCGGTATAGTTGCGGTGGGTTAACAATATCCCCTTGGGATCTGCCGTTGTTCCTGAAGTATAACTGATATTGGCATAGTCGTCGGGCTGAATCGACTCATATACTGCACGAAAATCTGCCTCATGTTCCTTGAGAAACTCCTCACCCATTGCAATCACTTCACTGATTGGCATCTCGTTCTCGTGGTAGTCTTCTATAGGGTCAAGTACAATGATTTTCTCCACTTTTGGACAGTCTGCAATGATGCTGCGGATCTTGCCCAACTGTTGCTCACTTACCACTACAAAGCGCGAGTCGGAGTGCTGGATACGAAACAGCAGATCGGTGCTCTCGGTCAGTTTGATGCTCAGTGGCACATTTACAGCACCTGCGTATAGTATTCCCAACTCGCTGGTAATCCATAGATTACGTCCTTGAGAGAGTAGGGCAACCTTCTCGCCTTTTTTCAATCCCAATTGCATCAGACCTGCACCAATGCGGTAGGCTTCTTCGCGTGTCTCGCGAAAACTGGTTTCGGTCCATACGCCATCCACCTTCTCGCGAAGGAATGTCAGTTCGCTATATTCATGCGTATATTTCTCGACAAAATCAATGATAGTCATTCGTTTCATAATATGTTCAATAGTTCTGAAGGATGTTGTATCATATAATTTGGTTGTGCTGTCTTGAGCTGTTCCTCGGTGCAGAATCCCCACGTGCAGAGTACCAATGTTGCGCCTGCTGCTTTAGCCGTTTCGGCATCTACCAGCGAATCGCCGATGTAGAGTATTTCTTTGTCTATAGCCCTATCGCCTAATCGCCTTATCGCCTCAACGATATCATACACTATCTGTGGATCGGGTTTGCGAGGTACGCCCACGCGTTCGCCGAGGACTACATCAAAGGTATTGGGAAAGAAGTGCGCTACGATCTTCTCCGTCGCTGCTTGGTATTTGTTGGATGCGACTGCCAGGATATGCCCTTGTGCTTTCAATGCCTGCAACAAGGCTGGGATACCATCGTATGGACGGGTGAGGTCGCAGTTGTGTGCATCGTAATAGGGAACAAAATATTCGCGCAAACGTAGCACGGTGGCTTCGTTGCGGTACTCTTCTGGCAGGGCACGCTCAATCAGTTTGTTGATACCATTGCCCACCAGTCGAGGGTAGTCTTCTATTTTATGTGTCGGATATCCACATGCAGACAAGGCATGGTTGCATGCCTGCCCCAAATCATCTATTGTATTGATCAGTGTCCCGTCTAAGTCAAAAATTATTAACATAATTCACCTTTCACCTTTCATCTCTAACCTTTAACCTCTAACCTCTCTGTCTTACAGCTTCGTACAACATTACGCCGGCAGCAACGCTCACGTTCAGACTTTCAATCACGCCAGACATAGGAATGCGTACTTGGTGCGAACAGATGCGCAGGTTTTGTTCGTATATACCTTTCTCCTCGCTACCCATCACAATCGCTGTAGGGGCAGTCATGTCGGCTTCTGTATAGTTTTGTGTAGCATGCTCGGTGGCAGCCACTACGTGGAAGCCTGAGTCGCGCAGGAATTGCAAGCAGTTTTGCAAGTTCTCCACTTTGCATACAGGCAAGTGGTATAGTGCACCTGCAGAGGTCTTCACGGCATCGCCATTGATGGCCACACTGCCGTGTGTACCTATTATCAATGCATCTGCGCCCGCGCACGCGCATGTGCGGGCGATGGCACCGAAGTTGCGAACATCGGTTACACCATCCAATACCATTAGCAGTGGTGTCTTTCCCTCCTCAAAAAGGGTAGGCACTAGTGTCTCTATATTGCAGAACTCTATTGGGCTTAGGAAGGCAATAGCACCTTGGTGATACTTGTCGGTGTATTGGTTGAGTTTCTCTACGGGTACTTTCTGCACAGGGGTAGTAGTGCCCATGAGTTTTTTCAACAGTTCCTTACCAATGGTTGATGTCATATCGCGGCGCAGGAGGATTTTGTCTAGGGTCTTGCCTGCGTCAATAGCCTCAATGATGGCGCGAATACCAAATATCATCTCCTTCTCAGGCGGACGCTTGGTCTCGTAGTTCTTCTCGCCTCTCGCCTCTCGCCTTTCGCCTAATCGTCTTTCGCCTCTAAAATTCTTTTCAAACATATCTTAATACTTCAGCCAATTCAAAAATTTCTCAATATCCTCATCATAGGCATAACTACCCTCCACAATTCGGTTGCCATCTGCATCTAGTTGTACGTAGTATGGCTGTGCATTAGATTGATAGTGTGCACGTTGCATATGGCTCCATTTGTCGCCGATAGTCTTCAGAGTCACCTTCTTGCCGTTCTCCTCTACCTCGATTGGCTCTGCCAATTTGGTCTTGTCATCTACGATGAGCGAGATGAGTACATACTTATGCATATGCTCTGCCACTTCTGGTTTGCTGAGTACAGCGGCTTCCATCTTGCGGCAGTTGACGCAACCAAAACCGTTAAAGTCTATGAATACAGGCATGTTATTTTCTTTGGCGTAGGCCATACCCTCATCATAATCGGTGAAGGTTATTTGTCCGTCGTGGTTAGTCATGGTCTTGTATTCGCCAGAGACTGCAGTCGCGTGTGTTGCGCTTGCAGCGCCTGGTGTCATCACCCAGTCTTGTGTGCTCATAGGTGGTGCGAAGGCTGAGATGGCGCGCAATGGGGCACCCCACAAGCCAGGTACCATATACATGGCAAATGCCAATGAGATGATAGCCAGGAACAGACGAGGAACACTGGTTTTGCGGTGGTCTTCGTCATCATGTGGGAACGAAATCAATCCGAGCAAGTAGCAGCCCAAGAGTGAGAAAATCACGATCCACAAGGATACAAACACCTCGCGGTCCAATATATGCCAGCCGTATGCTAGGTCAGCTACGCTGAGGAACTTCATTGCCAATGCCAACTCCAGGAAGGCCAAGGTCACCTTAAAGGTGTTCATCCAGCCGCCTGACTTAGGCAGTTTCTTCAATACAGATGGGAACATCGCAAAGAGCGAGAATGGCAAAGCTAATGCCAATGCAAAGCCCAACATACCCATGGCAGGTGCCAAGATAGACTTGCCGGCTGCTTCTACGAGCAGGGTGCCGATGATTGGACCGGTGCAAGAGAAGGATACGATTACTAGGGTGAAGGCCATCAATAGGATGCTGAGGAAACCGGTGGTGCTGCTCGATTTGCTATTGAGTGCGGTTGACCATGAGCTTGGCAAGGTGATCTCAAATGCACCGAAGAACGATGCGGCAAACAGTACCAAGATCAAGAAGAAGATGATGTTCACCACGGCATTGGTGCTCAAGGCGTTCAGGGCAGATGCACCAAAGACGAGGGTTACCAACAAGCCCAGACCTACGTAGATAATCACAATGCTCAGTCCGTATAATATAGCATCACGCACTACGGTAGCGTTGGTTGTGCCTTTGGCTGCGCCACCGCGTTTGATAAAGAACGATACGGTCATCGGTATGATTGGCCATACACATGGGGTGAAGATGGCCAGCAAACCGCCTAACAAGCCCATAAGGAAGATCACCCATATGGATTGTCCTGCTTCCTCGTTATCCGATACCCGATTACCGTTATCCGCAATTACATACTCCCATGTCTCGGGTGCTGTACACATCTTGTCGTCGCAGGCATTATAGCGCACGCGGATGGTATCGGCTTTGGCTACGGTCTCGGTGAAGGTGCCTTCGTATTCATCGATATAGAAGCCATCGCCTAGTTCGATGATGTTTAGATGCCATCCTTTCTCGATGGTAGCTGTCAGTTTGACGCTATCGCCTTGCATGGCGCCGGTCCACTTGATAGGTTGCACAATCTGTGCGTGTGCGGTCAATGCTATCGCTATTACCGCAAAGAGTATCGTTGCTATTCGTTTCATAATTCAGTTATATTTCATTGTGGTTAAAATAGACAATTCACATCACTAGGCATGCGCAGATCCCCGCGTGGCGACAAACTGACGCCCACCACTTTTGGTCCATCGGGCAAACAGCTGCGCTTGAACTGCTGCGTAAAGAATCTTCGCATAAACACGCTCAACCAATGCTCAATCACCGCCTCGCTATACACGCCATCAAACGCCATACCTGCCATATACGCTATCTTCTCGCGCGTGAAACCATAGCGCAGGTAGTAGTACATAAAGAAGTCGTGCAACTCATACGGACCCACTTTGTCCTCGGTGATTTGTGCGATATTGCCATCCTCATCAGTTGGTAGCAACTCTGGCGATACAGGCGTATCAATCACATCCATCAGTATCTCTCTCAGTCGCTCACCAAAGATGTTTTCCGCTGCATAACGCACCATATAGCGCACCAAGGTCTTTGGCACACCTGCGTTCACACCGTACATCGACATATGGTCGCCGCAGTATGTCGCCCAACCCAATGCCAACTCACTCATATCACCCGTACCAACCACCAGTCCGTTGTACTTGTTCGCCAAGTCCATCAACACCAGTGTGCGGATACGCGCTTGCGCGTTCTCGTAGGTGATGTCGTGGGTATCAAGATCATGTCCGATATCGTTGAGGTGCTGTATAGCCATATCGCGGATAGGCACCTCATGGATGCTCACGCCCAGTTCTTCCATCATAGCCAACGCATTGTTGTAGGTCCTGCCGCTGGTGCCGAAACCTGGCATGGTCACACCTATCACTTGGCTGCGGTTGTAGCCCAATCGGTCGGCGGCCAATACGCTCACGATTAATGCCAATGTCGAATCCAATCCACCCGATATGCCAATCACCAACGATTCGGCATGTGTATGCTGCCAACGACGCAACAATCCATGCACTTGCAGGTTCAGTACATCCTCGCAGTACTCCACGCTATCTTTGCGCTTAGGCAAGAACGGCGTTTGGGTGAAATGACGATGCAATGGTCCTCCGTTATCCGATACCCGATTACCGTTATCCGGCTCCAAAGGTGCAACCTGTATATGGCGATAATGCCCATGCTTATCGTGGGTGAAGTTCGTATTGCGTTGGCGGTCAATGCGCAGACGCTCCACATCGATCTCTGAGATCACCATGCTACTTTCCATTTGGAAGCGTTCACCAATCTCCAGCATGTCGCCGTTCTCTGCGATATAAGTGCTACCCGAGAACACAATATCCGTGGTCGATTCGCCGATGCCCGACGAGGTATATACATATCCGCAGTGTACACGCGCCGACTGCTGCGTGATCATTCGCTGACGAAACTCATGTTTGCCTGTCACGCAGTTGCTGCTCGATAGGTTGAAGATAATCTCAGCACCTTGTATTGCTAATTGTGTGCTAGCGGGTAGGGGAGACCATAGGTCTTCGCATATCTCAATACCAAAACTGTAATCTTTGGTGGTAAATAGTAAATCAATGCCAAATGGCACATCTGTACCCCACAATTCGATGGTAGGGATACGAGGGCGGATGCTATTCACATTTCGTTCCAGCACATCGCGACCCGACGAGAACCAACGCTTCTCGTAAAACTCACCCGTGTTAGGCAAATTCACTTTGGGTACTACACCCACCACATCACCGTCGGTCATCACAAAGGCACAGTTGTACAAATTATTGTCCACTTTCAGTGGGGCACCTACCAGCACGATGATAGGCAAGTCGCGCGTGTAGGCGCATACCTCCTCCAACGCACTAAGCGCATCGCGCTGCAACTGCTGTGTGAAAAACAAATCTGCACAGGTATAACCTGTCACACTCAACTCAGGAAAACAAACCACCTCTACTCCTTCTTCCACCGCTTCACTGATCTGCTTCTTGATCTCACTTGCATTGTATTTGCAGTCAGCTACTCGCATATGGGGCACGGCTGCCGCCACACGAACATATCCAAATTTTGTATTCATAATTGCCGCCTGAAATCTAATTCAATGTTTATTCGCACAACGTGCGTGAAGGTGCACGCCTGCGCGAAAATGCCTGCAAAGGTACTACTTTTTTGCGGAATTTCCAAAAAAATACACATTTTTTGCATTTTTTTTCAAAAATATTTGGTCATATCAAAAAAAAGCAGTACCTTTGCACCCGCTTTCGAGGAGGAAGCGCTAGGGTGCTATCGTCTAGTGGCCTAGGACAACGGCCTCTCACGCCGTAAACCGGGGTTCGAGTCCCCGTAGCACTACCAAGAACGACCACCTATTTGGGTGGTCGTTTGTCATTTATTAACCTTATAAACTCTGAACGCTAAACAATAGCCCATAGGGCGTTCACTAAACACAATATGGATAATTTTCAATCTCGAGAGCGCTATCTTCGCCTATTGAGCGAACGATTTCCAAATGCGGATGCAGTTGTCACTGAGCTAATCAACCTGCATGCCATCCTTTCTCTTCCAAAAGGTACTGAGCACTTCGTCAGCGATTTGCATGGCGCATCCAATGCGTTTATCCATATGATTAAGAATGCCTCGGGCGTCATCCGCCGCAAGGTAGATGATATCTACGGCGATACCATCAGCGAGCAAGAGAAACGCGCCTTATGTGCGCTCATCTACTATCCTGACGAGCGTATCCGATGGGTACAACAACATGGCCTGGACCAAGAAGCACTGCCCATCACCAATCCTACACTAGATGATTGGTACACGCGTCGCATCCACCAGATATTAAACATCACGCGAGGTGTATCCGTCAAATACACGCGCTCCAAGGTGCGAAAGATGTTGCCCAAGAACTTCGCCTATATCATCGAGGAACTACTCCACGAGTCTAGCATCGAGAACGACCGTGCACGCTACTTCCAATCCATTGTCCGTGGCATTATCTCCACGGGTAGGGCAGAGCAGTTGGTGATAGCTATTTCATATCTGATCCACAACCTTGCTATCGACACATGGCATATCGTGGGCGATATCTTCGACCGCGGACCAGGTGCAGCCAAGATATTAGAAGTATTGTCCACAGTACGCGACTACGACATCCAATGGGGTAACCACGACATCGCATGGATGGGTGCTTTTGCCGGCAACTGGGCCATGATTGCCACCGTACTTCGTGTCAGCATCCGCTATGCCAATATCGAGACACTTGAGGAAGGCTATGGTATCAACCTCCTGCCGCTAGCCAACTTCGCTATGGAGACCTATGGCAATGATCCATGCACCGTCTTCCAAACCAAAGACTTTGAAAACAATCCTCGCCTCACGCGCTCTGCACAACTCATGGCCAAGATGCACAAGGCCATTTCCATCATCCAGTTCAAACTTGAGGGACAAACCATTCTCCGTCATCCCGAGTACCAAATGAATGATCGTCTCTTCTTGGATAAGATTGATTATGAGGAAGGTACCATCACTATCGGTACACAGACATATCCTATCACCGACACTTTCTTGCCTACCATTTCGCCTAGCGATCCATATACACTTTCGCAGGAGGAACACGAACTCATGGAGCAACTCGAGCGCTCTTTCCGCAAGTCCGAGAAGATTCAAAAGCACCTGCGTATGCTGTACCAACATGGTAGCCTCTTCTTGGTGCGTAATGGCTTCTTGCTCTACCATGCAGCTATCCCACTCAATGAGGACGGCACGTTTATGGAGGTGGATGTGTGCGGTCAACGCCTCAAGGGTAAAGCGCTCATGCAGCGCATTGATCATATCGTACGCCAAGCATACTTTGGCAAAGGTCAAGAGAAAGCCGATGCACTCGACTATATGTTGTATCTGTGGTGCGGCTATGGTTCGCCACTCTATCACAAGGATAAGATGAGCACCTTCGAGCGCTATTTCATCGGCGTACCCGAACTCGAATACGAACGCAAAGGCGCATACTACGCTTTGGCAGACCAACGCGAAGTGTGCGAGATGATTCTCCGTGAGTTTGGCTTAGATCCCGAAGACGGACGCATCATCAATGGACACATCCCAGTACGCACCATCAAGGGTGAGACACCTATGCGCGCCGAAGGCAAACGCTTTGTGATCGATGGCGGATTCTCCAAACCATATCAAGAGAAAACAGGTATATCGGGCTACACCCTTATCTACAATAGCCACGGTATCCAACTCGTTGAACATGAGAAGTTTGAGTCGCGCGAACAAGCCGCTCTGTCGGGCTCGGATATCCATTCGCGTGTACAACTGGAGGACTTCACGCATCAGCGTATCATGGTTCGCGATACGGATCGCGGTCACGAACTCACCCGCCAAGTGGAAGACTTGCAACACCTCCTTCAGGCCTATCAGATGGGCCTTATCGAGGAACGTTGATTTAGACCGCTTCGCTGTTAGACTCTAAACACTAAACACTAAACAGTAGCGCCTTTGGCGCGTTCACTAAACACCCCAAAACCTACACATCACTCAGTTCCAGCCATCGCATCTCGGCTTCGTCTAGTGCTGCTTGCACCTCTTGGTAGCGAGCCGATGCTTGGGCAATCTCGTCGGCTAGGGTTGCGCCGCCTGAGAGCAGTGCTTCTAATTCAGCTTTCTCGGCCTCTAACTGCGGCATACGTACTTCCAGTTCCTCTAACTCTTTCTTCTCCTTGAAACTCAGTTTCCGCTTCTGCTCGGTTTTTACCTTCTTATTATCCTGCGGTGCAGCAGCGCGCAAGTTGTTGGATTTAGTTGTTTGAGTTGTTGTATTTTTACTACCATCGTCTTTCGCCTCCAACCTATACTGGGTATAGTTGCCAGGAAAATCCTGCACTTCGCCATTGCCGTGGAAGACAAACAAGTGGTCCACCACGCGATCCATAAAATAGCGATCGTGGCTCACCACAATCAGACAACCTTGGAAGTTTCTTAGATACTCTTCCAGTACATTCAGCGTAGGAATATCCAAATCGTTGGTTGGCTCATCCAGAATCAAGAAGTTCGGACTGCGCATCAGTACGGTACATAGGTGCAGTCGTTGCCGCTCGCCGCCCGATAGTTTGCCGATATAATCATATTGTTGGCTGGGTGAGAATAGGAACATCTGCAAAAACTGACTCGCAGTCATCCGTTGCCCGTTGCCCAAATCTACTACCTCGGCTATATCTCGCACAATATCAATTACTTTCTTGCCTTCATCAAACTGCAATCCAGTCTGTGCATAGTAGCCAAATTTCACGGTGCTACCCACATCCCAACTGCCACTATCTACGGGTACTTCGCCCAATAGCAGTTTGATAAACGTACTCTTGCCCGTACCATTATTGCCGATAATACCCAACTTCTCGTAGCGCGAAAAAACGTAGTTAAAGTGCTGCAAAATCACTTTCTTTTCACCCGTACGGGGCGATACATAGGTCTTGCAAACATCCTTCGCTTCGAATATCTTATTGCCGATATAGCCCGATTTTACTGCCAAACGAACATCTGCCTCATTGCGTTGTTGTTTGGCTTTCTTCTCCAGTTCATAGAAGCTATCAATGCGATATTGTGCCTTGTGTGCGCGTGCTTGAGGCATACGGCGCATCCATTCCAACTCGGTGCGATAGAGGTTGCGTGCTCGCTCCACCTCGACGTTCTGTGCATGGATTCGTTCTTCGCGTTTCTCCATGTAGTAGGCATAGTTGCCGTGGTAGGTATAGAGCGAATGTTCGTCCAGTTCGAAGATGTCGGTGCAGACGCTGTCTAGGAAATAGCGGTCGTGTGTCACCATGAGTATGGTAAGAGCTTTCTCGCCTCTTGTTGTACGATTACGTAGGTATTCCTCCAACCAGACCACTGTTTCTAGGTCCAAATGGTTGGTAGGCTCGTCCAATAGCAGGATATCTGGCTCATCATCCAATACTTGTTGCAATAGTAGTTTCTTCTGTTGTCCACCGCTGAGTTTCTTAAACTCCTCGTCTTTTATCTCTAAACAGTAGCCCGTTTTGCGGGCGTTCTCTAAACACTCAACTGTGATATGCTGCGGCAGATACTTCACCTTCAGGTCTTTGCGCCAAGTGATCTTACCACTATCATAGTCGGTCTTACCCATCAATATATCCAGCAGCGTACTCTTGCCGATGCCATTGCGCGCAATCAGCGCGATGCGTTGTCCTTTGTTGACGGCAAAACTGATATTGCTAAACAATACCTTCGATCCCACCGATTTCGTGAGTCCTTCCACTAATAGATATGGTGTAACTGATGCCATCTCCCTTGCCTCTAAACCCTAAACAGTAGCGAAGCGTTCACTAAACAGTAGGCGCTCTGCGCCGTTCACTAAACAGTAGCGAAGCGTTCACTAAACTACTCAATCGTATCCTGTGGCAACTGCAATGTATAGAGTATCGCCTCTGCTTGGCGCAATGCAGTGCGTTTCTTCTGTCCAGCTCCGTAGAGGAATGCCTCTGCGGTCACGATGCGTCCGTTCACTTGATCCAAACGGGTGTGACTGACGTATGGACCACCCATGGCTTCGCCATTGATGATTTTCCACAGTCCGCGCACCTCAGTCGCATGCTCATCTTCTTGGACGGTGATATTGCGCTTTTGTGGAGGCATGACTTTGTATTCGGTACCCATATACGAGCCCTCTACGCTGGCGCTCACTACGCGACTGAGTACATCATCGCGTTTTTGATTGAGGTATGCCAATGTGAAGGTCATATTGTTTGTGTATGGATAGCTATATACCACGATGTCGCGGCGCATGCTACCTTTGTTGTTGCAGCACCACATGAGGCGTACTTCTGGGGCTACGGTGATAGGGTTGCGCAGACTATAGGTGCTGGCTCCGCCAAGTACGGTGTCCATGATGAGCATATAGTCCTCTGGAATGAGCATGTCGTAGCCCTGCGCTTGCAGGATAGCGCGAGCATCTTTGTTGGTGCTGGCGCGGTAGAACTTGGTTTGGCGCTTAATCTCTTGATTAACAAACCACTCGCGGATCTCCTCGCCATGCTCCAACCAGTAGTTGACAAACTCCTCCTCTGATGGCGATTGGATACGGCACAATGCTTGTGGTGTGGACCAATAGTCGTTCGACACTTTCGCCTTTAATTGGGTGTATTTCTGTGGGTTGATGTCCACAAATAAGATATTACGCGTGGGTTTAAACATATCATCAAACTGTGCTGTAGCCACCTTTGTCACGCGGAAATATGGTTCCACTTGTGGCATACATGGCATGTCGGCACCCATCACAGCCTCCACCAAATCGTATAGGGTTGCTATAGGTTTGGTATAGCCAGATGCTTCATTCACCAGCGACAGTTTCGCTACTTGGTTTATTTGCTCTTGTGTGAGTGGCTGGTCGTTGATTACCACGAGGCACTCATAAACCGAACCGGTTGCGGAGGTCAGTGTGCGTCCGGTACTCTTGCCGCAACTGACCATACTGATTGCTGCCAACACCAGCAGCATGATACGTGTCATCTTTTTCATCTTATCTCTGTCTTTAAACATTAAACTTTCAACTTTCAACCTTCAACGCTAAACAGTAGGCGCTCTGCGCCGTTCACTAAACAGTAGCGAAGCGTTCACTAAACAGTAGGCGCTCTGCGCCGTTCACTAAACAGTAGCGAAGCGTTCACTAAACAGTAGGCGCTCTGCGCCGTTCACTAAACCCTAACCTCTTCCCCCTTCTCTGGTATCTCCACGTTCCTAAACCCAGCTTCATGCAAATGCTCCTTCATCGCTTCTTGTGCTGCATACTCGCCATGCACGATAAAGGTCTTTTTCACCTGCTTCACATCTTGGCAGGCAGTGAAGTATTGTATCATCTCTTGATAGTCGCCATGTCCCGAAAATCCCTCAATCTTAGTCACTTGCGCACGGATTCGGTGGTCATAACCGAAGATACTCACATAGCGCAATGTGGGGTCTTGTATACGTGCGCCCAACGATGTTGGCGTACAATATCCCACGATCAGTATCGTTGTACTTGGGTCGTCGATATGGTTCGATACATGGTGCTTGATGCGTCCTGCCTCTAGCATGCCCGACGACGAGATGATGATACATGGTTGCTCACTTTTGTTCAGCGCTTTCGACTGTTGCACATCGGTGATATAGCGTAGGGTATTAAAGCCAAACGGATCGTCATCAAATCGCATTGTGTCGCGCACCTGCTCGTTGAGCGTGTCGGCATGACGGCGGAATATCTGCGTAGCATTAGCCGATAATGGCGAATCTACATACACGGGTATACGCTCCAATCGTCCATCGTTGTATAGTTCGTTCAGTACATACACGATCTCTTGTGTTCTACCTACAGAGAAGGATGGTATCAGCAGTTTTCCTTTCTTATACATGCATGTCTCCTCCACTACGCCTAGCAGTTGCTCTTCGCTCACCAATTCATCTTCGTGCAGACGATTGCCGTAGGTGGATTCGCATATCAGGTAATCGCATTGTGGAAAGGCCTGTGGTGTGCTCAATATATGGCTGTGCAATCGACCTACATCGCCTGTGTATGCGATACGCTTCACTTCGTCGTTCTCCTTGATTTCCAGACTGATAACAGCCGAACCCAACATGTGGCCCGAGTTGGTAAACTGCACCTGTATTTGTTCGTCGATGCGATAAGGTGTATCGTATTCCACGGTGCGGAACAACTTCATCACCTGCTGTGCATGATTTGTGTCAAATAGTGGTTTGATCTTTGGCTTATGCTGACGATCCATTTTCTTGTTGTACCACTTTACATCCTGCTCTTGGATAAAAGCCGTATCTTGTAGCATCAACTCGCACAGATCGCGTGTGGCTGCGGTGCAGTATATTTTTCCGCGAAATCCACGACTATATATATAAGGTATTAGTCCCGAGTGGTCGATGTGTGCGTGCGAGAGTAGGAGATAGTGTATATCTTTTGGATCGAACCCCAATTCGCGGTTCGCCTCATCGGTCTCCATACCTTTACCTTGATACATACCACAATCCAGCAAGATTGTCTTGCCGCTATCGGTGGTGATCAAGTGCTTACTACCGGTCACCTCTTGTGCCGCTCCTAGAAATTGTATCCGCATATCCTTAGACTTTCAACTTTAAACCTTCAACCTTCAACCCTAAACAGTAGGCGCTCTGCGCCGTTCACTAAACAGTAGCGTAGCGTTCACTAAACAAATTTCGTGCAAAGTTACAAATAATTCTTCAAATATCCAACTTTTCCCTGTATTTTCTTGTATTATTCGCCGAAAATCACTACCTTTGCAGGCGAAAACACAAACGGAGGTATTTTCTATCCAATGACCGATATCCAGCTAATAGAGCATCTCATTGCACGTGACGAACGGGTGACTAAGCAGTTCTTTTTCGAGGACTGCCGTCCGCTATTCATGAGCATTGTGCACAATGTTTTCCAGGAGAAGGTGGACTACGATGATATGATCAGCGAGCTCTATCTTTACCTCATGGAGGATGATGCGCGCCGCTTGCGTCAGTTCCAAGGACGCAGCTCTATCTACCAGTGGATCAAGACGGTAGCCATTCGCTTTTTCCTCGAGAAACGCGACCAGATGATAGAAAAAGAATCCGAGGAGCATCTCTTAGAACAGGCGGCCAATGACGAACTCATCGAGATGGAACCGCGTTGGTCGGCCAAGATGGATATGGAGGCTTTGTTTGCCCTCATGCCCAACCAGCGCTATGTCTATGTCATTCGGCGCTTGGTGCTCAACGAAGCTGCACCGCAGGCGGTGGCAGACGAGTTGGGTGTAACCATTGATAACCTATATAATATTAAAAAGCGCGCTATAGCGGCTTTGACTGCCATAGCGTTGCACGAGCGAAAACGATATGAAAGATCTATCCGCTAAACATATCCTCTCCGACGAGTTGATAGCTGCTTACCTCGATGGCAATGCTACGGCTGAGGAGTGCCTGCTGATCCTTCAGGCGATGGAGCACGATGCGCAGCTGCGCGAACGCTTGCGTGTCTCCTTGACTGTCGATGCCGAGATGGGCTTATTGCTTCAACGGTCGCATCATCTGCCCACCATGGCCATGGCTGCGAATTGCCAGGAGGGCAGTTTCTGCTGTCTCCAATGCGAGAAGTTCATCCTTCGTCGCCGTGCCATCAGCTACGACGAACAGCAGCTCCTGGATAACGCCCTTCGCAATGGTTGGCTCAAGGCAAACGGTACGGCCCTGCACAATGTCGGACGCCATCTCGAGCAAGCGGGTCTGTCTGTCGTTCAACGCTACGATTGCCAACTGCAGGATATAGCCGCGGCTTTGGAGCAAGGACATGATGTGATCGTGGCTGTGGATGGTGGCGAACTTTTAGGCAACCCGCACCTAGAGCGAATCGAAGACGCTCTTCTCGGCGAGATCCCCGACCATACAGTTGTTGTTATCGCTTGCGACATGCATGCCCAGACCATTACTCTCTTCGACCCTAATTCATCGAATCAAGAAGACACTTATCCTCTAGCGCGCTTTATCAACGCATGGAAAGATGCCAGAAACTATTTAGTAACTATCCAATAAACACGAATAACCATGATTAACGCATCTGAATTTATTCATCCAGAAGACGCTGCGGCTCAAAAGACTTTAGAAACAATCCCTGGATTCTCTCTCTTTACTAAAAAATTTATGGAGTATGGTTTAGAGTTAATGTATTATGGGGAGAACATAGCTTCTTCTATTCGTTTGTCTCCAACTCAACTACCTCAAATCTACAAGTATTTACCTCCAATTTGTGCGAAACTTGGGATTGAGGAGCCTGAGTTCTATTTGGAGATGAATCCTATGCCTAATGCATATACATTTGGTGATACCAAGAAATTTATTGCTGTTACTTCAGGTCTGATAGAGTCATTAAATGATGATGAGATTACTTCTGTGATAGCACACGAATGTGGTCATATTATTTGCCGACATACGTTGTACAACTCTATGGTAATGTTGCTCTCTACCCCAGATTGTATGCAATTGTTGCCAGATGCGATCAAGGATGCTATAACAATAGGACTACGCTACTGGTCGCGTAAGAGCGAACTGAGTGCAGACCGTGTGGCTGCATTGGTCAGTTCATCGGATGTGTTTGCTCGTTCGATGATTCGTTTAGCAGGTGGACCTAAATCCATAACAAGCAATCTCAACCTGCAAGAATGGGCAGAGCAAGCAGAGGTGTATAATCAATTGTACAACAACGAGGGTGTATGGAATCGCGCAGTTCAGATGTTTAACACGATGTACAATACGCATCCCTTTGCTGCAGTACGCGTAAGTGAAGTGTTGAAGTGGACAAAGACTAGTCAATATTCATCACTTCGTCAGCGTGTGCATGATACGGCTGCACGTAGGTGTCGCAATTGTGGTAGGGAAGCTGACTATTCAATGACCTATTGCCAATATTGTGGAAGTAAAATATAACAACGAAAATTAATAATACAAAACACTATTTCATTATGAAAAGAATCGCACCAATTTTGCTCATGGCTCTAAAAGAACTAGAGCGAGTATTACAAGGCAGTTTATCAGGGAAGCAAGTTGATAATATTGTCTCTAAAATCAGCGCATTTGCTATCTATTCCGCCATTGCAGGCACTGCTTCGGTATTTAGTGGTATTGGCAGTGTGGTGGCAATACTTACTCAGACTGGTTTAGTGTGGAGCTTGTATGTGATGATAAACAAAGAGTTGGGAATTTCTATGAAGGAAGAAACTGTCAAGTTTATTGCATCAGCTATGCTAACCAATTTAGTTTGCAACGCAGGTACTTACTTGGTAACTTGCATTGCTGCATGGATTTTGAGTATGTTCCCAATCTTTGCTCCTGCTACTTTTGTTATTGGTGCAGTGTTGGGCTATGTATTGATATATATCAGTGCTGTGGTGTATATTAAACTATTGACCGAAGTGATGAAAACGAGTGGCACTTATCAATTGGGTCAGAATGATGCTACCAAACAAATGGTTAAGAATGTGGTAGAGTCAACCAATGTAAAGGAGATTATCAAAGAGGCACGCGAAGAGTTTAAGAAGGCAGAAGAGCGTGGAGATCTCAAGAATCCCAAATGTCCTTATTGTGGCGAATCTATTAGTATGAAACAAAAATTCTGCACAAACTGTGGTGGTAAATTGAAGTAAAACGAAAATAAATATTGATGATATGAATACATTATTTGATAAAGATGGCTATCTGGATATTGAAGAGATAGTGAAGAATAATCCTTCTTTTCTGAAAATAGTAGAGGATGGTGTCATCACTCAAGATGAAAAAAAAGAACAATCTCTTCGCGTGGTAGAAGCGATGAAAGCATTGGAGCAAACATGCTCTGATGATCAGATTGAACTGCTAAAATCATTGCTATCCGAATTGAGTGTTATGCTAATGATTGAGCACATGTAATAACTATCAACTAACCCGAGTATAAACGAATAAAATTTAATATATATGTTTACAAAATGTCCAGTTTGTGGTACTTCAGATCATGTGACCTGTTTGAATAAAGGCAAAAAACTTTTAGCAACTACTAGTGCATTTTTAGTTGGGGCTGCAGCAAAACTAATTACTCGCAATGGATCGCCATCTACTGCAAAAGAAGTATATAAAAATATTTGCCCAGAAGGGGAATATTACTGCAAAAGATGCAAACATTACTTTACGAAGTCGACCTTCTAAATTTCAGTAAATTAATCTTAAAATTGAATTGATATGTTAAGAAATATACTAATGCTTTTGCACCGTATAGGATGTGTAGTATTTAATATCCAGCGGATACGCAATTTATTCAAATAAAGTAACGATTACTAAATACATCTGCACCATAGGAGCATAATGCTGCAAAGGATGCATACATGATTTTGCGGAGTCGACATCCTGAGTGTAAACTGAGTGGAAAATTTGGAACTATAATTTTAGACGTTATGAAATACGATGTGTTTATTAGTTATCGCCGTGAAGGTGGGTATGATACTGCGAAACATATCAATGATCTATTGGTTCGTGATGGGTATCGAGTTAGTTTTGATATTGATACTTTGCGTAGTGGTGATTTTGATGTGCAATTGCTTGAACGAATAGAAGAATGCAAAGATTTCATTCTTATAGTTGATGCAAATGCATTTGAAAGAACTTTAGATCCTAATTCTGATCCGCAAAAGGATTGGTTGAGATGTGAATTGGCGCATGCATTGAAGCATAAAAAGAATATTATTCCGATTTTTCTGTCTGGAGTAACTAGTTTTCCAGAAGGTTTGCCTTACGATGTTGTGGGAGTTATATATAAAAATGGTCCTGAATATAACAAATATTATTTTAATGATTTCTACAAGCAACTATGTTCACGATTTTTGAAATCACATGGGCGTAAGTATCGATTGACGATACTTGGAGTCTGCCTAATTGCTTTACTCGGATTTGCTGGGTTGTTAATATATCATTTTCTTAATGAAGATGTTGTCTATGTTGATCCACTTTTACCAGAAAGAACAACTGAGAATATGTTGACTGATTATATAGATGAAATGCTACAAAATATCATTGATTCTGTTGGAAATAAAGATTCTATATTAGTTTATAATGAGTGGTATGATGAAGTTCAAAAAGGTAATCCTGAAGCACTATTGTATTTGGGTTTGTCGAATTATGTGGGGTATGGTTGTGAACCAAATATTGAGAATGCAATAAATTGGTTAAATCAATCAGCTAAATTAGGGAATGAGCGAGCTCAATATATACTTAGTGTCTGTTATGATAGAGCTATTGGCATGGAGCAGAATTATGATATGGCTAAAAAAATGTGTCAACAAGCAGCGAATAAGGGTATTATGGAGGCACAATATGATTATGCTATATATTGTGCGGATAATTATAATTCCAAAGAGACATATCAATGGCTTTATGAAGCAGCCGAACATGGATATCCTCCTGCTCAGTATGCAATAGCTGTTGCGTTATCAAATCAAGCGAACACAGTGGACGAAGCAATAACATGGTTAGAGAAAGCAAGCGAAAATGGTTTTGCAACAGCTAGATTAGTGTTGTCGCGTGTATACATAGAAGGTCCTACAAAGTTTCGGGATATTCCTAAGGCCATAGCTATATTAAAAGACTTGTCCAATGATAATGATCCTATAGCATTATATATGTTAGGCATATGTTATGCAAAAGGTATTGGAGTTGATCAAGAACAACAAACAGCATTAGACTTGCTTGAACAATCTGCAAAATCTGAATATCCGCTAGCTCTAGTTGATTTAGGATCGCTATATTGTGAAGGGGCTCCTCAATTTGACCAAGATTATACAAAAGCTATGACTTTGTGGCTAAAAGCAGCAGAAACTGGACATCCAATGGCTCAGTTCTATATTGGAACAATGTATGAAAATGGATGGGGTGTGAGAAAAAGCAACTACCAGTCATATAAATGGTATAGGAAAGCTGCAAAACAAGGTATAGATAGGCAAAGTATACAACTCAATCAACAGCAAACTTATCAAAAACTATTAGATATCTTAGAATAATTTTTTGGATATGCATACGATGAATACCGAATTATATAAACAAATAGAAACAGCCGTTCGCCATCTACAACAAGAGATCAATGTTAATGCTGTTGTAACCGCAGAAGAGATTCGTCATGCGGTTCGTTGGGTAATGCGAGATAATCCCGACATCTTTTGGTTTGCTCATCAGTATCACTATGATGAAGTTCAATCCATCATCCATTTTCAATATACTTTTTCTGAGGAAAGAGTAAATACTAATCAACAGAGTATAAATGATGTCGTTGAAAATGACTTTTGTATAGAATATGTAAAAACATTGACTCCTCAAGAGCAAATAACTTACGTATATAAATGGCTAGTATCATACTGCAACTACAATATAAATTCTGCATATAATCAAACTATCTATAGTGTTTTCGTTCGTAGAAATTCCGTTTGTACTGGATATGCTAAAGCTGCTCAGTATCTATTTAAATTATTAGGTATAGATTCTCGTTTAGTTTTCGGGCGATTGCATAATGACAAAGAAGATGGAAGACATTGCTGGAATCTTGTGAAATACGATAATCGATATTATCATTTTGATGCTTGTTTTGGTGATAGTATATTAGATAGCGTAGCTCTTCATTCTGGTGTTGAAGAATTATTTACAATAGATGGTGTTAATTATAACTTCTTATGTGTATCAACTAATGCGATATTGAATACAAGAAGTATTGAGGATGTTGCAACCTTACCACCCTGCCTTACTTCGTGGTCAAGTGATGTAATAAGCTCCTTGGTAGGAATTGAAATTAAACAAAGAGAAGGTATTAAAGGTTGTCTATTATCGCATATAGGTAGTTCAGCAGATATCTATCTATGTTCAAAGGATAAAAATATAGTACTAAAAGTTTTTCGCTCTAATAGTAAAACTACCTGTACGGATGAGTATTCCTACATGCAACGATTAAAAGGATGTAGTCATGTCCTTCAGCCTGCGGAACAGTACACAGATCTATCCAATCATACTATTGCTATCGAACAATCCATCCCGCTTGTAGACTTATTATGTAGTCATTACTACGAATTAACATTAAAAGGGTTAATCAAAATTATAATTGATATAGCCTCAACATGGAAAGAATGTAGAAGCAGGGGTGTCTTATATCGTGACATCCATATCTGCAATATCTATCGTTCTAACGATGGCACGTTCAAATTTGGAGATTTTGGAAGTTGCACAAATGATTTTAAGGCTAAAGAGATTGTCGGTAATCAATGGTTTATGGCTCCAGAGACTTTATTACATGGCCTATTTACAGAGTCCTCTGCCATTTACTCTATATCTATGGTAATGTATTTTATCTTGAATAATATGCGTCCACCATTTTGGGCATTGGGATATGACGATGAAGCATTACGTAAAAGAATGCATGGGGATCCATTACCTGTCCCCGCAGGATGTAAACATCTTCCTCATAATATTCAATCCAAGATTACGTATTTCTTTAATAAAGTAGTAGGCGTCTACAGGGAACAACGAATAAGTCGTTTAGATGAGTTTATTTATAATGTTATAGAAGTTTTTGATTACTATGGATACAATGACTATACTATTATTCCTGAGGGAATAAGTTTAGATTTTGATATAGAAGTAGGAAATAGGCATCGACTATCAAATCCGTGGGACTATATTACTCGTGCTGCATATCATAAATGTGCAATGGGGGATGAGGTAGAACGAATGTGTACTACGGCATATCATCCATCTCCATCCTATACTTCATCAAAGGAGAGTCTTTCTGTGGATGAGGTGGAAAGTTTTGCCCGAACCAAGGGAGGGTGTAATGATGAAGGGATTAATGTTGAATCAAATACATTTTCTGATAGTGAATGGCATTCTAATTCTAGAGTCGATGAAGTAGAGTCTTTTGCATATTCTACGGCACTTCCTATTCCACCACAAGATGCTAATATTATTGGAAACGACGGTTCGTCTAATGTTGATGATGATTGGTTCGATGCCGCCGTTATTGAGTTAGTTCCTAATGCAATAAAAGAGTCTGACAATTTTAGTTGTAGCTATGAGTCTTGTGCTCCATTTAGGCCTTTGCCAGATAATACAAGGTTACAGAATTTAAAAAATGAATATGAAAAGGCTATTATACATTTGAATAATGAACAAAAACAACTGAACTTATTTCATACTCAAATTGTCGAGTTGAAAAAGCAGAAAAATGAAATAGAAAATCAATCAAAGAATTCTTCGAGTAAGAGTGTTGGTAGTATAGGTGGGAGTCTTTTGGCTACAATAATAGGAGGATTTGTAGGAATTGCAGGGGCACTATTGGCTCGTCCTACAGCTACATCATTTGACGAAACAATAGAAAAACTAGATGAAGCATTGAAGGCAAAAATGGAGCAAGCGCAAATGTGTGAGAGGCATATTGAAGGATTCATACAACAGAAAAGTAATCTCGAAAAAGAACTAGCAATTTTAAAGGAACAAAGCAGATATAATGAAGTATTTTCTTCCGTTTTTGCTCCAGCAGAAGTAAAACCAAAATCAAATTTACAAGTGCAAGTGTATCTTCATTTGTACGAACAAACTGAAATGGTAAAATCTCTAGCTAAAGAGGCCGATAAAAATGCAGAACGGCGGGATTATATACCACTTTCTTTTAAACTTAAAAAAGGAGACAGAGTTGATGTGGAGTTTAATGTGTATGGTGAGACAAAATTGATGTCAGAACGCAAATCTCTCATTTGGCAAGGCTCATTTACCAAACGTTCGTTTGATTATTTTGTGCCAGAAAATATAAATGTAGATGAATTGAGTTGTCAAGCAAATCTCTTTGTAAATGGAGCGCTGATAGGAGAGATGAGATTCTTAACTCAGATAGTTGATGCACCACGAATTATTAATCCTGAAATTTTCTCACATTGTTATAAGAAAATATTCATATCATATGCTCATAAAGATTTCTCTAAAGTAAAATTTATGGCGCAAGCATACAAGGCTCAGGGAGTGGATTACTTCTTGGATAGAGATTATCTAAAAGCAGGAGATATCTACCCTCAGAAAATTCAAGATTATATCAACTCTGCAGACCTATTTGTTCTATGTTGGTCTAAGAATGCTGCAGAAAGTGACTATGTAGCCAAAGAAAAAGCCCAAGCACTATCCATAGCAAAAAATACTAATCAGCAAGATGGAACTTTGACCATTCACCCAATCAGCATCGTACCACGAGCAGAACTGCCAGATGATATGAAAGATAATTATAATTTTGATACCATATAATCATGTACCTTCCCCTCCTCTCCGCCCTCGTCCCAGCCATCGTGCTATTGGGATATATCTACTGGCGAGACCGTAAGTCGCCAGAGCCAGTTAAGCAATTGCTCAAAGCCACGGCTTGGGGCGTAGTTGCTATTCCGCTGACATTGGCTATTGTCTATCCTTTGCAATGGATTGGTATTATCCCCGATGAATTTACCACCATCGGTGGCGCTATCTATGATGCCTTTATGAGTGCTGCTGTCCCAGAGGAGTTGTCCAAACTCTTGCTATTGTGGCTCTTCCTGCGCAAAAATCCGTATTTCGATGAGCGTATGGACGGTATCGTGTATGCTGTATGTGTGTCGCTTGGCTTCGCTGGATTAGAGAATATACTATATGTAGTGTTGGACGAGAATTGGGCAAGCATCGCTATCTCTCGCGCGATTTTTGCGGTGCCTGGACACTTTTGCTTTGGTGTGTTGATGGGCTATTTCTATTCCCTCGCTAAGTTCGAACCACAGCATCGTACCCGTTATTCGGCATTGGCACTTATCGCACCAGTCGTGGCACATGGCGTCTATGACTCGTTGCTATTTATCATGCAGGTGTGTATCCCTACATGGCTTGAGAGCATACTCCTGCTAGGTTTCTTAGTCTTTTGTTTCTACCTCTGGAAATGGGCTAGCAGATCAATCAAAAAGCATGTGGGATCATTATAATGAAAGATAAAATATTGAATTATGAATGAAACGAAAAGATATGATTTCTTTTTCTGCTATACTCGTAGTGATATAGCAGCAGTGAAATTGTTTCAAATAGAATTAGAAAAGCATGGTGCGAATTATTTTGATTTTGATTCATTAGTGCCTCGCGATTTTGCTGATCAAATCACAACTGCAATACGCAACTCAAGAGCAATGTTAGTTTTTTGCTCTGCGAATGCTGATAATTCAAGATGGGTACATAATGAATATAGGTATGCGTTAAGTTTGAATATACCCGTTGTTCCGATATGGATTGAAGGGGAGGAGTTTAGAAGTGGTATTCTAGCATCTGATTTGGCTTGTATACAAGGTTATGATTACACATCTTTACCGTTACAGGACATTATAACTCGTCTATGTAGGGATTTCTTGCATCCGGAAATAGGAACGAAACCAAAAGTTTCGTACACGTCTAATAAAGAGACCTCAGTTCTTTCTAAGAAAAAAATAATTGTAGGTTGTTTGTTATGCCTTGTTACATTAGTGGTTGGCATCGTTAGTGTATTATCTTTTCATTATTTCAAAAACTCACAGATTATAAAAGCAGTAGTTGCAAAACCGAATAGAGTAGCAGCACCAGTTGCATGTTATTCTGTTTTACATATTTATATTATTATCTTCGTTGCTTTACTTGTATTGCTATTGATTGTTATTATTATAATCCGTTATCGTAAAAATAAATCATTATCTATTCGTTTTTACAATAAAAAGAAAAACGGAACGGTCGATGTGTATGTTGATAGTGTTTGTCAAACGACCATCAATGCTGGGGAAACTAAAAGTGTTACGAATAAAAAAGGTGAATATGCAATTCGGATACAGTCGAAAGAACTAGAGGATAAATATCTTGAGTTTATTCAACCATTTAATAAACAAGAAAGCAAAAAAATTGTAAATATCAATCTAAATGACCAGCAAAATATCGATATAAAACAGAATAAACCATTGAAAACATATCGATGTTTTATTGGCGGATCTACATCAATTGTACATGAACGTAATGCAGCACGAGCTGTTCTAAGCATTTTATATAATATGTGGGATAAATATGATTTCAAAATTACAGCACACACATATGAGGATTTTGCCCAAAAGCATAAAATTGGAGGGAATCAAATGGAGTATGATGAATTTATCAAACAAAAAGCTGATTGTACGATATTTATTATTTGTAAACATGTTGGAGATAAAACGCTAGGGGAATATCAGTTAGCTGTAGATGTGTGTGAGAAGACAGAGAATCAAAGACCAGCAGTTTTTGTGTACAACGATATTTCCTGTGAGGGTGATGATAGTGTGGTTAAATTTAAGGAACTTGTGAAATCAAACAAAGCGTACTGGAACGATTATACGGATTTAACACAATTGATGTTGAAATTACAAAACGATTTGAATGCTGAATTAACCAAGTTATTGTTTATGTAGCTCGGCTTCTTAGTCTTCTGCTTCTACCTTTGGAAATGGGAAGTAGATCAATCAAGAAGCATGTAGAGTAGATTTTAAAGAAATAATAAGATTATGAAAAATCAAAAACAATATGACATTTTCATCAGTTACTCACGGAAAGATTTCGATGAGGTGAATGCATTTGTAGAGATGCTCAAACTACGCATTCCTACACTGGATATTTGGTTTGATTTAGATGGAATTGAAAGTGGAGACGAGTTTCGAGATAAGATTATTTCTGCCATTAAACGTTCAAAATATGTGCTTTTTGCATTGTCCTCCAATTTAGATAAATCTGAATGGACAAGAAAGGAATTGGGATTTGCTAAAGGTAAGGGTATAAAGATAGTTCCCATTCTATTAAAAGGTGCGCAATTGCAAGATATGGATTGGTTCTTATTTGAGTTTAGTGGGGTAGATTGTATTGATATTATTGACACAATGCAGATAGATAAGCTGATAAAGAATCTTGCTAAATGGACTCAAAAAGAGTTGGCGACATTGCCACCTGAGGAATCACAAAAAATAACAGCGCAATCTAAAGTTTCTTCTGTTCAAAATACTGATTCAACTTCCGCAAATTCCGACAAAAGACCTCCAAAACTAAAGTCTAAACAATGGCTCTGGGTGCTTGCTGCAATCTTGTTGATAGGTGCGTTGGGTGTTTTGGGATGGAACCAATATGAAAAACAACAGGAGATTATATCAAAACAACACTATCAAGATAGTATTCGCCTTGTGCAAACACAAGATAGTATAAAAGAGTTCCTTCGTAAAGATAGTATTCGTGTCGCCCGTGAAAAACAAAGACAGGATTCAATTGCCAAAGCGCAAACTGCGGAGAAGAAACGGTTGGAACGAATGCGCCAAGATTCCATAGCGAGAATAGCACAAAAGAACACATTAATTAGACAAATAGATACGGTATATGCAAGAATATTTCCCTATAAGCCTGCGACAATGATATCTATTGGAGTGTGGAGGCAAAAAATAAAAGAGAACATCTCAGTTATAGAATGGATCACTACGAATATAAAATCGGATACTTTATGGATGGAAACAGATACTCGTGATAAATATAGGTATTTGGTTACTCAATACCATCAATATATGGCTCATGAACAGTTATGTTCTGAGGTGGCGAGGGATACACTTCCTCCTACATTTGGTATACGCTAGGAGATATTAGAAATATGCAATCAACGAGTGAACTATTAGATTATGGAAACGCAAAAGAAATACGATATATTCATTAGCTATCGGACTTCTGATACGGCAGAAAAGGCAGAGTTATTAAGTACTTTGTTGGAACATAAATATCCCAATCAGATAAGTTATGATAAAGATAATCTAGAGGGGCTATGGGATGTTGAATTGGCTCGTAGAATAGATGGTTGTACAGATGTTATTGTATTGATAGGAGAAAATAGTTTCCAAGAATTGGATTCTTCTGAAGAATGTGTAGAATTGTATGATTTTTTTGCAAAGGCAACCTTATCAGAAGTAGAGAATAAATTAATATCTTTAGGACGTGACTATAAAATAGATTTCTTTCGTTTAGAGATAGCTCGAGCGTTGCATGTTGGAGCAAACATTGTGCCAATCATCTTGTATGATGATACATGCTTCAATTTACAGGGATTATCTTTGCCGAAAGATTTGCAAAGGTTAAAAAAATGGCAAGCAGTTTCATACCACAATCATAAAAATAATACTAGTCCTTTTAAAATTATATTACCATCAATTGAGTCGAAATTAAAAACGAGATCTAATGTTGAAAGGGAGCAAAACGATGAGGAGTATGTTAGTTTATTCAAGTTGTATGCAGATAAAGATTGTAGTGTGTATAGTGGATGTATAAAAATAGCAGATATCAGAGCATATGATGACGAACCTAAAGAATGGCCTGTTAAAAGAAGAGGAGAGTATCGATTTAGATTCGAACCCCACGATAATAAGAAGACAAAGATTAGAGATGAAAAAATTGGCGAAAATGAAGAAAAGATAGTTCACGAAAAGTTTAAACGGATCGATAATGTAGGGAATAAAATTTTAATAGGCGTTTGTACATTATTTATTGTATTTAGCATAATGACTATTGTGATAGCGAAACCAATGGCAATCCCGCCAAAGTCAAGTAGCAGTAATATGCAAAACGAGGTACAAAAACATAAAATAGAAAATATACAAGATAAACCAATCCAATCTCCGTTAATTCAAGAATGATTTTAATAAAGTAGATATGAAAACACATCAATACGACATTTTTATTAGCTATCGCCGTAGCTCGTATGATACGGCTAATTTAGTGGCAACAAGATTGAGAGCCGATGGGTATTCTGTATTCTTCGATATGGAAACTCTACGCACTGGTAAATTTAATGAACAATTATTTGGTGCTATTGAGCAGTGCCAAGATTTTGTGGTGGTACTACCTCCTAATGCCCTCGATCGTTGTGTGAATGAGGATGACTGGGTGCGTCTGGAAGTGTGTCATGCGATGAAGTATAATAAAAACATTATCCCCATTATGCTTAATGGTTTCCAATGGCCCAATCCGATGCCCAATGGTATGGAAGAATTGCGCGATTATCAGGCTATTACTGCTAGTTCTATAGAATATTTTGATTTGGCACTAGAGCGCATGCAGCAACGTTATTTGCTCAGTAAACCTCATCTGCCAGTACTAAAAGTCGCTAAGGTTGCAGCAGTCGTTATCTCAGCTCTACTGTTATTGTCAATGGTACTATGGGGCGTATTTAGGGTTCTATCTCGCGATGTGTGCGTGCAATATGCAACTAGTTTGACCAAAGATGCAAGTGCAGTACATGTCATTGCCGAAGAGAATCAGCGATTGAGTAACGTATGGAATGATTATGCGACTCGCATTCGTTATGGTAAAAATACGCCTGAGCTCCAAGCAGAACTTCTTGCGATATTCGACTCTGCGGATAAGAATGTATCACGCGCCTGGCAGGTTGATTCTTTGCCACTGCAAATTAACAACTACCATCGTTTTTTGCTTTCGCTACATGGCATCAATGCCGAAGAGATTTCCATCTCTCCTGTTTATGCTACACTATATTACCAAGAGTTTGTAGATAATCTGCAAGCGCTAAGTCAAGTAGTACAAGCGCCAGATGAATATGGATTGCGTTGGAGAAGCACTTTATTCGAAGTTGAAAAACATTCGTTAAACTCGTACTACATAGCCATATTATCAGAATTGTCACATTTTCCAGAATACTCCCGCAAGGTTTATAAACAAATGTCGCCTCAGTGGAGATGTTGGAAATCATTGGGTTATCCATTGGATGAAAAAGATGAGTACTATACGGAACGAATGAATAATGAAGACCAATTGGCATCCGATTTGATAGCAGCATTCGAAAGTGATTTGGAAAAACAAGATGCTAAATTAGATGATCTAGAACGTCAACTCAATGATTTAGAGAACAAGGCTGATACATTGGAGTTGTTGAATGAACTAGTGTTGCAACAGACTCAGCAACAAGAGTTGGCTATTCGCGAAGAAAAACTAAAAGCAAAGCAAGTCTCGGTCAAGGCCTCTAAAGCGGCTCTCAATGATTTGGAGCGCCAATACATGGAGGCATACAATTCTTTAATTGCTAAATGTACGATCGATTCCACGGATGAACAATGGTATCAATGGGGAAAGATATGTCGTTTAGGTTCCTTTATGTCGTTAGTAATTGAAAATAGAAAGCAACTGAAGGAGCAAAGTATCACGTCCTCATCTGCCATCACACCAGAGAAAATCTACAAGGATATCTCTACTCAATTAGCGGCATACCAAGGCTACCACCCTGAGAGTGCTGATTATGTTCGAGCTGCGGAATTATTTTTCCGTGAAGTATCGCAGGAAAAGAGAAAATATGCAGGAGTACTAGTGTTTGCATTTAGAGATGGAGTAGAGCACCCCATTTTGCAGGTTGGTGATATCCTGATTTCCTATGATAATCAACCGATAACTACATATAACGACTTGCGCCAAGTATATCAATCTGATAAGATAGCAGACGTAAAATTCCTTCGTGTTCAAAATGGACAGTTTGTTGTGATGAAAGGGCAATTGGAGAACACCGATGATATTGGTTTTATTGAATTGGTGGAATTGGTGGAATAGGTGTAATAGATTCCTTTGTAGGAAAATACCATAGATATATTCAAGTGACCAAAATAGATATTCACCTCTCAAAAGATTGCCTAACCACAAATTATGCAATCTTTTTTTTGTCCTGAATTGATAGATTTCCGACTTCCCTCTACTCTATAAGGTAAAAAGAACAAAATTTTAGTACAATTATGATCATTACCTTATGTATCTTACTTCTTGCTTATCACCTGATAGGCAAACCTGTCGGAAGATTGCTTGACCGACTACGCAATGTAGATTGGAAAACCCAGTTCGCTTTACTTTGGGACAAACTCAAAAACTATGCACTCCGAGCAGGTCGCGTTGCCACTAAACCTATCCTTACTTTCTATTATGTCATGCACCAGACCGAAACAACCACCATGGAGAAAGCACTTATCTACGGAGCAATTGCCTATATTGTTATTCCGTCAGATTTACTTCCACGTCGCGCACTGAGCATATTGGGTATCTTAGACGATGCCGCAGTCATCGCGTATGTATATAACAAGGTATCCAGCAAAGTCACTGCCGAAATCAAAAACAAAGTCAATGACACCATTGACCAGTGGTTCGGCGCCGAAATCATCGAAGAAATAGGATAGTATTATGAATCAACTTCTCTCCAAAGCCATTAATATTGCCATGCAGGCGCACGCAGGGCAAGTGGATAAAGCAGGTATGCCCTATATCGGGCATGTGATGCGCGTTATGCAAGCAGGCAAAACGATTGATGAGAAAATCGTAGGTGTGTTGCACGATGTGGTAGAAGATACCACATGGACCTTCGACGCCTTGCTTGCCGAAGGCTTCCCTGTGCATATCGTTGATGCACTTCGTTGTGTGACCAAACTATCCGATGACGAACCATACGAATCGTTTATCAATCGCGTAAAAACCAATCCGTTGGCAGTAGCTGTCAAGATCGCTGACCTCACTGACAACATGGACATCCGCCGCCTGCAAACCCTCACCGATGCCGACGTGCAGCGCCTACGCAAATATCTCAAGGCGTATCAATCACTTGTCAAATAATCCCACCGACATAACGCACCTACCGACCTGCTTTCGAAAGTAGGTCGGTAGTTTTTTGAAAAAATGTTAAGGCGAATGATAGAATTGTAAGTACACAACACTCTATTAAGGTAAAGCATCTCAATAAACAATTAAAACAACATAGCCTTATGAAACAGAATCCTATTACATTTGAAGTGAATGGCCAAAAGGTATTGGTACATGGTTATCCCAAATTAGCAGGTCGTGAGGGATATATGTTTACAGATGTGGTCGCATCGTTTAGTGCTAAAGGCTGGAATAACCACGAGTGGTACATAGCCAATATCCAAACAGGAAGAATACGCCAACTATCAACCGCTGGAGGATGTGTCACGATCGAGGATAGCGATATTGATTATGAAGCTATCAATAAGCAATGCGAGCATGGTGCAAGAAACGCAGAGCGTAAAGTGCTCAATTATGGTTCTTTGGGCACTTGGGACGGATTCAAAGACGGCTTTTGTGCCATTTCCTGGACGTTGTATCCCGACGGTAGGTACTTTGCCGATGGCGATGGATATGGCATGGAGGATAATGATGAAGAGAATGTGTATGGTATCATTGATGAGAATCTTAATTTTGTCGTTCCATTTCGCCCTATTCAAGATATTAGGACAACCCTTAAAGAACTTAGACAACAATATAAAAACAAACAAACTATGAAGACCAGAATTTTTAACCTCATTATTCTTGATGAGAGTGGCTCTATGATGAGCATCAAGAAAGAAGCAATTGACAGTGTCAACGAAACCCTACAAACTATTCGCGCTGCACAAAAAAAACACGAGGACCAAGAGCACTATGTTACCCTCGTGACTTTCAACGATGATGTCAAGATGGTATGTGAATGTGCAAATGTGGACGAGGTAAACGAATTGAATGCAGAAACCTACCAACCTACTTGCTGCACTGCATTATATGATGCGATGGGTCAATCCATATCCACTTTGCGCAAAAAAGTAGCAGCAGATGATAAAGTGTTGGTTACTGTAGTAACTGATGGGTGTGAGAACGCATCGCACGAGTATTCTGGCAAAGCCATCAAAGCATTGGTAGATGAATTGAAAATAGCGGGGTGGGTGTTTGCCTATATTGGTGCAAATCATGACGTAGAAGCCTTTGCAGCGCAAATCTCGATTACCAATGTGATGCAATTTCATGCTGATACGGAAGGCACCATGCATATGGCACGTACAACAAATAATGCACGAACACGTATGTATGATCGTATTGCGGCTAATACTTTCTGTGCAGCTGTAGATAATAAGAACTTTTTTGATGAACCCTGATCTATAACTATTCAACATCATCATTTATGAAAACCAATCAACCAAAACTCTGGAAAAAAATCCTAATCTCCGCATGGGCGCTCTTTGGATTAGGTGTGTTTATTTTCTTTGCATGCCTTGCATCTGTTCGTATTGAAGACCGTTTAGACAACAAACACTGGTATTATCAAACCCGGATCAACGACTCCTTGCGCTTGGACAAGGCTTATCCCGATCGAGAGTACGTGCGTATTTTCAATGTGAATACTAACCGCTATGTATCACCTAAATTGCGCTGGGTATCATTAGGCGTCAGCGAGGGCGATTCATTGACCGTCTATTGCGATCGAAATGGCAAACGTGGTTTTATCAACCTTAATACGGGTAGGGTGGTGATCAAAGGTCGCTACAACCATGCTTGGAACTTCTCCGAGGGATTGGCTGCGGTATACCGCAATGGTAAGATTGGTTTTATCAATATGCAGGGCGAAGAGGTGATCCCTTGTCAATTCCCAACAACGGAATATGCCATCAATCGTTTTGGTTACGCTTTCCACGGTGGGCATGCCACTATCACGAATTCCAAAAACGAATGTGGACTAATAAACAAGCATGGCGAATTGGTGGTAGATACCATCTACGACTGCATTTGGTCACCTGTGGAATGTGGAGTGCGTATCTTCCAAGATGAAGATAAGTTTGGTGTGATGGACACCGATGGCACCATCACACTGCCCCTGCAATACGATTTTATCTACTGCTCTGGCAATCAACTATTTGCTATCAAAGATGGTGTGATGCAGCATGTGGATAAATATGGCAAGGTGCTCAAGTCCTTCTGTAGTGAATACGACCTCAAACCGCTATATTTGCCTCATGACTACGACGAAGAACATCCTACGGGCTATTTCAAATATTATGTATATGGCCGCAAAGGTGTCGTAGATTCTCGTGGCCGCGTGGTGATACCTGCCATATACGAGGAGATCAACCAACTCGATACCTTCCTCTTCGAGGCTAAGTTCAATTCCTACGAAGGACCTTGGCGCTTGATTGAGGTGACGAAATGATAAGAGATTAATAGCTAATTTATATTTTTATCATATGCCTTTCAGTAATTTTCAACATGGCCACGAACACTATCAGCATCGTGAGTACGCGCAGGCTGCTGCGTGTTTCCAGCAAGGTCTGCACAACGATTATTCCTGTGCCCGTTGGCTCGGACACTGCTACGAACACGGCTACGGTGTTGAGCAGGACCTCGCGATGGCTAAGGACCTACTTACCTATTGCTACGAATGTGGCACCTCTCGCCAAAAGAGAGAAAGTGACTATTACCGGGGATTGCGTCAGCGTCTCGATGCGCTGCAACACATTCCCGACTGCCACTCCCTCACGCGCCATCTCGAGGGTATAGGCCGTGTGCGCGTGGTCAAAAGTCCTTACAAGTTCCAGGAGACCCGCATGCGTTGCAACCAAGACGAGATCCTCGTCACGGTCGGAAACGATGCACCTCTCCTCTTGGGCATCTCTTTTGCGCAACAGTATGTACCTCAGCGTTTTAGCGAATGGACCTGCGACGGCACCCACCGCTACTACGATGGCTATACGCTGCAGACCGACCATTTCCGTTTGCAGGTCCTGCGGGGCACTACCGATAGGTATGTCAGCCATCACGATGGCCAACTATGCCAACTATTCTTCCCCCGTGAGGCTTGCCTCGACTATCTCTATGTGCAGAAGACCATCCACCGCAAGGTGAAAGACCTACTGTTCAAACGTGCCAAAGAGGTCCTCCCCGATGTGTTGAAGCGCGTGTCGGCGCGTATAGATGTCCCTTATGAGGAATGTGAAGTGGTCAAATCGCTCCACTCGTATGCGGCGTGGAATTACTCTCAAGGCAAGAAAATCGCGCTCAGCACTACCTGCCTGCAGTTGCCTACTGACAGTCTGGAGGCGCTGTGTATACACGAACTCACGCATAATTTCCATGGTGGCCATGGTGTCGATTTCTACCTCAAGCTCATCGAACTGGGAGGCAGAGAGGCGTACGAACTCGATAAGAATTTATGGAAAGAAGGTAAGTGGCCATACTTGCAGATTTAGTTGTATAAAAAGTGATCTTTGATTGTGGATAACAGACGGATAAGTTTTGAATAGTCACGCGTATTCGCTTGACATCCAACTGATTGGAATACCCAACGGTCTGACATTAAGCAATCAATTTGCAAATCTCGCAGTGCGAGCACTGCTCATTTCCAAATTGAGGGACAACGACTTCGTCCTTGTCCTAGTTGCAGAAGGCACTTCGTGATAAGTATGAGAAAATAGTCTGTTATCCACAATCCCTCCCTTACCCAATAGCGCAGCGTCCATTAACCATTAACCATTATCCAACAAAAATGCCCTACAACAACCTAGCATCATATTTCGCCTCTCATCTCTTGTCCGATTTGCGCACGACGCACGAACTGTTGCAGCGTATCAACCAGATCAAGTCGCTCCTTCAGAGCCTCTCACCTGCTGCAGATGCGACGCCCGACATCACGATGGAGCAGTTGCGCTACTACAGCAATCCCAACAACCAGCAGGGTCGCTTCCGCACGTTTCATATCCCCAAGAAGTCGGGTGGGGTACGTATCATCACGGCTCCCAAGAGCACGGAATACCAGTGGATCTTGCGTGTGATCAACGAGATGCTGCTACATGCTTATACGCCTTCGCCATATGCTATGGGCTTCGTCAAGGGTCGTTCGGTGTACCAGAACGCACGGATACACGAGGGTAAGAATTATGTCTTCAACCTAGACCTAAAGGACTTCTTTCCCTCGATCCGTCAAGCTCGTGTGTGTGCACGCCTGCAGTGCGCTCCGTTTTCTCTCAATCGGGAGTTGGCGAGCGTGATTGCAGGTCTCGTGGCGATGCGTCAGGAGGTTCAGGAACTGACTGAGACGCATGTCTGCTATGTGCTGCCACAGGGTTCTCCCGTCTCGCCCATGCTCACCAATGCTATCTGCGATGCGATGGACCGTCAGCTCGCAGGCCTCGCGCAACGCTTTGGGCTGACCTACACCCGCTATGCCGACGATATCACCTTCAGCTCCATGCACCATGTCTATCACGACGATGGCGCTTTCCTCACCGAGCTGCGTAATATTATCCACCGACAGGGTTTCCTCATCAATGAGAAGAAGACCCGCCTACAGCGTCGTGGCACGCGTCAGGAGGTCACAGGACTGGTGGTCAACTCTCATGCCAATGTCAATAAGCAGTTCGTGGCATCGATACGCAACTTGCTGTATATCTGGCGGCAATACGGCTACTTGGCAGCTTTCTACAAGTGGCGCGACTACTACCACCAACATGGTCCTGCCCACCACAAAACCCGTCCTACGATGCTGCAGGTCCTCTATGGCAGACTCATGTATATGCGCATGATCCGTGGCAAGAACGACCCCACTTTCCGGGCGCTGATGCAGCAGTACAGGCGGCTCTTGCCAGGTAAATCGGCGTATATCGAGGGCTTGCGCGTTATGGCGACGCACCGTTTGTTGGATTTCGAACTGCATAACCGCGTCACTTGCTGCTTCGCGGTGGCGCAGGATAGCGAAACGGAACGTTTGCCCTATCCATATGCGTATTTCTATAAGGGCACTTACCGCCACTATGCCTATATCAAACCCCACGACCTGACGCCGCGGGTGGAGAACAAGTACGAATGGATGATTGCCGAGTGCTTGGACGCGAAGCGCAAACTGCACCTCATCATCTACCACCGCAACGATAATGTCTATTACGTGCCCGACGAGGAGAACCGCCTCCGCCAGAAACTGCTTCAAGAAAAACTCTGGTCCCACGTCATCGAACGCACCCTCCAAGAAGAATCACTCCAAGAAGAGGCGTCGTTTGATATCTTCTAGCCTAACCCCTAAACACTAAACAGTAGGCGCTTTGCGCCGTTCACTAAACATTAAAATTCGACTCGCACTTCTAAACTATACCAATAAAATCGCCTCAAAAAGCGATTTTATTTGCGTATCTGCAAAAATTTTTGTATCTTTGCAGTTCCAAACAATAATTCCATATCCTATGGCTAAGAAATCAGCTAAATCCCACGAAATTACCCTTCGCTCGTCAGCAGCGGAGTATCTGACTTTTGTTAGTGCTATTGGAGATCAGCCTGAGAGTGTTGAGCTGCGCTATCAGGATGAAAATATCTGGCTCACACAACGTCTGATGGCAGAACTCTATGGAGTGGACGTGCGCACAATCAGCGAACACATACAAAAGATTTATGCAGACCGCGAATTAGAAGAGGAGGCAACCATCCGGAATTTCCGGATAGTTCAAACCGAGGGCACTCGCCAAGTCTCTCGCGAGGTGAAGCACTATAGTCTGCAAATGATTATCGCTGTGGGATTTAAGGTGAATAACGAACGTGCTGTGCAGTTCCGTAAATGGGCTAATGCTGTGGTCAAGGATTATACCATCCAAGGTTGGGTGATGGACTCTGAACGTCTCAAGAAAGGTGGTACTATTCTTATGAAGGACTACTTTGAGAAGCAATTGGAGAAGGTGCGTGAAATACGCCTCTCTGAGCGTCGTTTCTATCAAAAGGTCACCGATATTTATGCCACCAGTATTGATTATGATCCTACAGCTGCTGCCACGCAGCGCTTCTTTGCGGCGGTGCAAAACAAATTGCACTATGCGGTGCATCAGCATACGGCCGCTGAGCTTATTTATGAGCGTGCAGATGCAGCTAAAGAGCACATGGGATTGACTACTTGGGAAGGTGCTCCAGAAGGTAAGATTCATCGCTATGATGTGGTAGTGGCAAAGAATTACCTTTCGCACGATGAGTTGCAGGTACTGGCTCGTATTGTCAATGCCTATTTGGATTTTGCAGAGATGCAGGCTATGCGCCAGATTCCTATGACGATGGCGGACTGGGAGACGCGTTTAAATGGTTTCTTAACGCTTTGGGATAGGGAGGTGTTGCAAGATGCGGGTCGTATTACGGCAGAACTGGCAAAGGCTAAAGCAGAAACCGAGTTTGAGAAGTACCGCATTGTCCAGGACCGTTTGTATCAATCCGACTTCGACCATTTCATGCAGTTAGAGTTGGAGGTAGAAGACAAGAAATCTTGAATCGCAAAGGTAGCAGAAAAAACGCCCCCATTCACGAAAAATGAGGGCGTTTTATTTAAGGTCAGACCTTAAGAGAGTAGGTATGTTATACCTTTATGCGGAATCGGAGTAGCAAGTATATGACTGTTGCTACCACAATCAACCAGAACATCCGTGTGCACCATTTGTGAAAGCGTGGCACGTATCGCTCGGCGGGCAATTGTACCACCTCTTTCTCCACCCGCACATCCACCACCGTATCGCGCTCTACGCGTGTGCGCCAGCGGTCGCGCCATTCTATGCGCGTGAGATACACCGTATCGCCACGCTGGCGTTCACTCACGAAGATGCTATCACGCACCACCACGGTGTCACTACGCTGAACAATATTGAACCATTCTGAACCACTCTGTACCACTGCTGAACCACCGCTAAGGCTCTTGCAACTCACGAGGACATTTGGTATTATAACCACACTCAGTGCCAGGACGAAAGTCCGAAACTTCCAATATAATCTCTTCATATTCTTGTTGTGCTTTAAGGATTAATTGAGTGAGTTCTATCTCCTTTTCTTTGGAAAGGAGGATGCAGCCCGTGGAATGCTCGGGACGAGTACCACGGTGGAAACGTATACCGCTACGCGATGGAACATTCTGCACAATCGGCAAGAGCCGCTTAAACTTCGGCGACATGGTCACAGCCACATGGTAGCACAGCGGCAGTATCTCTACGCCTTTCCGCTCAAGCGTATTGCAGAACCACCTGCCATCAATCACCAGCCGCCCTGTGATCGCATTACCTTTTGCTTCATTTCGTATCAATCGTATATACATATTCGTATCATTTCTTAGAATTAATTTTGTTGTTGGGCACTAATATAGCGTGCTATATTCTTCTGCCCTAACAACAAAATATCTTCCCTGATTTTTGTGTATTTTTGTAGCCCTCTTAGAGGGCGTATTTTTGTTTCAAAAATTGTCATTAATTGACGTTCAAATTGACAATAATTGTCTTAAAAAAATCACTCGCGATAGCGATACTTGTAATCAATGCCTATCAAACTGTCGCTGAAGGTTAATATTTCACCAAATGCTATTAAAACGGAATGATGAATCTCCCCTATTGGTGGAGCTACGAACCCTGCAATCAATAGCGTGCCTCCAAACAGGCACAGGCCTACTGATAATATCAACTGAATCTTTTTCATACAGATCAAAAATTATCTCCTACTCGCTGCGCTCGAGAAATCTTATTAATCTCATTTAGCTCGTTACACTCGCTCTGCGTACTCCGTAATAGATTGCCACCGTTCGCTTTTTCGTCATAACGCTACGCTATGACTAATCATCGCTGCGCGATAAAAGCTCACTGAATCTTAACAAACATAGCAAATATCGACTCTGAATCGTGTACCGATGCATTTATAAGATTCATCGCACAAGTATCGCTCAAGGCGATACGCGGAGAGGTGGTAATGGATTACGGAGTACTTTGAGGAGCATTGCGACTAATATAGATTTATAAGATTTCTGCGCTTTAGCGCTAGGAGGTTGTTTGATATCGGCGCCATGCGCCTGTAGACTCACTTAGAAAACTACAGCGAGTTTTACGAGCGATCTACAGTGAGCACGGCGAACGATCTTCAGCATAGCGATCTTCAGCGAAGCGATCTGCTACGAGCTTACGCTTCGTAGCTCTCCCACTCCAGGTTAAACACGTAGCGATAGAAGGTCTTGTACTTCGTTTGTTCCTTAAACGCTGCTTGGTCTTGCATTACCTTGCCTGGGTCTTTCATACGAGCACGAGTGCTGGCGCATACGGCCTTGAACTTCTCTTGATGCGCCATCTCGTCTTGAGAGTAAGGAGTGATACGCTGACCATAACTGGTGCTGTAGTTTAACTTACTTGCCTTGCGGTGCGCAAAGCCGATTTTGTGGTCTTTAGCCACTTTGCCGTGGATCTTGTCCACAGGAAATGCAAATTCAATCTTTGCCATAGTGGTAGTTGGTGTGTTCTTAATTAGATGAATGATTGATTAGTTACCGAGCTTCGCATATTCCATTGCGAAGATGTAGCCGCGGAGGGTTTTGTAGCCTTTGGGGTTCTTCTTGTAGGCGGTTGCATACGTGTTTTTTTCTTCCTCCGACAGGGCTGCCATAGCGGCTTGTACTTGAGCAAACTTCGTGCGGGTTGCCGTCTCCGCTTCGCTAGGCGGGCTGGTACGAGGATTGCACATCTTACCTGTGTACTTGGTACCATAGCGCTCTGCGAAATAGGTGTCAGAGTGCTGGCACACTTTACCATGTAGTGACTTCAATAGGTCATTCGTTTCATAACGAGCCATAGTGATTCAAATAGGATTTGAGGGTTAATAATTAGGATCATTTGGAACAACTGATATACCTCTAAAACGTCTAGAATATCTAGAGAATCTATCTCTTATTTCCACTGCAAAGGTACTACACAAATCCCATTTTTGTTGGTCAACTTGACCACTTGTGTCGCTGTGCTATGATCTTTCTGATGCGTTCTTCTGTCAGAAAAAATACCTTGCCTGTCTGTGCATAAGCTTCCATTGTGGGATAACCCTGACGGAGGAAATCATCAAACTTCTCAACTATGGCTTTATTTCTACTTGACTTATAGTACATGTTTATTAGCTTTTATCGGGTGGATAAGCGGTGGATAAGCGGTGGATAGTCTATCTGCCGTCCTTTTTTTCTTTTTTTATTCCGAATCTCCTTTGGGGCATGAAACCCAGTTTAGATACTTTATTTATCGTGCAAATGACAAAACAAAAGCAGGGACAGCAGGGACGGCTGGGACAGCACTTTTCTCTTTCTCGTCCCCGTACGTGCGCGGACGAGTCTATAGAATCTGCTGTCCTTGCTGTCCCTCATTAGTCTTTCAAGATTCGCCTTAAAGCGTTTATCTCGTCTGTATCTCTTTGATATACAATCCATCCGCGAGTTTGGGTGTTTCCTATTTTCCGTTTTGTCGCCTTGTATCCAGCTGTCCCTAATACCATCCCCAGTCGGCTCAATGCCATAGGCTTTTTGATATTGCCAAAGTTCACTAGTCGTTCGCTGATTTGGGCAGCGGTGAGGAACTCGCCTTTGCCCTCTGCGGGGATGTCAAAGAGGATAGGTAGGAGTTGCTCTTCGTTGCTCTCGTCGCGGAACTGTTGATTATGCTGCTCGAGCACCTCTATCTCGTCGAGGTCGAACCAATAGCTGAAAGTAGGATCCTGTGCGAGCGCCCAAGCTTGGGCGTACATCATCTCGTAGGGGAGGACGGTGAAATATGGATTTTGGATACTCTCGACCTCAAAAGGTAACCAACGGCGATTGCCTGTGAGGTCGGTGAGGAAGTCGCGACGGTTGCCGCTGGCGCAGAAACTTGCCAAACGCACGCGGCGCTCCTTGGTGTAGGCGTATGCTGCGCGCTCGTTGACATCAGAGGAGGTGATGACGGATTTGAGTTGGTTGAGTTCGCGATGGTTCATCGAGTCGATCTCGTCCAAAGCAATCAGTCCGAACTCGGCGATGCGCATGCGCTCGTCTTTGTTCAGATCGTTGGTATTGGCCAACTTGCAGGAATAGGGGCGCAGATGTGGCGGGATGAGGCGCTCGAGCCACGTGGTCTTGTAGATGCCTTGGCGGCCAATGAGCACCAGTACCTGCTGGTTGACCACTTCGTCCTTCATCCACGAAGCTACCATCGCCACAAACCAACGTTTGAAGCACTCGCGCCATAATTCCTCGCCTGTCGCCTTATCGCCTTTTGCCTCTTCGCCTGAAGGTTTTACCTTCACTTGTCTAGCCACTAAGTCTATCCAATCAGGCTGTTCTTTGGTCCACGTGCGGCATGATTGGATATACTCGCGCAGCGGATGCACCGATGGTACGAGGTCTGACTGAAGGACGGTCATCACCTCGCGGCTGGTGATATTGCTATCGCACTCCTGCGCACACTGACAGACGATGGAGTTGATGTCCTGTTTGGTCATCTCGCGCCAATATTCCTGCCTCTCGCCTTTTCCCTCCTCGCCTAATAGCCTAATTTGCAACTTATCGGATACGACGTCGTGTCGTATCCGATTGAATTGTAAGTAGTTCTCCGATATGTATCGGATCGCTTCTTGTTGCTTGCTAGCCATTAGCACTCCTCCTCGTAGTTAGCAAATTCGTAGATGCGCACGCCGTATGGCTGCGTCATGCGACCTTGCTGGTTAGCGAAAACGGATTCGAGGTGCATCTGATAGAGCAGCATGTTTTGCTCGTCGTTGAAGTCGGTGAGGACATCACAGTAGATGAGCGTGCGCGAACCGCGTGGCAGCGGCAGGATGCAGATCACATCATCTTGGATGAGACGCATGAGTGCGTGGAACTGCGCATCACTGCAGGATGGCAGGTAGATTTGGACCACTTTTTTGAGGTCAAATTCGTACATGACTTGTGCTGCGGTAGAGTAGCACGATGCGAGTTGCTTGCGGACAAGCAAGAGGGCTTCTGAGCCTTGTAATTCGTTGGTTTTCATAGCTGTTTGCACTAAATAGTTAAACATAGTTTCGTTCGAACGATGTGCAAAAGTACAGCTATTTTCCCATATAAATAGAGACAATTGTCCGTAGTTTCGGACAATTGTCTGGAAGTGCATTTTTATGCTATTTTAGAGGTGTTTTTTTAGAAATTTAGCCCGTTTTTGGATGTCGTACTCGTAGATGTGTTCGTTGTCGTTGCGGTTTTTTGCCTTCTCTAGGCTACCCATTTTGAACTCTACTTCGTCCCAATCAAGCCACTTAGCGAGTCTTTTTTGTGCGTGATAATCCTTAAGGTAGGTCATGAAATGAACAGAGGTGTCCTTGAAGAAGTGTTCGCCAATTCGCTCGTATGCCTCAAATTCGATGTACATAGTAGCGTAATCTTTTTGGCGGAAGAAAGTGGTGTCGCGGATGTCGTCTAAGGTTCGTTTAGCGGGTTTGTTTCTGTCAAGATAGCGGTTGAATAGTTCCTTGATTATTTGGCGTAAAATATTGAATAGTTCTTCTGTGGACATGCGATCCATAGGCGCACCATTAGGCGTGCCCATAGAGATAGCGTTTCTATTTTGCTCGCGTTGTGACACAGTAGTTGTACGAACCTAATTGTCAATATGTTAACACAATTCAACATCTTACGCATTTTGAATGCGTAATGGGGGGAACAAACATTTTAGCTTCTCTCAGAAACACGCTCACGAAGTAGGAGTATTGTTCTGGCATCATACCTCGTTTCCTAGTGCATAGGCGCCATGTCTCTCAAAGTTAAAATTGCCGCTATTCTGCCATTACTTTTGATTTTTAAGGGTTAATAATTTGGTTAATTTTTGAAAAATATTTTCCGTACCTGAATGTATGTGTGGTAGGGATATTTTTCTGCCACAAAGATACAAAAAATTGTGGAAAGTAGAAAATAATTTTGCGAAAAAAAATAAATATAAGTGAATTATATGTTATGTAACATATTTTGGAGATTTTGCTTGTGATTGTTGTAGAAAAGTTGTAACTTTGTAGCCTTATTGTGGTTTTGTGAAAAATACTATGAGTCAAGAGAAGAAATATGATGTGTTTATAAGCTATTCGAGAAAGGATGAGAAAGTAGCATATGAGATATATGACTATCTAACCACACATGGGGTGAATTGCTGGATAGATAAATACAGCATCGAACCTGGTGAAGCATACGCTGCTGCAATTGAAAAAGGTGTGCTGAGTGCTAATAACCTCGTGGTACTCTATTCCGAAAATGTATTGGATTCTACCAATGTGTTGAGTGAGTTGGAATTAGCACACAACAATCATAAGCGTATCATTTCTTTTCGCTTGGATGACGCGCCAATGCGTAAGGGATATGCGTTCTATCTCAGTCTTCCTCAGTGGATTAATGCTATTCCAAAAGTGTCTGATGCACTGCCATTGTTGCTGGCGGCAGTTAAGAGCCAAACTTGCTCCGTGCAACAATATGCTAGGGCAGCAGTGGAGAAAAGAAGAAAGAAACGCCGTATCGCAGTTATAGCGTCTTCGCTATTAGGTGCTACAATACTGTTGGCTATAGGTCTGTATTATAGTAAGTCATCCGATACTACTCAATCATTATCGACTGTTCAGCCAACAATCAACTTAGACAGCATCAATCGCGCCAACCAAGCCGAGATTGAGCGTTTGCGCCAGGATAGTATTGCTCGTGCCTTGCAGGCGGAAGCCGACCGATTGGCGCAAGAGCGTGCGCGACTCGAAGAACAAGCACGCAAAGCTGAACAAGCACGCAAGGCAGAAGCAGCAAAACCAATGGCAACTACTACCACGACGACGGCGGCAACTGCTGCTCCGAAAGTGGCAGTTACTACCCAGACAAGTCCGTTGGCACAAGTCAAAGCGAAAGCCGATGCTGGTGATGCGGCAGCATGCTACCAAGTAGCATTGGCATACAAGAATGGCGAAGGAGTAGCAAAGAACCTATCAACAGCCTTCCAGTATATGAAATCTGCGGCAGAAAAAGGACATACCCCTGCCTATATTGAGGTGGCCAAGATGTACCACGGTGGTAGAGGCGTAACCAAAGACCGCGATGTGGCTGAACAATGGTATCAAAAAGCTGCTGATGCAGGTAATGCGGAAGCAAGACGAATATTGTTGAATATGTAAAGATATACGTTTCGTTATGAAAAGAACTATTTTATCAGTACTAATGCTCCTTCTATTGAGCGTTGTGGCAAGTGCTCAAATCACGAGTAGCCGTCAGTATATTCCAATCGACTTGGATATTAAGGTGAAGAGATGTGTGGTGAGCGGTAGTCAAGGATATATTGATTTAGTGTTTACGAATCATACCGGCAAACTCATTTCTGATGTAGTGGTGATGCGCAAGGAACCTTGTGCGGGTGCTCTGGAAAATGATGAGACGATTGTGTATGACGACGAAGGGGATGTCTTTAGACCTACCTACCAAGGTGGTATCTCTTGGATCACTTTCGGTGGAGGCGACGGCCTGAACGATGGCACCAAACTGCCAGTAGATGTGCCCGTAAAGATGCGCATCGAGTTGCAAGGCATTAGCGAATTTGCCACCGAGATCAGCATGCTTAACATCGCCCTCCGAGGCATCTCATCCTACCATTACGGCATCGGTTCCGTCACCTTCCGCAATATACCGATATATGTAGTAGAAACGGAGTAGGAGGAAAGTAATAACATTTTAGATCGTCCAATTTTAAGATTAAAATTCATACAATTCAGAATTATGGAAGCAACGGGTAAAATAAATTATACGATTGTAGTTGATCAATCTTGTTATTTGTATTTAAATAATCAACTAATACAAAAATTAGAAGCTGATAAAAAAATTAAATTATCATTGACTCCTGGTGAATATAATCGAAAAGTAGTTGCTATAGATAATCCATCGTCGCTAAATGAAGAGAAAATTACGATTTCTGCAGACAAGACTTTCAAAGATGATATTGAATTGTGTGATGTGGTGGATGCTGTGCCAGTTGAAGTTGTTCCATTAGTTCCTAAACAAGAGTTTAAGAAGCACGATATTTTTATTAGTTATCGTCAAAGAATCTCAAACCATAAAGCTAAATTCCTATTTACAAATTTGGATTCACGTTTTAAAAATAGGGTATTGCGGGATCTAGAAGAATTTGAGTTAGGCAGATGGATCAATCAAATAATATATGGTGTAGAACATTGCAAGGTGTTTTTTTGTATTATAGATGAAGGAACTCTTGATAATCTTGTTAAGAGTCAAGAAGAAATTGAAATGTACAAAAATCTCTGCAAATTGCCTTATGATGATTTAATTGAGCAAGTTACAAGATTACATAGTGAAGATTCTAAAAGAATAGATTATGTTCGCATTGAGATAGGAAGAGCATTGTATAGAGAAAGTATAGGAGAGTTAAAGTTTGTTCCGATATTTAAAAATAGTTTAGAGATGGATACATATCCTGATGATGTCAAGTTCGATACCAATCAGGGTATAACCTTTAACGGTGAAGATTTCTATTCACTAGTAGATGTAAATTCAGATAAAGTTGATAAAATCATAAAGGGCTTAGATACATACTTATTATCCCAATGGGGTAAAAATATCAAAGCTACAGATATATATTATGATTCTAATAGAGCTAAAGAGAAATTTGGATTTGATGAAACATTCTATATTCCACGTAAGGTGGATGAAGAATTAGTTAGATATGTGGAACAGTCAGAGAAATCTCCTTTTTGCTTTATAACTGGTCTTCCTGGCTCTGGAAAAACGCGTGCTATTTATCAGTTGTGCCATGGTGCTTTAAGTGAACAGTCGGTAATTATATTGACTAAAAGTAATGTTAATACAATAGCAGACCTATTGAGCAGCGATACAAGAAAAATAGATTCTCAATATATACTATGCGATCAAATAATAGATGTGCTATTTGTACTTGATGAGGAAAAAAGAAAAACCTTCATAGATAAGTTATGTGATAGCAACTACTATCATTTGATTGGCAGTAATACAAAAGTTCGTTTAGAGGATTTTTTGAGCGATTATAGTGACGATTTAGCAGGTAATTATAAACTCATCGAAATACCAATAATTGATGAGTCTATAATTAATCGTCTGATTAAACACCTAAAAGCACAAGGAAAGGAAATTAAAGTAGAAAATGGTAAAACAATTGCCGATCTTATTCCTGAAATTAATGAGTATAAAAAAGCTATATTAAATAGTTTGTTAAAGAAAACTGTTAAAAATGAAAAGAAGTACTTAGAGTTATTGCACGATTGGTTGAAGTCGCTGCAATTAGTAATGACTTTTAGAAAAGAGTATCGCTTGTTTCTCGCAATATTAGTTTTTAAGCAACTTTCTGAGAGGCGTGATGCCCAGTTCGATATTAATTGGCTACGAACTTGCATACAAGCGATGCTTGGATTGAATATGTTGTATCTCCAAGATAATAATAAATCGATTAGCAAGAACGATATAGGACAAAAATTTATTAAAATTACGACAGCAAATTTTGAGTATGATGGAGAATATTTCCTAGATATAATGGGAAAATACATAGATAAAAGTGAGAGTAAAAATTGTATTTTTGAAGTAAATGAATTGATATGGCAGTATTTGTTGGATAAAACTGATACTTTCAAGAGCGAACAATTTAAAGAGGTGTTGTATGACTTTAGTGATGAAGATGATCTTCAAGAGGCTATAGAGATATATTATGCAGCATTTCCAACGCTTTCTTCTCTACGACGCATTGTACCAAGAATACCTGACAGTAGCCTACAAGCAGCTGCTAATGGAATGGTAGTTGATATACTAAGTCAATATATTAACTCTAACGGAGGAATAGAAAAGTTGTCCGAAGAATTGGCAGAAATACAATTGATTTACTCGTTAATCATAGGTAGATGTGAAAATGATAATGAAGTAGATAGTTACCTACAGAAGTTAAAAGACACTAAAATAATTGGAGGAGGCTGCTATCCTGGCAGTATTATCGGTGAACTATATCGTTATGCAGAAAATAGAAAAGATACTGATTCTGATGACTATAAAACATATGTAGAAAATATTCTTAAAAAACGTTGTTACATCTCAATAGGAGAAGACTATAAAATAAAATATGGTGATCTCGAGAGCTTAGAAGTAGATGACTTGTATGCCATAGAAAAAGAGATTAATGCATTATTGAGATTGAAAAAAATTAAGCTCGATTTTCAGTCGTTAATATCCTATATCAAGAATTGTTTTGATATATTGAACGTAAAAGACGAAAATGCTATAAGTAATGATAAATGGTTAGTAAATATCAATCGCTTATTAAACTTATTAGCTCGTTACAGTAAAGCAGAAGCTGCCAATGTTAAAGCAATTAGCGAGTTGTTAAAAGATTATAATTTATTGGATCAAGAATCAAAGATATATCCGATTTATACTATTTTTAAGTATTTGGCAAAGTATGCAAATGGCGATCCAGAGAAATGTAAGTGTATAGTAGATCACTTGATGTATATCGATTGTTCATGTGATGAGCATGATTGGAATTTAAATGCTGCTACGCCAAAGGTTAAAGATTTTTTTGGCAAGTTTGTTGTTTCTGCGATGCTTCAAACTCGTACGTTTGAATATGCTGTACAATTCTATGAGTTGTACATAAAAGGTCTTCAGAAAGATACAGCGACAGGTTTAACTGAAGAAGATACTGATAGATACAAAATCTTAAGCATGGCAATGCGTAAATGTGCTTCTCATGAGTTTCAAGCCATGGTGAAATATGTTGAAAAAGAGTTGGATTTTCTTCGCAATCTGCTTCAAGGAGCTAAAGAACAAACTGATATTTGGCGTATTAATTATACAATAAAGGTATTAATGAATTTATTGATGGAAAAAGCACCATCTCATACGGATGCTATGTACTATTTGGAACAAATAGAACTAGAGCAAATAGATTCGTATGCATTGTTTCATGCCTTAAAGAAGGTACTAAGAAATGCTAATGGTGAAGAACAATTTATATGGGCTTATAGTGCGATTAACCATCACAAATTAATAAAGTATCGTACAGAGGCACAAATACTGAATCTTTTGTACAAGACAACTAGTAATATTAAACAAGAAGAGTTGATTGATGAAATTGCGGGTAATAAGTTGCAAAACAATCCTATTTATGTGAGTGTTAAATTGGGAAAGGAATTTAGATCCTTATCCGAAAAAATGGAATTGTATAAGCAATTTTATAATGGTAAAGAAAACGCATTTCTACGTGTAGATTTGTTTTCGACATTGACAAAAGAATTTTGGAAAGTAAAGAAAAAACTGGATGATCCAAATAAGGCAAAAAAGCTTACAGAAAATGAAAAACAGGTTTTGCTTGACGACATGCAGAAGGTAAAGTTATTCCTACAAGAAGAATCTAAGAAAGATTTTGAAAACAAAGATATCGATCCATACTATACATTGGCATTGATTCACATAGGTGAGTTACAAGTATTTGATGAGAATAACGAAATTACTGCTGATTTTAGAAATAGTCATTTGAATAGGTTCGATACGACGAAAGTGTGGAACATCTTAATACATCGTTTTGATGTTGAAGAAGATACTCCTGATAATGACGATGCTCAAAAACAGAACAAAATTTTATGTAATTTATACAAAGAGAGATACGAGGGATCAAAACGCTCCTATCTCTTGCGTCCTGATGGTATAATGAGACGATGTCTTAAAAAAGCAGGCATAAGTATTAAGGAAAAAGAAGAGGAAATTGAGACAAAAGAGAATGATATTGTTGTAGAAGATGTATTAGGATATGAAGATAGCGAATCGAAAATGTCAGATAATAATCTGGATGATATTACTGAAGATGTTGAAAAGCAAGGTGACAGAAACAATGTATATTGGTGGAATAAAAAAATAAATTTGGCGAAGAAAGATGACAAGGAAAAGGCTAAATCTTTGTATAAAGAATATGAGGAATATTTGAGAGATAATCAAGACTGTGAATTGCTTAAGCCAGATTGGATGATGTATAAATATGCATACAATCTGTCTGAGAATGATGATATACCAAAGACGTTCAAACTCACTCACTGTGAATTTATCATGAGAGTGTTAAATGATTGCACTATCATCCCAAGTCGTTTAGCAGATGTGCTTGAGCATATCTGTATTTTACAACAAGCAAAAAAAGAGATACCTACGATACAGGAAATAATGGACACTATTGATCAGCAAAATTTATGGAGAATGATTGAAGTGGATCACAGATCACTAGTGTCATTATATTTGTTTATTCTAAAACAAACAACTCAACGAGAAGAATTCTTGAATAAATATAAAAACAAGTTTGATAAATTAGACGATTTCGCTAACAATAATTTGAAATCTCTAGGAGTATTGTCTAGAACAGAAATATTAATGACGCATAACTCTTTGAGATGTACATTGTATTTTTATAAATGGCTGCAAGGATATTTAGATATCTACAAATCTGAGAAAGTGTTTCTCAAACACTATTCAAATGATTACACTATACAAAATCATATTCAGATACGTAAGAGATTTGATCCCCTCTTTATGAAGTATTTAAATAGCAGTAAAGAGTACAAAACGAATGATGCACTGCCACATAAGATACGTTTAGCGGAAACTTTAGGCGCAATGCTTGAGTGCTACAAGGTTTATACGATTGAAACATTGGTGAAGATATATAATGAATTGGATCCGGAATTGCAGTCAAAGTTGTCCATAGTGGATAATAATGCAAGCGTACAAGACATTATTGAGGCTCTTAATAAATACGTAAGTCTAAAAGATAAAATAATTGAATTTTATGAAACAGAGTCAAGAGACATTTTAATAGCTGCTATATTAGGATCGGCAAAATCTCAATATGAATATGGAAAGTGCAATGATAGCGATATGATCATACCTGTTGTGAGGCGAGGATACCAAGAAGCTGTAAATGAATCAGTAAAATTGTTGCATTCTCGAAATACTAAATTCAGTTTGAAAATAAAGATATATCAAGCATTAGAAAGCATAGATCATAAATTTAATCAGGGAGATTGGTATGTTGTAGCGAAAGCTTATCAATGCTGTGGAAGGTTTTCACAATATATCGAATGCTGCAAGAAAGCTGCTGATTTAGGACATGTTCTTGCAGCGTATAAACTATGGAAAATATACGAAAATGGTGGCAAAATAGTAAAACAATTGGATCAGTCAAGATTTTGGATGAAACGTGCGGCAGAATTGAAACACCCTGATGCTCAGGAAACTCAGCGTAAATTAAATGAGCTATTGGAGTCGTTTAAAAAAGTTAAAGATGGTAAGTTTAAAGATCTCGCTCAATTAAAAGAACTGGCTAATAAAGGTCTTGCAGAAGCTCAACAGTGTTTAGGTGCCAATTATTATAATTTGGCTGTTGGTTCTAACAACGAAAAGGATAAGTCGGAAAACTATAAACAAGCATATCAATACTTTATGAAGGCTGCTAATCAAGGTTTCGCTATCTCACAATATTATGTAGGATTGTGTTTTGAAACAGGTAACGGTGTCGAAAAAAATATCATCGAAGCAAAAAAATGGTATCAATTGGCGGCTAATCAAGAATGTAAGAAAGCAATAGATGGATTAGGGCGATTAAAATAGATGTCATTATATTGACAAATAATATGTCCACCGACAATACATATGTTTTTCTCTCGCATTCGCACTATGATTTTGACAAGGTGCAGGGGATGTACCCGAGTGATATTCGGGGTAAAAGAAGAAATAATAATTGAAATATAATAAGATTATGAATTGGACAATTATTTTTGGAATAGCAGGAGGCGTGTTCTTAATATCTCTCCTAGTATGGTTTATTGTGCATCCCATATCAAGAGATAGAGTGCTAGTGGAGTTTGGTGGGAAGTACTTTGCGCTGTTAGTATTGATTATGGCAACAAGCATTTGCGTGATGGCATCATTTTTTGTTAGCAATACATGTCCCTGTCAAGAAAGCGTGGTAATGAGTAATTCTGCTAATGATAATCATTGGCTGACTGCTATCAAATATGCTGTGAAAATGCAAGAGGCGAAAGATGGAAATTTGGACTTTGTTCGATTCATTATCATAATGCTCTTTCAGGTTGTGGTGTTTGAAGGACTGGTTCTTGCGGCTATAGTCGGTTGGACTAGTCGTAGAACAAAGCGATTGCAGAAAGGACAAGTGCGATATTCTAAAGACGACCTTTGTCGTAAATATGTTTCGCTTTGGGATGCATTTGACGATATTAAGCCTTGTTATCGCAGATATTGGAAACGAAGTTGGAGGTGGCTAAAGCGCATAAAAGGTGGTGCGCAAAAAAATAGTTATGCTGTTGTTATTGGTGCCAATGAGGTCGCTCCTTCTGTTATTAAGAGCCTGTTAATGCATGAAGATAAACAAAAGAATTCGTTAGATTATGCACATGAAACAGAAAATAAATATGTCATATTACAAACTTGTAGCGAGATAGGGGAAGTGCGTCAAACGCTAAAAGCGTATTTGACTGAAGATGAATATGACCATGTGATTATTTATAGCGACATCCGGTATTCTTATGAAGGACTGAAAGCATTGCACCTAGAGGATGCATCTGAGATATATGTACTAGGAGAGAACACAACTATGGATGGCGGTGAGACCTTCCATGATACCATGAATATGCGTTGTGTGAATCTGATAGCAGACATATTGGGCGATCGTAAGGATGATAAAAAAGTTTGTAAGGTACTTTTTGAATACCAAACGACCTTCTCCATTTTCCAATTCTCGGATGTGCCAGATAGTGTGCATAGAGCCATGCATTTTGTTCCATTCAACCGCTATGACTCGTGGGCGCGTCGTGTGATGGTGGATAATAAAGCAAAAGCACTGATTGACGAAAATGATACTACAAGCGATAATGCAACACACGCACCCCTTGTGGAATATACTCCTCTAGACGGCTTTGAAGGAATCAAGTACGATGACGATAAGCGCGTGCACTTTATCGTTGTCGGTATGTCGAAGATGGGTGTGGCGATGGGTACACAAGCGCTGTTCCAAGCCCATTATCCGAACTACGTGCGGGATAATAGTCTGAAGAGCCGTATCACGTTTATTGATGCAAACGCAGAGCAAGAGATGCAGTTCTTCAAGGGACGCTATGCAACTCTGTTTGAATTGGCACGTCATCGCTATATAGACGCGAATGCGTGTGCGAAGTCCGAGGTCGAGTCTGATTATGGTTGGGAGGATCCAGCAGAGCAGTCAGATTATAAGTGGAAGCACCTGAGCAAGAAAGGTAAGAACTTCTTGGATGTGGAGATAGAGTTTGTGAAAGGCGAATTGGAGTCGGATGGTGTGCGTGACTATCTGTGCCGCGTAACGGCCGACAAGAAGTCGAAGGTCACTATCGCCATTTGTTTGCCTTTGACTCATCAATCGGTAGCAGCAGCCCTTTATATGCCATTGGAGGTGTACAAGAATGTACAAGAGATTTGGGTATATCAACGCGAGGCTGCGGATATCATTGAGAATCTGGAGCATGCTCGTGAAACGAACGAACGTTATAAGAAACTTCGACCATTCGGCATGCTCTATGGCGAATATATCGACAGCCGCACTCACTATCTGAAAGCCTTGCTGGTGAATGCAGTGTATGATATGGATGGAAAATATAAGGATGAGTATGTGGATATGGGCGAACCAAAAACCTATACAGGATTGACTGATAGTTGGAATGATCTCACAGTAGCCCTACAGTGGTCAAATATGTATTTCGTAGATTCGATGTATCAGAAATTGCGTTGCATGAACGGAGACGAAAATGATAATGACAATATGGCTCGTTGTGAGCACAATCGCTGGAATGTGCAGCAACTACTTTTGGGATTTTCGCCTGCGGATGAACACGAATTGGCAGAGTTTGCTCAATTGGATGTGAATAAAAAAACAGAAGCGGCAAAAAAGGCTCGTGATAAATGGAGAAATGCAGTTAATTGGAATAAACTAACAGAACCCCTTGAGCGAAAGCGTGCAAAGGAGCATGAGTTGTATAAACAATCGCCTCACGGAGTATACGACGAGAAGAAAAACGAGTTGAAACATGGTCCTTGTCATATTCATCCTAATATCGTACACTATGATCTATTAGATAAGTATGATTCGGGAGCGAAAGGGTATGATGAGACACTGAACCAAGGCATACAACGGATTTTAAATCATATAGATTGCTATAAAAAAAAAGACTGGTTTGAAATGAAACTGAAAGCATGGAAAATATTGCAGTAGTAAATACTTGTTGATAATGAATCTGCCATTTTGTCAGTTTTTTGACATTGGCACGGAATTTGATTAGAAGTAGATGTCTTAATCACTTAACTAAACATAAATGAAAATGAAAACGAATTACATTCCTAAACCTGAGAATTTGGATGGTATCCAACTCTCTGACGAGTTGAACGGCCTGGTAGAGGCTATGGCGAAAAACGTGCACGACGTATGGGCACAATCACGTATCGAGCAAGGATGGACATATGGTCCAGAGCGCAACGATCAGCTTAAGCATCACCCTTGTCTGGTAGCTTACGAAGATCTACCCGATGTGGAAAAAGCTTATGATCGTGATACCGCGGTTGGTACCCTTAAGCTGATTCAAAAACTCGGCTTTACCATTACCAAAGAATAACAAATAACCGATTTTTTGATAATTTTTAACAAAGGATGATAGATTTGACCCAAGTCTATCATCTTTTGTTCTGTGACAAGTGGTCTTTGACGTACTGATGCCGCCGGCAATAGGTTATAGGACGCCTCTTTAAGGCTATTGGACGGCGCATGCGACTATAGGTTAGAGGTTAGAGTTTAGTGAACGCTCGCAGAGCGAGCTACAGTTTAGTGACAAATACAACAAAATACCTAAAAATACAATTTTTTCTATGGAAATAATCATCGACAAGATCAAGTATGCATTTTGCGCCGAAGAGAACGGCGCATACGTAGTAGAAAACCATTACAAGGGCGAGGTACACATACCTGCCCACATCTCCGTGAATGGACAATCCATTCCAGTCATTGGCATCGCAGAAGATGCATTCTACAGTTGTGACGACGTGACGAGCGTCACACTGCCCGATGGACTACAAACCATCGAAAAATCTGCTTTCGAGAGCATGAACGGCCTTCGGGCTATCGTCATTCCAGATACCGTCAACCACATCGGCGAGCTCGCCTTCAGCGACTGCCAGAACCTCCAACAAGTCACCCTGCCCGCTGGCCTCAAGCACCTATCCGCTGACCTCTTCGAGTCCTGTCACGCCCTCGATCAGATCATCCTTCCCCCAGGCGTGAAGACCATCGGCTACGGCTGCTTTGCCGCCTGCCAACAACTACGCCGCGTTGTTCTGCCCGAAGGCTTAGAGCGCATCGATTCGCGTGCCTTTGATATGTGCGAGAGCCTCACCGACATCCACATCCCCTCCACCGTCCGTGAAATTGGCGAAGCCGCCTTCTACGCCTGCCATAGCCTGCAGCACATCGCCTTGCCCGAGGGCCTAACGTACGTGCCCGTGGACTGCTTTGCGCTCTGCCAGCACCTCGAACACATCGATATACCCGCATCCGTGCAACTCGTGGAAGCCGGTGCGCTGGACCAGACACCTTACCATCGCCACGGCATACACTATGCGCACGACCTGTTGGTCAGCGTCGGCAGCGTGGATACACCAGACGGCTGCCTAAACATACCAAGTGGTATCGGAGTGGTATCGGACACGGCGGTTAGCGATTACGACCACACCCTGCGAAAGGTGGTTTGTCCCGCTTCGCTGCGTCAGATAGGCCGCTGCGCCTTTCGCAACAGCCACAACCTCGAGGAGGTGGTGCTGAACGAGGGCCTAGAGTTTATCGACGGCGGTGCTTTTGCCGACTGCAAGAAACTTCGCCGTATCTATATCCCTAGCACCGTCAAGCGCATCGAGACGAATCCGTTCTGCGGCTGCGACATGCTGGAGGAGATCGTTGTATCGCCCGACAACCCCTATTTCGATAGCCGCGCCAACTGCAACGCCATCCTCGAGACAGCCCCCAACCGTCTGATAGCTGCCTGCCGCACAACCATTATCCCAGACGATACGCAGGTGATTGGCGCTGTGGCTTTTGCCGATATAGATACGTTGGAGCAACTCACCCTTCCCGACAGCATCACCCGCATCGAGTGGAACGCCTTCAACGGCTGCAAGAACCTCAGCGAGGTGGTCTTTCCTAGCCAACTTGCGTATGTGGGCGAAGAGGCCTTCCAGCATACCGCATGGCTCGCCAAGCAGCCCCAAGGCATGGTGATCATGGGCAAGGTGCTCTACCAATACCGGTCCTATAACTCGATTTTCTTCGAGCCCGACTGCGTCATCCCCGAGGGTATAGAGTATATCGCACGATACGCCTTCCAATGGCTGCAGTACCCCATGCGCGTCTTTCTGCCCCGTTCGCTGAAGTCCTGCGCACCAGGGGCATTCCACAGCCTTGACTACGAGCCTATCCTTATCCGTCCCGAGGGGGTGCCAGCCGATTACCCATGCACCGACACCACCTGCCACAGCGCGTGGATAGACGACCTTTTCTATGTGCTGGATGACTTCTGCAAGACGGCCACCGTGACGCGCCCCTACGAGCGCCAGCTCTACCGAGGGCATATCCGTATCCCCGAGCAGGTCAACTACGAAGGCCTTACCTATACGGTGAACTGCATCGGCCACCGAGCTTTTGCCTTCGATGACCAATATGCCTATCTTATGTTCGAAGAGAAGGACTTAGGCCGCGTGGTAGATGGCTGCTCCGTGCTAGAATCGCCCTGCTATATCGAGATACCCGCGTCGGTCACCCGCATCGAGGATGAGGCCTTCTTGCGTTGTTTCGACCTCTGCTGTGTCCATCTGCATGGCGAAGCATCTATCGGATTGGATGCCTTCAAGAACTGCCATGGCCTGCAGACCATCCTTGTGCCTACCGACCTTGTCGAGCAGTACAACCAGCATCATTCTGCACTGCGCGAGTATATCTCGGATTGCGTGACCCAGATCGATGGCATCTACTACCAGTTTGATAGCCACAAGCAAACGGCTAGGGTAGTGGCGCACTACCACAGCGATGAAGAGAGGTATGCCCAATACACGGGCCATATCGCTATTCCGGCAAGCGTAGCGTATATGGGCCATACGTATCAGGTGCTGGCTATCAGCGCGTATGCTTTCTACCAATCGAGCATCGATGCTATCGACCTGCCAGATGGCCTTGAAACGATTGGCCGTGAAGCATTTACGTATTGCGAAAACCTGCGCTATCTGGATATTCCTGATACGGTAACTACCATCGGCAAAGCGGCTTTTGCCGGATGCGAATCGCTGTGCTACGTACGGCTGAGCGAGAGCCTGCGACTGATGCAACCCGAGTTGTTCGCTGGTTGTAGCCAACTGCAGACCGTCCTGCTGGGCAGCCAGATCAAGAATATCGGCACCAAAGCTTTTAGCGATTGCGAGCAACTACGCACCATCTATCTGCCCGAGACGGTGAAGAAAATCGGCACGGGAGCTTTTTATAATTGCATCCATCTCAAGGAACTGCGCATACCCGATTCCGTGCACATTTTTGACATGAATGCCCTAGCGTATTGCGACGAACTATCGACCTTGATTTTTGGTCCGAATATCACCCATATCACGCCTCTCGAAGATAACCAATACCTCTGTCCTACCATCTACGTACCGCGCGACAAGGTCGATACCTACTGCTATCTAGGCCTAGAAGGCATGCGCGACGAAGTACACTCCATCGAGGAGATGGAAGCGGAGAGTTTCGACGAATTGATGGATTGGTTTGTGCAGTGGCAACTATCGCAAGCTGACCACGACGATGAGCTTACTCGTGATGATACGGTTCGCCACGAAGAATAGTCATGGCGCGGTAGATCTGTTCGATCAGGAAAAGGCGCACCATCTGGTGCGAGAAGGTCATCTGGCTTAGCGAAATCTTGCTATTCGCACGGTCGTACACCGCCTGCGAAAAGCCATAAGGACCACCAATAGCAAAGAAGATGTCACGACCCGATGACATCTTTTTTTGTATCTGTTGGGCAAACTCGATGGATCGGTACTCGCGTCCGTGCTCGTCCAAGAGGATCAGCTCGGCACTCTGAGGCACCGCACGCAAGATCAACTCGCCCTCGGCCTGCTTCTGCTGGTCGGGCGTCATGGCCTTGGTATTGCGCAACTCAGGAATAACCTGCACACGCACAGGCAGGTAATGCGTCAAGCGCTTGAGATACTCTTGACACAATGCCTCAATATGTGGGTCGGTGGTCTTGCCGACAAAGAGCAGAGTAGTGGTCATTTGTTTTGGTTAATGGACGCTGCGCTATGGGTTAATGGACGCTTCGCTATTGGACGCCGCTATGCGGCTATTGGTGTATGGTGTGTCGGCTCTAAACACTAAACAGTAGCGCCCAGGGCGCGTTCACTAAACACCTATCACATCCCCCTCTGGGATTTGATATGCTCGTAGGCCTCGTTGATAGCACGGAACTTCTCCGTCGCTTGTTGGCGGACGGCCTCGCCCGCATTAGCCACCTTATCGGGGTGGTACTTCATTGCCATGCGGCGGTAGGCTTTCTTCACCTCGTCGTCGCTAGCCGATGGTTCGATCTCCAACGCTGTATATGCCCAAGTGGTATCGGAGTGCTTACGGTAGAGTGCGAGCAGCGATTGGTAATCTGCCGTAGAAATACCCATGTTCACGGCTATGATCTCAATCACGTTGGTCTCAGCCTCCACTACATCGCCGTCGGCTTTCGCCACTTCCAACAGTAGGTGCACCAACTCCAAACGCACAGAGTAGTTGACATGTTGGCGAATCTGTTGTGCCACAGCCACAGGATTGATCTCTTGCTCGAGCAGTTGCTTGAGCAACTGCAATGCTTGCTTAGCACCTTCCTCGCCAAACGTACGCACCAAGAATGGCTTGATATAGGCTACCTCGGATTTCAGCACACGTCCGTCGGCTTTGATCACGCACGCGAGCAGTACGATGATCGACACGCGTATGTCGCCCTGCGTAGCGCGTGGGCGTGAAGCACGGGGAATATCGTGTGTGTATTCCCCTGCCTCAATCTGCTTGCCGCCTTCAAATAGGGATGCAACAAACACCCCTATCAATGCGCCAATGGGTCCGCCTAACGCGAACCCAAGACCGCCTAATATCCATTTGCCTAAACCCATCGCCTTTCGCCTCCTCGCCTTATCGCCTTCCGCCTATCAAAGTCGTGCCTTAATCGCAGCCGACTCGGCTTCGTAGCCTGGCTTGTCGAGTAGGGCAAACATATTCTTCTTGTATGCCTCTACGCCTGGTTGGTTGAATGGGTTCACACCCAAGATATAACCAGAGATACCGCACGCGCGCTCGAAGAAGTATAGCAATTGACCGATATAATACTCGTTCAACTTTGGCAAACTGATCTTCATGTTTGGCACACCACCATCGATATGCGCAATCATTGTGCCAAGTTCGGCCATCTTATTCACCTCATCTACGCGTTTGCCTGCCAAGAAGTTGAGTCCGTCGAGGTTATCCTCATCGTGTGGGAATGGCACAGTATAGTTGCTCTCCTCCACGCTGATCACGGTCTCAAATAAGTGGCGCTCGCCCTCTTGGATATATTGTCCCATCGAGTGCAAGTCGGTGGTCAGATCCACGCTTGCAGGGAAGATACCCTTGCCATCTTTACCCTCTGACTCGCCATAGAGTTGTTTCCACCACTCGCTGATATTGTGCAACTTAGGGTGATAGTTTACCAGCAACTCAATCTTCTTGCCTTGTTCGCCATAGAGGCTATTGCGTGCTGCTGCATATTGTGCTGCTGGATTCTCCTCGAATGGGGTATTGATACCGCATACATGCATCATGCGCTCTGCACCGTCAATCAAGGCGGTGATGTCCAATCCAGCGCATGCGATAGGCAGCAATCCTACTGGCGACAACACTGAGAAACGACCTCCGATATTATCCTCAATCACATAGGTCTTGTAGCCCTCTTGGGTAGCCAACGTACGGAGCGCACCTTTTTTTGCATCGGTGATGCACACGATCAACTCTTTTGCTGCTGCTTTGCCTTGTTGTTGCTCCAACTGGGTCTTCAGCAGGCGGAACGCCAACGCAGGCTCAGTGGTAGTACCCGACTTGGAGATATTGATGATACCGAATTTCTTGTTCTTCAGCAGCGCTTGCAACTCATAGAGGTAATCTTCGCCGATGTTTTGTCCTGCATATACGATTACAGGTTTCTCGCCTTCCAACCATGCAAAACTGCTACTCAGTGCGTCAATCACGGCTTTGGCGCCAAGATACGAACCACCGATACCGATGCATACGATCACTTCGCAGTTTGCACGCAGGTGCTCTGCGGTCTGTTGGATATCTGCCAACTGAACGCGGATATCGCTTGGCAGGGTCATCCAGCCCAAGAAATCGTTGCCTAAACCTGTACCATTCACCAGTTGCTCTTGAGCTACTGCTACTTGTTGTTTGTAAGCAGCAACTGCCTCAGCGCTCACTGCTTTTGCGTAGGAAAATTGAATATCCTTCATTGTCTTATTGAAATTTTTGTGTTAATTCTTTGATTGTATGTTTGGGCGACTTGCGGCAGTATAGGATCTGATACATTGCATCCACGATTGGTAGATCCACGCCCAACTCTTTGTTGACCATATAGATAGCTTTGGTGCCGTAGTATCCCTCAGCCACCATCTCCATCTCGGTCTGTGCGGCTTTTACGCTATAGCCCATGCCAATCATCTGTCCAAACTGACGATTGCGCGAGAAGTTGGAGTAGGCTGTTACCAGCACATCGCCCAGATAACCGCTATTGGTGATGTCGCGTGGGATAGGCGACTGTGCACTAGCAAAACGCATGATCTCATGCATCGCATTGGTCAGCATCACGGCTTGGAAGTTATCGCCGTAGCGCAGACTACTGCACATACCCGCCGCAATGGCATAGATATTCTTCATCACGCTCGAATACTCCAGTCCGATCACATCGTTGCTGGCTGCTACATGTACAAACTTCGTCCTCAGCAACTCGCGCCATGCCTCTGCTTGCTCCATGTTGGTACAACCGATAGTCAGGTAGCTCAAGCGCTCCAACGCAATCTCCTCGGCATGACAAGGACCTGCTATCACGCCCAAGTGCTCATGTGGGATACCAAATCGCTCATGTAGATAGTCTGTCACGAGCATGTTCTCGTCAGGGATCATACCTTTTACTGCCGATATCACGCGCTTGCCTGAGATGTCGATATTGATCTCATCCAGTGCCTGCTTGAGATAGGGCGAAGGTATCGCCAAGATGATGGTGTTTGACAAATCAAGCACCTCATTAATATCTGCAGAGAAATAGATCTTGCTGGTATCGAAATACGCCCACTCCAAATGTTTGGGGTTGCGACGATTTTCGATAAACTCCTCAATAGTTTCCTGTTTGCGGATATACCAATTAATCTCATCCACGTTGTTGAGCACAATCTTCGCCAAAGCGGTTGCCCAACTTCCTGAACCTAATACTGCTACTTTCATAATCTCTAACCTTTAACCATTAACCTCTCGCCTCTCGCCTATAGCCCGAAGGGCGTCCTATAGCGGCTCTGCCGCGTCCTATAGCCTGAAATAATCGCCCACGCGATTATTTCTCTGGCTTCATCGTTGGGAACAACAGCACATCTTGGATCGATGGTTGTCCTGTCATGAAGATTGCCAAACGGTCGATACCGATACCGATACCTGACGTAGGAGGCATACCATACTCCAACGCACGCATAAAGTCGTGGTCGATAATCATAGCCTCATCATCACCCTTGTCGGCCAACTTCATTTGCTCTACAAAACGCTCGTATTGGTCGATTGGGTCGTTCAGCTCGCTATATGCGTTCGCCAACTCCTTGCCGTTCACCATCAACTCAAAGCGCTCGGTCAAGCCTGGCTTGCTGCGGTGCATCTTCGTCAATGGCGACATCTCTACTGGATAGTCGGTGATGAATGTAGGCTGAATGAATGTACCCTCGCAAGTCTCGCCAAAGATCTCGTCGATAAGTTTGCCTTTACCCATCTTCTCGGTATCTTCTACGCCATATTTCTTAGCCACTACGCGAATCTCATCCTCGCTCATGGTGCTCAAGTCATAACCAGTCTTCTCCTGAATAGCCTCCAAGATTGGCAAACGGCGGTATGGCGCCTTAAAATCGACGATATTGTCGCCAATCTTCACCTCGGTAGTGCCGTTGACTGCTATCGCAATCTTCTCCAGCAATTGCTCGGTGAACGACATCATCCAGTTGTAGTCCTTATATTGCACGTAGAGCTCCATGCAGGTAAACTCTGGATTGTGGGTGCGGTCCATACCCTCGTTGCGGAAGTTTCGACCAATCTCATACACACCCTCAAAACCACCTACTATCAGTCGCTTCAAGTACAACTCCGTAGCGATACGCATATACATATCCACATCCAACGCATTGTGGTGCGTGATGAACGGACGAGCCGATGCGCCACCTGCGATAGCTTGCAGCATTGGGGTCTCCACCTCGGTGTAACCTGCCTCGTCAAACACCTGACGCATCGTGCGGATGATAGTCGCACGCTTCAAAAATACGTCCTTCACACCCTCGTTCACTACCAAGTCCACATATCGTTGACGATAGCGTTGCTCTGGGTCGTTAAAGCCGTCGTATGCCACACCATCTTTGTATTTCACGATTGGCAACGGACGAAGGCTCTTTGCCAATACGGTCAACTTCTGTGCATGTACACTAATCTCGCCCATTTGCGTACGGAATACAAAGCCCTCAATACCTACAAAGTCTCCGATGTCCAACAGCTTCTTAAATACTACATTATACATCTGTTGCTCTACCGTGCTTGCGGTCTCGCCTTCTGACACAGGGGCTTGAATGTCATCACGACTTACATATACTTGAATACGACCTTTCGAGTCTTGAATCTCTACAAACGATGCTTTACCCATGATACGACGCGACATCAAGCGACCTGCAATACGCACTGGCTTGCCAGTATACCACTCGGCATCATCTGTTTGTTCGTCCATAAACGTGGACTTAATATCGGTTGAATAACCTGTAACTACATATTCATCAGCAGGATATGGGTTGATGCCCATATCGCGCATTTTTTGCAGACTTTCTCTGCGTACTACTTCTTGTTCTGATAATTGTTCCATATGTTTGTATTATTTATATCCTAGCGTTGTTACCTTAACTATCATGCGATACACGCGCCACGAGCGCGCACTCGCCCAAAATCGCCGCAAAGATACTACTTTTTTGTGAAATATGCAAATATTTACGAATTTTTGTTGGATTATTTGCAGATATGAGAAAAAAGCAGTACCTTTGCCCAATAATTTGTAATACATGCCAAATGATTAGTTATTTACTGCTATACCTCTTTCTCGCTCTTTTTGTTTCTTTCATCTGTTCGTTGTTGGAATCTACGTTGATGTCCACCACATTGTCTTATATTAATCTGCGTGAAGAGGAGGGTTACAAGCCAGCAAAATTAATGAAGCGTTACAAGACTGAGACCGAGCGTCCGCTTGCAGCTATACTCTCACTCAACACTATAGCCAACACTGTTGGCGCCAGTGGTGTCGGCATGCAGGCCACCTTGGTTTTCGGCGAAGCATGGTTCGGTGTGTGCAGCGCCATTATGACTATTCTTATCCTTGTTTTCTCTGAGATATTCCCTAAGACCATCGGTACGACCTATTGGAAACACCTTATGGGTGTTGCGGCGCATGCCATCCGTGTCCTTATCTTTATTATGTATCCTGTAGTCAAGCTCATCGAACTAATCTCTTGTCTTTTCCCAGAGCAAGACGAGGCAGCAGTTAGTCGTGAGGAAGTGATTGCTATGGCTAATGTCGGTGAAGAAGAGGGCGTTATTGAGGAGGATGAGAACAAGATTATCCGCAACCTCATGCGCCTCAATGAGGTTAAGGCCTACGAGGTTATGACACCACGTGTTGTAGCTGCTACTGCGGAAGAGGCTATGACCCTCAAGGCATATTACGATAGTGATGCCTATGACCATTTCTCTCGCATCCCTATTTATGCTGAGTCTCAGGAGTTTATCACGGGATATGTTCTGCGCGATGATGCCTTGGAAGAACTTACCGAAGACCATTTCGAGAAGACCCTTGGCGAGATCAAACGACCACTCTTGTACTTCAACGAGGAGTCTAGCGTTGCGGATATTTTTGACCGCATGTTGCAGGAGAAATCGCAGATTGGTGTTGTGATTGATGAGTATGGCTGTTTCCAAGGTGTACTCACTTTTGAAGATGTCATTGAGACTATCTTTGGCTTTGAAATCATCGATGAGATGGATGTGGTGACAGATATGCAGCAATACGCACGCGAACGCTGGCAACAACGTCAAAAGAAATACCGTACGATTGCACCTAAAGAAAATCGCTTAGATAATCCCACCGAGAGCATCGAGAGCACGGAGGGTGAGGCGTGATAACGCATATTCGTCCAGACTGGACAATGGTATAACGATTGTATCAGGTATCGGAGGCAACTCTGATACCTTTTTTATATGAAAACGCGCATGCAACCGCTGGTGCGACAGCACATGTACCAAATCCACCGATGGACATCCTGCTGGGGTTGGCAATAGCGCTTCGCTCTCTTCCAATACAAACTCGTATAGGTGCTGCCATATATCTTTTCCTGTCCGTTGATGGATAAGCGTATACATATCGCTTGTACAATATATCGTATAATTGAGATACCTATCTCTGAGTTTTGGACGTGGCTTGCGAACAGGCAATAGTTCTACCGTGCCGTGTGCGTATGCCAGACAGCAGGCTTGCAGCGGACAACTGCCGCAGTCGGGTTTGCTCGGCGTACACTGTAGTGCACCCAACTCCATAATGGCTGAGTTGTAGAGACGTGGGTTGTTGCGGTCGAGTAGTGCCTCGCCTAATTTCTTGAAATGTTTCTTACCCTCGGTGGTGTCGAATGGTATCTCGCAGTCGTATAATCGTGCTAACACGCGATATACATTTCCATCAATAGCCACATAGGGTAGGTTGTAGGCAAACGAGGCTACAGCTCCTGCTGTATAATCGCCCACACCAGGCAAACTTCTCCAAAAATGATATATATCTTCGCCTTTCGCCTCAGCGGGGGACCCGAAAACGCCTGCCTTTTGGGGTGCTCTTTCGCCTTGCGCCTGCTCTGCAAGTATTTTTGCAGCACGATGTAGGTTTCTCGCACGCGAGTAATATCCTAGTCCCTGCCAATAGCGCAGCACCTCATCTTCGCTAGCTTCTGCCAGTGACATTACATTTGGAAAACGATCCACAAAACGCAAGTAGTACCCCATGCCTTGCTCCACACGTGTCTGTTGCAGGATAATCTCTGATAACCATATACGATATGGATCGCACGTTTCACGCCATGGCAACACCCTGTGATGCTGTTCGTACCAAACGCCTAAGTTATTATGTACCAACGATAGCTTCATTTCACTTGCAAAAGTACTATATTTTTACGATTTGACAAACTAACAAGCTGCATTTATTTGATAATGAGCAAAAAAAATAAAAATTTTTTGCATTTTTTTTCGATTTTTCTTGTGTAAATCAAAAGTTTATCGTACCTTTGCAGCCGATTTCGCCCGATGCTATTGAGCTGGGCCGATTTTCGTGTCGAAAATAGTATAACTTATATAATAATAAAACATTATGACAAAAGCAGAACTCGTTAACGCAATTGCGATTAAGACTGGCTATGACAAAACTACTATTATGAACGTAGTAGAGTCTGCCATGGACAACATTAAGAGCACTGTAGCTGCTGGTGAGACCGTTTACCTCCGTGGCTTTGGTAGCTTTAGTACAAAAGTGCGCAAACAAAAAGTGGCTCGTAACATCACTAAGAAGGAGTCAATCATCGTTCCTGAGCACAAAATCCCAGCATTCAAACCATCGGATGCTTTCGCTGAAATCTTGAAATAATTATTAACAATTAAATTTTTTATACAACTATGCCAAACGGTAAGAAGCATAAAAGACATAAAATGTCTACCCACAAACGTAAAAAACGTTTGCGCAAGAATCGTCATAAACATAAATAATCTTTGTTTTTGACGACAGGTTAAACTACGGCTTTGTGGCAACATCCTGTTTGGGCGCAAATAGGTGGTCACAAAGCATTTTTTTTAATTTATTGACATATGAAAAGCGAACTGATTGTGGATGTTTCTCCACAAGAAGTGGCTATCGCTCTCACCGAAGATGACCGCCTAATGGAGGTCAACCGCGAACAACGAGGTAAAGATACCTTCGCCGTAGGAAATATCTACTACGGTCGCGTCAAAAAGGTGATGCCTGCGTTGAATGCCGCTTTTGTGGATGTAGGTCATGAGAAAGAAGCTTTTCTGCACTACCTTGATTTAGGATCAGGGTTTCTTACGACACAGAAATATGTCACCAAACTCGTCTCAGATCGTCGACGTATTCCGGAGATTCACAAGATCGAACGACAGCCTGAATGCACCAAAGAGGGACAGATTGCTGATTATCTCAAAGTAGGCGATACACTCCTGGTGCAGGTTACTAAAGAGCCGATCAACTCTAAAGGACCACGACTCACAGCTGAGATATCAATCACAGGACGCAACTTTGTGCTTATCCCCTTTATAGATAAGGTGATGGTAAGCAACAAGATTAGCCGAAATTCCGAACGAGGACGATTGAAGCAACTGGTGCAGTCGATCAAACCACATGGATTTGGCGTCATTGTACGAACGGTGGCAGAAGACAAACGCGTAGCCGAACTAGACAACGAGTTGCGTGTACTAGTCAAACGATGGGAAGAGTGTGTGCGCACACTACAGCACAAAGAACCCGTAAGTCTTATCAGTCAGGAACTGGGTCGTACCATAGGCATCATACGAGACATATTTTCACCTCATTTTGAGAGTATCCATGTCAATGATGAGCAAGTGTACGAAGAGATCAAGCAATATCTAGACTTGATTGCCCCAGAATCGTCTAAAGTGGTCAAACTATATACTGGCGAACAGCCTATCTTTGACAAGTTTGACATCACACGACAGATGAAGACAGGATTGGGACGTACTGTGGGATTCAAGAAAGGCGGATACCTTATCATGGACCGCACCGAGGCACTATTCTCCATTGATGTGAATAGTGGTAGTAAGAAACTCTTCGAGGACCAGGAGCAAAATGCATTCCATTTCAATATGCTAGCAGCAGACGAAATCGTGCATCAACTCCGATTAAGAGATATTGGTGGAATCATCGTAGTAGATTTCATTGATATGGATGACAAGGCCAACCAACAAGCGCTATACGACCATATGCGCGAGTTGATGAGCCGAGATAGAGCCAAACATAATTTGCTACCACTCAGCAAGTTTGGACTGATGCAAATCACCCGACAACGCGTGCGCCCAGCGGTGGAAATGGATGTGATGGAGACTTGCCCAACATGCATGGGAAAAGGTAAGATACAAGCTTCGCTGTTCTTTACTGACCAAATAGCAGAACGCATCGAAGCCATGGTAGCACAATACGGAAGAGGATTGCGATTGCACCTACACCCTTTCATATACGCGTACGTATCCAAGGGAGTTATGCCTATCAAACGAAAATGGAAATGGCAATATGGGGTGCACGTGATAGAAAATCAGAGTCTTGGAATGCTCGAAACACGATTCTTTGACAAAAAAGGCGTACAGCAGCAACTAATACAAGACAATAACAAGACTGCAGAAAAGCAATAATGACAAGGGATTGTCTGACAAAAAGGTCAGGCAATCTTTTTTTTGTATATCCAAATATTTTAATGAAAATATATGTTTCATAGCATATTTTGAGTACTTAGATACAAAAAAATTTGTATATTCTAAATAAATTTCTTAACTTTGCGGCGTAAAAAACGAAAAAATACTATTTGTTATGCTGAAATATCCACTGATTATTAACTTTGTGATGGGATTGGTTGGTCGTATTGAATTGTGTAGATTGAATAGGGCATCTCGTAATCCTCGCAAAGCACAAGAGAAAACATTGCGCAAAATGCTCACTCTCTCCAAGGATACAGTCTATGGACGAGAGCATCACTTTGCCGAGATACTTGATTGCAAGACAGATACTGAATTGTATGCACGTTATCAACAATATGTTCATAAGCAAGATTACGAGAAACTTCGTCCTTATGTCAATCGTGCGAAAGAAGGTGCGCAAGACATCCTCTTTCCTGGTCGTCCAGTCATGTATGCTACTACTAGCGGTACGACAGCTGAACCTAAGTGGATTCCGATAACGCGCCACTACCTCAAGCGCATCTATGGCAAGATGACTCGATTGTGGATTTACAATTTTATTCGTCATCGTCAGATGGTTTTTTCGGGCAAAGTGGTGATTATTGTGGGTAAAGCCGTAGAAGGACGTGCGCTAGATGGTACCGTCTTTGGCTCTGTATCAGGTTTGACTCGAAAGGATGTGCCTAACTTTATCAAGAAACATTATGCGTTCTCATCTGTGGTATATGATATCCCTGATTACAATGCACGATACTATGTAATCATGCGACTCAGTATTGAGCAGGATGTGACTATGCTTGTTACTGCTAACCCATCTACTATCGTGGAGATGCAGCATAATGCCATCGAATACTATGACAAGTATGTGGAGGATATCGAAAATGGTACAATCAATAAGGATCTAAATATCCCTGATTATATTCGCGAGGAGTTAGAGGCATCGCTCAAACCAAATCCTAAACGTGCTGCTGAGTTGCGTCGCTTAAAAGAAGAATACTACACGCCACTGCCACGACATTATTGGCCAAACTTGCAAACTCTCTCTACTTGGAAGTGTGGAAATACAAAGGTTTATTTGGATAAGTTCCAAGGTTCTTTCCCTGATAGTATTTGCCACCAAGAGATTGGTTATTTCTCCTCTGAATGCCGCTTTGGCTTTGTGATGGACGAGGGTATTGATACTACGCTTTTCCCACATTTTCATTACTACGAGTTTGTAGCAGAAGAGGATTTGGATAATCCTAATCCTCGCTATTGGCAACTCTACGAGTTGGAGGAAGGTAAGCGTTATTCGCCAATCGTGACTACCTATGCAGGATTGTATCGCTATGATGTGAGCGACCTCGTAGAGGTTGGCCCTAAATATCTGAACACCCCAACTATCCATATGGTGCAAAAGGTCAATGGTATTGTTAGCATCACAGGTGAGAAGTTGCAAGAGAATCAGTTTATGACTTCTGTACAGAACGCGGAAAAAGCACTGGAGATGCCAACCAAATTCTCAATAGCTTTTGCCGATGTAGAGCAAAGTACCTATCACTTCTACTTTGAATTTGCAGATCAGTCTACTTCGCAAGCCGATGCTGAACGTTTTGCTGCTGTGGTGGACGAGGAAATGAAAAAGATGAATATCGAATACGAATCCAAACGCGATAGCCTACGTCTGAAGACTCCTATTACCCACCGCTTACGTAGCAATGCTTTTGATCAATTCAAGCAAGCATCCATAGCTGATGGTTCAGGTCGTGACGGCCAATTCAAGGTCAATCTCCTCTTGCAAGACGAGAAACGCCATGCGAAATTCAAGCAACTAGCATTGGATGCAAAGGATGCTGTAGGCAAAGCGATTGACGACTTTGAAAAGAAACACCATGCACGTAAAGATGCACGTAAGTCGGCTCGTCAAGCCAAAAGAGCAAACCACCACCAACAATAAAACGCTAGTCTCGTAGATGAATCCGCAATACGAACAACTAAAGGTGCGTGCTGGGGAGTATATTCCTCAACCTGCTATGGATTATCCACAAGATAATCCCTTTGCACGCACACTATTCCCTAAATATACCAAGGAGCTAACAATAGATGATAAATATCCATATCTAGATGATAGTCTTGGATATAAGCTGAATTTACTATGGGGATATTATCTGGTGATTCATGGTTTGCTTCGCTTGAAACTGCGTGTGCAGATGGGCTTGCGTATCCGCGGACGTGAGGTGCTGAAAAAACACAAGGAGGGACTAAAGCATGGTGCTATCACCATTGCGAATCATGTATATCGTTTGGATTGTCCATGCGTACTCATAGCCGTGAATGGTGTTCATACTACACGTATCCCTATGTTCGCACCTAACTTCCGCACGAAAGATGGATTCTTTATGCGTTTGGCAGGCGGAGTGCCTATCCCAGAACCTGCAGCCGGTATGAGTGCTATGAAGAAGTTTAACGAGGCTTTTGATGAGTTTCATCGCCGTGGTTGGTGGATGCATATCTTTCCAGAGGCATGCCGTTGGGACATGTACAAACCGCTCAGGCCGTTCCAAAAGGGTGCTTTTACGATGAGTTACAAGTATGATATGCCACTCGTACCTTGTGTGATCACCTATCGTGAACGCAAAGGGATCTTTCGATTGTTTGGCCCCAAAGAGTTGCCTCTGCTGACGGTTACAATTGGTGAGCCCATCTATCCAGATACAACCCAACCACGTAAAACCGAGGTAGAGCGTCTGCGTGATGTGGCACATCAACAGATGCAACAGATGGCAGGTATTACTCATAACCCTTGGCCTGCAGCATGGGGTAACCAATAAGCTATCTACCGCTTATCCACCGCTTATCCACCCGATAAACGTACGTAAAAGATAATAAAAAAGCAGTGTCGTGGACACTGCTTTTTTGCTGTATATCATCTGTAGTTGATTACTTGGTCAAGATGATGTGTTGCCATGGCTTCAATGTGAATGATTGGGCCGCTTCGATGGTCATGGTCTTACCACAGAGGCAGTTGTACTCACCAGCATATTGATCAATGTTGAGGTTGACAACTTGCTCTTCGCCTGACATATTCATTACTGCAATCACAGTGTTCTCGCCGCCCTTTGGACATTGCGCATGGCGAACGCAAGCAAATACCTTGTCGTTGTCCGCTGCGATACGAACCATTGGCGCACCAATCTCATTGCTCCACAATGCGAAGTTCTCCGCACGCAAAGCATTGAGCTTCTTGTACATATCGTGTTGTGGCGCATTCTCTACGCGATCGATGAGATCCTTCTCGAAGAATTGCAAACGATGGTGGTTACCACTAGGTTGACCTGTATAAATCATTGGCATACCAGGCACCACGTAGGTGAATGCAGCAAATAGGCTGCTAGCATCGCCCATACGCTCAAATTCGGTACCGCTCCATGAGTTCTCGTCGTGGTTAGAGGTGAAGTTCATGCGGATAGCCTCTTTGCGCAGGGTAGTATCTACCTTTGCAAAATAGCCCCAGAGATCTTCTACAGTGTTCTTGCCTTGTGCAACACCATTCATCAAGTGGTGGAGAGTCCAACCATAGTACATGTCAAATGCACTCTCAGTGAGCTCTTGTGCCTTATCCTCGTCCTCTGCCAAGGTAAACATATTAGGATGTTTTGCACGAATTTCTGCCATAGCGTCATTCCAGAAATCGGTAGGAACTTCGCCTGCTACGTCGCAACGGAAGCCATCAATGCCGATGGTGTCCATCCACCAATGCATAGCCTTCTTCATAGCCGCGCGCATGTCTTGGTTGTCGTAGTTGAGCTTAGAAATATCGGTCCAGTCGTATTGTACCATTAAGTTACCAAGACTGTCACGGTAGTGCCAGCCCTCGTTCTTAGTCCACTCGCTATCAGGAGCAGTATGGTTAGCTACCCAGTCAAGGATAACCTTGAGTCCTAACTTGTGAGCCTCTGCAAGAAAATGCTCGAAGTCGGCACGGGTACCAAACTCAGGGTTGAATTGGCAATAGTCGGTGATAGCATAGTAGCTACCCAAGGTGCCTTTACGCTCGAGTGTACCAATCTTTTGGATAGGCATGATCCAAATAATATCTACACCCAACTCTTTCAGCGCAGGCAATACAGCTTCAGCGGCTTTGAAAGTACCTTCTTCGGTGAGTTGACGGGTGTTAAGCTCGTAAATAGTAGCATCGTAGCTGTAGCATGGATGCTCAAGTTGGCAGCAATTATGCTTGCAACAAGATGTCAAGCAGAGCAAACCAAATACTGCAAAAAGAATTTTTCTCATGTTGATTGATGTTTTATAATTTGTTGTTTGTGTTTTCTTAGATTACAAATACTTTGTCGCCATTGACAGTGATGCTACTCTCGCCATTGAGGTCGATTACCACATCTACTACATCGCCCATATAAACACGCTTGAAGCAAAGCTTGGTGTCGGTAGTTTGTACAGGGATATACTCGCCATAGAGCAATGCCATGTTGTTGCGACGGATTTGTGCCAATTGTTGTACTTTTTCGCGGAAGGCTTGTTGCTCCTTGTTGAGACCACTGAATTTCATCATGTGGCGGTTGTCAGGGTCATTAGCACCAGCCTCACCATATTCATCACCTTGGTATACGCATGGTACACCAGGGATGGTGAAGTTGATCACCTCAAGCAACATAGCCATTTTGTAGGCATGTGCTTCCAACTCTTTATCACCATCGGCAGTTACACCAATCTCTCGTGTCCAACCAGCGTTTTTATCGTTCTCATCCCAACGTACGGCACCACCAGCCAATGAGATGAAACGGCATTTATCGTGATTGCCAGAGATGTTACCCATAGTGTGGTGTGAACCATATGCAGACAAAGACTCAAGGATGGTATTATTCATGCGCTTAAGTGATTGTTCTGGCTTGCCCAATACATCAATAGCAGTATGATAGATGTTGAAGTCGAATTGTGCGTTGAGCATACCCGTCTTTACATACGAACCAATCAATGCAGGATCGCCGTATGTCTCACCAATCATCCAAATATGGCGATTAGGATAGCGTTGCTTCATTTTTTTACCCAATTCACGCCAGTAGTTTAATGGGATGTGCTTGCAAGCATCATGGCGGAAACCGTCAAAAGCAAATTTCTCGAGCCATACCAACGCAGAGTCAGTCATAGGTGAGCAAACCTCAGGACGCTCGAGGTCGAGAGTAGGGATATGTACATCAAACCAAGTTGTGAGGCGTGCCTCATCCCAAAGCTCGAAGTTGCGACGACCATCAGGCAAGATACTATCGGTGTGCCAGTCTGGATGTGCTTGCAAAGTAGGAGAATTGATGTGCATGTGGTTAGCTACGTAGTCCAAAATAACGTTCATACCATGTGCGTGCGCTGTCGCCAACATGTCGTGCAACTCTTGCTCGGTAGTAAAGCGCTTCTCTACCTCGGTGGTGAAGATTGGCCAATAACCATGATAGCCAGAGAATTTGGTATATTCCTTGGTGGCATCGTACTTGTTGCCGTTAGGGAACTTATTCATACCCCATGCGTCCCATGGGTTTTGTGTGATAGGTGAAATCCAGATGGTGGTGATACCTAACTCCTCGAAGAAACCTTCGTTGATTTTCTTGGTAATACCAGCAATATCACCGCCTTGGTAATCAACAATATCCAGTACCTCTGGACTATTCATCTTCCAGTCGTTTTTCTTATTACCATTGTAGAAACGGTCAATCATCAGCGAATAGAGCACTTGTGCTTGGTCATCAAAACGGGTGAGCTCAGCTACATCAGTTACTGGTTTGCCATCTTGCAATGGGATGAGAATATCGTTGAGCATTTCTCCATCACCACGAGCATAAATGCGCAAGAAGGTACGACCTTCGGTAGCTTGCCATGCTTTGTTGAGATGAATGGTAGCATACTTGTCGTATTGTCCGTACTCGATTGACGATACATCCAATCTGGTATCTTGCCAAAAGGCACGCCATTGTACGTGCTCAAATGTGTGCAATAATTTGATTGTCAATGTGCTATCGGTGCAACTTTCTGCTACCATAGCAGGAACGCGCTTGCCAGCAGGCACAATAGCAATGTCATAATGCAAGCCCTTGGCAGGTACGTCTATGCTAAGAACTGACAAAGTGTGATCTCCGCACAAGTCAAATCCCTCAGCTGTAACGTTTTGGACCTTGTACGAAGGCTCGGTAGAATAAACGACCGCATCTTCAGTGCATAGACCTGGAAGATAATCTGTTAGTACTACATGTGTTGGACTAGCCACAAATGTAATAGGCATAATAGGATTTTGAGTGTTCGCATTAGCCTCTGGTTGAGTGCTTTGCGTGGTAGTGGTGTTGCAGGATACGAGTCCAATTGCAACAAGCAGAATAAAAAGTACGTGTTTCATATTGTATAGTATTTGATGACGATTTGTAAAAATCGCGCAAAGTTACAAAAAAATATACATATATGCAAGCATTTTGCTTATATTATGTATACATACGGTACGCGCGCGAGAAAAATGCACTCTTTTTAATAATTTTTTATTAGTTTGGCACGATTATTGTATGAACTATATTGATAAAAATAGTATCAACTTAAAAAACACAAACAATCGAATATGACAAAGAAATTTATTTGCCCAATTTGTGGTTATGTACACGAGGGCGCAGAGGCACCAGAGCGTTGCCCACAATGCAAACAAATCGTAACATGGAAAGAGGTTAATGAGAATGACGGTATCGCATTTGCTTGCGAGCACATCATTGGTGTAGCAAAAGATACTGATGAGGAAATGATCAAGGACCTCAATGCTCACTTCTTGGGAGAGGCAACTGAGGTTGGTATGTACTTGGCTATGTCTCGTCAAGCAGATCGCGAGGGCTATCCAGAGATCGCTGAGGCATTCAAGCGCTATGCTTGGGAAGAGGCTGAGCACTGCTCAAAGTTTGCTGAGTTGCTTGGTGAGGTAGTTTGGAGCACCAAGGAGAACTTGGAGAAGCGTATGATGGCTGAGGCTGGTGCATGCGATGACAAACTCCGCATTGCAAAGCGCGCAAAAGCAATGGACTGGGATGCAATCCATGATACCGTTCATGAGATGGCTAAAGACGAGGCTCGTCACGGCAAAGGCTTTGAGGGACTCTACAACCGCTATTTCAAGAAATAAGAAACTTAATATACTAAAAAAAAGGAGGGTGGCGATGAGCTATCCTCTTTTTTTAGGCGAGAGGCGATAGGTTATAGGATATAGGTTATAGGTGATGGGTAAAGAAAAAAGCCGTCTCTCGACGGCTATTCTTCCACGGTATTAGTCTGTTTGATTTTTAAGGTACAAAAAAGATTGTGTTGGTTTTAAAAACCGCTGCAAAGGTACTGCTTTTATAAATGTTGTGCAATAGCAAATTTATGTTGTGCAACACCTTTTTGAACTTTTTCTCCTCAAAAAATGTTTAATAACATATTTACCGTCATTTTCTGTCTAATTCGATTACCTCTAAATCGCGAATTTCTGCCCCATCAATCACAAATCGAAGCAAGGTCTGTACGGTCTGCCAGCCTTGTTTACCAGCTGCTCCAGGGTTCATGGTCAGCATTTGCCAAGTAGGGTCGTATTGTACTTTCAAGATATGGCTATGTCCGCAAACAAATAACTGCGGTGTCTCCTTCTTGAACATCGGCAACAACCATGGATTATACTTGCCAGGATAACCGCCAATATGCGTCATCAGCACATTCACTTCCTCCACGCGAAAGCGGTAGAACTCGCTGAGCGAATATCGTACGTCACCGCTATCCATATTGCCATATACCGCACGAGTGGGCTTGAATTCTCGCAAATGTTGCAATACCATAGCACTGCCTATATCTCCTGCATGCCAGATCTCATCTACCTCCGCAAAGTGCTCCAGTACTCGCGGATCAAGATAACCATGCGTATCGCTTAGAACACCAATCTTTGTCATCGCTTGCTAATCTGATTAGAGATGAATATACTAATGACGATCGATGCTATAGCAATCGACAAGAAGAATACCACATCGCTTAGATCGACTACACCTCTGGATATACTGCTATAATGGTCTTGCAGCAGCAACCAATACAGAACGAAGCAACTAGTAGCACTCAATATGAATGCAACCAATTGACTGCTGGTGAGTGTGCTACATACAAGTCCAATACCCGTAAAGGATGCGCTTAAGAATACGAGTCCCATCATCGAACCAATAAATTGTCCACTATCGATATTGCCTATAGGCTCTGCCATATAAAAGACAATAAAGTAATGAACAATACATGGTAGTAGTGCAAAGACTGTTAGTGTAAAAGCAGCCATATATTTGCCTACAACAATCTTCCATAGTGCAATAGGTTGCGCTCGTAGTAGTAACCATGTGCCAGTCTGTCGCTCCTCGGCAAAGAGACGCATGGTTAGTGCTGAGCATACAAACATCAATAACCATGGGGCAATTTGGAAGAGTCCATCCACTTGTGCATACCCAGACTCAATCACATTCCATTGTCCAGGTATTACCCAAAGGAATAGACTGATTGCTAGCAGAAACAATCCAATCACGATATACGCAATTGGCGTGGAGAAATAATATGAAAGCTCTTTTTTGAACATTTACTTGTACTGTTTGATATAATCTTTCTAATTTTGCGCTGCAAAGATAGTGATTTATTTTGAGTTATGCAAATATTTTGTGTTTTTAAATATATACTTGCCTTTTGTATACCCTTAGTATACCTTTGGTATAGTGTCCCGTCCTGAAAAAGGTTTACACATACAACAATAAAAATGTGTCAAAAATTAAGATTAAGTATTATGTGTAAACAGGAAAAATTCCCCACAACTCTTCAACGCAAG
>JBGVMY010000006.1:0-44348 GCA_045124995.1 Paludibacteraceae bacterium | reverse complement strand
TATGTCAACCCCATATTTAGGTGGTTATAGCGCTGAGGTCCCACCCCTTCCCATTCCGAACAGGGTCGTTAAGCTCAGCAACGCCGATGGTACTGCGTTTGTGGGAGAGTAGGTAGCCGCCATTTTCAGAACCTCGAAGAGAAATCTTCGGGGTTCTTTGTTCGTTTAATTGTACTCATTCTTAATGTTTGTAATATTAATTTCATATGAGAGAAATAAATCCTAAAGAAACAAGTCGAGCGCAGCAATTTGAAATATGGAAGAAAGCTCCAAACCCTATGCTTGTATTTGTAAAAAAGTTGGATGTCACAAGACTGATAAAGATTAGTAGAAAGAAACATTTGAAGTTCAATATGTTAATGGATTATTGTATTGGCAAAGCAGCTATTAATCAGAAGGAATTTTATTTACTGCCCGTAGGTGATAAACTAATGCAATTTGATAAGATAGCTGTGAATACAATGGTTAAGAATCATATAGGTGAGGTAAGTTCGTGTGATATAGAGTTTAATGCGGACTTCAATATGTATAGTCATGATTATTTAAAATATACTTCTCAAGTTGCGAATAGTTGCAAGGATAAAGATCTATCGGAAGAATGTATGGTGATAGGTACATCTGCTATCGTTGATACAGAACTGGAATTTGCTGGAGGTATGTATAGTGGTATATATAACAATCCATATATTATATGGGGGAGTTATTCCAGGAGTTTATTCAAGTATTATTTGAATATTTCTTTCCAATTTCATCATGCTCAAATGGATGGGGCGCATGCCGCTCAATTTTTGAATAAAATCCAACAGGAAATCAATGAATTGCATATTTAAATCAACATCTCTACTGAATCATGATTTATAATTTGCATAAGTGATAAAAAAGTTGTACCTTTGCAGAGAAATTATATAAAGAAGAATGGCTTTAGTAAGCGATAATCGTAAATAAGAATGTCTTTGACTAGGAATTCTAATATCGAATTGCTACGCATTGTGTGTATGTTGATGGTAGTGGTGCTGCATTTTAATAACAATGGAGCCAATACAGGTATTGTGAATATGCCATCGGTACTAACCGAGCGTTTGACATGGGGATTTTTGGTAGAGGTTTTATGTATAGTAGCAGTGAACTGCTTTGTACTGGTGTCTGGCTATTTTGGTATAAACCTAAAAGTACGCTCAATATTGAAATTCTATCTGCAATGTTTCTTTATTGGGTTGGTATCATATCTGGTATTTGTGGGATTAAATAAGGGATTTTATCTATCTCATGCTGTTGAAAGTACATTTTCTTGGAATATACTAGCAGAAAGATTATTGGCATTTACGCATAATGGTTGGTGGTTTGTGGTGTCGTATGTGGGATTGATGTTGTTGTCACCTTTGCTAAATAAAGCGGTGGATGGAATGACGGGTAAACAATTATTACATAGTGTGTTGCTGTTTTCTGTGGTTATATTGTACTTGGGTTGGTATCAAAGAGTGGAAGTTACCAATTATGGTAACTCATTGATTAGTTTTGTATGGATCTATTTGATAGGTCGTTATATAGGCAAACATGTTTCGCTGGATAGCATTCGTGCGTACCGCTGGTTGTGGTTGTGTGGCTACTTGGTAGCATGTTTGGCATTGTTTGGATTGATTATGGTGCGTTATCATTTTTCTGTGGAAATGCATTATCCGCTGGATTACAATAATCCGTTTGTCGTGGTGGCTGCAATCATGTTGCTGTTATTCTTCTTGTCGCTGAATTTCCAAAGTAAGACCGTAAACTGGATTGCAAGTTCGGTCTTTGCTGCCTATCTGATCCAAGAGAGTTGTTATTTTGGTCACGATTGGTTGTATCCTCAGATGCGTGAAATATTCGTATATGTGCCAGATGGTTGGAGAATATTGGTCTTGTTGGGTGTGAGTGGGGCATTTTTAATGTTGAGTGTATTGATTGATAAGATATTAGGTGTAATTTCGGGAAGCATATTGAAGATATATGACAGATATAGCAAATTCAAATAATAGCAATAAGAATCTCAACAGCAACGCTTTCATTGTGGTGGTTGCGCTATTTGTGACACTGTATGTGGTGAGCAATGTGATGGCGGTCAAAGTCATTGGATTGTGGAATCTATTTTATTTTGATGCAGGTACCATCACTTTCCCCTTTGCGTATATGTTGGGCGATGTGCTCACGGAAATTTGGGGATACAAGACAGCACGAAAGGTTATTTTTACGACATTGCTATGCAATATTGTAATGGTCCTTTCCACGCAGATAGGCGTGTGGTTACCTTCACCCGACTATTTGGATGCTACTGCACAAGCATACAATACGATGTTTAGTTATGTGCCTCGCATAGTGATTGCTTCGCTGACAGGATTCTTGTTGGGCGAACTCAGCAATGCTTGGTTGATGGAACGTATAAAAAAGTGGACTAAGGGTAAAAGATTATGGGTGCGAACGATAGGCAGTTCGGCCGTAGCATATTGGTTTGATTCGCTTCCATTCGTGTTGATTGCTTTTGCAGGAACCGTTTCTACACATGATTTGCTGCTGATGATAGCCTTCCAATATGCGTCGAAGTTACTGATAGAGGCAGTTTTGGGTACACCAATGGCCTATGCTGTGGTTTCAGCTTTGCGAAAAATGCAACGTATAGAGAACGGGCAGAATACCACAGTTTAGTGTTTAAGGTAATGGGATGGAACGCTACGCATTGATACATACGGTATTACCTCGTGAGTTTGTACTGTTGCAAGGAACGGGGTGCAGGTGGAAAAGGTGTACATTTTGCGATTATCATGGGGATTTGAGTGATGATCCGTTTGCAGTGAACAGAGAAGTGTTGGCGCAAGTGCAAGGTGTGTATGGGGTGTTGGATGTCATAAACTCGGGCTCGGCAATGGAGTTAGATCCACAGTCAATTGAGATGATTAAGGAGGTAGTGAAGGAGAAGAAGATTCACACGCTGTGGTTTGAAGCGCACTATATGTATCGCCATAAGTTGGATAAGTTTGCAGAGCAGTTTGAGGGTGTACAGGTGAAGTATCGCTGTGGGATAGAGAGCTTTGATAGCAGTTTGCGTGAACAATGGAACAAAGGTATTGCCGCAAGTGTAACAGCTGAGGATGTGGCGAAGTATTTTCAGGGAGTATGTTTGCTATGCTGCACGGAAGGAGATTGTAAAGAGCGAATATTGAGAGATATAGCGTTGGCGGAGCAGTATTTTGAATATGCGAGTGTGAATGTGTTCTGCGAGAATACAACTACAGTCAAACAAGATAAGGAGTTGCTGAGGTGGTTCGTGGCGGAAATATATCCGAAGTTGAAAGAGTCGGATAAGATAGAGGTATTAATTAATAATACTGATTTAGGAGTAGGGTAAAAAGGGTATTCCAAAAATTGAATCATGAATTAGGATTTAAGAATATAGAGTTATGGCAAAGTATGAAGAAGTGATGATTGGTTTGAAACAGGGCAAGTATGCACCTGCTTATATGCTTTGTGGAAAAGAGTCGTATTATATTGATTTGGTAGCCAACTATATAGAGAATAATATCTTGGATGAGATGGCGCGTGAGTTCGATCAAACCATCATCTATGGCAAGGACTTGAGCGGAGGTGATGTGTCGCCTGTGATTGGTGCTGCACGTGGTTTTGCCATGATGGGGGGATACAAGGTCATCATTGTGAAAGAGGCACAACATATCAAGAAATGGGAGGCATTGGCACTGTATATGGATAATCCGCAACCCTCTACGATCCTCGTGTTCTGCTATAAATATGGTTCGCCAGACAAACGATTGGCATTGTTCAAGAACTGGGAGAAGAAAGGTGGCGTGCTGATGGAGTCGGAACAACTGCGTGATTATCAAGTAGAAAAGTGGATTCGTGATTATGTGGCGCAACGCAATAAAGAGTTGAAAGAGAGTGGGGACGAAGTGCAGATTGATGAAAAAGTAACGAAGATATTGGCAGATAGCATTGGCACGGACTTGACACAGATTGTGGGTGCATTGCAGAAGTTGATTGATGGTCGTCCTGAAGGAGTGAAGGTGATTGATGCTGCGTTGGTGGAGCGAAATATCGGTATTTCGAAGGACTTTAATGTGTTTGAATTACAAGATGCTTTGATAAAAGGCGATGTGGTGAAAGCTAATCGTATCACCCAATATTTTGCGACATCGAAGGATCACCCTATGGTAAAAGAATTGGGAATATTGTACGGATTCTTTGCTAACTTGATGATTTACCACTACTTACCCGATAAAAGTGATCGAGCAGCAGCTAGTGCGTTGGGTGTAGCACCGTTCTTTGTGAAGGATTATGCAGCAGCTGCAAAGCGTTATTCGGCAGGTAAGACATTTGCAATCATTGGCTACTTCCGTGAGACAGATGCACGGTTGAAGGGTATCAATAACCCAAGTGCAAAAGATGCGGATTTATGGAAAGAATTGATATACAAGATAATGCATTAAAAAAGCCTCCAAAATGGAGGCTTTTTTAATTAGATATATTAAGTTTTTTAGTCTTCAAACTCAATGATATAGCCGCGAGCGATAGCACGATGTTTGCTATATACCACCCAATTCTCGATAGATGTAGTCGTGGTGATGTTGATAATTTGTTGATTACCAGTGAGATTTGCATTCTTGTACATTTCGCTGATAGCGTTGGTAGTCAATGCTTTCTTAGAGAAACCACCAATACCAAATACATAGGTGGCAGACCATTCGCCCTCTGCTTGACCAACGATATGGTAGTTGCTTTCAGTTAATACGACTTTTGTTTCAGCAGGATTGTTGCGATAAAATGACATGTTCACACCTGCACAACTTGCGAAAAGTACTGCCACGAGGCAGCAAAGGAAAAGTTTGATTGCTTTCATTTTGTTTTATGTTTTTAGATTGTTGATGTATCTTTGAAATCGAGTGCAAAGGTACAAAAAATATTTCACATATGCAAATAAAAATTACCCCCCCCCATTTTTTAACATCATTTAACATTTAAGTAGTAATTCACAACCTTTTTCAGTTCCATTCACTTGAAATGCAGCCGTAAATCTTTAGTGATTCTTTAGTTATTCTTTAGTGATTTATTAGTTATTCATTAGTTATTAAGCAACTTTCCCTATAGGATCAACTGAATGGATACTAAAAAAGCGCAGGATTTCCCTGCGCTTTTTTAGTATGAATGATCTTGTCTTTAATTTTATTTACCACTCAAGCAGCACTTTGCCGCATTGACCTTTAAGCATCACATCGAAGCCCTTTTGGAAGTCATCGAAGTGGTAGCGGTGAGTGATGACAGGACTTAGATCCAAACCACCCAACAACATTTGCTCCATCTGATACCATGTCTCCCACATGCGGCGACCTGTGATACCCTTGATAGTCAAAGCCGAGAAGATAATATCCGACCAATTAACCTTTGTATCGCTTGGCAGAATACCCAACTGCGCGATGTTCGCACCCTTGTACATGTGCGCAATCATATCATTAAACGCTGCTGGTGCACCCGACATCTCCAAGCCCACATCAAAGCCACGGATACCCAATTGCTTCATAGCACCCTCTACGGTCTCGCCCTTCGAGCCATTGACGGTGATAGTAGCACCCATCTTCTTGGCAATCTCAAGGCGTTGCTCATTGAGGTCAGTCACCACAATGTTCTTTGCACCTGCATAGCGGCAAATACCTGCTGCCATGGTGCCAATCAAACCCGCACCTGTGATCAGCACATCCTCGCCCAAGAGAGGGAATGCCAAAGCGGTATGGGTAGCGTTGCCGAATGGGTCCATGATTGCCGCGAAATCGTCTGGAATCTCAGGACGCACATGCACGATATTGCTCTCTGGGATAGCCACATACTCAGCAAAGGCTCCGTCTTTGCCCATGATACCGACTGAGATAGTGTTCTCGCAGACGTGACCCATGCCACGACGGCAGTTGCGGCAAGTACCGCAGACGATATGTCCCTCGGCAGTAACACGATCGCCGACCTTCACGCCACGGACACCTGCGCCCACTTCAACAGCCACACCCACGAACTCGTGACCCATGATATAAGGTGGTGTGCAGTGGCTTTGCGACCACTCGTCCCATTTATACATGTGCAAGTCCGTACCGCAAATAGCGGCTTTGGTAACCTTAATGAGAACATCATTCACGCCCACTTGGGGCATAGGTACTTCTTCCATCCAGAGACCTGGCTCTGCATAACGTTTTACAAGCGCTTTCATTTTATTACGTTTAATTCTTTTCCTACTTTGATAAATGCTTCAACACCGCGGTCGAGTTGGGCAGTAGTGTGTGCAGCGGACAATTGCACGCGGATACGTGCTTGACCTTGAGGTACTACTGGGTAGTAGAAGCCAGTCACATAGATACCCTCTTCTTGCAATGCCGCAGCAAACTCTTGGCTCAAACGAGCGTCGTACAACATCACCGCACAGATAGCCGACTCGGTTGGCTTAATATCAAAACCTGCGGCTTTCATCTTGGTAATAAAATAGTCGGTATTGGCATGCAAGCGGTCTTGGAGCTCGTTGCTGCGCGTCAAGATCTCGAAGGTCTTTAGACCTGCGGCTGCAATCAGCGGAGGAATGGAGTTAGAGAAGAGGTATGGGCGGCTGCGTTGACGGAGCAGGTCAATAATCTCTTTCTTACCCGTAGTGAAACCACCTACTGAGCCACCAAATGCTTTGCCGAGCGTACCTGTGATAATCTCAATCTTACCACGGAGGTCGTAGCGCTCGGTCACACCGTGACCTGTCTTACCCACCACACCCGCAGAGTGGCTCTCGTCCACCATCACAAGGGCATCGTATTTCTGTGCCAGTTCGTAGATCTTGTCCAGTGGGCAGACATTACCGTCCATGGAGAACACACCATCGGTAGCAATGATGCGGAAGCGTTGTGCTTGTGCCTTCTTGAGTTGCTCCTCGAGGTCAGCCATGTCGCCGTTGGCATAGCGGTAACGTACTGCCTTGCAGAGGCGTACGCCGTCGATGATAGAGGCGTGGTTGAGCGCGTCAGAGATGATGGCGTCTTGATCGGTGAGGAGTGGCTCGAAGAGACCACCGTTGGCATCAAAACAAGCCGCATAGAGGATAGTATCCTCAGTGCCGAAGAAGTCGGAGATGGCCTGCTCGAGTTGCTTGTGGGTGTCCTGTGTGCCACAAATAAAGCGGACAGATGCCATACCATAGCCACGAGCATCCATGCGGTCTTTGGCTGCTTGGATAAGCTCGGCGTTGTCTGCAAGACCAAGGTAGTTGTTGGCGCAGAAGTTGATAACATCCTTGCCACCCTCTACCTGAATAGCAGACGACTGAGGAGTAATGATTACTCGTTCGTTTTTATACAATCCTGCCTCCTTAATGTCAGACAGGATTGTTTGTAAATGTTTCTGAAAATCAGCGTACATATCTTTAGTTTAAAGTTGAAAGTTAAAGTTGAAAGGCAGGGTTATACAATTCCTTGCTCGAGCATGGCTTGTGCAACCTTCATGAAGCCTGCAATGTTAGCACCCTTCACATAGTCGATAGTACCATCGGCTTGACGACCGAACTTCACACATTGCTCGTGGATAGACTCCATGATATGGTGGAGACGTGCATCCACCTCTTGTGCTGTCCAACTGAGGTGCTCGCAGTTTTGTGTCATCTCCAAACCTGAAGTAGCCACACCACCCGCGTTTACAGCCTTGCCAGGAGCAAAGAGTACGCCATTGTGTTGGAAGTAGTGGATAGCACCAGGTTGGCAACCCATGTTACTTACCTCGCAGCAGCACCAGCAGCCATTAGCCTTCAACTCCTTAGCATCGTCTTCGCTCAACTCGTTTTGGAAAGCACATGGGAGAGCAATATCGCAAGGTACAGACCAAGCCTTCTTGCCTGCGGTGAAGTGTGCTTTCTCTGGGAACTTATCCGCCATGTCTTGCACTTTGTTGCGGTTGCTTGAACGCATAACGAGCATATAGTCAATCATCTCAGCAGTGATACCCTCTGGGATAGCGCATACGCCGTCAGGACCAGAGATAGCCACTACCTTAGCACCAAGTTCAGTAGCCTTTTGCGCTGCACCCCAAGCTACGTTACCAAAGCCAGAGATAGCCACAGTCTTGCCCTCAATAGATTTGCCTGCCTCGTGGAGAAGGTGCTCGGTGAAATAGAGTGCACCATAGCCAGTAGCCTCTGGACGGAGGATAGAACCACCCCAAGTCATGCCCTTGCCAGTGAGGACACCAGTATGATACTCGCGAGCGAGCTTTTGATACATACCATTGAGGAAGCCAATCTCGCGACCGCCTACGCCTACGTCACCTGCAGGTACGTCAGTATCTACGCCGATATTGCGCCAGAGCTCAAGCATAAACGCTTGGCAGAAACGCATGATCTCTGCATCAGACTTGCCAACTGGGTCGAAGTCAGAACCACCTTTTGCGCCACCCATTGGGAGAGTGGTGAGGGCGTTCTTGAAGGTTTGCTCAAAGCCCAAGAACTTGAGCATGGATGGGTTAACCGCCTTATGGAAACGCAATCCGCCTTTATAAGGGCCAATCGCGGAGTTGAATTGCACACGATAACCGAGGTTGGTTTGTACCTCGCCTTGGTCATCTACCCATGTCACGCGGAAAGTGAAGATACGATCTGGCTCCACCATTCGCTCCACGATCTTCGCTTTTTCATACTCAGGATGTTGGTTGTACACTTCCTCGATGGATACAAGGACTTCTTCTACGGCTTGCAAATACTCTGCCTCGCCTGGATGCTTCGCAGCAAGATGCTGCATGATGTCCGTTACTTTCATTGTAGTTAGTATTTATTGGTTTGTTTTATAGTCAGTTATGCTATTACTGATCATATTCCATTTGCTTTCGCCCTGCAAAGGTACTACTTTTTTTGCAAATATACAAAGAATGTGGTACCTTTTTCAGATGTTTGGAAACATATTTTTCCGCCACTACCCTCTACGATGTTCTTTGAGATCGGCAAACCCAAACCTGCACCTGTGTTTTTGGTCGTAAAATTAGGAACAAATACTTTCTCTATCATATCTCTTGGAATACCAGGACCGTTATCCGAGAAAGATATCTTAACCCATTCCTTAGCGGAATCCAAATTTTCAGATTCGATAGATTGTTGATTCGCATTTTTGAGAATAATGATGATATCACTATCAGGGCGTCCCTCCATAGCTTGTAATGCATTACGCACAATATTCGTAAACACCTGCGTAATCTGCTCCGCATCAGCCAATGCCATCACACCCGCATCTGGACCGATATAACGGATTGGTATCCCCATAGGGTTATTACGCATCATGGTGATGAAATTCGACAACTTAGCAGCCACATCTACGGATGTAGGAGTTACCTCTGGCATCTTTGCAAATGAGGAGAACGAACGTGCGATATGTCCCAGGTTATCAATCTGATCTATCAACAGTTGTGTTGAGCGGTCGAAGTATTCGTTAAACCGTGGTGTATCTTTGGTACGTTGCAACTGCTGTAGTGTCAGTTTCATTGGTGTCAATGGGTTGTTGATCTCATGCGCCACCTGTCGTGCCATCGTGCGCCATGCCATCTCACGTTCTGTGCGGGCGAGACGCTCAGTAGACTCTGCCAGCACATCCATCATTTGATTATAATGCTCCACCATCTCGCCGAACTCATCATCAAACGGATAGTCGATATGCTTGCTTTGCGGATTAAGTTTATTCTGCTGCAATTGTTCAATCACCAGTCGCAATGAGGAGGTAATCATATGTGAAATACCCCACACCACGATGATTGAAATCAGTAGCAGAAAAATATACAATGGCAGCAACTTCAACACAAAGTCCTGCAGGTGATCCGTCATCTCTTTTTGTGAAATGAAACTTGGTAACGCAATATATCCAATCTTGGCATAGTTTCCATTGATAAACTCGGTATATGCCGCCAAATATTTGACTTCGCCGATATGCTCATGAGTAATAATTTTTTGTTTACCCGAGAAAAACGCCTCTGGCGATAGGTGTGTTGGCAACAAACCCAAATCAAACAACTGAGGCGTAGAACTACCGATTAACCGACCATTCAAATCATATACGTGAATATCTATCTCATAGGCAAAACTCATATCACGTAGGTCTATATTTAGCGACATCGTATTAGCAGGCGACAAGGTCAAATCCCAGAAATACATATTCTGCAAAGCCATCTGCACGTATTGCGCTTTTTTCGACAAACGTAACTGCTGAGTATCAATAAACACACGCCTTGAATGTTCAATCGAAAGCAGGAAGATCGACGACAAGATAATCACCACAACAGGAGTGAGCACCAGTTGAAATTTGGCGGACAAACGCATACGTCGTGAACCACGATATTTGATCAGCGCGATGATCGAGACAATCAGCATGACCACAATGGTTACCAACGCAAACACATAGAAAGTCACCAGTCGGTGGCGTGAACTCAGATACTCTTGGTTGTCAGACTTTAGCACCCGCTGATAGGAGAAGTTGTTGGACACATCATAGTCCGTATCCATCACCGCAACTGCATTTTCCTCTTCTTTTGGTTGGTCTTCTATGGAGAATAGGTAGCTACCATCATAAGAGTAGATTGGCATACTCGTTGAGCGATTTTGTCGGAAGACCAATCTCCATGCCTCATCACCATGAAAAGGCTGAATAAACGCATTATGCAACTGCGTACTCGTAATAGAATAGTTGTATTTAATCGGAATAGCGACCACCACCATATAGTCGCCAACTCGCGTACGATGGCATATACCTTGTGCATTATCCCATTGCACAAAATGCCATTCGTCAAGTACCAAGCGCATAATACGATCCGACGAGCTCAGCCACGCATTCGACCAGTACACCAATTTCATATCCCTATATATGTAGAATAGGATATTATCATCGGTTTGCGTATATGTCCATAGGGAATCAAAGTTGCTGGTCTCAATCGCACGGATTAGGTGTCCAGTGAGCTCGTCAGCACGATATTGCTGTTGATGAAGCGTGTGCTGGAGTATCTTGCCTGACCAAGGAAGGTGATGGCAAGAAGACAGACTGAAAAGCAGCACTATCACTGTGAATAATATTCGACTTCTGCGTTTCACGCTGCAAAAATACTACTTTTTTTGGATATTTGCAAATTTTTTCGTACTTTTGCAGTCGATTTTTACTTTAGGTTACTTCTATCAATTGTTATAAGCTAGGATATGATACAGATTTTCAGTTCGTTGCTTTTGGGTTTTCTGATGATACTTGACCCTTGTACACTCTTTACAAGCATCGCAGCCATCGGTTATATCGACAAGGAGATTGACAATCGTCGTCGCGTGTTGAAGAATGGTTGGATGTTTGTCATGGGCAAGTTGGTCACTTATACACTGATGGCTATTCCTTTTATTATGGGCGCGCGCACAGAGGGGATCAAGCACCTATTGCAACATTGGGGAGAACCCCTATTAGCTGCGTTTATGATCATCTGCGGTGTATTGCTGCTTTTCACGGGTCACCATCACCACGAACACGACCATGGCATGAGCAAATGGCTCAAAAGCGTAGATAGCCAGAGTAGTGGTTTTTGGTCGTTTATGCTGGGTATCTTTTTTGCCATTGCCTTTTGTCCCCACCGTTTGGTATATTTTTTCACGATGATTGATATAGCTATTACCCTACCCTTCTCATGGAACTGGCTCTTGCCTATCGTGTTTGGTCTGGGAACGGGATTGCCTATTATGATTATCGCATGGCTTATCTCATATAGTGCGGTGTCTATCACTACGCTCACGAGCAAACTCCACTTTGTGGAGAAATGGGTGCGGTATGTGTCGGCTGTTTTGTTTATCGGTTTCGGCATCTATCTTTGCGTGCACCTTTTTGCTCACGCGAACGCATGTGGACATGACTGCTCTTGTGAGCATCACTCCACCCTAGTCTCTGCACACTAAACAATAGCAAAGCGTCAGCTATCCAATATGAGCAGTCCATCTTTCCGTTTCAAGCAATTTATTGTATGGCATGACCGTTGTGCTATGAAGGTGGGTACTGATGGTGTCCTCCTAGGTGCTTGGTGTCCATTACCCAATAGCGAAGCGTCCAATACCCAATACACCAGAGTATTGGATGTAGGTACAGGTAGTGGACTGATTGCATTGATGATTGCACAACGACTGCACAGCAGAGGAGACATACCCGCCATTCTTGGAATAGATATAGATTGCGATGCGGTGGAGCAAAGTCAAATCAACTTCCAACAATCGCCGTGGGCGAACAGCTTAACAAGCCAAAAATGTCGATTACAGGACATGCCGACAGAACAGGCATTTGATTTAATTGTCAGCAACCCACCCTATTTTCAGGATAGTCTAAAGAATCCTAATGCGCAACGCGCTACTGCACGCCACACCGATACGCTGAGTTATGCTGAGTTAATCGCACATTCGGCACGATTATTGTACAAAGATGGTATATTGGCATTGGTATTGCCTATCGAAGCCGAACAAGAAATTTTGGCATTGGCAACGGAACACGGCCTACACCCCACGCACATCACCCATGTGCACAGCAAACCAGGCAAACCCGCCAAACGCCTACTCATTGCCCTCTCGCCGATAACCGATAACCGATATCCAACAACCGATATAATGTACATAGAGGGAGCCAACCAACCCCGCAGCGAGGAGTACCAAGCATTGACCGCGGAGTTTTATCTATAGAGGCGATAAGGCGAAGTATGACGGACTAGCCATAGGTTCCTGCCTAACCTAAAAACTTTAACCTATAATATTTAAACTAAAAAAGTATGAAACTTGGAGACAAAATGCCCGCATTTAGCGTGGCGGATCAAAACGGAAACATTGTGACCAACGAGCAGTTGGTAGGTAAAAAAACTGTTCTATATTTCTATCCAAAGGATAGCACGCCAGGTTGTACTGCAGAGGCATGCAACTTGCGCGACAACTACCATCGCTTCCTCGCAGAGGGGTATCAAGTGTATGGAGTGAGCAAGGATAGCCAAAAATCGCATCAGAACTTTATCGCCAAATACGAATTACCCTTCCTATTGCTGTCCGACCCATCTACAGAGATGTTGCAGGCCTTTGGTGCTTGGGGCGAGAAGAAGATGTGCGGTAAAACCTGTGTAGGCACCCTGCGCAAGACTTTTGTCTTTGACGAACAAGGCACCTTGGTACAACTTATTGAGAAAGTCGATACCAAGAACCACGCCGAGCAGTTGCTGGGATAATCCCAACCCTCTCGGTATTCAAAGCAATGCACAAGCCAAAAACTTGTGCATTGCTTTGTGCAAAAAGTTTAGGTGTACAGATATTTGTGCGCACATTTATACCGAACTCAATGGTGAAGAGTGAAAAGTGTACCGCAGGCTACACGACCATTTCGCGACCAAGAGAAGACATCGTGAAGACATATAAATCACTTCGGTGGCTTTCATGTTTCTCGTCAGTTCGCATATCACTCGATTAGCACTCCCATGTTCATGGGTGTTTATTCGGTGAAGGTTTCCTATAATAATGCTATAAAAAGTAGCTGCAAGAGTGAATAACAATACGCGAAACGAACACAGGAATTTCTCCCCCATGCGTAAGCGGCCCTTGAAAAAAGGATTGCTTGAATTTTCTAGAAAAGGACTCTTTCTTTCCAACGGAGAGCAAGTATACACGAAAATAGCCGCACGATTGTGCGGCTATTTTGCATATTCTCGCGCGTGAGCGCGTTCCTTGAAGATTATTCCTTGTCCCAGTTGGTGCTGAGCATGCGCAGGTAGCTGCGGTAGCGCCATTGAGCGTTCTCGCGAGCAGCAGCGAAGAGTTCGGCAGCCTCTTGTGGATATTGCTTAGCCACAGAAGCGAAATGTGAAGCGATTAAGGCGTACCGCAGAAATGTCTGGGAGACATTGCAAGGAGTAAGTACGCCGCGCGAGTCCGAAGTAGCCCTCACCGCTACGAGGACATAGAACTACCTTATACGAACCCATCAAGAACTCCTCGAACCATATCACACTGCAAGGGCATTGCGAGGAAGGCAAATCAATTTGCCTATATGGTGAGAGGAGAATTGAAAAGGGTGAGGCTGCTGTGGATAAAAGCAATACCCACAATCAAGAGGCAGCCGAGATCGGAGCGGACGCTCGCGAGAACGCTCAATGGCGCAGGAGATAACTGAGAATGATGTCCACAAAGATTGGGACAACAACACTCAAGAGTAGTTCAAGAATTCCTCTCAACAAAAAGAGAATATGCAAAAAAGAGAGGAGTTACCAAACTGGTAGCTCCTCAATGTGTAGCCTGCTCCACCGAAGGCAAGAAAGAGTTCCCCTTCTCCTTGCAAAAAGGACTGCGAGATTCTGCTTCAAAAACCTGTGAAAAAGCGAAGCGCAGTAATCCTTGTAAATTGGGGAGAAATCCTAGAAAAAAGAGAAGTTACCTAATAGGCAACTTCTCTATAATCTACATCACTCACAAATTTGACTAAGCACCTTTTCTAGATATGGTTTGTATTCCTCTGGAGTACGTTTGCTACAATACATTGCATACACTAAATTTTCAAACTCTTGTTTATCTAATTTGCACTTAATTTCCAAATTATCAAACTGTTGTTGCAAACTCAAATCATCTCCCCGCAGGAATCCATAATCAAACTGCATTATTGTGCGCCTAGGGAAACGGAAACGTCCACCAGTAGGAGTGTCACCAATCTCAACAGTTGGTTCAAAAACATACGACACTACATTGCCACCTGAATCACGATTTATACCATGACAAATCTGTTCATATGGCACTCCCGCTCGCTGTTTTGTTGTAGTAAAATGAATCAAGACCTGCACATTTTCATCTCGAAAAATGCTAATGGCATACTTATACTTTGGATCACTAATGTATTTTGCAAATCCGTATGTTACAGTTCCTGGCTCAAACATTGGAAGGAGAATTAAGAGCAGCTTGCATCATAATGCTATCTAGAGCGTCGGCATATACCTCCTTCCCCTCCGCATCATTCAGGTCATTTAAACATATTGAATATTCCGAACGTCCTGTTTCATCAAATATAATATTATATCTTGAAACAACTTGCGACCACAATGAGTCATCTCTATGGGTTTCGTCTGTCAAATCATCGGCAGATTTGTCTTTGCAATAAGCAATCACACTATTGATAATATCCATTTCATATGCACTAAATACCCTAAGATTTTTATCTATCGCATAGAGATTCTTCTTATTTGCAGAAACATACCACTTTCCATCAGTTTCTTTCGCACACGTGACATAGTCTGCAAAAGCTCCCTCTTTGACTTCATATATACTGGGAGCAACGGGACCTTTCTTCCATGCATAATAATCAAGCCACAACAATGGTATAGATCGCTCTTTCACGGACTTCTCATCCATAAGATATATCACTTTGAGTAACTTGCGCAAATGGATATGTGGAATCTGGCTACAGATATATTCCAACAACGCTCCTACTTTATTAGCACTTGCTTTAATACCAATATTCGTCACCATGAGTGTTCCTTTCATAGAAAATCGTGCAAAGGTACTAAAAATATTTGATATGGACAAATATATATGCTGATTTTGTGTTTTTTTAAGATATTATCTATAAATTTTCTATATTTCTACGTAAAGAGGAATAAAATTTATACCAAATAGTTGATTTCAAAATGGCAAGTCTTGGTTATCATCTGATTCAGTTGCATCAACACTTACTATTGCAGCATCTTCAGTAGTTCCCGTAGGATTTAAACAATTATTATATGCTGCTATGATTTGTCGAAGCATATCCAATACTAATTGTTGTTTGTCATTTAAAGAATCAGGAGAGGAACTTTCTTCAAGTATGATATCTTCATCTATTAGTTTTGTTAACTCTGTAACAAATGCATTTAATTCAATATCTTCCGTGGTATCTATATTTAATGGTTGATCGGTAATACCCGTAATAATCAGTGCTTCATTAGTTGCACTTATGGAATAATTTTTTTTCATATTATATCATATTAATTTAATGTCCTGTGAATATTGTACTTTTGGTATCTATTGTGGAATATATACTTACCTCCGTCTAATATATTACATATCTGTTTTTGGGCTTCTAACTCTTCCAATACTAGTTGTTTATAACTTATTATATTTTGAGTGTTTTCGGCTAAGATTACATTTTCAGCATCGCCATACACGACAATTGAGGGATTGTGAGTCACCAAAAATAATTGTTTCTTAAATTTTATCTTTCTGATTTGAGCAACTAATTCGTTAGCTATATACTGATTCCCTAGATTATCTTCTGGTTGATCTATAAAAATTGAAGTTAATGAGGGGCTATCTAAAATGATTTTTAAATATTGTTCAGAATTATATCCTGGACTTTTTCCTTCAGAAGTTGCACCATCGGCATATTGTAAATAATCAATAGGTGATTCTATTAATGTGATTATGTTTTCAGTTATTCCTTTATCTATCTTTTTGGCAAAAAATGTATGGCTATTTGTTGGATAATTTTTGATTGTCTTTTTTGACTCTAGCAGATCGCATAAATTTATGTATAATGATTTATCTTCATTACTACCACCAATACCATCTAGAATGCTGGATTTAATAGTAGTCTTCTCTTTAACAGTTCTTACTAATTTTATTTCTGTATTGATAGGTACATCAACTCGTTCTGAATAATGGAAGTGTTCAAGTTCAAATGCGCTATCTTTAAGAGATTTGTACAATTTAAACCTTTGATCAATATCATTTATTAGATTCTTCAATGCAACACGAGACTCTTGTTTTTGTTTAGCTTCTTGTGTCTGTCTAGAATTAGCCTGTTGAATAATAATATCGACTTTCTCTATAAAAGAGCCTTTTATCAAATCTTTTGACATCGACTTTTTTAGTAGTTCTAACTTCTGGAGATACAATACAATGACCTTTTGGATTTGTTCTTTTTCTTCAGGCGTAAACCCAATAACACGATTATTGATAACATTATTAAGGTCGTCTAGTCCTTGTTCTAGCAAAGATTTGGCATTTTGTTTTTCTTGAGTATTGTATGTTTTATACACCCAAGCTTTGTCATAGCGCAATATGTATGTGTTGCTATTAATAGCTTGTATGATTAGTTTGTTAGATATTGTAAAAAGTGTCGTTTTACCTCTCTCTTGAATATCTTGGTAGGCGTTTTTTAAATTATTTACTTTATCCAGTAATTTTATTTTAACATCTGCTATTTGTTTTCCAGCATCTGAATATTCTTTTTGTCGTCCCGCTTGTTCTGCTAAAGCATATAGTTTCTTTTCTTCGAAATATTGGATAATATCACCTTGATTCAGATACAACAAATGGTTACCAAGTGAGATTTCTTGCTTAAAATCCTCGTCTAACGAGGATTGAAGAATAAGACAATCAGGATTAAACGGATATTTTTTATTACTTGGTCGTGCCTCATTTATTTTCTTTCCCATTAGCCACATTAATAAACTTTTCCCACTAGATCTACCTCCAATAATAACATTGAGATGCGGACTAAATGTTAGTTCGGCATCAGTTATATTATTTCCCCCATGTATTTGTATTTTCGTTATATAATGTAAAGTCCTATTTATTTCCGTATTAAATTGTTCTGTAGACTTTATCCTACACATAGGATCCACAAACGCAAGTCTTATAGATTCAAAACTTTTAGTCCCTTTTATATAATAAAAAGCATGTATCCCATTTTGCCCCATATGAATACATGGGTAATTAGAACAATTGTGATTATCTGAAAAATTTATATACGGAATGTCTCCATGTTTTTGAAATTCTGGACAACATAATTTATCAAATCCGTCATTATAATGTTTTACCCTCTCTGCATCCGTTACTTTCTCCAACGCACTTGGCATAAGCAAAATCATTCGTTGAGCAGTTGCAATATCTCCCTTGTGGGCTTTGACGATGTTGTTATCATGATCCGCATGCGGAATAAAAAAGAAATCTTCATCACTGAATTCACTCGCGATATGTTCAAATGTTAAGACACGACTATATTTATCTGTTATACCTATATTCGTATATGTCTTTTCGAATTTTTGTGATATTCTTTCTGCTGCATCTATGCTAGATGCATTGAATATTAATAGTGTGTGATATGTTTTGGCATATCCTCGGATATCTACTTCAATTCCTACAAGTAAGAGAGGATCTTTATCTGGATTGTAGGATTCATAATATTCCCTATAGGCATCTATGTTGATGATATTATGATCTGTTAATGAAAATATGCGTACATCATTACTTTTTAATTTTTCTTTTAAAAGACTAACTGAAAAAGTACCCTTATAATCTCCTGTCTTTGTCTCTGCACTTTTATCGGTATGTATGTGCAAGTCTATTTTTAACCAATCGGAATACATATTTCTCTAAATTTTGTGCGGCAAAGGTACGATTTTTTTATGAGATTTGCAAATAAAAGTTGAGATTTGGAGAAAAAATGTAGAAAAATAGGAGATGTCGCAAAAAGGAAAGTATTGGAATAGGTGCCATACAAATGAGAATAAAAAAAGGCGTGTGAATGCACGCCATAGGATATCTGAAGGTATTTCTATGGACGGTTCTTTAAAAAAAGTTCGAAGATTTACGCAAGGTGGTGGAGGATGTCGTCGGCTTCGGGGATGGAGAGTTTTTGACGGATTTGAGTCTTACGCTGGTAAATAGTTTGAAGACTTTGGCGAGTGAGCATGTTTATCTCCCTTGTCGAAAAATTAGCCTTAAAACAAAAACATAAATTGATCTATTACGAATGCAATGGATAGAGTTATGGTAGATTTGTTTGCACATGTCGGAAAAATGTAGTACCTTTGCAGACGAAAATAGAAATAACAAACACATGGACATAGCATCAATCATTACAATTTCTACACAAGCAATTGATTTAGCAGTTAAAGCACAGGATCAATATCCTTTTTTTAAGAAGTTATTTAATTCTTGCAAAAAACCGATTAAAATTCTCATTGTAGGAGAGAGTGGTTCTGGAAAGTCTCAATTTTTATTAACGATTCAAGGGAAAAAGGAATTTTCTAATGACAGAACGACATTATCACAATGCAGCATGCTAAAACTGCCCAATGGAAGGCGCGTTGAATTTTGGGATACTCCAGGACATCAAACTCTAAAACAAGAGAGAGGACGTAAACTAAATGAAATTAGTCGAAAAAAATTTGATGGCATAGTTAATCTAGTATGCTTTGGCTATCAATCCACGAATGACATTGATTACACCAAAATTTATCAAGGAGGGGAAATAAAAGAGTCTTTTTTAAAAGATAATAGAGAGAAGGAATTAAAACAAATTAAAGAATGGACAGATCGGATTGATGGTGAAAGTGGAGTGAAATGGGTTTTGACAATTATTAACAAGGCTGATGTATGGTGGGAACAAAAGGAGAAAGTAATAGAATATTATCAAGAAGGTAGTGAATATCACGAAGAATTAAAAACTCTTTCTAAGATGATGAGTATCGATATTGTACCTTATTGCAGCGTGATTTCTCCATTATTTGGGCGACCTATGACATTAGTTTTTGGAGAAAAAGAAAAACATTTGCTACATCTACAATTATGTAATCATTTAAGCAATTTAATTGGTACACAATGGCACAAATAACAACAGAAAATAAAAAACAACTTAAGAAGTACATTTTAGAGTTAACCCAAGTAAACTCTCAATTGTGTCATCTTTATTCTAAGTTGATAAAACAACTGCTAGTTGCATATGTGAACATCATTATATGGGGATTCGCAATTGGGTATATGTACTATTTTGCGACCACTTCTAATAAGACAATATTACTTATTTTTAGTTGTTTAAATTTTATAGTATTATCATTACACTATCATAAAGTGCTTAAAAAAACAATCTCATTGTATAAGGATGTATACCGAAAAGGCGTTATAGGTCTGAATGATTTAATGAAATATGTTGATTGGCAAATCTATCGTAAACGACAATTATACGAAGAAACTGATAGCAATGTAGAGAATGTTGTCAATGGTTTTTTATATCATGCAGGAAAAACTTTTGCTCCCACCAATTCAAATAATCATTTCTTTGATGCTTTCGTGATATTGCAAATAATATTACGATATTTGGTATACATTGCTTCTATCATAGCTTTTCTTAATATCTATTAATTTTAAAACTCTTAAATTCAATAGTTATTTCGCAGAAAGCAAATAATCTACAAATCAAAAAATCTCCTAAAACAACTTAATTATTACAACCACCAAAACAGTTACTTCTTATCAATTTATCAGATAATTCATAAGCTTCTTTTTCTGTAATTGGGCGATTGCGACGAGCTACCGAATCCAATAGATTCACACCAAAACCTTTCCAATAATAATCTTCACAACCGATTAGATGTAGAATGGTAGGGAATATATCCATTTGGTAACATAGCTCATCTATTTGAACATTTCCTTCAATTTGTGGGGAATAAATAATAAGTGGGCAATAGTTCTCTCTCGATGCTATAGATAAGTTTTTATGGGTGGCATAATCCACATAATCTGTCAACATAGCAGGTTTGAATATAGTATGATCACTCGTAATCACAATAGTTGTATTTTCTCTTACGGAATCATTTAGTTGAGAAGAAACAAAATATTCTATACATTTATCAGTATAATTTACACACTCCATATACTTTTGTAATAAATCTGGAGTATGGTTCGATAAATTCAATCTATTACTAATTCTATCAAAAGGAGAATGCATAGATACAGTTATTCCCATTAGACAGAATTTAGATGTTGCATTGTCAATTGCCCTTGAACTCTCGTTAAGCACATCCGCATCTTGCCACTCTTCATTAGGAGCAGGCTCTAACAATTGTTTATAACCATATCGTTTAGACATGACGGTTTGATTCCATATATGAGGCCAAGGATTAATGGTATATGATGAAGAATACAAATTAGCAATATTGGGATAAATATTAGAATAGAATGACATGCAAGCTACTCCATGTTTAAGAGGTAATAGACCCGAATTAACAATCATTTGACCATCTCCTGAATTGCCCGCTAAGGTTTGAGATTTAATCTTATTACAATATAGGATCTTTTGACTTGATGTGAGTCTATTGAGGAAAGGTGTTAATTCGACACCATCGATACATTGATTAATCACCCAACTCTCTAAACTTTCCACTAAAATGATTATTACAGAATGAGTAGGCTCAATATGAAAATTATTGGTATCGGAATTTGTTAGTTTCTCAACTAATGATATGTCATGAGCTGTAAGTTCCACTTTTTTTCCACAATCTCTTACAAACGCTATTACAACCGATGAGAAATATGATAGTATTGATTGCTCATATACATAAGTTCTATTATCTATACTATGCATTGCAAGTCCCAAAAATGGCAAGCGACAATACTTCTTAAATGTAAATGGAATATCTTTAGGACGATTCGAAAATTTAGCAATCCGACATGCATCTGTATAATCATAAATCAAGATATTATTAACATATCCAACGATTAACAACAGGAAAATTACCCCCCCCCACTTTATTGTATTGATATTCAATATGTTATGATTTTTCAAAGAAATCGGAAGTGCTATCCATAAAAGTGTCGATAGTGGAAACATTAATAATCGTATATCAAGGTACGCCTCTATAGAAGTCCATGCCCCGTCCATATTTCCGACAAGTAATACATCATCAATTGTCAAGAATAAATCATAGCATTTGAAATAAATAATATTGGCTAAGCATAGTAAATCTGCAAAAAGCATGCACAATGTTACCCAATATTTCTTGGAGGTTAATAACAATATAGAAGAAATCAAGATAGGACATAACAATTTAGCCATATAGAACTTATATAAAGTAAGTGCCATATCACACTCAAAGCGAGGAAATTCGCTAAAAGTAAGAGCATGAAAATAAATACTTTTGAGAAAAAGTATTAGGGTGGCTACGCAAAATAAAAATGTCCGTGGATGCTTAATGTTTCTACATTTATTTAATAGATTCATTTGATGTTGTCACTTGATAAATCTTGGACTCATTAAAGTTAATTATTTCTTTTGCAGTCGGGCATATTGTTGTAAAATCAAACTGATCAGCTTCTACTACCTGCCATAATCCGGGTTGATTGTCAAACTCATTCATCCGTATAATCTCAAAGTTTTGATCTTGCATATACCAACCAGTTACTCTCTCTAAATAAAATTTACGAATAGAGCGTATCTCTAATTCCCAAGGCTCTAAATTGGGATTTTTTGGCTCATAAAAATATACGGCTTGGTCATCGATGTTCTCAATCAAATCATGTACTTTTTGATAAGTACCAATTCTGTCTTTTTGATTATCTTGGATTTGTTTAGGAAGCTTTCTACAATAAAATAATGCAAGCACTACAAACAACATTAGTACCCATTTTTCATGTAAATATTCCTTACTGAAATAGAGGATAGCAGGAATAGCAACTAAAACAGCAGGTGTATAGTATAGTGTGTAATTGAGTCCTAAGAAAGCCGCACCACAACAATAAGCACAAGATGCAAGAAGCAAATTGTCGTAAATGTTGAACTGCGCTTTCTTTTGGATGAATGATACTAATCTTACAACTAGGAAAACAACAACTACCCACATGATCTTTTGTGCGAAGAACATTTTGGCAGCATTCATGAAAGGAGAAACATCAAGATGATGTGCATAGAAAGTTTCTACTTTGGGTAAAACTAATATGGCGTATAGCAACAAAAACAACAATCCACTTGCAATAAGAGAGGAATAATATACTCGTTCTGCTTTCCCGATTCTTTTATAACTAAAGAGCAATGCACAAACACCTATTGCAAGAGGTATCGTGAACATTGTTTCATAATAGTATAAGATATAATTGATTGATACTAATGCAAGAATAGCATACGACCATTTCTTTGTATCTAAAAACTTCAAAGTACCATATACAAATAAAGGTAAGAATGTGAATATAGTCCATACTCCTGTCCAACATTGCATAAAGTTAACATAAGTGCGTCCGATGACCAATAACGCTACAAAAAAAGCGATGGAATATTTCCATATGGTTTTATAGTCCTTTAGTATATATAATGCAATACCTATGAATGCCACTACATATAGCGCAAAACATAGCACATGGATGAAATAGTGTGCTGACGGAGGAATTTGCCCTTCATAGAATAAGCAAAGTACATCGTAGATGGTATAATCTAATGGAAAGAATCTACCTACTGTAGGACTTACAAAGAAACCGAAGATTGGTTTATCCCATCCTGTGTAAATTAAAGTTTGGCAATCATCTCCCAATAACCATGCAGCATTGTGCATAATAAAATAGGAACAGAAGCACAATATTGCGCAGATAAGTCCCCAAAATGTAGTTTTAATTAAATTGTCTGTTTTCATATCTGTTCATCATTATATGTTCTAACAAAATAAACTGGACGATTCTTTGTTTCTGTAAAAATGCGTCCGATATACTCACCCAAAATACCGAGTGCTAATAACTGTATTCCACCAAGAAATAGAATTACTATCATCATTGTAGGATAACCTTGAACAGGATCTCCATATAATAAGGTCTTAATGAAGACTACCAACATGTAGATAAATGCAAATAATGATGTAAGAACTCCTATCGCTGTGGCTATTCTCAAAGGGACGGTTGTATAGGATAAAATACCTTCTATTGCTAAGTTTATCAGCGTCTTATAATTCATACTTGACTCACCTGCAATTCTATCTTCTGTTTCAAAGGTAACATAGGTTTTCTTAAAGCCTATGTAACAATACATACCTTTTGTATACCGATTGTTTTCGCGCATTTGCTTTAAGGCATTGATACAACGGCGATCTAGCAAACGAAAATCTCCAACATTGGGCAATACTTCCAAGCGAGTTGATCGTTGCAAAATACGATAATATAGCAATGATAATTTCTTTCGGAGCCAACTTTCCTTCCCCCTAGTCAATCTACTAGCATACACATCATCGTATCCTTCTTCCCATTTTTCAAGCATTTGAAGAATTACATGTGGCGGATGTTGTAAATCTGCATCCATAATGACCATGCAGTCGCCTTTTACATAGTCAAAACCTGCCAACATTGCATTCTCTTTGCCGTAATTACGACTTAAATCAATATAGTTGACACGATTATACACTGTGCGAAGTTCTCGTAATACCTCTAAAGTATTATCCTTGCTCCCATCATTGACACATAGCAATTCCCAATCATACTGTTTGAGATTATTTGCTATATCTTCCAATTTCGGAATAAGAATTGGAAGAGACTGAGCCTCGTTGTAGCATGGAATCAATATGGAGATAAGTTTTTTCATTGTATTTTTGGGGATTTAAATACTGTTCGAACTAATATAAAATTTATAGGAACTACGCAACAATATACTGGAATTGGTGCAATCTGTTCGGTTATCCCTACAGCAAGAAATATATTCAAGAAAAGCACATGTAACAAATAATTTATACCGTGCGTCACAGCAAATCCAACACCTCTTTTGAGTGAAACATGAGTCTTGAAGGTTATTTTTGCAGTCATCCACAGATTACACAACCAACTAATAATAAAACCGACTAAATATGCAGCATTTATCCAGAATTTCCCCTCTAAACTGATTGTTTTGATTAGCAGTAAATATATTCCATAATGAATGCCTGTAGCAAGCACTCCTACGAAGCAAAAGCGTAGGAACTCATGTATTTTTTCACTATGAAATAAATTTCTAAATAGCATTTCTTTTTTGAGTAAGAGCATAAAAATAAAAGCGTGAAACTTGCATTTGCCAGTTCCACTGCCAGAGGCTCTCGCATCGCCCAGAATAATAGAACCGACAACGCGAAGCCCACGCCGAATATAAATATACTCTCGTGCTATATCATAGTTAAGGTACGCGTATGCGTACTAAATTTATACGCAAAAGGCATACCAAATAGGCACAAGAGGGATAATCTATATCCCGTAGGACATCTATCGTTGCTAAGTCCTGATTATTCTTGAAATTTGCGAGATTTCTGACAGTCAGAACAGAGCGTAATAAACGCCTTTTAAATATGTCTTGAAAGCCACGACTGGGGATTGGGTCAAATGGTTTGGCTTTCCGAGAGGGGGACATCTCCCACCCTCTAAACCCCGGCGTTGAGCTTTCGGGTGCAAAGGTACTATATTTTTTGCAAAAATGCAAGAAAAAAGCAAATTTTTCGCAATTCTCAAGCGTAGAAGTAGAGGGTGTCTGTGCGGAATGTTCAGTGGATTATCGCCGAGAACTTAACAGATGGTAGGGAAGCACAGGGGTAATCTTAACAAACAGCACTTTTTAGTTACGGAGAGTTGTGCCGTTGTTCTGTCGGTCGTCTCTCGGTCATCTCTCGGTCAAGGTTAGAGGTTAGAGGTTAGAGGTTAAAGGTTAAAGGTGAAAGGTGAAAGGTGAAAGGTGAAAGGCGGGGAAACAAAAAAAGCCACCCTTATGGATGGCTCTTTCTATTATATATAAGGAATTACTCCTCGTTGGTCCAGTTGGTTTGCAACATGCGGAGATATGAGCGATAACGCCACTTAGCATTCTCTTGGGCTGCGGCAAACAATTCTGCTGCTTCAGCAGGATATTGTTTTGCTACGCTGGCGAAGCGAACCTCACCCATCAAGTAGTCTTGGAACTTATCCCATTGTGGCTCCTTAGAGTCGAGTGAGAATGGGTTCTTACCCTCAGCCTCGAGTGCTGGGTTGTAACGCCACAAGTGCCAGTAACCGCACTCAACAGCCTTCGCCTCCTCAGCTTGGCTCTTACCCATACCTGCCTTCAAACCGTGGTTGATACATGGCGCATAAGCAATCACGAGAGATGGACCTGGATAAGCCTCTGCCTCGCGGATCGCCTTGAGGGTTTGTGCTTGGTCAGCACCCATAGCGATTTGTGCTACATATACATAACCATAGGTGGTAGCAATCATACCCAAGTCTTTCTTGCGTACGCGTTTGCCCGCAGCAGCGAACTTAGCGATAGCGCCGATAGGAGTAGATTTGGATGCTTGGCCACCGGTATTCGAATAAACCTCGGTATCGAGTACGAGGATGTTCACATCTTCGCCAGAAGCAATCACATGGTCGAGACCGCCGTAACCGATATCGTAAGAAGCACCGTCACCGCCGACAATCCATTGGCTGCGTTTCACGATATGATCCTTATAAGTCAAGATATCTTTGCAGGTATCACATTGGCAAGCCTCGCAAGCCGCTACGATAGGCTCGTAGAGACGGTTGGTGATAGTAGCGTCGTTTTGGTTATCGAGCCACTCTTGGAAGAGCGCCTTCATCTCAGGGGTGCAGCATGTGCAGGTTTGTGCCTTGGTCATGAGAGCAGCCAAACGCTCGCGGATCTTGCGGTGAGCGATTTGCATACCGAGACCATACTCGCAGAAGTCCTCGAAGAGGGAGTTGGACCATGCAGGACCATGACCCTTCTCGTTGGTAGTATAAGGAGTAGATGGTACAGAACCAGAATAGATAGAGGTACAACCTGTAGCATTAGCTACGATCTCGCGGTCGCCAAAGAGTTGGCTGATGAGCTTGAGGTATGGAGTCTCACCACAACCAGAGCAAGCGCCAGAGAACTCGAAGAGAGGAGTAGCGAACTGGCTGTTCTTGACATTGGATTGGATATCTACGAGGTGTTGTTTAGACTTCACATTATCCGCGCAATAAGCCCAGTTTTGTGCCTCGATCATTTGTCCCTCGAGTGGCACCATTTGGAGGGCCTTGCCGGTCTTAGGATGGCCAGGACATACATCCACGCAGTTGCCGCAACCAAGGCAGTCGAGCACGCCCACTTGCATGCGGAAGTGCATACCCTTCATAGCTGCAGGAGCCTTCATCTCGCGGGTAGTACCTTGGATACCCTTCACCTCTTCCTCGTCCATAACGAATGGGCGGATACATGCGTGAGGGCAGACATATGCACACTTGTTACACTCGATACAGTTCTCAGCTGTCCACTCAGGAACGAAAGCAGATACACCACGCTTCTCGTACTTAGCTGTACCAGCAGGCCATGTACCATCCTCTACGCCTACGAAAGAAGATACAGGGAGGAGGTCACCGTCTTGTGCGTTGATTGGACGAACGACGTTGGTGATAAATTCAGGTTCAGAAGTTGAGGAGTTTAGGAGTTGAGGAGTTGTATCGAGATTAGACCATGCTGGGTCGATGGTGAGTTGTTGGTACTCACCACCGCGATCTACCGCAGCGTAGTTCTTGTTGACTACATCCTCGCCCTTCTTGCCGTAAGACTTCACGATGAAGTGCTTCATCTCCTCGATGGCTTGCTCTACTGGGATAACCTCAGTAATGCGGAAGAAAGCAGATTGGAGGATGGTGTTGGTACGGTTGCCAAGGCCAATCTCGCGAGCGATCTTGGTAGCATTGATGTAGTACACCTTGATATTATGGTCAGCGAAGTATTTCTTCACTTTGTTTGGCAAGTTCTTTGCGAGCTCCTCGCCCTCCCAAATGGTATTGAGAAGGAAAGTACCACCATCTTGCAAACCACGGGTCACATCGTACATCTGCAAGTATGCTTGTACGTGGCAAGCCACGAAGTTAGGGGTAGTAACGAGGTAAGTAGAGTGGATTGGCTCATCACCGAAACGGAGGTGAGAGCAGGTGAAACCGCCTGATTTCTTACTGTCGTAAGAGAAGTATGCTTGGCAGTACTTATCGGTCGTCTCGCCGATGATCTTGACAGAGTTCTTGTTAGCACCTACGGTACCGTCAGCACCCAAACCGTAGAACTTAGCTTGGAACATGCCCTTACCACCCATAGCTACCTCCTCGCCTACTGGGAGAGAAGTGAAGGTGATATCGTCTACGATACCTACGGTGAAGTGGTTCTTAGGCATTGGCAATGCGAGGTTCTCGTATACAGCGAGGATTTGCGCTGGAGTGGTATCGTTTGATCCGAGACCATAGCGGCCACCTACTACGAGGATATCGCCAAGACCGAGCTCTTGGAGTGCGTCTTTTACGTCGAGGTACAATGGTTCGCCATTAGCACCTGGCTCTTTGGTGCGGTCGAGCACGCAGATACGCTTCACAGAAGCAGGGAGCGCTTCCTTGAGGTACTTGAGTGAGAATGGACGGTAGAGGTGAACATTGATCATACCAAGCTTGTTGCCCTTCTCTGCCTCGAAGTCGATGACCTCCTTGATAGCCTCGCACGCAGAACCCATACAGATAATGATGTTCTCAGCATCAGGAGCACCATAATAGGTGAATGGGCGATAAGTACGGCCGGTGATCTTAGAGATCTCGTCCATATAGTCGCTCACGATGTCAGCTACCTCGTTGTAGTATGGGTTGCAGCTCTCGCGGTGTGCGAAGAACACGTCTGGGTTCTCAGCCATACCACGCATCACAGGACGCATAGGAGAGAGTGCGCGATCGCGGAACTCTTGGAGCGCCTTCATGTCAACGAGCGGACGCAAGTCTTCCATATCTACCACCTCTACCTTTTGATACTCGTGAGAGGTACGGAAACCGTCGAAGAAGTTGAGGAATGGCACGCGGCTCTTAATGGTAGCAAGGTGAGCTACACCAGCGAGGTCCATCACCTCTTGAACGCTACCCTCAGCGAGCATAGCGAAACCTGTTTGGCGGCAAGACATCACGTCTTGGTGGTCACCAAAGATACAAAGAGCGTGGCTAGCCAATGTACGAGCAGACACGTGGAAGACAGATGGGATGAGCTCACCCGCAATCTTGTACATGTTAGGGATCATGAGCAGGAGACCTTGGCTGGCGGTGAAGGTAGTGGTGAGAGCACCAGCATTGAGTGCGCCGTGCACAGCACCTGCAGCACCTGCCTCAGATTGCATCTCTTGTACCAACACTGTCTCGCCGAAGAGGTTCTTGCGACCTGCTGCAGCCCACTCGTCCACATTCTCCGCCATAGGAGAAGATGGGGTGATAGGATAGATAGCAGCTACCTCGGTGAACATATACGCAATATGCGCCGCAGCAGCGTTACCATCAAGGGTTAAATACTTTTTTTCTTTCATCTTTTTTGTATATTAAATAGTTAATTGTAGTTTTTCTAGTTGGCTAGTTGGGCTAGTAGAACTAGTTGGGCTAGTAGGACTAGCAGGACAAATACCATGCCAAAGGCATTAGTATAGGAAGCCAAAGAGCCACAATGGGATGTTCTTTTGGTGGCCGACCTCGAGATCGCCGATGGCGCAGTAGCGGATGCCGGTCTTGCTTGGCGTGGTGGCAAGTGCATCCATGTAGTATTGACCATCGATGATGAACATCGCACTGCGGTCGGTGGCGTTGATCTTGTGGTTGCCGTGCAAGGCATTGTAGAAAAATGTCTCCGCAATAGTCTGACGGTCAATGTCGCGCACAGAGGTAGCATAACAGAGGTTGGAGTTCTGCATATATACCTTGGTAGGCTTTAATGGGAACTGCTTGCCCTCAGGATAAAGGAGATTCAATAGGCGTGCATCCTTGAGGTACTTAATGTAGTTCATCGTAGTAGAACGCGAACACTCAATAGCCTCGGAGATATTGCTGACATTAAGACTACAAGGTGTCTCCTGCAACATGATATGCAATAGTTTGCGCAATTTAGGTAGCGAACTCACCTCAATCTGCTTAATGAGCAACACATCCACCTCAAGAATCATATTCATCATCTTCAAGAGCGACTCAGAAAAGTCGTGTGGCTCCAAGAAGAGTGGATAATAGCCGTGATGAAGGTAGTCATTGAAATAATCTAATGGTTTGATACTCTGACTAATACGATGCGCAATATCAATATGATGATGCAAAATATCCTCGAGCGAATAGACAGGTAGTTTCAAGCCCAACGTAACATTGAGGTACTCGCGGAAGCTGAATCCGCGGAGGTTGTAGGGATGTACAATCGTGCCGAGGTCCTTGTTTTCCTCCACCAATCGCATCACCGAAGAAGCGGTAAAAATGATGTGCAGGTTAGGATAACGGAAATAGCATTGCGCTAATTCGCGCGACCAATTAGGATACTTAAACGCTTGGTCAATCAGGAGAGTGTGTCCACCTGCCGCCACAAACTCGCCCGCGAAATCTACGAGTGAATGCTCGGTAAAGTAGAAGTCATTGAAATTGACATAGAGCGTGCGTTTTGCCAACTCAGGATCGGTAGTGCGCAACTCCTTGGCGTAGTTGAGCAAGAAATCGGTCTTGCCTACACCACGTCCACCCTTGATAGCAATTAGGCGATCGTTCCAATTAATCTCGTCCATCAACACACGTCGAGCAGGCACTTGGACATGCTCAACTAGGTAGTTATGTGTCTTGTAAAAAGCCTCCAACATAATAGGTACAAATTTTTGCGCTGCAAAGGTACTACTTTTTTTCGAGATTTGCAAACTCTAAGTGACATTTTTACCAAAAAAACACAAAAAAAGTCCTCAAGCCAAAACTTGAGGACTTTGCTAAAAGCAATTTTGCAATTTATTTAGAAATTGCGCCACTTGGGCAAACATCAGCACAAGTGCCGCACTCTGTGCACAAGTCAGCATCAATTGTGTAAATGTCACCCTCAGAAATTGCGCCCATTGGGCACTCGTCGATACATGTACCACATGCGATACAATCTTCAGAAATTACGTAAGCCATAATTGTAAAAAATTTATAGTTAAAAAAGTTTTAAAAGTTACAATAGTTCTAAATGCGACTGCAAAGGTACTGCTTTTTTTGCATATCTGCAAGAAAAATGCACAAAAAATATTTTTATTTCTTCTTTTTTGCAGTCTGCATAGCGGCTATCAGACGCGCATTAGGAGTTGTCAACTGCCTATCAACCAATCCCTTTTGCTTAGCAAAAGTCGTCCAGTTTTTCGCTCCTTTTTCTCGTAGCGGCAACCCCAATTGTAAATAATGACAATAGGCGATACCAAGAGCATCAGTCGCATCAAGTTTCTTAGGCATCCGTTCGTCAGGGATATGCAAAAAGCGTTGCAACATATCTGCCACCTGCTGTTTGTCGGCATGACCATTGCCCGTGATAGCCATTTTCACCTTCATCGGGGAATACTCCTGCACAGGCACATCTTTGGACAATGCTGCAGCGATAGCCACTCCCTGCGCATGAACAATCTTAATCATCGTCTGAGGATTCTTGTCCACAAACTGTGACTCAATAGCTAAGATCGTAGGATGGTACTTCTCAATAAGCTCTTGCAAAAAGAAAAACTCCTTTTGTAGTCGGGCATACTGATCCTCCAATTTGTGTACATCATAGACCCCAAAGTCAAGGATTTCTACCCTGCTACCTATAGTATGCAGCAAAGCATATCCCATGAACAATGTGCCAGGATCAACACCAAGGATAATATGTTCTTTTACCAATTTGTCAAGCATCGTATTGCCTTGTCTATGAGTGTATCTTTGTCGTTGCGTAGAGAATCGAGCACCACCACGTTCTTCTGAAGTAACAGCGTGTCGCCAGGTCGGATAATCTTCGTAATAGAATAGCCGATAACCTCTTGTTTCTCGACCTTGATTGGTCGTTGCGTCACCAGTGTTCCATTGTGATAGAGTTGGTAGTTCATCGCACAACACACCTGCACATTCATGGGCTGAAGTTGCTCCCATGTCCAGCAGATATCATCTCCCACATGATTCATCAACGAGTACCACTTGTCCGCAGAATCACCACCGCGCAACACCGATAGAATGGTGATAGGACCAGCATAATCAACCGAGTGCACCGAGTATTGCAGTTGCATCGCTTCTTTCTTATCCACCAGCAAACGGCGATGTGCCGTAACCTCTAACGTATGCCCATTGGGCGACACCGCCACGAAGTGACGCTCAAGAAAAGGCTCGTTCTTATGAAGACAGCGATAGAACTGCTGCACTTGCCATGTGGCTAAGTCGAGGCGTTCATCGTGTAGTCGTACTGAGATTGCAGACAGATTTAAGATGGGAGTGTCCACCCCTTTTATATAAGAACAGAGTCGTTCTTCTCCCGAATAATGCTCTTCAAAATGCGCAGTCTGGCACAAATAGTCGTTGGAAAAAGTAAGTTGCTGCTCCAAGTTGGACTCCTCCGCAGGAAGCCACTCGTGTTGTTCGATAGTCCAAGTATTGTAATGTAGCATAGTCATTCAGAAATTTATAGAATTACTTGGTAGTTTCCCGTACAATCAAGTCGGTAGGAATCATCTCCGTTTGAGGTATTCGTTCCTCCCCCTGCAAGCGCTTGAGTAGTCGCGCCGTAGCACGACGTCCAATCTCCACGCCATGCTGCTGTACCGTAGTAAGCATCGGCAATGTTGCACGACAAATAGGGGCATTCGAAAAACCACAAATTGATAGTTCTTCGGGGATCTTTACACCCAAAATTTGTGCCACATGCAACACACCTGCTGCGCAATCATCATTGACACAGAAAATCGCGTCCGGACGATTATCACGCTGCAAGATACCCGGTGTAGCAATAATTGCTTTGGAGCGCGTATCACACTCTATCAGCATATCATCAGTTATGGGGATATTGTAGCGCAACAACGCATCGCGCCATCCTTGATAGCGTCGGCGAGATACCTCTAATTGAAAAGATGAGGAGAGGTACATTACCTTGCGCTTACCCGTCTGAATTAGGTACTCCACCGCGTTGAAAGCTCCCATATAATCATCCGATACCACTTGATCACACTTCAGCGAAGGACATGGACGATCATACAACACCAATGGAATGGCATTATCCAGCACCTCCTGCAAATGGTATAATTGGGCAGTCTGCTTGCTCACACCTACCAACATACCTGCCACGCGACTACTAATCAACGTCTGGACACTACGAACCTCCTTTTGCACGTCTTCACCCGTCTGGCAAATGAGGATATTATAGCCTGCCTCATTAGCAGTTTGCTCGATACCATCCAAGATAGATGAGAAGAAATGATGGTTGAGTTCTGGAATAACAACACCAATAGTAGTATTCTTGCTCGTACGCAGGTTACTGGCCATCAGATTAGGCTTGTAATTGAGTCGGCGCGCACAATCTCGCACCTGTTCCTTGGTGCGCTCGCTGATATCAGGGTGATTTTGCAAAGCACGGCTAACCGTTGACACAGAGATTTTTAACTCACGTGCAATATCTTTGATGGTAATATGCTTCATGCGGCAATAGGATTTAGTTAGTCATTTTCTCTGCTTTTGACAGCACCTCGAAATATAATCACGATAGCACCTGCCACAAGCACATAATCCGAATATGGACGGATATCCATAATACTCAGCACAGCACCTGCCATCAGCACGATCATGCCTGCTATCAATAGAATGTTACTCCATTTCATTGTATCTCGTATTTAGCGGTCATTAGTCCACCAAGTAAACATCTTCGTTATCAGCATGCATATAGTACTCCTCACGCGCAAAACGCTCTAGGCTATCCAAATTATCTAAGCGTTGCATAGCACGCTGCGCTTGCTGAATATCCTGCTGATTCTGCTCAATCTGCTGCTCTACCTGACGCACTTTTTTCGCCCGTTTTACAAATTGTATGAGGCTCTGATCGCCTACAAAAATCATAATTACCGCAAACACATAAATCGCAATTGCGTACTTACTAATCAGCGCCTTACGAACTGATTTCCATTTACTGTTTTCTTCCATAGTTGTTTGTATTTTAGATTTTACCGCAATTTTTCTGCAAAGGTAATGCAAATTTTCGACATCTACAAATATTATGCGCATTTTTCTGCAAAAAGAAAGCATTATAGATAAAAGATTTGCATAAATCAAATCTTTTTTGTACTTTTGCAGGTTGAAATACAAAATACACACTTTGAATCATCAGACATCTTATGCGTAGAACTTTTATTCTCATATTATTTACCATCATCAACACATGGTTGATTAGTGCGGTCACAATAGTCACCATCAACAATCCTGAAGATTGGACCTATACGGAATTAAAAAACTATGTTGGTCAAACGATTCAGTTTACCAACCCCATGTATGTTACCAACAACTACAGTAGCAGTTCGTTGACCATATCCCCTAGACGCATCTTTTCACCTACCAATCAGGCTTACCCAATGAGCCAAGAGTACAACCAACTATTGACTACGGACGCCAAAGGTACAATCAGTTTGACTGGCGTAAGCGATTATCATCGTATTGGCGAACGCATGCTGAATTTAACCGTGAAGGTGAATAGTCAAACTAGTGTGAGTTTTCAGTCATGCACTTGGTCTGGCAATACTCGTAAAGATATAGAGCAAGGATTTGACCAGCAAGCGATTAGCAAATATGGCGAGCCTACAATACTCATCTGTACAATGAATCTAGAGTATTACCTCGTAGAGAATTTTGGTACTGGTTATGGTCCTGATAGTAATGCAGACCACCAAAAGCAACGTGCAAAAGTGAGCAAAGCATTAGCAACTATCAACGCAGATGTATATGGCTTTGTAGAAATCCAACAGGGTCAAGGGGCATTGGCAGAGTTGGCTGCCGATTTGACCCAAAACACGGGACGTAATTTCAGTTATATCAACGATGGGGGATCTGTATATGGTTCGTACACTAAATCGGGTTTTGTATATTGCAGCGATAAGGTAACACCTTATGGCAAACTGCGAGAGAACAATACGGGTGTGAAAAACAGAAAGAAAACACAAGCATTCCAAGAGATTAGCACAGGCGAAAAATTCTTATTATCCGTGAATCACTTTAAAGCCAAAAGTGGTAGCAATGCCAGTGGAGATAATGCAGATAAGAATGATGGACAAGGCAAGTTTAACGGTGATCGTGTTCGCGAGGCACAATCGGTGATAGAGAACTACAAGAAAGATTGCACCTTCTATGGCGATAGCGATATCTTGATTATGGGCGACCTCAATGCTTACGCGATGGAAGACCCTATCACATTGCTGCGCGACAATGGTATGATTGATTTGCATCGCGCTTTCCACGCCGACAGCAGTTATAGCTATGTTTATCGCGGACAATTGGGCTATCTAGATCATGCGCTCTGCAACAAAACATTGTATCCGCAAGTGACTGGCATGGTGGCATACCACATCAATTCAGACGAAAGCGACCGCTACACCTATGACAAGTCGAATGACCAAACCATGTTTCGCTGTAGCGACCATGACCCAATCATCGTGGGCCTACGATTGGATAGTACAGCCACCGCTATACCAGAAATAGTCGTGCCAACCGTACAAATATACTACTCGGATTATCGTCCACACATACGCAATGCGATAGGAGGGTATTATATTGTGTATCAATTAGATGGACAAGTAGTGACACAATCGTCTATCACGCATAGCGAAGAAATGATTGACGGCCTACAACAAGGTCTATATATCATCAACGTGTATGGACAAGGCACATGTTTGCAAACAAAGCTGATTGTACCTTAAGAAAATTAAGGTGAGCAGTTAAAGGCAATGAGTATGGATTTGTTTTCCCAAATAGAGAACCCTGAACGCGAAGAGATATTGACCCTTCGTCGTGAATTAGAAGAGGCGAATCATCACTACTATGTGATGAACGCTCCTACTATGTCGGACTATGACTTCGATCAAAAGCTCCGTCGTCTGCAAGACTTAGAAGCATTGTATCCTGATATGTTCGATGCAAACTCCCCCACCCAACATGTAGGATCGGATCTGAACACTCATCAAAGTGTTAGTTTAGAGAACGGCGCTAAGGGCGCCTACAGTTTAGAGGGTAGAGGCAAGGGAAAAGGATTTGAGCAAGTGGCGCACAAGTATCCAATGTTGTCACTATCCAATACATATTCACAAGAAGAGGTGGCAGATTGGATGAAGAAGCTACCAGAGAATGTGGAGATTGTGTGCGAATTGAAGTTCGATGGATTAAGCATTTCGCTATGGTACGAGAATGGTGTCTTGACTAAGGCATTGACCCGTGGAGACGGTGTAAAAGGCGATAATGTCGTGGAGAATATCAAAACTATTGCTGCTATTCCGCAGCAAATAACGGAAGATGGGAAACAAAAAATAGTAAACGATTTCATCGAACTACGTGGAGAAGTGTTATTGCCATGGGAAGCATTTGATCGACTGAATAAAGAGCGCGAGCAGCAAGAAGAACCTCTATTCGCAAATCCTCGTAATGCAGCATCTGGCACATTGAAATTGCAAGATAGCAATGAGGTAGCAAAGCGTGGTTTGGATTGCTATCTATACTACATGTTGGGCGAAGAACTGCCCTCTGATACCCATTACGGTCGCTTGCAAGTAGCAAAAGATTGGGGATTTAAGATTAGTGACGCAGTGAAGGTATGTCACTCGCTAGACGAAGTGATGGCATATATCAATTACTGGGATACTGAGCGTAAGAATCTGCCAGTAGCAACAGATGGTATTGTATTGAAAGTAAACAGCTTAGCACTGCAAGAGGAATTGGGATATACCGCCAAATCACCACGTTGGGCGATAGCATATAAGTTCCCCGCAGAGAAGCAATTGACCCGCCTGAATGCAATCACATATCAAGTCGGGAGAACAGGTGTCGTGACACCAGTGGCTAACTTGGAAGCAGTGCAATTATCGGGTACTATCGTACAACGCGCTACATTGCACAACGAGGATTTCATCCGTCAATTGGACATCCACGAGGGCGACATGGTATGGATTGAGAAAGGTGGTGAGATTATTCCGAAAGTCATCGGACGAGAGGCAAGAGAGGAGAGACAAGGAGAGGGGAGCGAAGTATATACATTCCCAACACATTGTCCAGAGTGTGGTGCGAAGTTAGTGAGAAGCGAAGGCGAAGCAGCATGGCGTTGTCCGAACGAAGCACATTGTCCGCCACAGATAAAGGGGAAGATGGAGCATTTCGTATCGCGCAAAGCCATGAACATTGACGGCCTAGGCAGCGAGACGATCGACCTACTCTACTCACAAGGATTGCTACATAACATTGCAGATATCTATACACTGACGCAAGACGATATTGCCAAACAAGAGCGTTTGGGTGATAAATCAGCACAAAATATATTGGCAGGCATAGAAGCAAGCAAGCAAGTACCATGGGCACGCGTATTGTTTGCATTGGGCATTCGTATGGTAGGCGAAACAACAGCCAAGAAGATTGCACGCCGCTTCCCAAGCATCGATCAATTGCAATGGGCAACGATCGAACAATTGACTGCCATAGATGATGTAGGTGAACAAATAGCCAAAAATGTGATTGCTTATTTCAACGATTTGAATAACTTAGAAATTATCCATCGCATGCACGAAGCTGGTGTACAAATGGAGAATCTAGAGACCGAGCAGACACCACAATCCGACATATTGCAAGGCAAAAGCATCGTCATCTCTGGTGTATTTGTGCATCACTCACGCGATGAATACAAAGCCATGATTGAGGCGCATGGTGGTAAAAACGTAGGATCTGTCAGCAAAAAGACAAGTTTCATCCTTGCAGGAGAGAATATGGGTCCCGAAAAACGCAAAAAAGCCGAAAGTTTGGGTGTGGCATTGGTGACAGAAGAAGCATTTTTAGAGATGTTGAATACAGAAAATGAGAAGGGTTATGATAGATCAAATTAGAGAGAAGATATTCGATTGGTGCCTGAAGCAACAATCCGCTAGACAAGTGGTGACATATCCTTGGAATGATATTCGTAGCATTGTCATTTTGCACGAGGGTCATGCTGTAGGCAACTTGGTACAGCAATTACAGCGCGAGGGAAAACAGGTGTATGAAATTGTGATGCCCGACAAAAAAGATACTTGTTGGCTGACCGAAATGCCCAAAAAACATGTGCGTGAAGCTATTCAAGCACGTCACTATGACCTACTCATCGATTTGACTCAGCAGTCGAGTATCACCATGCTATACATGGCTATGTATATCAAAGCAGGATTTAAAACTGGTAGAAACATCGGCAAGAACATCTATGACCTGAGTATAGAGACCCCCGCTCAAGAATCGCCCGATTTTCTCTACGAGCAGATTGTGAAATACATCCAGATGTTCACAAAGGGTTAAGCCACAGGAGAGCCTTCGATTACGGGTTCATGACGGGTTCATACAATCCTCTTGCAGACCCGTCCACCGCTTATCCACCGCTTATCCACCCGATAGAAATAAAAAAATAAGGTTGCGAATTTCGCAACCTTATTTTGTGTATGAACGTTAGAATTAGTTCTCTGGCTCGCTGAGGAGGAGATTACGGATTTCCCATGTACCAGATACGCCATTTGCAGTAGTATAGCGGAAGGCAATATTGATCTTCTCGCCTACATATGCAGACATATCAAAGTAACCAGATGGTTGGAATACCCATGATGTACCACCAGGCACGTTGAGAGTACCATCCTCGTTCAAGTTCCACTCTAATTGAGTCCAATCGCAATTAGTAACATCACCATTGTAATTGGTAGAAACGAATACTGCGCACTCCTCAGTGAAGTTAGGAGCCTTGTTGAAAGCTTGATCAAAGCTGAATTGAGGAGTTTTAGCACGTGTCAAGTCGATTTGAGGAGTTACCAACCAAGACTCAGAGTCATAGCTTGCATTATCCTTGAACGCAGAAGCACACATACCATATGCTGCAGAGTAATACCATACATAGGTCAATGGCTCTTGCAACTTCACATCTTGGATAGTCAATTTTCCTTGACCCTCACCCATGATATATTGCTTGTAGTAGATTGTAGAACCCCAAACATCGCTGAGTGAGAAGGTAGTAGTTGTTTGACTCATACCCAAATTCTCTACGAAAGTAGCACCATCATAGATGAACTCGATTGCATTGTATGCACCCTCTTTGGTAGATACATATACTACGGTAAATGCTTTACCAGTTTGAGCATATGGGAACTCTTGTGCCAAGAAAGTAGTCATAACGTCTTTGTTCTTATCCAAAAGATAGGTGAAACCAACTGCTGAATATACATCCTCTGGGATAGCTACAACGGTAGCAGCATCGTTCTTGTATGCAGTCCATTTGCCATTGCTGTATTGATAGAGAGCAGTCTTCTTGCCATTAGCAGCAGCGGCAGCTTTCTTAGGAGCTACAGCAGCAGGAGCAGAAACTGGACGCCACTCAGTGAGGTAACAGTTGGTGTTGAGCTCGTGGGTACCATTGTAGATGGTATATTTACCAGCACCTACAACTGTATCACCCAAGTGGAACTCACGACCTGCACGGTCAATACAGATTGCATTCATCTCGTCTGTATACTCAAAAGTCTCGAAAGAGTCTTTATTAAGTGTATAGCAGTTATAGAACTCGAACTCATGCTCTTGACCAGTAACAGGGTCCATTACGAAGAAAGATACGCTGTGGTATTTGTCAAAAGCAGAAGATTTGCGGAACCAACGTGAGATGATGCCACCTACCTTGATAGAGTCGTCTTTAGCAATCATGCCAGCATCTACAGCTGCAATAGCCTCTGATGTGGTGTAGAAACCACGAGTCTCAGCAGTACCATCGAAGAAGCCCTTAGGCTCGTCGTTGCCGCTAGTGCCGAAAGAAGGCTCAGTGTCTTTGTAGTCATATACTACTGCAAGGATAGCACCCTCCTCTGCCTCAGCAGGGAGAACAGAAGTGAGTTGCATGATAGTAGCAGGAGTAAGGTAGTAAGTACCAGTCTTACCCTCGCCCCAGATAGCATCGTAGTCCTCGGTAGAAAGGGTGTACTTGGTAGTAGAAGCAAATGTGCTCAAGTATGCAGGAGCACCCTCGCAAGTCTTGTAGGTGATATTGAAGAGGGAACCCTTAGACAATTGTGGGAACTTAGCACCCAAGAATGCAGGCACATATACATCAGCAACAGCTACCTTATTGAAAGCCAAGTCGTCAGCAATTTGCAAGAATGCGGTATATGCAGAAGAATCTTCTGGAGTGCACTCAGCAAGAGCCAAAGCAATATTGCTCTTGTTGCTTACGATAGATTTGTAATCAGCATCGGTCAAGGTGTAGTCAATGGTACGAACATCCGTAGGATTGTAGTCGCTACCACCCAAATTTTGATCGATATAAAAGTTCTCGCAGGAAGCCAACATTAGTACGCTCGCGAGGAAAAATAATACTTTTTTCATTGTCATTAAATCATTTAAAAGTTTCAATGTTTCAAAGTTTCAACCTTCTAGATTAGAAGTTAATTTTCAAACGAACGTTGTATGTTGTACCCTTAGCAAAGTAGAAATACACATTATCAGCATTTACCTCAGTAATGTTCTCTGATACGGTGTTAGGGTTCCATGCTTTCTCAATATAGAGTTGGTTGAGGAGGTTGTTGATGTTACCAGAGAGTGTAGCACGAACGCCACCAATCTCAAAGCTGTATGAAGCACGCATGTCCATTGAACCACCAGTAGGGATCTTCCATGGCTCGAGCAAGTTCATCTCCTTGCCCAATTGCAAGTTGCTACCAGAGAATGAATAGTAAGCATAGTTGCGATCATACAATGTGTACTCAGCACCAATGCGGAAGCCCTTGAATGGCTTGAAGGTAACACCCAAGTTAGCAGTTGTTTGAGCAGAACCACCTACGTTGATACCCTTCATATTGATGAGTGCCCAACCATGATCTGGAGCACCTGGATCGGTGATTTGAGCATCCATAGTGAGGGCTTGACCATGTTTGTCATAGATATAACCCACTACAGAGTCGCTATCCCATTTCCAATCACCAAGAGAGAGCATTGCACTAACCTCTAACCATTTGGTTGGACGAGCTTTCACCTCGAACTCAAGACCCATGTGGCGAGCATTAACACCAGTCATGTTCATGAAATACTCAGTTTGAGCAGGGTCGCTCAAGGTACCAGACTTGGTCATAGTCTTATCCATCCACTCGGTGAAGTAACCGTTAACAGCTACGTTCACGTATTGGTTGTGGAAGCCATAGCCAATCTCAGCACTTGCAATTTGCTCGTTCTTAGCCTCTACGTTCACAGCGTTGCTGGTAGAAGCGTTCATGAATGCTCCGTAGTCCAAGTTTGGTGCACGAGAGATATAACCTACATTGATGAATGCATTGTGATTCTTGTTGAACTCATAGTTTGCACCAGCCTTGATAGTTCCGCCAAGGAAACCAAGTACATCAGATTTACCCTTCTCTGCATCGTAGTAGAAGTAGTCAACCTTCCAATAGTGGTTGTAGTTAACAGATCCGTTTACGAAAGCAGACCAGTTGTTTTGGTTGTACTCCAATTGAGCAAAAGCACCCTCTTGTACAACGAAACCGTCGTAGTTACGATATGCAATATCGCCGATGGTGAGTTTCTCGTATTGCCACATTGGGTCGAGTGCAGCCGCATTGTTGATACCTTTCACTTTCGCACGAGTAGCATCGATGAAGTACTCGCCACCGAGGAGGTCAGATACTGTAGCATTGTGCTTACCTTGATAGTAGCGAACGTCGATACCTGCATAGAAATCGAACATATCTGCGAACTTGTTAGAATAGGTAGATGTCAAACCATACCAGTTGTGATCGTTGCGGTTCTCGCAGATAACCAATTGAGAACCAGCATACATCTTCTCGTATTGATCAGAAGATGGGTCATAGATTGGGTTCTCAGGATTGTTAGCCCACATCACTGCTCCGTAATCGAAGGTACCATCCGCACGACGGAAAGTTTGAGACAACGTACCATAGTTAGCACCATAAGTCAAGTCGGTATAGCTATATGAAGAGTTCAAACCTGGCTCTGCAGTACGGCCATAACCACGACCGAGTGATACATAGGCTGTGGTAGAAAGAGATGACTTGTGGTCGATTTGCCAAATGTGGTTCAACGAAATTTGTGGTTTGTGATAAACGTTGTAGTTAGCAGAGTTTTGGTTGCCAAAATCGTCATAACCATATGTAGGGTTGTAGCGAGAGAAGTGTACACCATCCTTCATGTACTTGCGTACATTGTTCCATTCCTTCATGGTAAGACCAGAAGAACGTTGGTAGTGTTGTTGTGGAGCACCAAAAGCGGTCAAAGACAATTGGTGGTTCTCATTGATACGCTTAGAGATGTTAGCGAAATAGTTGTAACCCTCGAAGCTAGTACCTTGGATATAACCATCACCCCAAGTGCGAGCACCCATTACGGTGATAGCCCAACCGTTGCTCATCAAACCAGTAGAAACAGAGAAGGTCACTTTGTTGTAGCCGTTATCACCCATAGAGTAAGATACGGTACCACCCTTCTTAGCATCAAGGCCTTTGGTAACGATGTTGATGGTACCACCTACAGAAGGAGCACTCATCTTGCTGGCACCGAGACCACGTTGTGTTTGCATTACGCTAGTCACATCAGCCAAACCTTGCCAGTTAGACCAATAGACTTTACCATTCTCCATACCGTTCATAGGTACACCGTTGATCATCATAGCGATGTTGGTGTTGTCGAAACCACGCATCCAGATTTCGCTATCACCCCAACCACCACCATTGGCATTGGCGTGTACACCAGGGGTGTTCTTCAACACCTCAACGAACTCGCCACCACCAAGACGCTCTTCAATCTCAAGAGCAGTTACTTGGCTCACTGCGATAGGAGTTTTACGTTGAACTGCAATTTGACCTACGATGGTCACGTCCTCGAGACCAACAGCCTCAGGTTGCAATTCGATAACGCCAAGGTTGTGCATCTTGCCCACCTTGATTTCTTGGGTCTCATAACCCACATAAGAGAGTTGCAAGGCAGCACCAGCAGCAGCATTGATTTGGAAGTTACCATCCAAATCGGTAATCATACCGTTGGTAGTACCTACTTCAAGGATAGACACACCAATAAGTGGCTCCTTGCTGTCAGCATCAATTACTGTACCCGATACAGCAACTGATTGAGCGAACATGGCAACAGTTGCCATAACGCTGAAGAATAAAATAAGTAGTTTTTTCATATTATAATTGAATTATACAATTGTTTTTCAGACAAAAACCTGTCCCATCTATTGGTTTGGATTTTATTAACCTCCCTTAAGATGAGACGGAGTGATTATTGAAACAAATCCTTTAGACGCTCCCAGAAAGTCTTCTTGCGAACCACATTGTATGCAGGCTCAACATCATAATCGACATCGGTATCGTCTAGGGCCTCTTTGACAACGATCTCGAGCAGATCGGCATAAGCACGGAAACCATAGTCTGTCAAGTGTACACCATCCACAGTACCTTCCATATCAGGGCCTGTTTGTCCCTCATGTGTCATATAGTACATACCTTTAGGATTCTCAGCCACATGCTCATCAAAGCCACGACGGAAGCACTCGTTCTTTTGTGGCAGATACTCAGCATGGTAGCTATCATGACGGGTATATGGATACATCAAGCCCTCTACCATCACGATTGGCACCTCAGGGCGCAAAGTACGGAGGATATTGATGAAGTCGTATGTAGCGGTGTCGCAACGGTCTTTGGTACAATTAGGCACAGGATCAATGACATAGCAGATTGCATCCTCGATGCTTGCCATGGCCTCTGCAATATAGAAATCCATGCGTGCTTGGCCCGAAGTAGCAAGATTGACGCACTCGAGGTTGAAGTCACGTTGGATCATGGCGCTTGGCACCATACCTGTACGGCTAGCGCATCCACCTTGTTGAATACTGGTACCATAGATGATAATCTTACCCATCGAACGTGGGTTATCTACTTGTGGTTGAATTAATTGCGCGGTAGAGTCCACACCAATCTGCAACCAGTTGATACCATCATACAATGGCAAATAGATCATATATTCGTGCATCTCGCCATCCAAATTATCTACATAGAGTTTGGATTGAACAGAGTCTGCTTTGAAGTTCTTCTCTTGTGGACGAGCGGTATTCACATATTCCCACTTACCCGTATTCTCATTCAGGTAGTACAAATCTGTACCTTTGATACCCGTCATAGCCATGTGTTGCATATGGAAGTTGTTCTTGAGATTCCATTGTGCAGCAATACGTTTACTATTCGAAGCGAAACGAACAGCAATACCAGAAGAATGGTCATACAACCATTTTTGATCCTTGCGACAGCTGTCCATGTAAGCTTGAGGCAAACGTGTGAAAGGTTCTGAAGTGTTTTCCCATCCTTTGTTGATGATACGGAAATTGGTTGCGTCCTCATAACGGAAACCCTCTAGAGGATCCGCCGACACAGCCATCGTTGCGGTCAAAGCGATCAGCAACACGAAAAGATTCAAGTGTTTCATAATTTATTTGTGTTGGTTGTTTGTCATACACATGCGCGCGTATACGCACGCACACATAAATAAATAAGGAAAACATTTTCCCTCATTTACAAAGTGAATAAGGTGT
>JBGVMY010000005.1:0-64546 GCA_045124995.1 Paludibacteraceae bacterium | reverse complement strand
TTTTTAAGCAACTTTTTTCAATATTTTTTGCTTTTCTTTGTAAGTGGCTGATTTTCAGCATTACATTTTTTAGCAGTTTCGCAGTCAGTAGTCGCTCACTTGCGTTCATTGCGAAATCGGCTGCAAAGGTACTGCTTTTTTCTGAACTGACCAAATTTTTAAGCAAGAAAAATGCTATAAAACATCACTTTCTACATAAGTGACTGATTATCAATTGTGGCATTTTTCATGTTTTTTATAGTCAGTTGAATCGGAGTATTCTTATATGTCCAACAGACACGATCTATAAGGATTTTGCGCGTGCGTGTACACATTATATATTATATACTAGGTACGCGCGCGCGTAAGTCCGCAAGAACTAGGTAAAATATCGGTAAAGTATCGGCAATCACTAATTAATCACTAACCAATCACTAACTAATAACTAACTAATCACTAACTAATCACTAACTAATCACTGACTATCAACGGCTAATTGACAGGGAAACGACAAGAGGAAATGCAAAAAATATTTGCACAAGTGAAAAAAATGTAGTAACTTTGCATGCGAAATTGGAAAAGTATGTAATTTTAATAAACAATCATAAATTATCATGAAAAACAAAGCAATCCGAGAATCATTGAGCATATTGCTGATGCTCACGTTTATCTTTAGTGTTGTATGGTTCGGTAAGAGCGAAGAGCGTGCAGCCAACCGCATAGAGCGTCAAGTAGAGCGCACACTCAAGAAAATGAGTACACGCGAAAAGGTGGCTCAGCTGATCGTTTCACAAACAGATAGCTATATCTTCTCCGCTGGACATGCATTGATGACAGACACCTTAGTCGGCATCGAAGGTATTGGCGGTTTGCTCGTTATCCAAGACAGTCTGCCTCGCTACCTAAATCGCATGAACGAATTGCAACAGATGTCAAAAATTCCGTTGATCGTTTCAATTGACGGTGAATGGGGCCCATCGATGCGTTTTAGCGAGTTCCCATTCTTCCCACAACAGATGCAATTGGGCGCATTGCCATCAGACTCACTGATTTACGAGATGGGTTTGGCGGTGGCCGAGCAATGCAAGATGGTGAATATCCATATCAACTATGCCCCTGTGGTAGATATCAACGTCAATCCGAAGAACCCAGTGATTCATGCTCGTTCGTTTGGCGAAGATCGCGACAAAGTGACCCAATATGGTCGTGCCTACATGAAAGGCATGCAAGATGGCGGCATCATCGCATGCTCAAAACACTTTCCAGGTCACGGCGACACCGAAGTGGATTCGCACAAAGGATTGCCAGTATTACCATTTAGTCGCGAGCGTTTAGACTCACTGGAGTTGTTCCCATTCCGCGACCAAATCAAGCATGGCGTAGAGATGGTCATGATGGGTCACTTGCACATACCAGCATTGGATAGCGCCGTTTCATCAATATCTTATCCTATTGTAACTGAGTTACTTAAGAACGAACTCGGATTCAAAGGAATGATTGTTACGGATGCTTTGACCATGAAAGGTGTGAGCGAAAACATGGAGTCGGCTGAGATCGCGTTGGCAGCATACAAAGCAGGTGTGGATATCTTGCTAAAACCAGGCGACATCATCGCATCCATCGATCGCCTAGAAGAGGCAATGAATAGCGGCGAGTGCGATTTAGCAGACCTGGATGAGCGTGTAAAGAAAACCTTGCGCATGAAAGCGAAGTTTGGCATGTTGGAACGCAACTACAACCCAATCGTTGACACAACAGGCATTGCAGAGCGCGTAAAGAAACCAGAACATATGGCATTGGTTCAAGAAATGGCCGATCAAAGTATGACATTGATGGACAATAAGTTAGGAATCGTACCTCTAGATATGACCAAAAAAATTGCGTACGTAGCATACAACGCCAAACATATTCCTATGCATCGCGAGTATGGCGACATCGAAGGACTTTCTGGCTATAATCCAGAAACTGGAATGGTGGATTCTACTACACTCATGTACCAACACCTACTGAAAAATGGAAAATTGGCAGGTGGCAACGGCGAAGTGCACTATTTTGCCCTTGACAAGAAAAGTAATGCAAAAGAGATTGCATTGGTTGAGAAACAATTGAAAGAATATGATGCTGTGATTTTAGCATGCCACGACCCTCGCGGACGCTCTCGCAAAGACTTGATCGCAGAAGATCACGTGAAAGCAATGGAAAGTTTGGTAAAGAAATACCAACCAATATTGGTGCACTATGGCAGCCCTTATGGTTTGAGCAACCTGCCATGGCTAAACAACCTAGGAGGCGTGCTGGTGGCATACAAAGATAGCGAAAGCAACCAAAAAGCCGCAGCCAAAGTACTGACAGGCGAGATTGAAGCAGTAGGCGTATTGCCCGTAACAGTAGAATGAACTAAATGATAAATCACAATATGAAAGAGATTATTTCAACACAAGAAGCACCTGCTGCTATTGGTGCTTATAGTCAGGCAGTTATCGCGAACGGAATGTTGTTTGCAAGTGGACAATTGGGCATTAATCCCGCAACTGGCGAGTTCGCTGGCGAGGACTTTCGCAGTCAAGCAGAGCAAGCCGTAAAGAATGTGGCAGCAATCTTGAAAGCAGCAAATACAGACGCAAGCCATGTGATCAAAACAACAGTATTCTTGACTGACATGGCAAACTTTGCAGTATTGAACGAGGTGTATTCTACGTTGTTCGAAGCACCATTCCCTGCACGTTCGGCAGTAGCCGTAGCAGCATTGCCCAAAGGCGGTTTGGTGGAAATAGAAGTGATCGCAGTATTATAACCCCCAGAAGCTACAGACGCTTTATGCAACCCATTTGCAAGAAAATTGCACTTGAAAGTAAACTTTCGCGCAATTTTCTTGCAAATGTGCATTTTTTGTTGTACCTTTGTGCGCTAAATGTGTAAAAATATGAAAGGTATTATTTTGGCAGGCGGTAGCGCCACCCGATTGTATCCGCTGAGCAAAGCCATCAGCAAACAAATCATGCCTGTGTATGACAAACCAATGATTTACTATCCATTGTCTGCACTGATGAAGGCCGGTATTCGCGAAGTGTTGATCATCTCAACTCCACGCGATTTGCCAATGTTTGAGGAACTTTTGGGCGACGGTAGCCGTATCGGCATGCATTTTGAGTATAAAATACAGTATGTGCCTAATGGTTTGGCACAAGCGTTTGTACTTGGCAAAGAGTTTTTGAACGGTGAACCAGGATGCTTGATTTTGGGCGATAATATGTTCTATGGTCAACACTTCGGTCAGATGTTGCGCGATGCAGTACACCAAGTAGAAAGTGGCAATTATGGTGCATGTATCTTCGGTTATGAAGTACAAGACCCAACCGCATATGGCGTAGTGGAATTTGATGAGACAGGCAAGGTGTTGTCGCTCGAAGAGAAACCAAAAGTGCCTAAGAGCAACTATGCTATTCCAGGTTTATACTTCTATGACTCAACTGTTTGCGACAAAGCAGCACTATTGGAGCCTAGTGCGCGCGGCGAGTATGAAATCACTGATCTGAACAAAGTTTATCTACAAGAAGGCAAACTACAGGTCAAATTGTTTGAGCGCGGTTTCGCGTGGTTAGACACAGGTAATTGCGATAGTTTGCTGGACGCAGGCAACTTTATCGCAACTATCCAAAATCGTCAAGGATTCTATGTGAGTTGCATCGAAGAGATTGCATGGCGTAATGGTTGGATCAGTACAGATGACCTCCGTGCGCTAGGTAAAGAAATGGAAAAAACATCTTACGGACAATACTTGATTCGTATTGCAAAATGATGCAAAAAGTTATTGGCTATTGGTTGTTGGTTATGAGTTATGCATTGGTGAGTTGCACCCAACAGCCACAAAAGGTACATCGCTTGAGCGAGAAACAGGAGCCCGATTCAGCCCTAATGGCACAAATGACATTCAACATGCAAATGGCTAGTGCCGCAGACAGAGAATGTAGCAGCTGGACACAAAACGACTCACTGACATATGCAATTGACGAATTTGGCTTTTGGTATACTAAAACTAAAAACCTATACAAAGACACATTGCAAAAAGGCGATAAAGTACTGACGCACATACAGATATGCGAATTAAATGGCGAACTACTGGCAGATATAGAGGACTACTTTGCTATCGGTTCAAGTGATTTGCCCATCGCCATCAATCGTAGCCTAAGGCAAATGGGACTCGGCGAAGAAATGCGCATCATAGCCCCATGGTACACCGCCTACGGAGCAGAAGGAACATCGTTGATAAAACCATATTCGAACTTAATAATAACATTGACAACTATCGAAGAATGAAAAAAATAAGTCTCTCCGCTCTTTTATTGAGCATTGTATTTATCCTAGTAGGATGTAACAACAACACCTATTCTGACGATCTCAAAGAGGAACAAAAACTCATTGAGAATTTCATACAACGTCAAGGTATTCAAGTTGTTACAGAAGAACCTACAGAATGGAAAGAAAATGTGTATTGGAAATTGCCTGATTATGACAATTATTATTTCCATCTAGTAAATCCCGGCGATACAGCTTCTGCAGAGTTGGAAGCTAAAGACAAAGTATTGTTGCGCTATCGACAATACACATTGGAGGCATATGCTGATACCATCTCTAATTGGACCACATTAGATAACCCCAATCCCGTGGAGTTGCAATATATGGTTTCGTCTAGTTCATCCTGCACGGGCTGGCAAATCGCATTGCAGTATATGAAGCACTCTGATGCAGAATGCAAGATCATCTGCCCAAGTAAACTAGGTTTCTCGGATCAAAATAGTAGTGTAATTCCTTATGGATATGATATGAAAATTAAAATTAAACGTTTCTAATATTATGGCACTTGTAAAAAGTATTTCAGGCATTCGCGGCACCATCGGTGGTCGCGTTGCAGAGGGCTTGAGCCCAGTGGATGTTGTGCGTTTCACCGCAGCTTACGCTACTCAACGTAAGGCAATGATTCCAGACAACAAGACAATCGTAGTAGGTCGCGACGCTCGCTTGAGTGGCGAGATGGTGGACCAATTGGTATGCGGCACCTTGATTGGTATGGGCTATGATGTGATCAACATCGGTTTGGCTACCACTCCAACTACCGAGTTGGCAGTGACAGGTCTGAAAGCAGCTGGTGGTATCATCCTCACTGCAAGCCACAATCCAAAACAATGGAACGCCCTCAAACTCCTCAACGAGAAAGGTGAATTCCTCAATGATCAAGAGGGTAAAGAGGTATTGGCTATAGCTGAGGCAGAGGACTTCAATTTCGCTGAAGTAGATGACCTCGGAAAGATGACCCATCGCGATTACTTGCCAGACCACGTGCGCGACGTGATGGCACTCGAATTGGTGGACAAAGCAGCTATCGAGGCTAAGAATTATACCGTGGCTATCGACTGTGTGAACTCAATCGGTGGTGTAGCTATCCCAGCTATTCTTCGTGCATTGGGTGTGAAGAATATCATTGAGCTCAACTGCGAGCCAACAGGTCATTTTGCACACAACCCAGAGCCAATCCCACAAAACTTAACACAAATCTCTGACCTCATGCGCGAGGGCAAGGCAGATGTAGGTTTCGTAGTGGATCCTGACGTGGATCGCTTGGCAATCATCTGCGAGGACGGTGAGATGTTTGGCGAGGAGTACACACTCGTTTCTGTAGCAGACTACGTACTCAGCAAGACTCCAGGTAATACCGTTAGCAATATGTCTTCTACACGCGCACTCAGCGACGTGACAGTAAAACATGGTGGCTCATATAGCGCAAGTGCTGTAGGTGAGGTGAATGTGACTACAGAAATGAAGCGCACCAATGCTGTGATTGGTGGTGAAGGTAACGGTGGTGTGATCTATCCAGCAAGCCACTATGGTCGCGACGCATTGGTAGGTATCGCACTCTTCCTCAGCAGTTTAGCACAAAAGGGCTGCAAGGTAAGCGAGCTCCGCGCTACATTCCCAGACTATTGCATCTCTAAGAACCGCATCGATCTCACTCCAGAAATCGACGTAGACAAGGTATTGGAGGCTGTAAAAGGCAAATTTGCAGGTGAGCGTATCAACGACCGCGACGGTGTGAAGATCGACTTCGCTGACGGTTGGGTACACCTCCGCAAATCCAACACCGAGCCTATCATCCGCGTTTACTCTGAGGCTGCAACCATGGAGGAGGCTGACGAGTTGGCTAAGAAAGTGATTGACGTCGTTTGGGCTGTAGTAGGCTAATGGAGATTCTCATTACCAACGATGATGGTTGGGGAGCAAAAGGCATCCTCACACTCGTACGCATCTTGACCCAACTGGGGCACGTGACAGTCGTTGCCCCAGATGGGCCACGAAGCGGCATGAGCAATGCCATCAGCGTACAACAACCCATGTATCTTCGTCTACTCGACGATCCTAATTGGGGCACAGAAGAGTGGCACAAAAATGCTACAGTCTATACTACCAACGGAACACCTAGCGACTGCGTAAAACTGGCATTAGACGTGTTGTTCGAAGGCGATCCTACACGCATCAATCTGCTTGCCAGTGGTATCAACCATGGCTCAAATGCGGCCATTAATGTCATCTACTCGGGCACTATGGGAGCTGTATTTGTGGGCGCAGAACATGCTATTCCATCCATCGGTTATTCCATTGACGATCATAATCCAGATGCCGACTTTAGTTATTTTGAACCTTATATCCTTGAACTCACCCTCCATCTCATCGATGAAGGCATACCTTATGGTGTTTGCTACAACATCAATGCGCCAGTGGGGGCACTAGAGGGGGTGCGTTGGACACGCCAATGCCGCGGATTCTGGCAAAAAGAGATGGAAGAGCGTATAGATGAGAATGGTGAGAAGTACTATTGGTTGACAGGAGAATTTGTAAATATCGAACCCGAAGTGGAGGACACCGACATTTGGGCAATGAACAACCACTATGTCAGTGTGCATCCATGTACAATAGATCAAACCGCTTACGCAGAGATTTGATAAATATTGGATTGGCATCCTACTCGGCTTAATATTGCCTGCTTTAGTAGGATATGTATATGTTGAGCGCTTCAATTTGTGGTACACATTTGAGGCGTTCGATATAGATTTGATGGGCAATATACTCGGCAAAATTTTGCAAGTGGGGATATTTCCCAATCTAGCACTCCTTTTTGTATTCTATACTCTCGAAGTATGGCGTTTAGCTAAAGGAGTGTTGCTGGGCGCACTACCCTATCTCATTGCCAGCATTGCCCTAATGGCGTAATCCTCTGAATACAAAACAAGAGAAATATGAACTATTTTCTCATAGCCGGTGAAGCGTCAGGAGATTTGCATGCTTCCAATCTCATAAAAGCATTGCGAGTAGAAGATTCGCAAGCATCGTTCGTAGGATTAGGCGGCGACAAGATGCGTGCAGAGGAATGCGATATTCGTGTTGATTATCGCGATATGGCATATATGGGTTTTGTGGCAGTACTGCAAAATCTAGATAAGGTTAAACGTAACTTTCGTATCGCAAAAGAGGCACTATTAGAACAAGAGCCCGATGTGTTGATTTTGATAGACTATCCATCATTCAACCTAAAGATGGCAAAGTTCTGCAAACAGCATTTGCCCAAAACACGCGTGGTGTATTATATTCCACCTAAGATTTGGGCATGGAAAAAATGGCGCGTACATTCTATCGCAAAATACTGCGACGAAATATTGGGTATTTTCCCTTTCGAACCCGATTTCTATGCTAAATTTGGCTATAAGTGCCACTACGTCGGTAATCCGACAGCAGATTGTATCCGCAGTTTTAACTCCTCCTACACTCCAAACCTTACACCCACTATTGCGCTCCTGCCTGGCTCTCGCCCTAGCGAAATTAGTCACTGCCTACCTGTGATGTTAAAAGCGGCACGGAATGTAGCAGGAAAACAATATCAAATAGTAGTGACTGCTGCACCAGGTATAAAAGATTCGTTTTATCAATCTTTTTTGCAACCCAACGAACAACTTACGCGCGATACTTATATGGCAGTCGCACAAGCCAAGGCAGCTGTGGTCAATTCGGGTACAGCCACCTTGGAAACGGCTCTAATTGGATGTCCACAGACAGCTGTTTACTACGTAGCGGGTAGCAGATATCTTGAATGGCTATTAAAGCCTATTATGTTCAACATCAAGCACTTTACACTTGTCAACATCATTCCAAACAAAGAAGTCATACAAGAATTGGTAGGTCAGCGTTTCACACAGACAAATATTGAACATGAACTCAGACGATTAATCAACGACACCCATTATCGCGAACAAATGATCAATGAATATCATACTATTCAGTATATTTTGGGTTTAGAACCTGCACCAAAAAATGCAGCTAAAATCATCACACAATCTCATTAGGCAACTCGCTCAATGACTCCAAACCATTCTTCAAAGCAAAACCACCTACGTTATTTATTTATCCTTGCGGGAAGTATAGCTGTAGTGTTAGGTACAATTGGTATTGTAGTACCGGGATTGCCTACCACACCCTTTGTATTGCTTGCTTCGTGGTGTTTCTACAAGAGTTCTACTCGCTTGCAAGCATGGCTTTTGCAATCTTTTTTAGGAAAGTATATCATTGATTATCAACAAAAAGGAGGTATTACAACCCGCAAACGCATCTATATTGTTTTGCTCATGTTGACAATGGTTAGTATTTCGCTTATATTTTTCATTCATAGCACCACTTTACGTATCATTGTGGCCGCAGCGGCACTGATTGGTTGCATCGTAGTGGGCTTTATTCTTCCCAAAGCAAAAAACGATTCTCATTAATATGAACAAAATCCTTTTCATCTGTCACGGTAATATCTGCCGTAGCGTGATGGCAGAGATGATTATGCGCCATCTTGTCGCTTTAGACATTAGATTATCAAATTTAGACTCCATCCTGATTGACTCTTGCGCTACTTCACGCGAGGAGATTGGAAACGACATGTACCCACCTGCAAAACGTTGTCTTTCAGCACACAATGTTCCTTTCACGCGCCATGCGGCACGCCAAATCGCTCGTGAAGATTACGAGACGTTTGATGCTATTCTCTGCATGGAAGATTATAATATCCGTAACCTCCGCCGTGTGTTGGGTGAGGACATCATGCAGCATGACGCCTCCCTGCCCCAACCTAAGATTCGCCGTTTGCTTGACCGCGACGTGGCAGACCCTTGGTACACAGGCGACTTCGAAGCCACCTACCGCGACTTGATGGAGGGTTGCACCTCTCTACTCAAGCAGATGGACTAATTAGCAATATATGCCACAAAAAAAGACTGCCTTACAGCAGTCTTTTTTTTATCATTGATAGGCAATTTACTTATGGCAGCATGACTACCTCAAACATATTGCCTGCCTCAACCAACTTCTTCAAGGTTGCTTGTACGCTCTCAGCGGTGATATTCTCCACAGCTGCCTTGTAGTCAGTGATATAGTTAATACCATTCTTGTAGTAGATCGAGAGAACTGATTTCCAATAACTATTCTTTTCCAAATCCTCTTGAAAGTCTTTGAGCATAGACTCTTTCTCTTTGTTCAGGTCTTTTGCCAAAGGACCATTCTCCACGATGGTCATCACCTCCTCATGGATGATATTCATCAGTTTCTCTTGCTTCTCAGGATCGGTATCAAACTGCATGATAAGTTGTGCATATGGTACTGGGTGACGGTTCATCCAAGCAGCACAACCTACGCCATACGAGCCACCTTCACGCTCGCGGATAGACTCCAGGTAGCGAGTCGAGAGAATACGACCAATCATCTCCATATTCAAATCGTTAGCCAAGGTATATGGCATATCGTATGAAGTATATTGGATACGGTTGCTTGCGGTCTTAGTCTCCATTTGGCGAGTGAAATAGTTCTTTTGGATGCCCATTGCCACGCGCACTTTATCATCTGCTGCCTTCTCCAATTTCTTGTTTGTCTTCAATCCGCCTAACCATGTGCGCACTTGTGTTTGGAAAGCCTCATCGTTAGGATCTACATTACCCACGAAGAAGAAAGTGAAGTCGGCAGGATTAGCAAAACGAGCCTTATAAACCTCTAACGCCTTATCCAAAGACGCCTTATCCAACATCGCTTTATTGAAAATAATAGTACGATCTGAATGGTCAGTTTGCATCATTTGCACAGAGTCAGAGAATGCCACTTTAGGATTCTTATCGCGGTTTGCCAATTGACTATTCAAAATACTTATCAACGTTTGATAAGACTCCTCATCACGGCGTGGAGCAGTGAAATAGAGGTAGTTGAGTTGGAGCATTGTCTCCAAATCCTTAATTGTGCTTGAGCCACTCACACTTTCGTTATATGCACTGATACTTGGGCTTACTGATACGCGTTTGCCTGTCAATGCTTTTTGCAAGTCGGTTGCACTCATATCAGCCAAACCGCCCAACTCTACGACATCAGTAGCCAATGCTGCTGAAGGAAGATCCGCTGTTGCTACCAACGAATAACCACCTTGTGAGAATGCGTAGAAGAGAATCTCGTCTTGCTTGAAGGTAGTAGGTTTCACCACTACACGCACACCATTAGAGAGTGTCCACTCGGTTGCGCCCAAACTCTCAATATAGTTGGTCTTTTTGATCTTGCCTGCTTTTGGAGCTGTCTCTACCAAGTTTTCACGGATAGCCTCCTCCACAGGAGCCTCAATCTCCTCGTTCTTCACCGCTGCCAACATCTCCACTGCCTCTGCCTCGGTTGGAAGAACAACACTCTTGTCTTCTGGAGCTTGGAAAGAGATGATCAAGTTCTCATCAGTTACCAAGTTTTGTGCAATTTGATTGAGCATATCTACGCCCAACATAGGCAAGATTTGTTGTACCATTTGATACTCCCATTCTTCGCCTGGTATAGGTGAATCATCCAAATAGTGGCGGATGCACTCTTGTGCACGATTGATATTGCGTACCGTACCACGCTCGTTGTATGCTTTCTCATAAGCTGCCAAGCACTCTTTCTTCACACGCTCTAACTCCGAAGTAGTGAAGCCATAGCGACGCATCTTCTCCAATTGAGTGAGCAGGTCCTTGTATGCTGCCACCTCTTGACCTTGCTTTGCCAGATAGATTGCTACAAATGCATCTTTCTCTTTTACCAACTCACCGTAGTATGAACCAGCACCTACGAAAGTAGCTTCTGGCTTCATGCTAAGCTCGGAGAGGCGGTTATTGAACATCTCGCAAACGAGATCGAGAGCAAGACTTTGTACATATGCCATATCGGTGCAACGGAATTGCTTTGGCAATTGAGGTTTCTTAAACTCCATCTCAATGCGTGTGTATTGAGCCTCCTTATCGCGCACGATGGCCACGATAGGTTCTGCGTTGTCATCCACTGAGTACAATGGACGCTCACCGCGGTTCACGCGTGCAGGTACATCTGCCCAAAGAGCTTTGATCTTTTGCTCGATTTGATCTACATCAATATCACCCACTACGATAATCGCTTGGTTATCTGGACCATACCATTTCTTGTAGTAATCGCGAAGTGCATCATAGGTAAAGTTGTTGATAACGGCGGTATCACCAATCACATCGCGTTTCGCATATTGGCTACCTGGGTATTTCAATGGATTGATAGCCTTCCACATACGGCGGTTAGCTTGTGCGCCAGTACGCCACTCTTCGCGGATCACACCACGCTCAGCATCAATCTCATCCTCCAAAAGCGAGAGACCGCAAGCCCAGTCGTGCATCACAAGCAAAGCAGAGTCAATAATGCCCTCGCGAACAGTTGGTACCTCGCTCAATCGATATACTGTCTCATCCAACGAAGTGTACGCATTGATATTACCACCGAAGTTCACACCGATAGACTCGAAATATTCGATGATACCTTTTCCCTCAAAGTGCTCTGTTCCGTTGAATGCCATGTGCTCGAGGAAGTGCGCCAAACCATTTTGGTGGTCTTCTTCCATAGTTGCACCTACCGCTTGCGCGATATGGAACTCCGCACGTTGTTTAGGATATTCATTGTGACGAATGTAATAAGTCAGACCATTATCCAACTTTCCCACACGTACTGCCGAGTCGATTGGCAGTGGTTGTGGTTGTTGCGCTGCCATACTGAGAGACAACGCCAGCACCAGGGTGCTAAGAATAAACTTTTTCATAACCTTATATATTATTTAGATCGTTTCACTATTAGGAATTGATGGTTCTTCTATCGTAGTTGGTTCCGTTTCCTCTTTCTTCTTACGAGGCGCGCGTTTCTTCTTTGGTTTCTCCTCGGTTTTTGCCTCATCGCCTTCTCGCCTCATCGCCTCATTTGCCTCGATGATTTCATCGGTGCGGCTAGTCCAAGGACGTGGACCCAATACCGATTCAACATCCTCCGAAGTAATCACCTCTTTCTCGATCAGCATCTCGGCCAACTTATTATGTCCTTCTGCATTCTCCTCAAGGATCCTCTTCGCACGAGCCATCTGCTCGGCAATGATCGCACTTGTCTCATTATCAATCACTTCCGCTGTCTTCTCCGAGTAGGGTTTAGTAATTCCCATATCATATCTGCCCGTCGAATCGTAATAACTGAGGTTCTTCAACTTGTCGGACATACCATAGTATGCCACCATCGCGTATGCTTGTTTGGTAGCGCGCTCTAAGTCGTTCAGTGCACCTGTGGAAGTCTGCTTCAAGAACACTTCTTCCGCAGCACGACCGCCCAACAACGAACAGAGGTTATCCATAATATGCTCTTTGTTAGTCAGTTGTCGCTCCTCAGGCAAGTACCATGCTGCGCCCAACGCCATTCCGCGAGGCACGATAGTCACCTTCACCAAAGGATTACCATAGCGCAAGAGCCAAGAGATAGTAGCATGACCTGCCTCGTGATACGCTACTGAACGTTTCTCCTCCTCGGTCATAATTTTATTCTTGCGTTCCAAACCGCCAATGATACGGTCCACCGCATCCATAAAGTCTTGCTTGCTCACGCTCTTGTGGTCATTACGCGCTGCTATCAACGCTGCCTCGTTGCAGACATTCGCAATATCCGCACCCGAGAATCCTGGTGTTTGCTTTGCCAAGAAATTGATATCCAAATCCTTGTCTATCTTGATAGGTGCCAAGTGTACACCAAAAATCTCTTTACGCTCTTGCAAGTCTGGCAACTCCACATGTATCTGACGGTCAAAACGACCTGCACGCAGCAATGCGGCATCCAGCACATCCGCACGGTTGGTGGCTGCCAAGATAATCACGCCCGAGTTACTGCCAAAACCGTCCATCTCGGTAAGCAATTGATTCAAAGTAGATTCGCGCTCATCGTTGCCACCACCCATCATATTATTTCTGCCACGGGCACGACCCACAGCATCAATCTCATCAATAAAGATAATCGCAGGGGCCTTCTCCTTCGCTTGACGGAACAAATCGCGCACACGACTCGCACCCACACCTACGAACATCTCCACAAAGTCGCTACCCGACATCGAGAAGAATGGCACATTCGCTTCGCCTGCCACTGCCTTTGCTAGCAAAGTCTTACCCGTTCCTGGAGGGCCTACCAGCAGCACTCCCTTAGGAATCTTACCGCCCAAGTTGGTGTATTTGGTTGGGTTCTTGAGGAACGAAACAATCTCTTCTACCTCTTGCTTAGCGCCTGCCAAACCTGCCACATCCTTGAAGGTCACTTTGTTCTTCTTGTCCTTGTCAAACACCTCCGCTTTGGCTTTACCCACGTTGAAGATACCGCCAGGACCGCCGCCTGCTGCGTTCGCCATACCGCGGCTCATCCATACGAAGAACAGCACAATCAGCGCGATAGGCAAGATATTCACCAATATCATATACCAGTAGTCTTTCGACTTGGCATAACTGACATCAATCGCCGCTTTGCCATTTTCTTTGCGACTAACATTCACAGTATCAATGTATTTCGCAAACTCCTCCACCGAAGGCACTTGGGCTTTCAGTTTGCCTTTCACGTCCTCGCCTGCCTCTTGGTTACCAAACACAAGGGCATAACTCTCGGGGCGAATCTTCGCCTCAGCACTATTATCATCGTACACCACGACCGATGCTACAGCATCGTTGTCGATATACGCAGTAAACTTGGTATAACTCAAGTTCTTGTCTGCACCTTTCTCACCCCCCACAGGGAAGAAGAAAAACACCAGCAGACCGATCATCACAGCATAATAGAGCCATGTCAGCGGCGAACGCTTTGGCTTCTTATTCTGTTTGTTTGGTTGTTTAGGTGTTGGCTTTTGTTGTTCTGCCATGATAATTCTTAATTCTTAATTCAACATTACACATCCGCGATCTCTGTGATCTTGCCGTCTGCCCACAGATGCTCAATATCGTAGTACGCACGTGGCTCACGTTGCATGATATGCACAAATATCGTGCCGTAGTCCATGGCTATCCACTCTGCGTTGTCGCGTCCGTCGATGCCCAATGGGTGAACGTGCGTTTGAGTGCGTACAAAACTATCCACCTCATCTGCAATAGCCACTACTTGGGTATTACTACCACCTTCAGCAATGATAAAATACTCCGCAGGTGCGTCTTTCAACTTACGCAAATCCACAGTCACGATACGTTGTCCCTTACGATTTTGAATACCTTCTACAATCGTCTCTACCAATTTCTTTGTTGATACTTCTTTTTTCATTATGTATTTTTGTTTTCTATTATTCCTACAAATTCCTTGCCAAACGCAACTCGCCTGCCATTTTGGCATATTTCTGCATTGTATAAAAATCCGTGCAAAGGTACAAAAAAAAACGCACTTCTGCAAGAGATATGCGTTTTTTCTATCATTTTCCACTTCGAGTGTTCACTTTTCAGTTTTTCGTTTCCGATTCCGCCTTATCATTTCCCTCGTTTAAATCGGACATTTCTTCAATTTGTTCCAGTTCCTTCTCCCATCTATTTCTATAAAAACTCTTACCCCGTGACCTACGAACTATACCGATAATAAATATAGTTAACAAACATACAATAGACATACAAACTCCTACCCAATCCACTTTTCCGCCATGGAACGTTGAAGGTGTAAAATCAAAAACAAGTCCCAATGTGATTATTAAAATCATTAGTTTATGCCCTTGACCATTTATATATGTATGTGATCGCTTCATTTGTTTTGCTACGTCCAATAATTGACCAGAACGAATATCTTTCATCTTAATCATAAAAACGGGTGTTATTGTAATTACAAGCATTAAGATAGATGCGATAGTCAAATAACCTAGTTGCCACCAATCCACATCCATCTCTGGCACACAAAGTTTCATCGTCCATATAAAAACAAGCACACTACCCAAGAAGATCAGCAAAACCCATGAGCCTATTACATCTTTTCTTTGTTTTTTCACCAATACATCCCGCATAAGTCTTTCATTGACTATCTCCTGCTTATTCAATTTCTCTTTCAGCGCAGCCAGTTGCTCGCGCATTTCTTGCAATTCATCCATAATATATATCGTTTATAAGGTTTATAGTTCTCAACGAAATAGTAACTATTAATTTTCCTAAGTTGTTCACGAATACGCACCAGTCGTACCGACACATTTTTCGCACTAATGCCTACGATTTCCCCGATTTCATCGTAACTTAGGTTCTCCAACCAAAGCATGATTATCGCTCTGTCAAACAACCCAAGTTTCTGAATCCGCTTGTAAAGCATCTGCACTTGCTCCATGTCTTTGTCGTTTTCATCGAACAAGTCAATGTCCACCGCCAACGGAATACGCTCGCCGCGTCTTTTCTGTTTTCTGTCCATTGAGATACAGGTGTTCATCGTCACGCGATACACCCATGTCTCAATTTTACTCTCGTTGCGAAATTTCTCAAAGCCCTGCCACAGATGGATCAATGTCTCTTGAAACAGATCATCTATCTCATCCTTGTCTTTGGAGAACATATAGCAGATACTATATATCGTGCTTTTCTGCTCCTTGACCAGGGCCGCAAATTCTTTTTCTGTTTGTTTCATATCGTTCTTTTGTTTGTATGCTATTTGTATGCTATCGTTTAGCCGTCATTTAGCCGTCGTTAGTTAGTGATTAGTTAGTGATAAGTTAGTGATTAGTTAGTGATAACTTAGTTATTGCCGATACTTTACCGAGCCTTTACGCTACTTTCCTCCCACTTTTACCCCACTTTTGAGCCACCCTGCCGCGTTTTTTTGACTACATCTGCCCATTAGACGCACCTCCTATCTGATTTGCTACAACATTTTTTCACTTTTTTCTAAATATTTTGCAAAGATACGCTAAAATTTGCGTATTTGCAAAAAAAACACTAACTTTGCACCCGATATTAACAAACAACGAGGACCCTGTAGCGAAGCTCCTATAGGCGGAACGCCGTCCTATAGCCATTAAGGCGTCCTATAACCACAAAAAATATGTTCATCATCGGCATTGCGGGCGGTACCGGCTCAGGAAAAACAACCGTGGTACGCAAACTTCTCGAACGCCTTCCAAAAGGCGAAGTAGTTGTTATCCCTCAAGACTCTTACTACAAGGACAGCAGTCATGTACCTGCGGAGGAACGTCAAAACATCAATTTTGACCACCCTGATGCTTTCGAATGGCCTCTGCTTGCTAAGCATATCGAAATGCTCAAAAACGGCGAATCCATCGAGCAACCTATCTACGACTATATCACATCTTCGCGCCAAAAAGAGACCATTCATGTCGAGCCACGCGAGATTATCATTGTAGAGGGTATTATGGCATTGCGCGACTACCATCTCCGCCAACAGATGGATCTCAAGATATTCGTAGATGCTGATGCCGATGACCGCCTCATACGTGTTGCGCAACGCGATATTGTGGAACGCGGACGCACAATCGAAGCTGTCATGGAGCGTTACCAACGTGTCCTCAAACCTATGCACGAGCAGTTTATCGAGACATGCAAACGCTATGCAGACGTTATCATCCCACAAGGTGGACACAACAATGCTGCCATCAACATGCTCGTGAAGTTCATCAAACAAGAACTCAAAGAGAAAGCCCATAACCAATAACCAATTGCCAATAACCCATAACCCATAGCCCGCAGGGCGTCCAATAGGCGAAACCGTCCTCTAAACAGTAGCGAAGCGTTCACTAAACACTAAACAATGCTCTATCTCCAACTCTTCTGGACATATCTCAAGATTGGCACCTTCACCATCGGAGGTGGCTATGTGATGTTGTCTATGATTGAGCGCGAGATAGTGGATCGCAAAGGATGGATTGACCGCGAGGAGTTCCTCAACATGATTGCCCTTGCGCAAGCTGCCCCTGGACTAATTGCGGTGAATTCGGCTATTTTTATTGGTTGGCGCATTGGCGGATGGCGTGGTGTGATTGCCACCGTGCTGGGTGCGGTACTGCCTTCTTTCCTCATAATATTGGCAATTGCCATGGTCTTCCAAGACTACAAAGACTTGCCTGCCGTCGAAGCCATCTTCAAGGGCATCCGTCCTGCGGTAGTAGCCTTGATTGCAGCACCACTCTGCCGAATGGCAGTGAGTGCCAAGGTTAGTTGGGCAACTGCCAGTATCCCTATCGCAGGTGCGCTGCTAATCTGGCTTGGAGGTCTATCCCCTGTATGGATTATCCTCGTGACCGCACTTGTTACATTGTTATTCACTTGGCTAAAAGAAAGGAGAGGCAAATGATTTACTTGCAGTTGTTTCTGAGTTTCCTAAAGATCGGCCTCTTCGGTTTTGGCGGTGGATTGGCGATTTTCTCGCTGATTCAGCACGAGGTAGAGATACACGGTTGGATGACACAAGAGGAGTTTGTAGATATTCTTGCTATTAGCCAAGTAACCCCAGGACCTATTGGCATCAACTGCGCCACTTATGTGGGCTACACAGCCACGGGAAATGTGTGGGGAAGTCTACTTGCCACCACGGCAATAGTCATTCCCAGCCTAATTATCATGCTATCCATTTGTAAAGTATATTTCATCATCAGTACCCGCTTTCAGCACAATATCTACTTCACCCGCACCATGCACACTTTGCGCCTTTCGGTATTGGGTATGATTGCAGCCGCAGCCCTGCTGCTGATTCGACCTATGGGACAACCATCGGTGAGTTTCATTGATTGGAAAAGTTGGGTAATCTTCGGCATAGTGTGTCTGCTAACGATATTGCCCCTATTCATAAAAAAGAGCGCGAACTGGCTAAAGTCCGCACTCCGTATTATCTCACACCCTATTCTACTAATTATCTTAGCGGGTGTTGCAGGATATCTGATTTACCTATAATTCTCCCACCAAAATATCATCTGCACGATTATCCTTGCACATCTGTAGATAGCGTTGCCAAAACACTTGCATCTCTTGTGGAGTATGTTGCAAAAACTCCTCTGTTCCTTGTGCCGAGATACGACCTATCACCATCTCTACTGTCAGCAAACGCGTGTCCATTGCTGGTACATAGGTTTCATCCTCTTCTTGCTCCACATACACACGACGTACAATATCCGTTTCCTCCAAACGCGTCAATAGTTGGTGTACCAAGCGAATAGGCAACTGATTCTGGGCTGCCATCTCTTGCGCTGTTTGTGGCTGCTCACCTTGCTCAAAACGTTTGACAATCACCGACAACAAATACAACATCACATAATCTTTATAGCGACGTGACATTGTCTGCAAGTCCTTTTCATAGGCAAACATCTCATTATTCTGAATAGCGAATGCCAATTCCGCTCCCACCAGCAGCAACCAACAGGTGATGTGCAACCATATCAATATCAACGGGATAGCCGAGAACGCACCATATACTACACTCATACGGGTAAACATCACCACCAGATATACGCTAAACATCTGCACCACTTGGAACAGCACGCCCATCAGCACACCAGGTATCACTGCCGACACAAAACGCACCTTCGTATTAGGAATTGCGAAGAATATCCATGTAAACACACCCGAAGCCACCACAAATGGCACTAATCGCAGCAATACACGTCGAATAGGTTCAATCGCCTGCCATACAGGTGATATCGTAGCCATTGAGTTGAAGAAAATAGATATACCCGATGTCAAGATGATCATAATTGGTACCAACAACAGCACCACCATATAATTGGTCAATCGTCTGCCAAACGAACGCGATTGCTTCACATCCCAAATCGTATTAAACGAGCGTTCCAACATATTGAAGAATGCATACACCGCCCAAATCAGCACAATCAAACCGATACCCAAAAACAAACCATCACGGGCAGTTTCCAGATATCGTTCTACCCACTCTATCATCGTTGGAGCGATATTCGCTTCTGCTAAAAAACTGCTTGAGATACGCTCTTTTAGCAACTCTTCAAAACCAAAACCACGAGCGATAGCAAAGACACCCGCTACTATAGGCACAAAAGCGAACAACAACGAGAACGACAATGAATTTGCACGCACATTCAATGCTTTATCCTTAAATCCACGTGCCACTAAGATGATTGTTTGCAAGATGCGATACCACAAGCGTTTCTTTGGATCATACACAGTCATATCTGGCTGACGCCAGAGATCGTACTGGATAAACTCGCGTATGCGTTGAAATCGGGGATTCATTATTACGTTGAAATCGGGGATTTATTATTGAGTTAATACTTTCACAGCCTCTTTTGTCACATCATCGTCGCGTTCGAAAAGTGGGAAGAAGCCTTCATCGTTCAAGATATTGCGAACAATATAGGCATTCACCAATCGCACCAACAATGGTTTGGACTTTGCCAACTGCTCGGGGTTTGGCTCTACCCCTTTCTCCTTGGCAAATGCTACAAACTCAGGCAGCCAATTGGCTTTCAGCAAGTGTTTCTCCAACGATTGCCAGTCTTTGTATTGGCTCAGCTCTTTGCGATGACGGTCGGTATATTGATACGCAAACTGATAGGTGTATGCACGATTGACTACAATATTGAAGTATGGAGTGTACAATGTGGTATCACGACCCACAAATACATCTGGCATGATACCACCACCACCTCTCACGATACGACCTTTCTTGGTATAATACACGGTGGAATCGGCGATTTGTACACTATCTGCCGAATAAAACTCACCATGCTCAAAGCGCTCAATCAAGTCCATCGCATAGTCTTCGCCTTCGCCCAACTTATATGGCTTCTGGATGCAACGACCCGATGGTGTATAATAACGTGCCACCGTCAAGCGCACTGCACTACCATCCATAAATGGTATCTGCTGTTGCACCAATCCTTTACCAAACGAACGGCGTCCGATGATAGTCGCACGGTCGTTGTCCTGCATCGCTCCTGCAAAGATTTCGCTGGCAGAAGCTGAGAAATTGTCTATTAATACCACCAACGAATCGCGTTGGAATCGACCCGAACCATTCGCTCTCGCATCAAAACGAGGATATGCACGACCTTCGGAATACACAATCAAGTCACCCTTCTCTAAAAACTCATTCGCCATCTTGATGGCTTGATCCATATAGCCACCTGAGTTTTCACGCAAGTCTACAATATAAGCAGTAGCACCTTGTCCCTTGAGCGAAGTCAATGCCGCCATAAACTCGTTGTAAGTGTTCTCACCAAAGCGATTTACACGCACAAAACCAATCTTTTCGCCCTTCTCTTCGATAATAAACTTCGCATCTACCGAATATACTGGTATCTTACCACGAGTAATGGTAAAGGATAATACCTCAGGAGTACCACTACGTACTACACCAATAGTTACCTGCGTACCTTCTGGACCACGCAAAGCGTGCATCACGCGCTCGTTGGTCACGGTCTTGCCCGTGAAAACAGAGTCGTTAACCGACACGATCTTATCGCCTGCCAACACACCGATGCCCTCTGATGGACCACCCGAGATTACTGATACTACTTGAACAGTGTCATTTTGGATAGAAAACTGTACGCCAATACCCGAGAAAGAGGCAGAAAGCTCCGAGTTCACCATCTCCAAATCCTCTTTGGGAATATACGCAGAGTGTGGGTCAAGGCGCTTCACGAGCTCCATCATCACATCATCGGTGATACTATCTACATTGATAGGGTCCACATAAGCTTGGTTCATCAACTGCAATAGTTGATCAATCTTCGACTCGGGCTGAGAAAACAATTGACCATTTTGAATATAGAAGCGTTGCGCATTCACCTTATTGGAAACAGCATTTCCAATAAGGAAGCCTATCAGCAGACAGGCAATGGTCAATGTGGGAAATAAATACTTTTTCATACTATTATTTGTTAAGGGTTGGTTAATCTTTGACTAAGCTATCCTCAGCTTATCTTCGGCTTATCTTCAGCTATTTAGCTTCCTCTTGATCTGGCATAAAATCCACTTGCACACCTGCACGCTCCAGAAGTTCTACGCCGTCCATGATGCGATATTTCTCGCCATACACCACGCGTTTGATACCCGATTGGATAATCAGTTTCGCGCACTCCATACATGGCGAAGCGGTTACATACAGAGTTGCTCCTTCGCTGCTATTGTTGCTGCGTGCTACCTTGGTCAAAGCATTGGCTTCAGCGTGCAAAACGTATGGCTTAGACACATTGTTATCATCCTCGCAGATATTCTCAAAGCCACTTGGAGTGCCGTTGTAACCATCAGAGATAATCATTTGGTCCTTTACCAATATCGCGCCCACTTTGCGGCGAACGCAGTAGCTGTTTTCTGACCATGTACGCGCCATGCGCATATAGAGGTAGTCACGTTGAGTTTGTTTGTCCATAGGAGTGTTATTTGAGCATTATTTAGTATGGTTGAGCAATTGTCGAGCAAAATCGGGAATGTTGATACCATCAAAATTGCCCGAAGTCATCATCAACAATGCAGTATTTTCGTACTTATGTGCACGGAGGCGATCTTGCAGCAGTTGGCTGTCAGTAAACACCTCTACATTTTCTGTGCCAAACGCTTTGCGTACCTCTTCCGCAGAGATAGGAGCCAGTTTCTTGTGCTCCAAAACCTTTGGATTGAAATATACATACGCCACATCCGCATTCTGCATACAGCCCTCGTATTGAGGCAAGAAGTCTGCCATCAAACTAGAGAATGTGTGCAACTCCATACATGCGACCAAAGTCTTTTCTGGGTAGCGTTCGCGTACCGCATTCACCGTTGCACGGAGTTTGCTTGGCGAGTGGGCGAAGTCCTTGTATGCCACATTTGTGCCGATTTCATCGATAAATTCCAAACGATTGCTTGCACCAGTAAAGGTAGAAATCGTGCGGTAGAAATCCTCTGTCTTCACGCCAATCTGCTCGCATGCCAATGCCGCAGCTTGCAAGTTCTCCATATTGTGCCGACCAAAAATCCTCATTGCCACCTCTCCACAGTATGCCTCGTATGGCAACTGTTGGATATCAGCGCGTGCGTTGGTAGCAATCTGGCAAAGGTTGGGGTCGTGCTTGTAGTAGATAAAGGTGCCATTTTCTTCGATTCCATCGACGAATTTACGGAATGTATCTACATAGCCTTCAAAGGTTGGGAATACATTGATATGATCCCAAGCAATACCCGTGAGTATCGCTACATGAGGGTGATACCACAAGAATTTTGAGCGCAAATCCAGTGGCGAAGTCAAGTACTCATCGCCCTCAAACACCGCATACTTAGCTGTGTCGGACAAGCGCACCATGCGTTCAAAGCCCTCAATCTGAGCACCTACCATATAGTCGGCTTCGATGCCCAAGTGTTGCAAGACATAGAGAATCATGGAGGTGGTGGTTGTCTTGCCATGGCTACCACCTACGACAATGCGTATCTTATCTTTGGTCTGCTCGTAGAGGTACTCGGGGAAGGAGTAGATCTTGATTCCCAACTCGCGTGCGCGCACTAACTCGGGATTGTCCTCGCGCGCGTGCATACCTAATATAATAGCATCAATGTCCGATGTTATCTTCTCAGGGTGCCAACCCATTTCCTCTGGTAGCAGACCTGCCTGCTCCAGATGTGTGCGTGCAGGGTCGAAGATCTCATCGTCCGACCCTGTCACCACATATCCTGCTTTGGTAGCCACCGCCATAGCCAAATTGTGCATGGCGGCACCACCTATTGCGATAAAATGTATACGCATCGCTACAATTTATTTACGCGAAGAGTTTGCCGAAGTCCTCGTGGCTGATCTCTTTCTCCTCAATCTTTGCTACGCCCTTGAGTGCAGCATAAATCTTATTCTCAGCTACGCGCTCAACGATACCACGGAGTTGCTTCTCATCCTTGAGCATTTGCTCTGCGTAGTTAGCCAAGTAGCTATCCTCTACGTGCATCAAACCGTATTGCATGAATTGCATACGAGCCACCTCTTTCGCATATGCCTCTACATCCTCTTTCTCTACTTGGATGTTGAAGTGCTTAGCCAATTGGTCTTTCGCCAAGTGCCAACGGAGCTCGTCCACCATAGCTGGGAAATCTTTCTCGAGTTCCTCCTCAGTCATCTTCTCGTTGGTAGCTTTCACCCAGCGTTTGAGGAATGCCTCTGGGAACTCAACCTTAGCCATTTTCTTCATTACAGCCTCTTTAGCATCCAAACCGAACTTGTACTTAGCGTCCTCAGCCATGTTTTGCTCAATCTCCGCTTTGATGCGTGCGCGGAAGTCAGCCTCGTCAGCTACATTGTTCTCACCGTAAACCTTAGCAAACAACTCACCATCAATAGCAGCTGCTTGGTGACGGGTAATCACTTGAATCTCGAAAGTGAAGTCAGAGGTCAATTCTTTTGCCTCCTCCTTGCTGATACCGAGCATAGAGCTAACCTCTACCTCGCTACCGAATGCCTTCATAGGGTTGAAGGTGATAATATCGCCCTTCTTTGCACCAGCAAACAATTTAGCTTGCTCTGCATCCTTCATGTATTGTGGGTTGAGGATACCGTTCTCCTTCACAATACCGTTCTCTTTTTGCTCGGTGATGAGACCCTTTACGATGTCGCCCTCTTGCACATCCTCAGCGTCCACATAGTCGCCAAAGCGTTGTGCATAGCTTTGCACTTGGTTCTCTACCATCTCATCGGTAACGGTGATGGTGTATTGGGTGAGTTTGTTCTTGCCGTTGAGCAATGCGTCGAACTCTGGAGCCACAGCAATGTCAAAGCAGAAAGTGAAGGTGTCTTGTGTGTCGAAGTTTACCTCTGGAGTGAGCTCCTCATTTGGCAATGGATCGCCGAGGAGATTGAGTTTTTGCTCATCGATGTACTTGTTGAGATTCTCGCCGATGGTTTTGTTGATCACCTCTGCGAGGATGCTCTTGCCGTACATCTTTTGCAACATACCCTTTGGTGCCATACCAGGACGGAAGCCAGGGATGTTTGCTTTCTTACGAATGTTGATAAGTTCTTTTTGAACTGCCTCTTGGTAGTCTGCAGGCTCCACGGTCATCGTGATCACTGCGGTGAGGTCTTTGATTTCTGATTGATTAATTTGCATAATGTATTTTGTTATTAGTTTTTATTTGCACGTTTTCTCTCCAATTCATCGAGGATAATCTTGCGGATACGCATGAAGTTTGGCGTTACCTCTACATACTCATCCTCCTTGATATACTCCAATGCCTCCTCCAACGAGAAGATTACTGGTGGTGGCAATACTGCTTTGTCATCCGCCGACTTGCTTCGCATGTTGGTCAGTTTCTTCGACTTGGTCACATTGATTACAATGTCACCCTCTTTCGAGCTCTCGCCTACCACTTGACCTGCATACACCTCGTCTTGTGGTGAGATGAAGAATCGACCACGGTCTTGCAGTTTATCCAGCGCATACGCATACGCTGTACCCGACTCCATCGCGATGAGCGAACCATTGTTGCGCTTCACGATCTCGCCCTTGTAGGGTTGGAACTCCAAGAAGCGGTGCGCCATAATCGCCTCGCCTGCCGATACGTTCAGCACATAGGTACGCATACCGATGATACCACGGCTTGGGATTGTGAACTCCAGTTGCACACGGTCGTTCACCATTTCCATGCGGGTCATCTCGCCCTTGTGAGTGGATACATATTCGATGATCTTGCCCGAGCACTCCTCTGGTGTGTTTACCGTCAGCTGCTCTACAGGCTCGCACTTCACACCATCAATCTCTTTGATGATTACTTGTGGTTGTCCCACTTGCAACTCATATCCCTCGCGGCGCATGGTCTCTACCAACACGCTCAAGTGTAGCACACCACGACCGAATACGTTCCATGAGTTCTCATCCGTTCCGCGCTCCACGCGCAAGGCGAGGTTCTTCTCCAGCTCCTTGTCCAAACGCTCTTGGATATGGCGCGAAGTCACATATTTGCCGTCTTGACCGAAGAATGGCGAGTCGTTAATGGTGAAGACCATCGACATCGTTGGCTCGTCAATAGCGATTGGCTTCAATGCCTCTGGTGTCTCGATGTCGCAGATGGTATCGCCAATCTCAAAGCCATCAATACCCACCAATGCACAGATGTCGCCCGACTTCACTTCGTCCACTTTCGCGCGACCCATGCCCGAGAAGGTATGCAACTCTTTGATCTTGGTCTTGACCATGCTGCCATCTTTCTTGGCGAGTGTCACAGCCTGACCATTGCGCAACGCACCGCGATGCACGCGACCCACTGCGATACGACCCATGTATGGGTTGTAGTCCAGACTGGTGATAAGCAACTGCGGCGTACCCTCCAATACTTGTGGCGCAGGGATATACTCGATGATAGCGTCCATCAGCGCGGTGAGGTCGGTGGTTGGATTGTGCCAATCGGTGGACATCCAGCCGTTCTTGGCAGAGCCATACAGCGTATGGAAGTCTAACTGATCCTCAGTCGCATCCAAGTTGCACATCAGGTCAAAGACCTCCTCTTGCACCTCGTCTGGACGGCAGTTGAGTTTATCAACTTTGTTGATTACTACGATAGGTTTGAGGTTCATCTCCAATGCTTTTTGCAGCACGAAGCGTGTCTGTGGCATAGGACCTTCGAAGGCATCCACCAACAGCAGCACACCGTCTGCCATGTTCAACACGCGCTCTACCTCACCACCAAAGTCCGCGTGGCCTGGAGTGTCTATCACATTGATTTTGTAACCCTTGTACTCAATCGCCACGTTCTTTGCCAAGATGGTGATACCGCGTTCGCGCTCCAACTCGTTGTTGTCGAGGATCAACTCGCCCTTCTGCTCGTTCTCGCGGAAGAGATTAGCAGTGTACAGCATCTTATCGACCAAGGTCGTTTTGCCGTGGTCCACGTGTGCGATGATAGCTATATTTCGTATCTTTTGCATAGTCGTTTTGTTGTTTTTCTGCCTTCTCTCCGCGCGTTCTCGTACGCGCACACAGAGGCAAATTATCAAAAAGCCTGCAAAAGTACTACTTTTTTCTCACATACGCAAGCGCATGCGCGAAAAACTTGCAAAAAGTACAACTTTGCTCAGTCCATTTTACCATATTTGGAAAATTATCACTACCTTTGCGATGTAAATTGCGTGTTTTTATGAAATTTCTTGGTAATCTCGTTTGGCTAATCTTGGGCGGACTGCTCACTGCCATCCTATATTGGATCGCAGGGCTATTGATGTGTCTCACTATCGTTGGTATTCCTTTTGGCGTACAGCTCTTTAAGATTGGGCTGTTGGCCCTTTGGCCTTTCGGCCACGACCTAGTACCCACAGGCAAAGATGCTTGCTGCATGCAGGTGGTGTTTAATATCCTTTGGATATTATTTGGCTGGTGGGAGATTGCACTTACGCATGTAACGTTTGGTCTGATCCTCTGTTGCACCATCGTGGGAATCCCTTGGGGGCTGCAACATTTCAAGCTTGCCTTAGCTTCCGTCATCCCATTTGGCAAAGAGGTAGTGTAGCCCTCTATATAGGCTCTGCGGACTATGACTTAGATGCCATATAACGCTGCGCAAACGAGCACACCGCATTCACGGTGTAATGATTGGTTTCTGCCCATTTCAACGCACTTTTCATTAGTAATGTTCCTATACCTCGCCCACTCTCATAGGCATAGGTATGTAGGATCGACAGCTGATTTTCTGACAATGAAAACTCTATTTTTCCGACCAATTTACCGTTCTCTACGGCTTGAATCTCGTTTTGTGTAATAATCGTTTCGATCATAGCTTTGTTGTTTAGAGGTTTTTCTATTCCCCACAAAAATCAAGCCAAACAATCTACCCCCACCTACCAACAATATCATCCATGATCTGAAATACTTCGGCTTTGGTGTCGGCACGAAGCAACGCGATGCGCGTTTGACGGAAGTCAAACAACCCCTTGAACGCTGGCGAAGCCGCAAAATGGCGACGGCTATGCACAATACCCTTGCGCTCATCGCCAATCCACTCTATACTGCGCTCTACATGCTCTTTCAAGATCTCCACACACCACTGCATCGTACGTGGTGGCAACAATTCACCCGTAGCCAAATAATGCTGCATATCCTCAAAAATCCAAGGACAACCAAATGTAGCACGACCCACCATAATAGCATCTACCCCGAATTCATCGAAACATTTCTTTGCCTGCTCTGGAGTCGTAACATCACCATTACCAATAATCGGAATATGGATGCGTGGATTGTTCTTCACCTCGCGAATCAACGACCAATCGGCATCTCCGCGGTACATCTGACTACGTGTACGACCATGAATCGCCAATTCCCTAATACCACAATCTTGCAATGGCTCAGCAATCTCGGTAATAATACGATTGTTATCATCCCAACCCAGACGCGTCTTCACTGTCACAGGGGTATTCACCGCTTTCACCACCGCACGGGTAATATCCAGCATCTTAGGTATATCCTTCAACAAACCTGCACCAGCTCCTTTGCCTGCCACCTTTTTGACTGGACAACCAAAGTTAATATCGATAAAATCGGGCTTTGCTTGCTCCACGATGCGTGCTGCATCCGCCATACTCTCAGGGTCTCGACCATAGATCTGAATAGCCACCGGACGCTCCTCATCGCTAATTTGCAACTTGCGCGTAGTTGATGCCACATCGCGCACCAGCGCATCTGCATTCACAAACTCGGTATATACACGTGCCGCACCAAATCGCTTGCAGAGCAGGCGAAAAGCAGGATCCGTGACATCCTCCATTGGGGCAAGATATAGTTGATGCTTCATATTATGCTTTTAATTCGGGATATACAATACGATGGTGATTAATCTCTGTGAGTTTCTGTTTGAAGACCGCACGTATATCCTCCAAGTCCTTAAAAGAAAGCACTGTTTCCGAGAACTGACCATCTGCCACTTGCAGGTCTATCATCTGATCCACCATTTCGGCAATCGACTGCTCAGTCAACTCGCTTAGCGAACGCGAACGCGCCTCAATAGCGTCTGCCATCATCAGGATAGCTGCTTCCTTGGTAGATGGTTTAGGACCAGGATAAGAGAAATCGGCTTTATTCACATCCGCAGCCGTTCCTCCTGCAGTTTTAGCCGCATTCACCGCCATATTATAGAAATAGCGTGTCACCGAAGTACCATGGTGCGAACGAATAAAATGCACGATGAGTTCGGGCAAATGATGCTTACGCGCAATGCGCTCACCCTCCTCCACATGATTGATAATCACCTTCGCTGCCTCGGCATATGGCATCGCTTGCAACGGATTAACACCCGTTTGATTCTCAATAAAATATTCAGGGTGCGCCATTTTGCCTATATCGTGATAGAGTGCTCCTGTACGTACCAACAATACCTTTGCACCAATACGCTTGGCTGCTTCGGTGGCCAGGTTACTCACCTGCAACGAGTGTTGGAAAGTACCTGGTGCCTTCTCCGCAAACTCCAACATGAGATTAGAGTTCACATTGGTCAATTCCACCAAGGTGATATTGCTCACCAATCCGAATGTGCGCTCAAAGAGGAAAATCAAACCATACGCACAAATCACCAATACTGCATTGATTAAGAAGTAGATATAGTAGCGATACTCCACATTCATGATATTACCTGTCACCAACATAGTAGTAGCAGTATATACTATGCTGTATGTCAGGAATATAAACAATGCCGTTTGTGCCAACTGAGCACGTTGAGTCATATCACGCAAACTAATCACCGCCACTACTCCTGTGATAACTTGCAACAACACAAACACATATGGTGCAGGCGCAGCGATAGACACTATCAGCACCGTGATCAGATGAATAAAAATAGCTGTACGCGAGTCATAAAACACACGCGTAATAATAGGCACCCACGCAAACGGCAATAGGAATATATACCCTATCGACACATGGCGCAACACCAAAAATGCCGTAGTAATCAATAGCGCCATTAGGATGGCAAAAAACAACACATGGCGGAGATTATCCAGCAATTTGCGACGATAGGTATAGAGATACAAACCGAATAGCAAAATCAAAATCACAATATACAACCCCACTCCAATGGTCGAAGTCAACGACTGACGATTCGAGATATTGCGTTCCTCTATCGTACGACGCAACGACTCCAATATCTGATAAGTATGCTCCGACACAATCTCACCCGTATCAATAATTTTCTCTCCGGCCTGCACCATACCCTGTGTGAGCGAGATAGAAGATAGCAAGTTTTGACGCATATGTTCCGATGTAATCGAGTCATATCGGAGGTTCGGCACCATATTTTGATGCGTCAACTCATACGCCTCCTTCGGAGTATGGAGGTCTGCCACAGGCACTTGCGTTGCCACGCGATTGTACAAGACCGACACCCTAGTACATCCCAATGCCTGCAAACGCTCTATCTCAACCAATGGTAGCACATAGATATTACTCTGCAACGCCATCGAATCAGCCACATAGCAGGGCGCATAGTCGCGCAACACCTGTTGCTGCTCTGCGGCCAATTGTGCATCTGTCTTGTAGATGGCAAAGTTAGCTTCTGCCGTCACTAGGCCGTACGCCCAAGGCTGACCCACCTCAAAGTGATACTTAAAGGGGTTACTATACTTGGGAGCCAGATAGATCGCCAACGCTGCCAATGCCGCGAGAGAAAAAACCTGAAGAGTTGTTCTGAGTGATTGTTTCATAACTCGAATTATTTTGCAAATTTATTATTCCTTTAACCTAATGTCCAAATCTTCAACCTACTTATTCCGCTTCATCGTAAAAAACGACTGCATCAGTTCGCGGCACTCGGGTTCTAAAACTCCCGATGAAATCGTACATTTTGGATGCAAGGCTTTCGGAGCAAACACGGTGAATCCACGTTTCTCATCAGCTGCTCCATACACTACACGTTTTACTTGTGCCCAACCGATAGCACCTGCACACATCACACATGGTTCGACTGTCACATATAGCGTGCATTGTGTAAGATACTTACCACCCAGAGTATTCGCAGCCGCTGTGATCGCCTGCATCTCGGCATGAGCCGTCACATCTGCCAGCGTCTCGGTGAGGTTATGCCCACGTCCTACCACCTGACCATCTGCCACAATCACGCATCCCACAGGCACTTCACCCATGGCATATGCCTTCTGCGCTTCAGCCAACGCCATATGCATATATCGAGCATCATTCTCCATATCTCTCTCGCTTAATTCGAACAAAATCGCCGATTTCATCGGGGTTTTGCTCAAAATGATTTCCAATTACCACAATATCTGCGCCAGCCTCATACGCGGCCAGCATTGCCTCTGGCGTACGAATACCACCACCCACAATCAGGGGTACCTCCAACTGCGTGCGCACAGCACGAATAACGTCTACTGCCACAGGGGCATGCGCTCCACTACCCGCTTCGAGATAGATCAACTGCTTACCCAACAACTGACCAGCTATAGCCGTAGAGACAATATTATCAATCTCGCTCTGAGGGATAGGGCTGCAATTCGTGGCGATTTCAACGCTACTTTTGCGTGCTCCATCCACCAATATATACCCCATCGGTATAGATTCAATGCCCGATTGTAACACCTGCTTTGCTACCTGAATATGCGGCAAGATCAGCACTTCTGGCACACGCGCATTGAGCAGCGTCAAAAAGAGCAACGCATCAGCCTCTGGAGTAAACTGCGCAATATTACCAGGAAAAAGCAAGATAGGACGATCCGTATATTGGCGCAACTGCGTGACACAAGAGTCAGAATACTCCCCCGTACTACCACCTACAAAGATCATATCAGGCAGCGACAGATAAGGGCGCAACGCCTCCATAGACGCCTGCTTCTCTGGATCAATCAGCAAGACCAACAACTTACGCAATTGAGCTTGAGCAGATAATATGTGCTGAATTATTGCCATTGAATCGATTCAATTAGTATGCGAACATCGTGGCGCATATAATCATAGATCGGCGCCAGCGAATCTTGATTAGGCACAGTATTACAATACACCGAACCACGGAAGAAATGATCGGTGGAATCGGTTAAAACAAACTGAATAGGCGAAGCCACATCACCCCGCAACTCATAAAACACCCCCCAAACATGCTGCTCTGGATTGGCATACTCCTGCTCAGGTATGGCAGATGCCACGCGCGAGTGACCAAACAAAAACTCCTGCATGTCACGCGACAGCGCACGCAGGTTGCCATGAATGGGCTTATAGGTGCAATGGATCGTGGTGTTGAGCGAAGGATAATGGATATCAATCCAATATTGCTCATCTTTTCCCGTTCGGGATTCCACCACCGCATTATCCGACAGCAAAAAGGCATAGGGGTAATGCGCTGGCGCATACCATGTGTATGCCGCATCGGGTATAGCTATACGAAAATAGCCATAAGGCTTGGGCGCAACAACACGCTGACAGGCCACCAAACCCAAAAACAAAACCAAAATCGGTATGTATAATCTTCGCTTCATCACAAAAAACGTATATTGGCACGCAAAGGTACAAAAAAAAATGCAGATGCACAAATTTTTAGCAGAAAAGTGCATTTTTTTTCAAAAGATTTGCGCGTACGCTTGCGTATGTGAAAAAAAAGTAGTATCTTTGCGAGATTTTGAAAGCGAATCAACAAATCAATCGTAATAATGACCCTAAAACATAATAACATGAACCAAAACAACTATTGCGTGATAATGGCAGGCGGTGTAGGAAGTCGTTTTTGGCCATTTAGTCGTAATGAAAAGCCCAAACAGTTCTTGGACTTCTTCGGTACAGGTCGTAGTCTGCTACAAATGACTATCGACCGTTTTCGTCCGATAGTGCCGATAGAGAATATCTTAATTGTCACCAACGTGCTATACCGCGACCAAGTATTGGAGCAAATTCCCGACTTGAGTCCCGAGCAGATACTCTGCGAGCCTGCTCGCCGAAACACGGCGCCATGTATTGCATACGCTGTGGCACGTATCGAAGCGGAGATCAGAAAGCGAAAATCGGACAACGAGCAGGTCAACATCGTGGTGGCGCCTAGCGATCATCTCATATTGCAGGAGGAAAAGTTCCGCCAAACCATCGAGCAGGGATTTGCTTTTATCCAGAATCATGACGCACTGCTCACCTTGGGCATGAAGCCCACTCGTCCTGAGACGGGTTATGGATACATCCAAATGGAGAGCATGAAGTATCAAGAGGAGAATGCTGCCAATGGTGCGATATGCAAGGTGAAAGCGTTTACTGAGAAGCCCAACTTGGAGTTGGCTAAGGTATTCTTGGAGAGTGGTGATTTCTTGTGGAACTCAGGTATTTTCATCTGGAATCTGCAAACCATCCGTGCTGCATTCCGCGAGTTCCTACCTGAGATAGCTAGCAAGTTTGCAGAAGGCGAACAGCTGATGGGTACAGCCGACGAAGAGGCCTTTATCCAAGACATGTTTCCTACTTGCCCCAGCATTTCCATCGACTATGGTGTGATGGAGAAGGCAAGAAATGTCTACGTCATGCCTAGCGATTTTGGCTGGAGCGACCTCGGTACATGGGGATCGCTGTACGAGCTGAGCAGCAAGGACGAGCAAGCCAACGTGACGCTCCACTCGGAGGCCATCTACTACGATAGCCACGGCAATGTCGTGACCCTCCCTAAGGGGCACCTCGCGGTGATCCAAGGATTAGAAGACTGCATCGTGGCTGAATCAGAAGGCGTATTGCTGATTTGCAAACGTGATGCCGAACAGCAGATTCGTCAGTTCTTCATGGATGCAGAAGTAAAATTCGAAGGCAAATATAACTAATACCAACAACATATGAGTTATCTAAATTTCGACAAGACTTTGCTAATCAATCTGGAACGCAGTTTGAGCAAAGAGATGATTCGCACCAATCGTGCGGGGGCGTACAACTCCACCACACTGATTGACTGCAACACGCGTAAGTATCATGGGCAATTGGTATTGCCCTTGAGTGGCGAACTGCCAGAGGACAATTATGTGTTGCTCGGCAGTTTGGATGAGACCGTGATCCAACACGGTGCAGAATTCAACTTGGGTCTGCACAAGTATGGCTGGAACAATTTCTCGCCTAACGGACACAAGTACATTCGTGAGTTTGATTGTGAAGTGATTAGCAAGACCACCTACCGCGTAGGTGGTGTCATTCTGACCAAAGAGCGCATGCTTGTTAGTTTCGAACCCCGCGTACTCATCAAGTACACCTTGGTCGAGGCGCACTCAGCCACCACCTTGCGCCTAAAGCCTTATTTGGCTTTCCGCAGCGTGCACGAGTTGGCCAAGGAGAACGCCCAGGCCAGCACCGAGATGCGCGAAGTGGAGAACGGACGCGCTAACCGCATGTACAGCGCTTATCCTGAGCTCTTCATGCAATGCAGCAAGAAGGCCGAGTACACCCACGCTCCAGCATGGTACAAAGACATCCAGTACTACAAAGAGGAGGAACGCGGCTTCGACTTCAAGGAGGATCAACTGGTGCCAGGATGGTTCGAAGTTCCTATGAAGAAAGGCGAGAGTGTCATCTTCTCCGCGGGTATTAGCGAGGTAAACACTAAAACGCTCAAGACCCTTTGGAAGAAAGAACTAGATCGTCGCGAAGCTCGTAACGACATGTTCAGCAGCCTAAAGATTGCTGCGCAACAGTTCTACAAACGCGAAGGAGACAAGTGCTACTTGCTAGCTGGTTACCCATGGTTCAAGGCTTCGGCTCGCGAGGAGTTCATCGCTATGCCTGCTTGTACAATGGGCATTGGCCGTCCCGAATACTGGAAGTATATCGTGGACAACACAGCCGTAGAGGAGATCCGTGCATTTATGAACGGCCAGCCACACAAGCTTGTGGGCATGGACGAGCCTGATGCACTCTTATGGTTCATCCACGCTATTCAGGAGTATGCGCAATACACCTCGCTTGAGGAGGCTACTCGCCTATATGGCCAATTGGTTATCGACATCATGCTCTTCATCCGCCGCCAACAGCACCCACGTCTCTTCTTGCACAACAACGGCCTCGTTTGGGTGGACGGCAAGGAGCGTCCTGCTACTTGGATGAACGCCGTAGAGAACGGTCGTCCTATCACCCCACGTATGGGTTATGTGGTAGAGATCAACGCCCTCTGGTACAATGCGCGCCTCTTCACCGCGGATATCCAACGTTGCCTGGGCAAAGAGCAGATTGCCGACCTCATGGAGTATCAAGCCGAGATCACCAAGGATAGTTTCATCAAGACCTTCTGGAACGGCGTTTATCTCGACGATTATGTAGAGGGCGACTACCACAACAAGGAGGTGCGTCCTAATCAGATTATCGCAGCATCCTTGCCATACTCACCACTCGACAAACGCCAACGCAAAGCGGTGGTGGATATCTGTACCAAGGAGTTGTACACGCCTAAGGGCCTGCGTACCATCTCGCCTAAGAGCGGTGACTATCGTCCTGAGTATATCGGTGGTCAATTGGAGCGCGACCGCAACTTCCACAACGGTCCTGTATGGCCTTGGACCATCGCCGCATATGCCATTGCTTACCTCAAGGTATATCAACACTCTGGCGAGAACTTCATTCGCCGCCTCTTGACCGGTTACGAAGCCGAGATGAGTGAGCTCTGTATCGGCACCTTGAACGAGCTCTACGACGGCAACCCACCATTCCGCGGACACGGCGGCATGAGTTACGCACCTAGCGTGGCCAGCGTGATAGAAGTATGTAACACCCTTAAACAATACGAAGAGAAATGAAAGCATTGATGTTTGGTTGGGAGTTCCCCCCACATATCTTGGGCGGACTCGGAACAGCAAGCTACGGTTTAACGCGCGGCATGGCGCAGCAAGAGGATATGCAGATCACCTTTGTCATCCCTAAGCCATGGGGCGATGAGGACCAATCCTTCTTGAAGATTATCGGCGCCAACAGTGTACCCGTAGTATATAAAGATAATGACTATGACTATGTGCGTCAGCGCATGGAAGGCAAGATGTCACCTGAGGAGTACTATCATCTGCGCAACAATATCCACTACGACTACTCGCGCATCGGCACCGATGACTTGGGTTGTGTAGGTTTCTCTGGCCGTTATCCAGACAACCTCCTCGAGGAGATTGGCAACTACGAGGCTGTAGCTAGTGTACTGGCACATGCGCTCGATTTTGATATCATCCACAGCCACGATTGGCTGACCTATCCATCAGGCGTTTTTGCTAAGCAAATCTCTGGCAAACCATTGGTTATCCACGTACACGCCACCGACTTCGACCGCAGCCGCGGTAACGTCAACCCTACCGTCTATGCCATCGAGAAACGCGGTATGGACGAGGCCGATCATATCATGTGCGTGAGCGAGCTCACTCGCCGCACCGTCATCGAGAAATACGGTCAACCTGCTCACAAGGTCAGCACCGTGCACAATGCTGTTGAGCCTTTGGCTAATCCCGATGAATTCGTCAAACACGAGCGCAAAGACAAACTTGTCACCTTCCTCGGTCGTATCACCATGCAGAAAGGTCCTGAATACTTCGTCGAAGCCGCAGCACGCGTCTTGGCTAAGACCGATGGTGTACGTTTCGTTATGGCGGGTAGCGGCGATATGATGAACAAGATGATCGACCTTGCAGCACAACGCGGTATTGCAGATAAATTCCACTTCCCTGGTTTCATGCGCGGACGCCAAGTGCAAGAAGTCTTAGCTGACTCCGATGTGTATATCATGCCTAGTGTCAGCGAGCCATTCGGTATTTCACCTCTAGAGGCCATGCAGGTAGGTTGTCCATCTATCATCTCGCACCAATCAGGTTGTGCAGAGATCCTCTCCCATGTTATCAAAACCGATTATTGGGATATCGACGCAATGGCAGATGCAATCTATGCGATTGTCAAGTACCCTGCTATGTACAAATCACTGCGTGAATTGGGTCGCGACGAGGTGAACAACATTAAGTGGTATGATGTAGGACTCAAAGTGCGTCGTATCTATGATATGGTCATCAGCGGTTCCTAACCCAAAAAATATTAATTATTAACTATTAATTATCAACTATCAATTAGTAAACAGTCATGAAAAATATTTGTTTTTGCTTTCAAATGCACGCGCCATACACATTGAAGCGCTATCGTTTTTTTGAGATTGGTCAAGACCATTACTACTACGACGACATGCAAACCGAGGACCATGTAGCATCGCTTATCCACACTTCCTACATGCCTCTCTGCCAAACTATTGCCGAGATGATTCGTCTCTCTAAGGGCCGTTTCCACTGCGCCATGAGCGTTTCAGGTATTATGCTTGAGATGTTCGAGCAATTCGCTCCAGAGATGATTGATATGCTTAAGGAGTTGGCTGAGACCAAGTGCGTCGAGTTCGTTGTCACACCTTACGCTTACTCTTTGGCTAATGTATATAGCGACACCGAAGCTGCAGAGCAACTCCTAGCTCAACAAAAGCAAGTTGAGAAACTCCTCGGCGTTGAGTCGACTACTGCTTGCCTTACCGAACTCCTATACTCTGACGAGATTGCCATCCAACTTCACCAGATGGGCTTCAAGACCGTCATGACCGAGGGTGCAAAACATATCCTCAGTTGGAAGAGTCCTAACTATGTTTACAACAGCAGTGCAGCTCCTAAACTCAAAGTTTTGCTACGCAACACCAACCTCAGCGATGAGTTGGCTTTCCATTTCTCTGACCCTGCTTGGCACAATTTCCCAATGAACGCCGAGGCGTATGCTATTGGCATGGCTAACTTGCCAGAAGAAGAGCAAGTGGCGAATATCTGGGTAGGCGCCGAAACTTTCGGTATGCGTCAAAGCGCTGAGACTGGCATCTTCGATTTCCTCAAAGCGTTACCTTATTTTGCTATGGAACAAGGCATGGGCTTTATGACCCCAAGTGAAGTGGCTAAGAAGTTCGCAGCCAACGATGCTATTGTAGCAGCTCACCCACTCACATGGGCTGGCGAGGCCAAGGACCTCAGCACATACAATGGTAACGACCTCCAACAAGAGGCTTTAAACAAGCTCTACGCTGTGGCTGAACGTGTACACCTTTGCCAAGATAAACAACTCAAGCGCGACTGGCTCATCTTGCAGGACATCAACTACTTGCACTTCATGAACCATATCGACCAAGGTGCCACCCAGTTTGAGTCAGCATACGATGCGTTCATCAACTATATGAATATCCTTTCTGACTTCCTCCAACGTGTTGAGGAGCAATATCCTACCACCATCGAGAACGAGGAGTTGAACGAGTTGCTCAAGACCATCCAAAACCAAGAGAAGGAGATCGAGCGCCTCGAGAAACAACTCAAGGAGGCTAAAAAAGAGGCCAAGAAAGAGGTTAAGAAAGCCGCTCCAAAGAAATCCTGCGCTAAGAAAGCAGAGAAATAATCCGATATCCATTACCCATTATCCGGTAACCGATATCCACTCAAAAGGGTGTGCCACACGGTGGGCACACTCTTTTGTTTATGCAAGAGCAAGGTGCATTTGTTAGCACATCTCAATACAAAAACCTCACCCAATTCACGTGGAAAAGGGTGAGGGGAAATATATTAAGCAGAATAGATAGACTTAATGTTGGATATATACACTACCAGAATCCAAGATTTGGCCATCTAATGATAGAACAATCTGATACCAACCTTCTGGCAAGTCACCCACAGGGATATTGACATTTGACTCATTTGTAACCTTATGACGTACACGACCATATGTTTGATGCCACAAATCTAGATTATAGAATTCGTCTGTTTGACCAAATCGTTCAATTTCAAAGTTAACTGGCAATGTCGGAGTAGTATTGGGATTAGGGTATGATAGAGGTCTTATATTGTATACTGAATATGTATAAGTAGTCTCATTGCTAGTTTCACATCCGCAATCATTAACAATACGCACTGTCATCTCTCCCATTTCTGTAGGAGTTAACGTAATGCTACGTCCTGTAAATTCAACTTCCGTTTCTGCATTAGGGTATCGAACATACCACTTAATATATTCAGAGTTAATTTCATTACAAGATTCTTCTAGTAATGTACGACTTTCATTGACACGCCAAAAGTAAGACCCTTGCGCAAGTAACGAAGGCGTCGCAAATTCAGGTAGCACAATTTCTTTTTCCAGCTGATACTGTCCATTCCCACCCTTGACATTTACGTGCAAAGTTGCAGTACCAACATAAGGTTCCGTTGGTAAATCAATTTCTGGGAATTGAGCAAAATGATTGTTTAGACCATAAGAAGCCATTTGCATTGTTGTATCCTCTGGTATAATTGGTCCAGATATCTGTGGTGTATTTCCTCGTTGAATAGTAACACGCCCTCCCTCTCTTCCGTCATTAAAAAGCAATGCAGGAAACATCATAGATTCTGAGATATCAGTAGAATAACTCCACTCCACAGTATCACTAGAAGGAACATTACTTACCACATAGTAATCTTGTGTACCGCATAATTGTGATGGACCTTGAATTTGTGGATTGACTGTGAACTTGATATCAGTTGCGGTTGTTCTGCGAATAAAATATAAATTGACTCCTAAATCACTACCGTTCCATGCTTTGGCACTTGGAATAGTTGTACTTGTAAACATGGTTTTATCAAGCTGATTCCCTGGGAAAGCACGCGGTGTACTAATCTTTCCATAGGAATCAAGAGAATTATTAGGATTCGAATCCGCAGAAGCGTTTACCAAATATAGTTTTAGTGGGTGGGTGTAATTGATGTCTTCATCATTATCTATTGCTGTTTTTAAATCTTTATGAGCATGATAAATTAATAAACCCCAATTAGGAATGTACTGATCAAAACTATGGTAACTGCGATGTTCTAGTAGGAAAAACTCATCGTCTGTTTGTGTATCAATACGATAGATATTTCCTGCATCGTTGGTACTAGAAGAAACCGTATATTCTTTTGTTTCACTTGAAATAGTTTTAGGTGTGTCCCAGCCAAAGATATAACACTTAGTATAAGGATTGTGGTGAGCAGGGGTACGACCATTATTATTATTATAGCCACGACTCATTACATCGTACTTTCCTATAGCGCAAAAACACTGATCGGCATCAGCATCAGTATAACGCAAGTCATAAAAGTCAGGTGCTCCTAGAATATGACCGAACTCATGGCAAATGGTACCGATTGTAGCTATTTGACCTTGTTTATAAAGTTCTGAAGTGATCATAAATTTTTTTGCTTTTACATTGTCATGCTCAACTGCAATAAGCAGTTCTGAATTATGCGGCCAAATATACGAATCAGTACTTCCACTGGATAGTCCTTCACCTGCGAATACAACATGGATGCAATCTACCTCTCCATCACCATCGCCATCTAATGTGGAGAAATCAACATAATCCTTTGCATGGTTAATGGCTTCACGAACTAATTCTCGAATCTCTCGTCTCCCCTCTAATTTGTTACCAGTATGTTTCCAAGAATACTCGCTACGCTTCTTATCTGCTCTAAAAGGACCGACAACGGTAGATATTACATCTAATTGTCCATAAGAGTTTTCTCGGTAATATTGGCGTACACTTCCAGTATTGAGACCGACCGCACCGTATTCTTGATTCATCAGACTATCGAATTCCGCTCGAGTTCGAGTGAATGAATAATCCTTAAAATCAATCAAGATAGTCAAAATCTTCCTAGTTCCAACAACGGGTTCCCTTTCTGTGGTATTATTTGCCACTCCTTGACGTGGAGGTTGCATAGATGTTTCTTCTGGTTCAATGGTCTTATCAATCTCCTGAATCGCAGAATGTATAAATTGTTTAACTAGCATACTATTGGTATTTACAAACTCTCGCTCCGCTATACTACGCTCCTCAATGTTATGAGCCGTTATAGCTGAGATTTGCAGCGAATCAGCTTCTACAATAGCATAGCGATAGTAATTGTTTGAGTCACGCATAATTACATGTCCATCAATGGTAGAGCGCCAATGGTAAAACTCATCACCGCACAAATACGTCCATAGTGTATCCCCATTAGGTTGAATAACGTAAAGAGAATCTGTACACGCAGGATCAGCAAATGTAGCAAGATTGATAAAACATGCTACAAAAATAAATACAAACTTTTTCATACTATTAGTGGTTTTATTCTTCGATTATATTATCAAGAAGTAAAATATTCTCAAATATTTGGTATCAATCCTATTTCAATAAAAGCAAGCGTATAAATAGGTAAATGATCATTATAATAAATAGCGTTTATGATACTATCATTATCCTCAAAATCAACAAGCAATGTACCCTCACAATTACGCAAGATAAATTTGTTTTCAAGAATATAATCCGTCCCAAGAGTATCAGTGAAATAGTCAAATTGCAGCGACGTGTACAATTCTTCCTTGAGACGTGCACTATCCGCAAGGAAAGTATTTATACGTTCTTGCATCCATGGCGATTTGATTGCAAAGCTATCAATACCACAGCAAGACGCAGCCGAATCAACCTCAACTGCAAAAAATTTCTGAAAGTTTAAGTATGGAAATTCACATTGATTGCTAGAATCACTTCCATCTGCAGTTTTGTTTCTTGACAAACGAAGACTTGTTGGAGTTTCCATTTCACATCCCATCCATCCTAATGCGATGAATGAGCAAACTAGCACAAAGAAAATTTTTCTCATAATGCAATTAATTTAAAAGGTTAATATTTTGTGTTAATAATATTTACTAAGGGAACCAGCATTTTTGCGATTCCCTTAGTATGATTTTTATTCCGCTACCCACAAAGAGCTACTATAATACATTACACTCGCATACGTTTTCAGTAAATCCTTGATGCGATTGCTTAATGTAGAAGCATTAACCCTTTCTAAATAGTCATCTGTATAATTGCGCCTCATTGTTATATCTAGACGAGCAATCGAAATAGCAAAATGACCGTTGGTTTGCTGAACTTCAGTATCTATTTCAGGAAGATATTCCGATGAACTATGTTCGAGAATCCAATTACCTGTTTGTCTAGATATTAATGATATTTCTCGATTGTATATGCTAATAATCGCATTTAACAATTGCTGTCGAGACATTTCATAGACACCATCAACATTCAACAACTGCTCTATAATAATATTATGATTTAAACCATATTCTGCGCAAGGCGTATTCGTGAGCAGTACTGGAATAGAATGTGGGGGATATATTGGGTATGTATATGGATTAGTACGAGGGGCTGGAAATAACGTCGTAGTAGTGTCTATTTCGGTACGCTCCTTATGTTCTTCGAATGAATACATCACACTATATACTACTACCACTTCTTCTACCTGAACACTACCATTGGGGAATCTTCTAAGGATTTCATGTCCGATTACTGCACCTCCTGCATCCGCATCAGCAACAGGACTAATCGGCAAGACAGAAGTATATTGTTTGCCTGTTTTTTGGATACGAGCATACTTTGCATTCAACGAGTCCAACGCTTGATTAAACGCTGCCCAATCCGACTCGGTATTGGCAGGTTCATTGTCTTGTAATTGGCTCTCTATCCCAGATATTGGAGCACATTCATCACCTTGCGATGTGCATGCAACAATGACTACGCCAAATATAATGGCAGATAGCAGAATAAAATAAAACTTTTTCATAGGATAAATGTTTTAAAAGTTAATAGATAATTATTAATTAATAAAAAGTAATGGCGGAGAGTCGCGTGGTTTGGTTGGGTATTTAGGTACAATTTTCTCTTATGAAATTATCCCACACTAAACTCACCAACCATTACTGTACCTGATTCAGTATAGATATATACTTCGTAGTCGCCTTCTTCAGGAATTGACATCGTTGTCTCGCCTGTGAACTCTTCTTCGGCAATGATCTCACCTGTTTCAGGGTCAATTACTTCCGCGTATGCGGGTGCGTCTGTGCCCGTATCAATATTTAATTGATTGCCGTCAATGGAGGCTTGGAATCGATTTGGTCCTGGTCTACTGCCCAGGGTATCACGCTTTGGATCATCGAAGGGCAACATAGAATACATTTCTGTTAAGAGAATTTCTTGCGCCATGGCGAACGCGGATGCATTGTACATACCTAGTACAAACAATGCGAGAATAAGAATCTTTTTCATAATATTGATGTTTTTTACAGTTAATTCATTTCGACTGCAAAATTACAACAATATTATGAAGCACACAATAGTTTAGAGCATTTGTTAGCACTATAGGGGGGGGTACTGCTCTGATTATCAATTAGATAGAATAGTACTTGTTAGCACCCTACGAAAATAGAGGTAGTTAGCTTAGTGGCAAATTGCGTAAGTAATCAAGCAAACAAGCCGCTGTTGTGCCTATTTTTTTTGCTATTCGTTGTTTAAAAATACGAATACCATGTTTGTCATAACAGAGGTGTTCGGCTATTTCTGTATCCGTCATATGAGAATATACGAGACTGATTGTACAATAGACTTTTTCGCGGTCTGATAGAGGAAGTGTATCCAATTGGCGTAGCCATAGATGTAACCATGGATTAAGATCGCGTTTGAGAATCGTATATTCTTTCCAGCGCTTGTGTGGGGTATGATACCTATCAACGATATTTGATAATTTTTCTGCAAATTGGCGATAATACAACTCTTGATTTAGACGCGCTTCTTGATTTTCCATATGGATAGAGAGTTGATCGAGTTGCTGATAAGCCACATGTGCGCGTTGATGATATACAGTTGCGCCCAAAGCAAGGAGGATGCAAACGATTAGTATGCTTGTCAGCGTAATCCATACCCATCGCCATGGGTGAGGAGTATGATTATAATTCTCAATTATTGTAACTGCTTGGGTATAGTCTTCTTTTTGTTGTTCAAGCAGGCGGCTCATGTCTTCGCGAGAAGATGCATAACTTGATACTAACGTAATATTTCCGTCTTTTTCTGCACTCTGCATCAAACAATAGTATGCATTCGAAATATAGTTGGGATTATTCGAAACAGAAAGAATTAATTTAGCATAAGGAATAGCTTGCTGTAATTCATTCAAATCATAATATACTTGCATGATTTTTAAATAAGTGAAACACTTTTCACTATCACTCTGCCAATAATCTAATCCTTTATCAAGATAAACCAACGCAGAGTCGTATTGCTGTTGTGCATAGAAATAAAGTCCACGTGTTTCATAATAGCGTGCTTGATAACTACTATCCAATTGATACGATTGTGCTATCTGCAATAAAGTATCTGCAAAGGTATAATCCTTTAGATTAATCCTAAACTCACTTTGATCTAACAATGTTTGGGCATAATACCATTCGCTATTCCCCTTAAAATCAACGCCAGCACGTTCATAAAAAACTAGTGCTAAGTTATCATAGTTGTATTGCTTGCAGAGATATCCCATACAGACATTCACGCGTCCGCGGTAAATGGGGTCGTCAATCTGCAAACGGTCTGCTTCGATATAGCATTTGGCAGCATCGGATACTTGCATGTAGCAATCTTCCAAATTTCTGCCCATATAGTAATACGCTTTGCCGAGCGTATTCGGCATCAGCAATCTGCCAAAGGGATTGTCCAAGCTGCGGATGGCTCTGCCTAGCGCTGCAGTGTCGTCATAAATCACATGCTCTGTCTGATCCAAGCTATCTGCTGTGATAATAACCCCTTTTGCTTCGTGCCAGCGGCAGGATGCGAAGCCACATACCAGACCTAGCATGCAGACCAATCTGCATACCTGACGGAATAGATATGTTAACGAAAATCTCATATCGCGTGCAAAGTTACTATAATTTTTTGAGATATGCAAGTAGAAGGGGTATATGATAAGGTGCAAAAACACATTTGTTAGCGCATACGTTTTTTAAGGTATTAGCTATCAGGCAGATATATGGTATCTTGTTAGCGTGCGTAGAAATGGTTGTTAACACATATATGCGAAAAGAAGGGGGATTAATCATCAATCATTCAAAGCTTCATTCTGTCTTAGCTGAAGGTGGTGAATTGTGCGCTTATTGTCCGTTTATTGTGCGTGAATAGTGCGTCTATTGTCCGTGAATAGTGCGTGTATTCTGCGTAACTTTCTAGGAAAATGTGAGAGATTGAAACTCCTACGCGCGGAGCACCCCTATTTTACGACAACAGAGACTTCGCGTTCGGCAATTGAAGCGCACAGAACTCGCTTGGCGAGTTAGAAGTGCCAATGTCTCCGGTTGTTCTCCCGTTCGCTTAACTCCTGCCGTAGGAGTTACGACAGGCGCTCACTATCGAATGTCCACCGGACATTCTTCACCCGCACTCACTCACGAAGTTCTTATCTCCCTTCGGTTGAACGATTATTTCGTGGGGACCCCGTGAAAGCTTCGCCAACATTGCTCGCGGCAAAAGAATATAAAAATCAACAACTTCAACAACTTTGAACCAACAACATTCCGCGGCAATCAACTCTCTGCCGCGGCAAGGGAAAACCAATACTTGGTATTAAGAAATATATAAATTCTAGAAAATTTCACTCAGAAAACTATTTTTCTTGCACAACTCAAAATATTTTACTATCTTTGCACCCCAATTATAAATTGGGGAAGTATCGGTATAAGCAAAATTAGATTATAGACCGCCTAACGGCTGTTGGAAGTTAGATATTAGACACATTGCGTAAAACTACACACATATTGCGTATATTCTGCCTATGCATAATCGTTTTATGCGGCGGCGTGGCTATGCAAGCCGCTGAACAAGCAGTGCCTACCGTCATGCGTACTTGGCAACTCGCCCCATGGACTGGCATTGCAGACACCCTGCCTACGGTAGATACCTCGTACATGCACCTGCCTATGCGCGATGTGCTCAACGACTATTCCATCTCCAATATCACCAACGCCAACCTGATCTCGCCCGTCCAATCGCGTATCTACTTCGACCGCCAACGAAAAGTGGACTTCATCTTTGCCGACGCTTACGCACCTTATATCATTGCGCCACAAGATGTAAAGTATTACCACACCACCACACCTTACTCCTCCGTCGGCTACAAAAAGGGCTTCGTCTCCGACCTCGACCAAAACGACATCAGCTTCATGTTTACTGGCAACGTGAGCCGCCGTACCAACCTAGGCATGACGATCAACTATCTCAACTCCTACGGTCGATTCGACTCGCAAGAGGGTAAGACCGTGTTTGGCTCCGTGTTTGGTAGCTTCAACGGCGACCACTACTCGCTGCAAGGGGCTTTCACATGGAACACGCTCAGCAACTTCGAGAACGGCGGTTTGCTCAACCCAAGCGACCTACAAGGCAACCTCAAGCCTCAAGACATGCCCGTGAAGATGCAAGGTATGTCCAAGCTGCGCTACCTATCGGGCTATCTCAACCACTACTACAGCATCTGCGTGGAGCGTGAACGCAAAGTCACCTACCGCGAACGTGACGAAGAAGGCAAATGGGTCAAGAAAGACTCCATCAAGATCGAGTATGTGCCTGTCACTACCTTCCGACATGTGTTTGAGACCACCGATGCCACCAAGAAATATGTAGAGAAGAATCCCCGTCAAGGCTTCTACCCTAATCGCTACCGCAGCAACTCCATAACCAACGATACCGCTGCATGCTTGACTATCCGCAACACCCTCTCGGTCACTTTCGAAGAGGAGTTCAACACTTGGTTGCACTTCGGCGCAATGGTCTATGCCATGAACGAGTCGCAACGCCATATGGCGCCTATCGGACAGGCTGTCACCCTACCAACAGCAGGCAGCAACCTATTTGGCAACGCTGTGGGACTATACCCCGACACGGCTTTTCATGCCGTACCCGACACATTATTTGGCGAACGATGGACCAACAACACCTATATCGGTGCAGCCCTCTACAAGAACCAAGGTAAGTATATCCACTACGGTTTTGACGGCAACATCTGCTTGGTGGGTCACAAGATTGGCGAGTTTCAGGTGAATGGTCATCTCGATGCAGGCTTCCGCCTTGGCAAAGACTCTATGACACTGGCGGCTAGCGCATACATCAAGAACGAGACACCCGATTTCTACCTACAACACTACCGCAGCAACCACTATCAATGGGACAACGATTTCAAAAAGACCTACCGATTCTATGTCGGTGGCGAAATCGCTTACCCTACCCAATGGGTCAAACCACGACTAAATGTGTCGTTTGAGAACATCACCAACTATATCTACTTCGACAACCAAGGTCTGCCACAGCAGACGGATGGTAGTATCCAGGTACTAGCCGCCGACTTGCAGCTCAACATCACCACCCCATGGGTAAACCTCGACAATAGCATCGTGTACCAGCATAGTTCATCGGCATACCTGCCACTGCCTACACTGACCCTATACAACAACCTCTACTACCACGACACTTGGGTGAAAGCCCTCGACGTGCAGATCGGTGTGGACATGCGATTCTTTACCAAATACTATGCCCCATTGCTCAACCCCGCACTCGGACAATTCTGCGTACAAGACCAAGAGAAAGTAGGCAACTACCCTGTGATGAACGTATATGCCAACTTCTACGTGAAGCATATCCGACTCAAGCTCTTCGCACAGTACCAGCACTTCAACGCATCATTTATGAACAAACAATACTTCGCCATGCCCGGTTATCCGATGGCACCTGACATGTTCCGCGCAGGACTAGCATGGCACTTTTACAAATAACCCCGCCTATACACTATACACCATACATGCAACAAACACCAAATTTACATACAATCCTCACCTACGCCCGCGAAGAAGCAGGTCGCCTGGGCAATCCTGAGATCATGCCCGACCACTTCCTATTGGGTATCTTGCGTCTGGGTGCAGGCAAAGCCTTCGAACTGCTGATGCAAGCAGGCATGGACCCTGTGGAGTGCAAACGCAAATTGGATGAGCGTTTACGCCAAACAGAGACTACCCAGACACAAAAACTATCACGCGCCAGCGAACGTGTGATTCGCCTCACTGGCATTGAAGCACGCAACTACCAAGCCGAGACATGTGGCTCGGTACACCTGCTCATGGGTCTGCTACGCGATCGTATCAACTTCCCTGCCATGTACCTCGAGCAGCAACACGGCATTGATTATGAGTGCATCGAGCGTCTATATCCAAAGCCAGACCCACTACCACAAGGCGAACTGACCATGGACGAACATCCACAAGAACGCGAGACCACCATCCATATCTTTGGACCCGACATGGGCAGCAGCAAGAAGCAAAAAGGCAAAACCGATACGCCTGCCCTCACCAAATATGGTCGTGACCTTACCGCACAAGCCAAAAACGGCGAACTCGATCCCGTCATTGGTCGTCAGATAGAGATCGAACGCGTGATACAAATCCTTTCGCGCCGCAAGAAGAACAACCCAATCCTCATCGGCGAACCAGGTGTAGGCAAGTCGGCTATCGTAGAGGGACTAGCCCTGCGTATCGCTGCCAAAGAGATACCTGCGCTGGAGGGCAAACGCATCATCTCGCTAGACATCGCCTCGATGGTGGCAGGCACCACCTATCGTGGTCAGTTTGAGGAGCGTATCAAGACTGTCATCAAGGAGCTACATGACCACCCAGAGATCATCCTCTTTGTGGATGAGATCCACACCCTCATGGGTGCTGGCAATGCCCAAGGTTCGTTGGACGCAGCCAATATCCTCAAGCCCGCATTGGCGCGTGGCGAGGTACAATGTATCGGTGCAACCACCATCAACGAATACCGCACGAGCATCGAGAAAGATGGTGCTTTGGAGCGTCGTTTCCAGAAGGTGACCGTACAACCTACCACTCCCGATGAGACCTATACCATCCTCACCCGACTGAGCGAAACCTACGGACAGTTCCACCATGTTCGCTACACCCAAGAGGCTCTACGCGCGTGCGTAAACCTTACAGATAGATACATCACCGACCGCCAGTTCCCCGACAAAGCCATCGACGCTATGGACGAAGTTGGCGCTTGTTTAGGCGAGAAAATAGCAAGACAAGAGGGCGACGACACAACAGGCGAAGAGGCGATTAGGCGAGAGGTCACCGAGGCAGACGTAGCACGTGTGGTAAGCCAGATGTCGGGCGTACCAGTGCAACGCGTAGCACAAGCCGAAGGCGAACAATTGCGCCAGATGGCTAGCACCCTGCAGCAGCGCGTGATAGGACAAGATGAAGCGGTCAAGAAAGTCGTAAAAGCCATCCAGCGCTCGCGTATGGGCTTGCGCGATCCACGCAAACCTATCGGCACCTTCTTCCTACTCGGACCTACGGGCGTAGGCAAGACACACCTAGCACAATGCTTGGCAGAGGAGATGTTCGGCAGCCGAAATGCAATCATCCGTTTCGACATGTCGGAATATATGGAGAAGCACACCGTCAGTCTGTTGGTAGGCGCACCTCCGGGATATGTAGCCCACGAGGATGGTGGCAAACTCACCGAGGCAGTTCGACGCAAGCCCTACTCGATTGTGCTGTTTGACGAGATCGAGAAGGCACACCCTGACATCTTCAACGTCTTGTTGCAAGTCATGGACGAAGGCCGACTGACAGATCGTCAGGGACATGTGGTGGATTTCAAAAACACCATCATCATCCTCACCAGCAATGTAGGTACACGTCAGTTGAACGATTTCGGCGCAGGCATTGGCTTTGGTGTTGATAATCTGGACGATAAGGCATCCGAGCGCACACTGATCAAGGCATTGCAACGCACCTTCCCACCCGAGTTTGTGAATCGATTAGATGACATTATCGTCTTTCACGCACTCAATGATGAGGCTTTGGCACAGATATTGTGGCTCGAACTGCGCCCTTTGCAAGCACGTTTGGAGGCTATGGGCTATAGTTTCGAACTCACCGATAAGACTCGCGACGAGATACTGCGCCTAGCACGCGACAAGCAGTATGGCGCACGACCACTCAAACGAGCTATACAAACAATGATCGAAGACCCGCTGACCGATAAAATGTTGGCAGGTGAATTAGAAAACAAACAAATAAAAATATAAGATTATGGCTAAAGAGATTACAGATGCTAACTTTCAAGAGTTGTTAGCAGAGGGCAAACCCCTCGTAGTAGATTTCTGGGCACCATGGTGTGGCCCATGTAAGATGATTGCTCCAATTTTCGATGAATTGGCAGAAGAGTATGCAGATCGTATCATCGCAGGCAAAGTGAATGTGGATGAGAACGATGACACCTGTGCTGCATATGGCATCATGAACATCCCTACCATCTTGTTCTTCAAGGGTGGTGAGTTGGTTCATCGCCAAGTGGGTGCGATCCGCAAACCTGATTTGCAAAAACTGTTTGAGGATCTTTTGTAAGAAAAATTGCAATAATTTTGCAGATTTTTGCAAAATTATTTGCATAACTCCCAAAAAAGCAGTACCTTTGCGCCCAAATTGCCTTTGTAGGCACTATTTTGTGTGCCTACATGGGTAGTTTTGTGCGTAAGCACCTTAAAAACGACACATTTAAGGAGGAGGAATGGCGGCGAGCCAAATGCGCAGGGCGCATTTCTTTCTCGCAAGCCAATTCCGACGAGGGTCTGGTAGCTCAGCTGGATAGAGCAACAGCCTTCTAAGCTGTGGGTCTCGGGTTCGAATCCCGACCGGATCACAAGGCAATTGCCTTATGATATTAACTATTAACTATTAATTATTAACTGTACTACATGCGTCAGTTAAAAATCACAAAATCCATTACAAACCGTGAGTCGGCGTCTCTCGACAAGTATTTGCAGGAGATTGGTCGCGAGCCATTGATTCCGGTGGATGAAGAAGTAGAGTTGGCGCGTATGATCCGTCATGGTGATCGCGCAGCATTGGAGAAACTCGTAAAAGCGAATCTTCGTTTCGTTGTTTCCGTAGCAAAACAGTATCAGAATCAAGGATTGAGCCTTCCTGACCTTATTGACGAAGGCAATCTTGGCCTTATCAAGGCAGCAGAAAAGTTTGACGAAACACGCGGATTCAAATTTATCTCTTATGCAGTTTGGTGGATTCGCCAGTCTATTCTTCAAGCCTTGGCTGAGCAAGCGCGTATTGTGCGCCTCCCTCTTAACCAAGTAGGTTCTCTCAACAAGATCAACAAGGCTTACCAACGTTTCGAGCAAGAGTTCGAGCGCAAACCTAGTGCGGAGGAGTTGGCAGAGTTGTTGGACATACCTGTGGATAAGATTGCCGACACACTGAAGATGTCAGGCCGCCAAGTGAGCGTAGATGCACCATTTGTAGAGGGCGAGGACAATAGTCTGATTGATGTGATGGTCAACGAAGATTCTCCTAATGCCGACCACACCTTGATCAATGAGTCACTCTCACGCGAGATTGATCGCGCATTGGCTACTCTCACCCCACGCGAAGCAGACATCATCCGCAAGTTCTTTGGTATTGGCGTACCAGAGAAGACCTTGGAGGAGATCGGCATCGAACTGCACCTCACCCGTGAGCGTGTACGCCAGATTAAGGAGAAAGCTATTCGCCGACTCAAATCCAGCAGCCGCAGCAAAATCCTAAAGACTTACTTAGGATAACACACGAAAGGACATACCTGCAAGACATAATAAAGGGACTGCTCGAGCAGTCCCTTTTGTTGTATCTTTTACCCACCATCCTCAGCACATTATCGGGTGGATAAGCGGAGGATAAGCGGTGAATAAGTTGTTAGTCGAGATAGAGAATAGCAGCTGATTGAGGTGCTACACGCACAGTAGCTTCTGCGATACGCTCGCCATAGTATGGACATTCACCATCCACACACGCAAAGCGGAATCTACCCTCTGGCAATGCCACTTGGGCCGTCTTGGTTTGTGCATTCAGAATCACCACGATCGTCTTCCAACTATCGCCTACAGCTTCGCCATTCAGCTGATATGCCACCACACCATCTGCCACAGGCAAGAAATGTACGTTTTGGCGAACCAACTCTGCATCGCCCATGTGGAACGCAGGGTGCGCTTTGCGCAATGCGATTAGACCTTGATAGTAGCGGAATAGATCCATATTCTTTGCCTTCAACGACCAGTCAATAGCATTGATATCATCAGGACTGCAATACGAGTTGTGCACACCTTTCTTATCACGTGCAATCTCCTCGCCACACCACAAGAATGGCATACCTTGTGAGGTCAAGACAGCTGTTTGAGCCAGTTTGCTCAGCTTTTGCAACTCACCTGGACGAAGTTTCATAGTGGCTTTAAGACGGTCGGTGAGCATCATATCGTCGTGGCACGACACATAGTTGATCGATTGAGTAGGTTGGCTAGTCCATGGTTGTTTAGAGTAGTTGACTTGCTCCATATCCACCTCTGGGTGAGCAATACAACCTACAATACCAAACTTGATACTCTCCTCATGACCCTTTTCGCCTGCCAAGAAAGCACCCTTGTGATTATCCGAGAATGGACCACGCAAAGCATCACGCATATCGTCGCAGAACGCACCAATATTAGGCAACTTTTGCATATTGGCCTTCATACAGAGTTCCTCTGCTGGGTAAAGAGGACCACCTGCAGCCCAACCCTCGCCATAGAGCAAGAGCGATGGATCGATGCTGTCCATCATCGCACGCACTTGGTTCATCGTCTCCACATCATGGATGCCCATCAAGTCGAAGCGGAAACCATCCATATGGTACTCCTCAATCCAGTAGCGGCAAGACTCAATGATAAACTTACGCATCATCGCACGCTCACTAGCAGTCTCGTTGCCACAACCCGACGCATTACCCAACTCGCCATTCTCGTGAAGGCGATAGAAATAGTCGGGTGCTGTTTGGGTAAAGTTGCTGTTCTCCACGTTGAACGTATGGTTATACACCACATCCATGATTACGCGGATGCCTGCTTTGTGCAAGGCTTGAATCATCTGCTTCATCTCACGAATACGTGTAGCAGGGTCGTATGGGTTGGTACTATAGCCACCATCAGGTGCATTGTAGTTGACTGGATCATAACCCCAGTTGTAGCGATTATCGCTCAAGCGAGTCTCATCCACTGATCCGTAATCGTACGAAGGCAGAATCTGTACGTGGGTCACGCCCAACTCCAACAGGTGGTCAATACCTGTAGCCAAACCCTCAGCAGTTTTGGTTCCATGCTCGGTCCAAGAGAGAAACTTACCCTTGTTAGCTACACCTGATGTTGGGTGAATCGACATATCGCGGTGGTGCATCTCATAGACGATTGCATCCTTCGCGCCAGCAAAAGCAGGACGCACATCCTCATTCCAACCCTCTGGGTTGGTAGCTGCAAGGTCAATCACTGCAGCACGACGACCGTTCACACCTACCGCCTTAGCAAAGATACCTGGGGTCTCGTGCAAAGTCCAACGAGAACTTGGCTCAACGATTTGGAAAGTGTAGAACTGACCATTGAGATCACCTATGACAGTCTTGGTCCAACTACCATCCTGTTGACGGCACATGGTCAGCGTTTGCAATGGCTCCACTGTGGTAGCATCTGCATACAAATTCAGATATACGGTATCTGCATTAGGGCTCCACACAGAGAAGATCGTTTTCTCTGGCGAATAGGTCATCTCATCGAGCGAACCTTGCTTCACAGGGTAATCATTCACGCTCTCATAATGAGGCTTTTTAGCACAGCAGCCTATCATTGTAGCTGCAAGAGTCATCATAATAAGTACTTTTTTCATATCGTTTTTGTGTGTTATTCCTATACCAAAGGTATACCAAGGGTATACAAATCGCTATTTACTCTCCACTCAAAGAGAGTTGGTGAATATTGGCTTTCTCAATACGTTGAGCGGCATACTCTCTGGTGACTTCAAACGTCTTTTTGCGACTCTTGGAAGAGGGTAAATCAAACATTACATCCATCATCACCGTCTCCATCAAGCCACGCAAACCACGGGCACCCAACTTGTACTCAATCGCCTTATCCACGATATAATCCAGCATATCAGGTGCAAAAGTGAGTTGGAAACCATCCATCTCAATCAGTTTCTGATACTGCTTAGTGATGGCATTATTGGGCTCGGTAAGGATATTGCGCAAGGCATCACGGTCCAGTGGTTTGAGATAAGTAAGGATTGGCAAGCGACCGATGATCTCAGGAATCAAACCAAAAGATTTCAAATCCTGCGGAGCAATATATTGCAGCAGGTCGCTCTTGTCTATCTTTTGCGATTTCTTGCTAGCATCAAAACCCACCACCTGAGTGTTGAGGCGTTGAGCAATCTTGCGCTCAATACCATCAAATGCACCACCGCAGATAAAGAGGATATTCTGTGTATTCACATGAATAAACTCCTGCTCTGGATGCTTGCGACCGCCTTGAGGTGGCACATTCACCACCGATCCCTCAAGCAACTTCAGCAAACCTTGTTGCACACCCTCGCCCGACACATCGCGTGTGATACTTGGGTTATCCGATTTGCGAGCAATCTTGTCGATCTCATCGATAAAGACGATACCTTTCTCGGCTTTCTTCACGTTGTAATCCGCCTCTTGCAGCAGACGTGTGAGCAAACTCTCCACATCTTCGCCTACATAACCTGCCTCAGTCAGCACGGTGGCATCCACAATGGTGAAAGGCACCTTCAGCAACTTAGCAATCGTGCGAGCCAAGAGGGTCTTACCCGTACCTGTTGAACCTACGAGGATGATATTCGATTTCTCAATCTCCACACCACCCTCTGTGCGAGGTTGCAAGACACGCTTGTAGTGATTATACACCGCCACCGACAGATAGCGCTTGGCATCATCCTGACCAATCACATATTGGTCCAAAAACGCCTTGATCTCTGCTGGTTTGGGCAATGTACTGATTTCCAATCCCTTGACGTCAGTCTCCTCCTCCAGATACTGCTTCATCTCACGGATCATCTTATGACCCGCCTCAATACAGTCGTGGCAGATGAGGCAACCATCATCACCGCGAAACATATGCGGCATCTCACGACCGCAAAAAGAGCATTGTTCTTTCTTCTTTACCATAATACCCTTTTACTTCTCTCGGCGATATACCTTATCAATCATACCATAGTTGAGTGCCTCTTCAGCAGTCATCCAATAGTCGCGATCAGCATCTTGGCGAATCTTCTCTACAGTTTGACCCGAGTGGTCGGAGATAATCTGATAGAGTTCATCTTTGAGTTTGAGAATCTCTCGTGCAGTAATCTCGATATCCGATGCCTGTCCTTGAATACCACCCAATGGCTGGTGAATCATCACGCGGCTATGAGGCAACGCAGCACGCATGCCCTTCTCGCCTGCCACCAGCAATACGGCACCCATCGAAGCAGCCATACCCGTACAGATTGTAGCCACACGCGAGTGAATAAACTGCATCGTATCATAGATACCCAAGCCCGCATATACCGAACCACCAGGAGTGTTCAGGTAGATATTAATATCACGCTCCGAATCTACAGAATCTAGATAGAGCAACTGCGCTTGGATCACATTGGCGGTATAGTCGTTCACCTCAGTACCAAGAAAGATGATACGATCCATCATCAGACGCGAGAACACGTCCATCTGTGTGACATTCAACTGACGCTCCTCCAGAATCGAAGGACTGATGTAGCTAGCCGATGCGTTCATGGCATTCTCCACATGCATCGAGTTCATGCCACGCGAGGTGGCAAATTTTAGAAAATCGTTCATTTGTAGTTTAGTGTTTCGTGTTTAGTGTTTAATGTTTTATCGAAATACTGCCCGACGGATGCCGGGCAGTACCTTATTTATTTGCGCGCATGCGCATGTATGCGTGTACAGGGCAGATTACTTCTTCAACTCTGCCTTTTTCTCTTTGCGGCGACGCATAGCCTCTTGGATATCATAAGCAAGAGGAGTAGCTACTGCAAGAGTAGAATATGTACCAATGATCACACCCAACATCAATGCGAATACGAAACCACGGATAGTCTCACCACCGAAGCAGAAGATTGCGAGCAATACCACGAAAGTAGACATAGAGGTTGAGAATGTACGGCTCAAGGTATCGTTCAACGCGTTGTTCATATTGAGCATGAGTTCGCGTTTTGGATACAGACCCTTATACTCACGTACGCGGTCGAATACAACCACAGTATCGTTGATAGAGTAACCGATGATGGTCAAGATAGCCGCGATAAATGATTGGTCAATCTCCATTGAGAATGGCATCACCTTCCAGAGGAGGGCGTATGCACCCAATACGAAGAGGGCATCGTGTGCCAAACCAACCAACGCACCTACTGAGAATGCGAAGTTGCGGAAACGCAAAAGCACATAGAGGAAGATACCCAACAACGCTGCCAACACTGCCCAAATAGCAGATTGGGTAATATCATCAGCAATAGCAGGACCTACCTTTTGTGATTGCATGATACCAATCTCTGGGTTCAACTCGGTAGATTTGAACGCGTCAAAAGTAATATCCTCAGCCAAGAATGGTTTGCAACCCTCATAGAGCAATGTCTCAATAGTCTCCTCTACATCCTCAGCGTTGTCGTTGATGAGGTAGTTGGTAGAAACACGCACTTGGTTAGCCTCACCGATAGTGATTACATTGAGCGCGAAGTTCTCCTCGTCACCGAGCTCAGCCTTAGCTGCCATAAACACATTATCCAAAGAAGCATTTACCTCCTCGGTATTCACATCTTGAGCGAAACGGATGATATAGTTGCGACCACCAGAGAAGTCGATACCCAAATTCAATTTACCAAAGAAGTGTGGGTTAAGTGCCAAAGCACCCAATACGATGATTGCACCAGAAACGATGTAAGTCACCTTGCGCGCACCGATGAAGTTCACCTTGGTGTTTTGCAAGAAGTTTTGCATCAACTTAGTAGTGAAGTTCAACTCTTTTGCGTTCTCTTTCTTAGCGTATGCCTCGAGCAACATGCGGCAAACAAACACAGCGGTCAAGAAAGAAGAGATGATACCAATCATATAGGTTACAGCGAAGCCCTTGATAGGACCTGTACCGAAGATTGCCAAGATTGCACCAGTCAAGAACGAAGTTACGTTTGAGTCAACGATGGCAGAGATAGCACCAGAGAAACCATCCTCGATAGCTTTGCGCAAGTTCTTACCTGCACGACGCTCCTCGCGGATACGCTCGTAGATAAGCACGTTAGCATCCACAGCCATACCCATGGTCAATACGATACCGGCGATACCAGGCAAGGTCAATACTGCTGAGAATGATGACAAGATACCTGCCAACAAGAATACGTTGCAGAGCAATGCGATGTTAGCAATCATACCTGCAGTAAAGCCATAGTAGCAAATCATGTAGAGCATGATGAGGATAAAGCCCAATACGAAGCTCCAAAGACCTGCGCTAATAGCCTCTTTACCAAGTGATGGACCAACCACGTCCTCTTGGATGATACGAGCAGGAGCTGGCATCTTACCTGAGTTCAAGGTGTTAGCCAAGTCCTTAGCCTCTTCTACGGTGAAGTTACCAGTGATTTGTGAGCTACCACCAGCGATCTCGTTTTGTACGGTTGGGAAGCTATATACATAGCCATCGAGTACGATAGCGATAGATTTGCCGATATTGTCGCGAGTGATGCGTTGCCAGTCGCGTGCACCCTCAGCGTTCATGGTCATGCTTACGTTGGCGTATGCAGATGTTTGACCGAAGTCAGCACGAGCGTCGGTGATCACATCACCCTCCAAAGAAGGACGACCGCTAGTTTGTGACTTCAATGCTACCAATTGATAGAATGACTCTGCCTCGTCGATAGCCTTCACTGTCCAGCACAGACGCAACTCGCGTGGAAGCAATGACTTAGCTACTTGTGAATTGAGCATAGCCATCACTTTAGCCGTATCGGTATAGTGAGCAGTACCTACAACAGGACCTTGGAATGGTTGACCTGCTGCGCTAACTGCTGGTTGCAATGCAGCAAACAATGGGTTAGCCTTCTTATACTCCTCGTAAGCAGCTTGTTGATCAGCCTCGCTTTGAGCCAAGCTATCTGCAGCCAAGTCCTCTACCAATGCATCGAGCTCGTCAGCAGCCTCTGCCTTCACCTCCTCTTGTACAGGAGCGGCCTCAGCTTGAGCAGCCTCGGTGCTTGCGTTTTGTGCAGCAAACTCGCTATTGATTTGTGAGAGTTGTGGAAGAATCTCTGACAAATCATAAGTCTCCCAAAACTCGAGGTTAGCAGAACCTTGGAGGAGTTTACGAACGCGCTCTGGCTCTTTGATACCTGGCAACTCAATCAAGATACGACCAGTTTGGCTGAGCTTTTGGATGTTTGGTTGTACCACACCAAAGCGGTCGATACGAGTACGAAGTACGTTGAATGAGTTATCGATAGCGCCTTGTACCTCGTCGCGAACCACTTTCTCCACCTCTTGGTTAGTAGAGTTCAAGCTCACCTTGTCGCGGAGCTCAAATGTAGAGAACACAGATGCCAATTGAGCATTTGCATCGAGCTCATAGAATGATTCGAAGAACAGGGTCAAGAAATCTGCACCCGATGTTTTTTGTTTCTCTTGTGCCTTTGCGATAGCTTGGTTAAAGTTCTCGGTGGTGTTGTAACCGCTCAATGCACGGAGAATGTCTGGTACAGACACTTCCATAGTTACGTTCATACCACCCTTGAGGTCAAGACCAAGGTTGATCTCTTTCTCGCGGCACTCTTTCAGCGTGTAGCCAAACCACACCTTCTCACCAGCAATAGAGTCCAAGTATTGGTACTCTTTTGCATCATCACCTTGAGCATACTCTGCGGCTTTGTTGTCGTAGTGATTTGTCACAAATGAGAATGACAAATAGAACGCACTCACCAAAGCAAGCAAGGTTGCCAATGTGATAACTAGTCCTTTGTTTTGCATAATTTTAATTTAGTTTTATTTGTTATTAATTTTGTTCGTGCAATCTCAACTGCTACTATTTCCTCTCAATCTTTTTTGAGGTACGCGCGTATCGCTTCCGCACGCCCTCACACACGCGAGGAGATAATCAGCACAAAATAGCGTGCAAAGGTACGATAAAATTTGTAAATATGCAAGTAAATTGAGCAAAATATCATTTTTTTCGCTAAAAAGTGCAAAAATATTTGGTCATGTCAAAAAAAAGCAGTACCTTTGCACCGCATTTCGATAAGAGATGATATATCGCGGAGTAGAGCAGTGGTAGCTCGTCAGGCTCATAACCTGAAGGTCGGTGGTTCGATCCCGCCCTCCGCAACCAAGAAGAAGCCGCTCTTTTCAGCGGCTTTTTTGTTTGTAAAATCCCATACCCTTGCCATACCTCTACCGAAGGACTTCCCTACCCCTGCCGCAGCCGAAGATACGCTGAAGATACACCGAAGATAGGGATAAAAAAAGTTCGGTGTTTATCCCACCGAACCTTCTAAACTGACTTGCAACAATTTTTGTGCTTCTACCGCAAACTCCATTGGCAGTTTGTCCATCACCTCTTTGGCATAGCCATTGACAATCAGTCCCACGGCATCCTCTACACCAATGCCACGCTGCTGGCAGTAGAAGAGTTGGTCTTCACTAATCTTGCTCGTAGTAGCCTCGTGCTCAATAATGGCAGTCGGATTTTGAATACGCATGGTTGGGAAGGTATGCGCACCACACTTATCACCCAGCAGCAAACTATCACACTGACTGTAGTTGCGCACATTCTCAGCATTTGGCATCACGCGCACCAATCCGCGATACGCATTTTGGCTCTTGCCAGCAGATATACCTTTACTAATAATACGCGAGCGTGTGTTCTTACCTATATGAATCATCTTCGTGCCAGTATCTGCCTGCTGATAGTTATTGGTAACAGCCACCGAATAAAATTCCGCACTCGAATTATCGCCTTTCAAGATACAACTTGGATACTTCCATGTGATTGCCGAACCAGTCTCGACTTGTGTCCAACTCAAGCGAGCATTCTCGTGGGTAATGCCGCGTTTGGTCACAAAGTTGTAGATACCACCTCTACCCTCTTTATCACCCGGATACCAGTTCTGAACAGTTGAGTATTTCACCTCAGCATCTTTGTGAACCACAATCTCCACAATAGCGGCGTGCAGCTGATTCTCATCGCGCATTGGGGCAGTACAACCCTCTAGATAACTAAGATATGCGCCTTCGTCTGCCACCAACAAGGTACGTTCGAACTGGCCGGTATTACCCGCATTGATACGGAAATAGGTACTCAGCTCCATGGGGCAACGCACACCTTTAGGTATATAAACGAACGAACCATCAGAAAAGACAGCCGAGTTAAGTGCTGCATAGAAGTTATCACTAGCAGGAACTACCGAACCCAAATACTTTTGTACCAACTCAGGATACTCATGCACAGCCTCAGAAATAGAGCAGAAGATAATACCCTTCTCTGCTAGTGTTTCGCGGAAGGTTGTTTTTACCGAAACAGAGTCCATAACCGCATCCACAGCCATATTACCAGCGAGTGCGGCACGTTCCTCCAATGGAATACCCAACTTGTCGAAAGTTTTCATGAGTTCGGGATCGATTTCCTTCTTCTCGTCACCAGTATGGGTTTTAGGAGCAGCATAATAGGAAATCGCCTGAAAATCAATCTCGGGAATAGTCAGGTGAGCCCAATTAGGATGCGGCATGGTGAGCCACTTGCGGTATGCTTTGAGTCGAAACTCCAGCAGCCACTCTGGCTCGTGTTTCTTAGCCGAGATCAGGCGAATCACATCCTCGTTCAAGCCCACAGGAATCACTTCGGTTTCCACATCCGTCGTGAAACCGTACTTATACTCCTGCTGCGTTATTTCTTCTATCTCTTTCACCAGCTTACCTTTAAACTCCAAACTATAGCTCGCATGCGAGCGTTCGTTAAACAAAGAAGAGCCACTCAAATTGAGCGGCTCTTCTTGGAGGTACCTGGCGGATTCGAACCGCCGTCCCCGGTTTTGCAGACCGATCCCTAACCGCTCGGGCAAGGTACCAAAACATGCGTCCTTTTCAGAAAGCGGGTGCAAAGGTAGTACTTTTTTTTTGATTGACCAAATATTTTTGCCTTTTTTAGCGAAAAATGTGACTTTTCTTGCATTTTTCTTGCGTATATGCAAAAAAAGCAGTACTTTTGCGCCCAGTTTCGGCCGCGATGGTGGAATCGGTAGACACGAAGGACTTAAAATCCTTTGGCCAGTGATGGCTGTGCGGGTTCAAGTCCCGCTCGCGGTACTGAAAGAAAAAAGCCCAAAGGCACATAAGCTTGCTTAAATGTGTGTTTGGGATTTTTTATTTTGCAAGTGGCGTCAAGGGACTTACGGAGAAAGTCCCGCTCACAAAAACCAATAGAAAATCGCACACGCGTTTGCGTATGTGCGATTTTTTTTGTACCTTTGCAGCGAATTTTTGCACATACATTGCGCATCGCCAATGTATGGGCTTGTAATTTATTGATAAACAATAACATAATAAACATATGAAACATTTTAACGAGTACAAACAACTGAACTTGGCAGAGGTGAGCAAGTCCATCCTAGAGCAATGGGAGAAGGAAGACTTGTTTCTCAAGAGTATCGAAACACGCGAGGGTAACCCTTCGTTCCTTTTCTTCGAGGGTCCTCCTTCGGCAAACGGTATGCCAGGTATTCACCACGTGATGGCTCGTACTATTAAGGACACTTTCTGCCGCTTCAAGACCATGCAGGGGTATCAAGTCAAGCGTAAAGCCGGTTGGGACACCCACGGGTTGCCTGTGGAGTTGGGCGTGGAGAAACTGCTCGGTATCACAAAAGAGGATATCGGTAAGAAGATCAGCGTGGACGAATACAATGCTGCATGCCGCCGCGAGGTGATGAAATATACGCAAGAATGGACGAATTTGACGAAACAAATGGGTTATTGGGTCGATCTCGATAATCCCTATATCACCTATGACAATAAGTTCATTGAGACATTGTGGTGGTTGCTGAAGCAATTGTACAACAAAGGCTACCTCTACAAAGGCTACACTATCCAACCCTACTCACCTGCTGCGGGTACGGGCTTGTCGTCGCACGAGTTGAACCAACCGGGTTGCTACCGCGATGTCAAAGACACCACTTGCACCGCGCAGTTTAGGATAACCTCGCCTAATAGCCTAATAGCCTCATTGCCTAATAGCCTTCCATTATTTGCCCTCGCATGGACAACCACCCCTTGGACCCTCCCAAGCAACACCGCATTGTGCGTAGGTCCAAAGATTGATTATGTGATTGTTAAGGGCGAGAACCCTTATACCAAGATCGAAGCCCTCTACCTCCTCGCAGAGGCACGCCTCGCTGCCTATAGTAAGGAACTCGGCGAAGCACCTGAAATCCTTTGGCGCGGTAAGGGTATCGACCTCGAGGGTATGCAATACGAGCAACTTATCCCATGGGCTAACCCAGGAGAAGGTGCATTCAAGATTATCCTCGGCGACTATGTGACCACCGAAGATGGTACAGGTATCGTGCATATCGCACCTACTTTTGGTGCGGATGACGCCTTCGTAGCTAAGAAAGCAGGTGTACCTGGTATGGTATTCCTCACCAAGAAAGGCGAGCAACGCCCAATGGTGGACATGACGGGTAAATTCTTCAATATCGCCGATTTAGACGAGGAATTTGTGAAGAATCAAGTGGACGTAGAGGCATACGAGCCATGGGCGGGTCGCTTCGTGAAAAACGCCTACGACCCTGCTCTCACCGAGAAAGATGAGACCCTCGATGTGAGCATCTGTATCTGGCTCAAAGGCGAGAACAAAGCCTTCCGCATCGAAAAGCATGTACACAACTACCCACACTGCTGGCGTACCGACAAACCTGTCCTCTACTACCCTCTCGACTCATGGTTCATCCGTTCTACCCAAGCACGCGAGGAGATGATGGCACTCAACGAGACCATCAACTGGCAACCAGAGTCCACAGGTACTGGTCGCTTTGGCAAGTGGCTGGAGAACCTCAACGACTGGAACCTCTCTCGTTCACGCTACTGGGGTACTCCATTGCCAATCTGGCGCACCGAAGACGGACAAGAGGAGATCTGCATCGGCTCTATCGCCGAACTCATGGAGGAGATCGACAAGTCTATCAAGGCAGGCTTCATGACCGAGAATCCATTCGCGAAACACGTCGTAGGCGACTACTCCAAAGAGAACTACGACCCAAGCGTGATTGACCTCCATCGTCCATACGTGGACTATATCGTGCTTTGCTCTCCAAGCGGCAAGCCAATGAAGCGCGAACTCGACCTCATTGATGTATGGTTTGATTCTGGTGCTATGCCTTACGCTCAAAACCACTATCCATTTGAGAATCAAGACGTTCCACGCACCGCAGACTTCATCTCTGAGGGTGTGGATCAAACTCGTGGTTGGTTCTTCACCCTGCATGCTATCCATACCATGATCGAAGGCAGCGTAGCATATAAGAATGTGATTAGCAACGGACTCGTGCTCGACAAGAACGGCAACAAGATGTCCAAGCGCCTCGGTAATGCTGTAGATCCATTCGGCGCGTTGGATAAGTACGGAGCGGATGCGGTGCGTTGGTATATGCTCACCAACTCTAGCCCATGGGAGAACCTCAAGTTCGACCCAGAAGGTGTGGATGAGATTCGCCGTAAGTTCTTTGGCACATTGTATAACACCTACGGCTTCTTCGCCCTCTATGCCAATGTGGACGGCTGGAACCCCGAGCCTTTAACCTCTAACCTATCACCTCTAACCTCATTCACCGAAATTGACAAATGGGTATTGAGCAAACTCAATTCCCTCATCAAAGAGGTGACCGCAGCCTACGAGGCATACGAACCAACCAAAGCAGGTCGTGCTATCTCCGACTTCGTGCAAGACGACCTCAGCAACTGGTATGTGCGCCTCAACCGCAAGCGTTTCTGGGGTGGTGAGATGGATGCTGACAAGCAAGCAGCTTACTATACCCTCTACACCTGCCTCAAGACCGTGGCACAATTGATGGCACCTAACGCACCATTCTATGCCGACCGCCTCTACCGCGACTTGACAGGAGAGACCGTTCACCTTAGCCAATGGCCTGTAGCTGACGAGGCAATGATCAACCTCGAGCTCGAGCGCAGTATGTCGCTCGCGCAACAAGCCACCTCTATGATTCTCTCACTCCGCAAACGTGCGGAGAAGAACGTGCGCCAACCGCTTCAGAAAGCCGTTATCCCTGCTCCTGACCAAGAGACCCTCGAGGCGCTTCTCCGCGTAGAGGACCTTATCAAGAGCGAGGTCAACGTCAAGGAGATGGTCATCGTACGTGCCGAGGATTCCGAGATCAAACTCGTCAAGAAGATCAAACCTAACTTCAAGGTATTGGGCAAGAAAGTCGGCGGTATGATGAAGCAACTGGCAGCAGCTATTGCCCAAATGAGCCAAGAGGATATCGCAGCGTTTGAGGCAGCGGGCACCTTCACTTTGTGTGACTACGCGCTCGTGGCAGAAGATGTGGATATCATCACCGAGGATATGCCAGGCTGGCTCGTAGCCAACAACGGTGTAATTACCATTGCATTGGATATCGAACTAACACCTGCTTTGATTGAAGAAGGTATCGCGCGCGAACTCATCAACCGTATTCAAAACCTCCGTAAGTCCTCTGGTTTGGAAATCACCGACCGCATTGCTGTGCAACTGGAGAATCGCGAGGAGATCGCCGCAGCAGTCACCAACTGCAACGAGTATATCGCTTCGCAAGTCCTCGCTACCTCCCTCACATTGACTGACAACCTCACCAACGGCACCGCCCTCGAGATGGACGGTTACACTGTCAACTGCGTCTTGGAGAAAGCGTAAATCAGCAGACTCAGTAGAAGTAGGACAATAATCCTACTCTAAAATACCATAATCCTCGCCCAGTTCCCTTATGGACTGGGTGAGTTTTTTTATGCGCTATACCATTCTTCAAGTCCCATTTTCGGGTTGCAAAATTAAACAACACTTCCAGATACGCAATGACGATACCTTCAGACGCCTATTTGCTATTGCACAAAGCGATGGACTTATAGTACGCCGTCAGGTATCAGAGCGCGAAGTGTATTACTCATTAGCAACCCCGCAAATTGATGATAAACCAGAACTATTTTGATAGTGTTTCCTGACATACTAACTACGTCTATCCCTCTAAAGAGGGGATAGACTAAGTGTAGTTAGATGGTCTGTGCGGAAACACATCAACGGCGAAAAAGAAACAAAAAATCAAGAAAATGCAAACGAAGTGTTAGTGATGTCTTCACGATGTCTAATAGTGGTCGCGAAATGGTCGCGTAACCCGCGGTACACTTTTCACTGATTAAAACTGAAAGAGGTTTACACTATTCCTAGAAAGGTTTCTTAAGAATCGAAACTTTTTGATATGTTTCCTAAAAAGGTTGTTAAGTATCCTTGATAGGTTGTTGTTTGTCAATTCTGATGCAAAGGTAATACATTT
>JBGVMY010000004.1:0-174597 GCA_045124995.1 Paludibacteraceae bacterium | reverse complement strand
TAATAACACATCTGTCAAAACCGTTTTTCGGTTGGTTGCTTACATTCCATGTAGGTCGCTGAATACCACGCAAAGCGTGCATCTTTTAGACATTTACGCAGAGCGTATGATCATCTAAAATAGCTTCAGCTATGACCTATGGCAGTATTTATTGATGCGTGATGAATATGCAATATTCGTCAGATAGTGGGATAGAATGTGGCTATGAAGCTCGCTTCGATAGACACATAATAGACTACTATCATAGATGCGAAACATAGTAAGCATCAAAAAGCATCAATAAATATCACCATCGGGATATTTTTAAGTATTTTTGTAGCCATCATTGATGGCGTATTTTTGTTTCCCAAAATACCCCTATGGAATTATACTTCAAAGAACATTCTATTTTTGTTTACTTGGTACAAAAAAAAAGCGATATATACAAATATATCGCCGTTTTTATCGATTTTTATATCGTTTGTCGCTATTTGGTAATGATATAGTGCCGACTATGAGCAGAAGAGGAGGACTAGCAGTTGGCCGGCCATCACGCGCAGGAACATTGTCAGCGGGTAGACCGTGGCGTAGGTCACAGAGGCCTGGTCGTTGTGGCTGCTCATGCTCTCGGCATAGCCCAGAGCAGGCGCACCCGTCATGGCACCAATCAAGAGACCAACCACCTTAAAGTAGTTGATATTCAGCACCTTATAGGCCACAAAACCCACCAAAACCAAGGGGATCATCGTGATCAAAGCACCATACACTACCCACATATAACCGCCATCCAGAATGGTGCTGACAAAGCCATCGCCGACACTCAATCCGACTGCCGCCAAGAAGAGCGTCAGACCCACCTGGCGAAGCATCATATTGGCACTCGTCGTGGCGAAAGTGACCATGTTATAGTACGGACCAAAACGGCCGATCAGCAGCGCTACGATCAGCGAACCACCCGCCAATCCTAGTTTGAACGACTGGTTCATGCCCGGAATAGCGATAGGCAAAGAGCCCAACAATACACCCAATAATATACCAAAGAAAATAGGCATCAGGTTGGGCAAGTCAAGGCGCTTCAACTCGTTGCCAAAGATATCCGCCACTTGGCGCACATCCTCTTTATCACCCACCACCATGATACGGTCGCCTAGTTGCAAAATGAAGTCGGGCGTCGCCAACAGCTCAACACCCGCGCGGTTGATGCGCGTGATAGTGGCATGGTAGCGATGGCGCACATCGAAAGTGCTAAGGCGCTTGCCGTTGCACTCGGTACGTGTAACCACCACGCGGCGCGAGATGAGGTGATTGGACCTGCCACCACCGTTGAAGCCGTAGTGCGTGATCTCGCCCAAGATCTGCAGGTCTTGTTCGTGGCGTTTGTCGCTGACAATACGCACCACATCGCCCGGATAGAAGACCGTATCAGGCGTTACTAGTTCGTCGGCACCACTGGTGCGGATGACACGCGTGATGAGGGTGTTCTTGATCGGACAGCGCGACTGCAAGTCACGGAGTGTGAGAGCCTTATCGATAGAAAGACGGATATCTAGGCAGACCGGATCATCGTCTGAGCTATGTTCGCTGCGCAGGTTCTCCTCCTCGCGTTGCAGGTTGACGCGACAGCACAGACGGATGAGTTCGAAGGAGAGGATCAGACCCACGATACTGAGCGGATAAGCCAAGGCATAACCCATGGCAATATCGGGCGAAACGGTGCCCAGCAGGTCGGCCGCCGTCTGCTGAACCGCACCCAGCGAAGGGGTGTTCATCACCGCACCCGACATGATACCCGCCATGGTGCTCATGTCGATGCCCGTCAGGTAGTGCAGACCAATAGTGATACCACAACCTAGCAACACAATAGCCACCGCCAAGAGGTTGAGACGAAGGCCACTCTTGCCGAAAGGCGAGAAAGATGGACCTACCTGTAAACCAATGGAATAGACAAAGAGAATCAGACCGAAATTCTTGGCAAAATGGCTGACCTGCGGGTCGATAGTAATGCCAAAAGACGAGAAGATGATACCCACAAAAAGGATCCACGTGATACCCAAGGAGAAGTTCTTGATACGCAAGTGCTCGCCTGCCCAAAGGCCCAAGCAAACCACCAAGGTCAGCAGCACAATCGACTGGGTGACGGAGGGATGTATGAAGAGGTCGTTGAAGAATGACATGTTTTGTTTAGTGTTTAGTGAACGCGCCATGCGGCGCTACTGTTTAGTGATTAGTGTTTAGTGAACGCGCCATGCGGCGCTACTGTTTAGTGATTAGTGTTTAGTGAACGCGCCATGCGGCGCTACTGTTTAGTGATTCGCTGCAAAGGTACGACAAAAAATACACATACGCAAGCAAAGCGAGCATTTTTTTTGAAAAAACAATTGCTTTAAGCAGGCAGATGTTAGAAAGCTGGACAAAATGAAGCGGCTACACAATGCCGAAGCGCAGTAGTTCCATTTCTAGATTGGGGGTCAGTATGCCTTTGCCCATAGCTTGGCGTAGCTCATCGATAGTCCAGAAGCGACCATCCATCACTTCGCCATCGTTCCAATAGAAAGGTCCAGGATAGGTGGTGCGATAGACATGCACCATCTCGCTCTCGCGCTGGCTATCATAGCGATAGGTCTCAAGGTGAACGGGCGTATAGTGCTCAATACCAATCTCTTCGCTCACCTCGCGATGCAGAGCCTCGAGTATCGTCTCGCCATAGCTGACATGGCCACCTACGGCGGTGTCCCAGTACCCAGGCAACAGGTCTTTGTGCATAGCACGGCGCTGCAGATAGAGTGCGCCATCGGGTGAGAAGACATGCAGGTGTACCACAGGATGCAGCAGATGGCTGCCATCGTGGCAAGCCTGGCGCGTGGCGCTACCTAGCACCTCACCCGCCTCGTTGACTATAGGAAAATATTCTTGCATAAGTATTTATAAAAAACAATTTAAACTTCGCGTTCGGCAAGGGAAAATGTAAATCAACAACTCGAACAACTTATTTCAACAACATTTCGCGGACCAACATCGTCCGCGACAGGGGAGTACTTATATCAACAACCTAAACAACATAAATCAACAACATCTGCGCGCGCCAACATTGCGCTTGCCAAAAGAATAATGTAAATCAACAACTTCAACGTATCATCTGAATCATCCGTATGAGGGCGGTGGTTACTGCACGTTGGGTAATCTGCTCGCGCAGGCGTGCTACGCCAAACTGATAGCGCTCTGCCACGGTGCCCTCGGGTGTGGCCCAGGCGATCCAGACAGTGCCTACAGGTTTGTCCTCTGTGCCGCCATCCGGGCCTGCTATACCGGAGGTGGCAATGGCATAATCGGTGTGCATCAGACGGCGAACACCCTCTGCCATTTCGCGTACAGTCTGTTCGCTGACCGCTCCGTACTGCATGAGCGTATCGTGCTCAACACCAAGGACTTGCTCCTTCACCTCATTGGCATACGCCACCACCGAACCTAGGTAATATGCCGACGATCCAGGCAGCGCATTCAGCGCCGCTGCTAGGCGTCCGCCAGTGCAACTCTCAGCCGTGGCAATGGTGGCGTTTCGCTGCTTAAGTAGCTCCCCTAGAATGCCCTCTAAGGGCTTATCTTCGAGGGCGATGACATAGTCGCTGATTAGGGGCAGAAGTGCCGCAATCTGCGCGTCGATCTCCTCGGCAGTAGCCTCGCCATAGGTGCTCAGACGCAGGCGGATAGTGCCATCCTTGGGCAGATAAGCCAGGTGCATCGTCCCAGGCAAGGCATCCTCCCATGCCTCGATGCGGATAGCCAGAGTGGACTCGGGTATGCCCGCCAAGAGGATCGTGCGGTGGATCACCTGGCCTCTCGCCTTATCGCCTAATCGCCTAATCGCCTCGATATACGGCATCACCTGCTCGGTCATGGCCACTTGCATCTCGTAGGGCACGCCGGGCATGGAGATTAAAAATTTATGGGACGCTGCGCTATCGGACGGCGTTCCGCCTATCGGATATTGGGTATCGGACGGCGTGCCGCCTATGGGATATTGGGTATGGGACGCTGCGCTATCGGACGGCGTGCCGCCTATCGGATATTGGGTATTGGACGCTGCGCTATGGGATAAGGGCAGAACCATGATGGGGGCGCTGCCGACACGATTGGTGAGGATAGTGGCCGACTCGGGCACTAGCCACTGGGTGGCAGTCAGGCGGTTGAGCACATCGGGACGTTCCTTGTACAAAGAATGTATATGCTCGCGCACGATGGTGTCTTCTATTAGAGTGGTATGGAAATACTCGCACAGCACATGCTTGGTGATATCGTCTTTGGTAGGACCTAGTCCGCCGGTGGTTAGCACGATGTCTACGCGCGAGAAGGCCTCGTCCAGGGCACGGAGGATATGCTGGCGGTCATCGTGTACCGAGGTCACTTGATGCAGACTGATGCCTGCCTCGTTGAGGCGCTGAGCCATCCATGCGGAGTTGGTGTCCACCACTTGACCAATGAGTAACTCATCGCCTATTGTAATAATCTCTGCTTTCATATACACAAATTAATTTGGGGAACTATATACGAGATGACACTGCAACATGATGTATTATATTAACGACAACAGAGACAACATCTGCGCGCGCCAACATTGCGCTTGCCAAAAGAATAATGTAAATCAACAACATCAACAACTTTGAACCAACAACTTGCGCGGCAATCAACTCCCTGCCGCGCTCAAGGAATCTCATAAAAAAAGCAATTTCAACAAATTCCGCGGCAATCGTACGGCGAAGCCGATCGTCCGACCGCAAGGGAGATAAGAACTCCCTACCGCGCTCAAGGAAGCTCATGTAAGTGTCAACAAGTATATAAATCCCATTCATTTTCACTAAACACTAAACAGTAGCGCCCTGCGCGTTCACTAAACACTAAACACCAGCGAACCTACCTCGCAATGGATGCAGCGTTCGTGCTGGCAATAGTGCTGATAGAGATGCAAAAGCGCTTGGCTATCTGCCGCCGAACTGACACGCTGGCCTAATGCACGCCATTGGCGAATAACCGTGTTATTCTCGGCAGGTATATCGCTCATCAGCGCCAACGCCCTAGCAGCATCGGATGGTTTTTGTTGCGCTAGCGCATAGGCATAGCGATATGGTAAGAAGGTGTTAATCAGCAGTATATCCACAGATGCCATGCCCATTGGCGGGGGCAGAATCAGCTTATCGGAGCTAGCCAATGGCTGGCTAGGAGCGATGACCAATTGACGCAGCGCGTCGATGCTATCGGCCTCGATCATCTTAGAGAAGAGGAAATCCGCTTTGCATATTAGTCGCGCAAACTGACGTATACGCACTTCTGGCGCGTTCTGCGGACGCAAGCGTCCACGTTTCCACAGCGCCGCATCGATGGGCTGCAAGCCAAACTTCTTCTGTAGAAACTGGTATTCACTGCATAGCAGCTGTTTCTCATCGGTATCAGCCGCAGAGGCATTCAGCAGTCCGGATTGGCCCAGCAGCATAGCTGTCACCTGCAGCAGACTATTGCGGTGCTTCATGAGGTAGCTGAGCGGCGTCTGAAGCGCTAGGAGCTCGAAAGGCTGGCTATTGGTATGAAAACCAAAATTATGTGCTAGTGTGATATAGAAGGCCTGCGCCCAATGGTTCTTGGTGATCTGCAGCAGGCGGTTGATGGACTCGGTCTTGCAGCGCCAACGCTCTTTGAGCAACGAGGCACGCCAGCCCTCAGTGAGCATCTCGGGCATATGGATAAGCTGTTGGCTGCAGGGGATAGTGGCAAACGCATTGTCCATATGTTGGGCATGCGCGATGAGTTGCTGGAGATAGTCTTGGTTTTGTGGGTAACGCAATACGCATTGGGCGACACGTTCGCCGCGGGCATTAATAGCCGCTTCGTCATCCTCGCAGACGATATGCAGGATGACATTGTTGTAGGCCGGATCGGTGTGGTGGCGATGACGACGCCAGTCAGATGCCCGCACATGTATCTCCACATTGCCCACCCATTCTTGCTCGCCTATACGCAGGTGCGCATGGCTGAAGTCGGGTCCCGCATCGCGGTTGTGTTCACCCACCGACAGAATCGCAATAGGCAGGCCATCGGTGGTCTGCTGGTCGATTGGCGCCCATAGGCGCTGTTGCCATATGTAATGCAATAAGATCTCGGGCATTTTGTTTGAGGTAGTGTCGGCAAAGCCGAGGTTGAGTCGCTACGCGAGGTGGTGTGCGCTATGCGCAGGTGTATGGTGTAGGGTGTAAAGATTAAAGGCGGATGAATATGCGCCTACGGCGCCCAGGCCTTTAACCTCTAACCTCTAGCTGCTTGCTTCTTCCACTCGTCGGCTACGAGGCAGAGTTCGTCGTACCACTCCTGACCAAAACGGCGGATAAGGGGTTCCTTAAGAAACTGATAGATAGGCAGATGCAGTTTCTTGCCCAATACGCGGGCACAGTGGCATATATCCCAACGGTGGTACTCCACCCCAATCATATCGCCCACCTGATTGAGGCGAATGGGATAGAGGTGACAGGAGATGGGTTTCTTGAAGTCGATCTTGCCGGCATTATAAGCCTTCTCGATGAGGCAGTAGCACCAGCCATTATGATCCGTACGAGCAAAGACGCAGTCCTTATCATTGACGATAGACGTGACCTTCTCACCCGAAGGGTCTAGATACGACAAGCCTTGCGCCTCCACCACAGCACGTGCCTCCTTGGTCATATCTGGCAGGAGAATAGGCAAAATCTCGCGGATCTTCTGCTCTTCGTCATCGGTGAGCGGTGCACCTGCATCGCCCTCGATGCAACAACAACCACGACATTTATCTAAATCGCAGCAGAAGTCTTTCTCCAAGACATCTAAGCTGACAAGGGTGTTTTGAATTAAGAACATATATTTAGTGTTTAGTGAACGCGGCTGAGCCGCTACTGTTTAGTGTTTAGTGGACGCGGCTGAGCCACTACTGTTTAGTGTTTAGTGATTCGTGTTTAGAGGACGCCTTCGAGGAATATTTTTAAGCCAATGAGAATAAGGATGGCTCCACCGAGGATATTGACATTCATTCGAAGGCGAGTGCCGACAATGTGACCAAGGATAAATCCGGTAATAGAAAATACAAAACAAGTAGCAGCTATGATGACTACTGCCAGCCACAATACCTCAGGGTGAGGAATGAAAATGACACCCGTGGCCAGGGTGTCCATCGAGGTGGCGAAAGCTAAAGACAGCAGTCCTAAGAACGAGAAATCCGCCAGATGTGCCTCATTATCATCGCCTTTGAGCGAGTCATAGATCATCTTGCCTCCGATAAATCCGAGCAACGCAAGGGCTATCCATGGCGCAAAGCGCTCAAAGAACGAGGCAAAGAAACTACCCGCGAAATAGCCAATCAACGGCATGCCCGCATGGAACACGCCAAAGAGCAATGCCATCAATATCGGTTTGATATACCGAGGCACATAGCCGTGTGGCGAAGTCAGCCCTTTGCAGACCGACACCGCAAAGCAGTCCATAGCGAGCCCTACGGCGAGAAGTATGATTGTGAGTAAACTCATGTTTAGTGAACGCGCCACAGGCGCTACTGTTTAGTGTTTAGTGAACGCGCCACAGGCGCTACTGTTTAGTGTTTAGTGAACGCGCCACAGGCGCTACTGTTTAGTGTTTAGTGAACGCGCTACAGGCGCTACTGTTTAGTGTTTAGTGAACGCACCACAGGCGCTACTGTTTAGTGTTTAGTGTTTGTGAGTTTACACTTTGTAGTTAGACCCGTAAGTAATCTAGCCTCAGTATCAATAAGTTGTTCTATATAATTAAACTCGTCAGTAGAAATATAACCAAGATCACATGCTACATCCATCTGAGCTAGGACTTCCATCAAGGAACCATATGCTATCGTGAAAAAATGAGCCTGGTCTTTGGATGAAACACGCCCTGTACCTTCTGCTATATTAGACGGCAAAGAAATAACAGACCTACGTAATTGGTCACACAAAGCATATTGTTCCTCTCGTGGGAACTTCTCTAGAAGCTTATATACTTGCTTTACCAAATCTTTTGCAAAAATATAAGCATTTAATTTTCTAAAACTATTCATATTCTCCTGAATCTCTAAACTCTAAACAGTAGGCGCATAATGGCCCCGAAATGCTCTTGCGTTTTGGGACATTGTTGCGCCGTTCTCTAAACTCTAAAAATCATCGTTTCACGCGGTAACGAGCGCCAACTTTGCCTTTGGCAATATTGGTGAGTTTAGTTTTGACAAACTGACGGCGGATAGGAGAAATGCGATCGGTGAAGACATGACCCTCGAGGTGGTCGTACTCGTGTTGGATAATGCGTGCTGCAAAACCATCATAGGTCTCCGTATGCTCGGTGAAGTTCTCATCCATATAGCGAATGGTAATGCTGGCAGGACGAATGACATTCTCCGAAATACCTGGCAACGAGAGACAACCCTCGGCGAAAGTGCTATCCTCAGCGCTTTCCTCGATGATCTCAGGATTGATAAAGACCTTCTTAAAGTCCTGACACTCAGGATAATCCTCGGCCAATTCGGTGCCATCGACAATAAACAGACGAATAGCCTTGCCGATCTGAGGAGCTGCCAAACCGCAACCCTCAGCCACCGCCAATGTCTCCCACATGTCGGAGAGAAGTTGTTGGAGGTCTAAGGACTCGGGTGTGATGTCTTCTGTGGCCTTACGCAATACTGGCTGGCCGTATAAATAAATAGGAAGAATCATTTGTTTTGTGTTTAGTGAACGCGCCACAGGCGCTACTGTTTAGTGATTATCTCAGGCTATCAAGATAGCCTGAGAGGATGATGCAGGCGGCGATTTTGTCGACCACGGATTTGTCTTGGCGTTGGCTCTTGCGCATGCCACCAGCAATCATGGCCTGGTGCGCTAGCACCGAGGTGAAACGCTCGTCGTACTCCTTCAAAGGCATATTGGGAAAGACCTTGCGGAAGCGGTTAATGAAGGGTTGGATATACTGCATCGACTCGGAGTCTTCGCCACTCATCTGATAAGGATGGCCAATAACCACCTCATCGACCTGCTCCTTCGAGAAATAATCGGTGAGCCACGCTTCGAGCGTGTGTGTGGGGATCGTAACAAGCGGATTAGCCGTTATACGGAGGGGATCCGTAACGGCTAATCCAGTTCGTTTGCGACCAAAATCTATCGCAAGTATTCGTCCCATTAGTCAGCGAGTGCTTGGTACTTATCGTCCATACCCAGACGATAGTAGAGCGAGCGGAGAGAGCGTTTGTAGTCGTAGTTGTCTGGCTCCAACTCGTATGCCTTCTCGAAGTAAGGAAGCGCGTTGTTGTATGCCTTGTCGATCTCAACCTTCGCCTTAGCGTACTCCTTCGCATCGTAGTAAGCAGCATCATCGTTGAGTTTGTTGCCAAGATCAACGTAAGCGAAACCAAGTGTCTCGAGGAAGAGTGCGTTGTTAGGCTCGATAGCGATAGCTTGCTCAAACGCCTTGAATGACTCCTCAAAGCGGCCGATACGAGCGAGGATAGAACCCTTAGAGTTGTAGTATTGACCTACGTTAGGCTCGCGTGCAATAGCGATATCAAGATACTCGATAGCCTTGTCCTCTTGACCAGAGTTGATGTAGAGGTTAATAAGGTTTTGCATGAACCATGGCTCCTCTGGGAAGAGGTCGATGCTAGCCTTGATAGACTCAACAGCCTTAGCAGTGTCGCCTTTCTCAATATAGATTTGGTAGATATACTCATTGGCGAAGATAATCTCTTTGCGGAGAGCATTTGCATTCGCATGCTCGCTATTCATACGCTCAAGTGTAGCGATAGCCTCGTCGTAGCGGTTAGCCTCGTAAGCGAAACGACCAGCGTAGTAAACGCAAGTGTAGAAGCTAGAGTCGCGAAGCAAGCTTGCCAACTCTGCTGGGTTGTCTTGCATCATCTTCATCTCTGGGATATTCACGTGAGCCAAGAACATATCGTATGCCTTAGAAGGATCGTTGTTCTCATAAGCAGTGAAACCAGCAGCGATGAGTGGTTGGAATTGGAAGTACTCAACTACCTTAGGCAAGATGCTCTTAGGAGTCTTGGTGTCGTATTTCGCTTTGCCCTTCTTGTCATAAGTAGGGATAAGCGCCATGTCGTATGCCTTAGCCCAATAGTCCAATGACTCTTGTACAGCAGCACCCCAAGTAGGGATATCTATGTGTTGACCCAATTGGCGCTTGAGGTTGTAGTTGTCAAACTCCTTGTAGCCAATGAAACCAGCGATGTACCAAGTGTTGGCAAGATCCTTGGTCTCGTCATTCTGCAATGCCTCTGCGATAGCAGCACGTGCACCAGCATAGTCAGGGGTCTCAGCGTCAGCCAAACCACGAGCTTTGCTTACCATGTTCTTTTGTGCGAAGCAGCCTGCGCTTATCAGCACGAGAGCTGCGAGAAAAATTGATTTTTTCATACTAGTAGTATTGTTTTTGGGTTGTTAATATTCGGGGTTTCTAGATGGTCTAGATAATCTAGATGGTCTAGATGGTCTAGTTGATCTAGTTTATTCTTCTGCGGTAGTGGACTCAGCGGTATCCTCTGTTACCTCGGTAGCCTCCTCGACATCCTCCTTTGGCACTACGCAGCCAAACATGAGGGTGTCGTTGCGCTTTTGGAGCTCGATGAGTTTCACACCTTGGGTAGCACGACCCATCACGCGGATAGTATCCATCGCCATGCGGATAGCGGTACCCGACTTGGTGATGAGCATGAGGTCTTGCTCGTCGGTCACAGCCTCCAGGCCAATGAGATTACCCGTCTTGTCGGTGAGGTTCATCGTCTTGACACCCTTACCGCCACGGTTGGTGATACGGTAGATTGGTTCGCCATTCTCGTCGTCGAGGTCAGTACGCTTACCGAAGCCCTTCTCGGAAATCACGAGAACAGACTCCTTGCTACCCTCCTCTACACAAATCATGCCAATCACGCGATCTTGGCCATCTTCGTCGAGTTTGATTGCACGCACACCTGTTGCGGTACGGCCCATTGGGCGAACAGTATCCTCTGGGAAGCGAACGACCTTACCGTTGTATGATGCCACCAACATCTGGCTATTGCCATCGGTGAGCGTTACGCGAATCAGGCGATCGCCCTCGCGCAAACCAAGCGCAATGATACCATTAGCACGTGGACGGCTATATGACTCAAGCGTGGTCTTCTTCATCAAACCGTCCTTGGTAGCGAAGATGAGGTAGTGGTTTTGCACATACTCCATATCGCTCAGGTTCTTCACGTGGATAAACGCGCAAACCTTGTCGCCCTTCTGGATGTTGATCATATTCTGCAATGCACGTCCCTTTGACTGGCGGTTGCCCTCTGGCAATTCATATACTTTGGTCCAATAGAGGCGACCTTGCTCGGTGAAGAACATCATCGTAGAGTGCATGTTCGCTTGGTGAACGTACTCAATGAAGTCCTCATCGCGTGCTGCACTAGCTTTCGCACCTACGCCACCACGACCTTGCTGACGGAAGTCAGCCAGTGGGGTACGCTTGATATAACCGAGGTGAGAGATGGTAATCACCATATCATCATCGGCATACATATCCTCTGGGTTGAACTCGGTAGCCATCTTGATGATGCGTGTGCGACGCTCGTCAGCGTATTTCTCTTTGATCTCCACGAGTTCGTTCTCGATGACCTCGTAGCGCATCACCTCGCTTGCGAGCAATGCGTTGAGGTGTTGGATAAGCTCTTGGAGCTTTGCATATTCCTCTTTCAACTCATCGATACGCAAGCCAGTCAATTGCGAGAGGCGCATATCCACAATCGCCTTTGATTGGAGGTTGTCGAGGTTGAATCGTGCCTCCAAGTTGGCTTGCGCGTCCGCAGGAGTGCGGCTTGCGCGGATAATCTTCACCACCTCGTCGATATTATCTACGGCAATGATCAAGCCCTCCAAGATGTGCGCACGCTCCTCTGCCTTCTTGAGTTCGAACTTCGTGCGACGAATCACCACCTCCATACGGTGCTCGATGAAGTTTGCCACCATGTCGTGGAGGTTCAACAGTTGTGGACGACCCTTCACGAGTGCAATGCTGTTCACAGAGAAACTGGATTGCAATGCAGTATATTTGTAGAGCTTGTTGAGCACCACTTGTGCATTGGCATCGCGCTTGATCTCAATGATAATACGCACATCGCGCTTGGATTGGTCACTGATGCCTGAGATACCCTCGATCTTCTTATCGTTCACGAGGTCAGCGATATTCTTCACGAGGTCGGACTTCACCACACCATATGGCAATTCGCCAATCACGATGCGTTCGCGACCGTTGTCCTCGGTCTCAATCTCCGCTTTCGAACGAATAATTACGCGGCCGCGACCAGTCTCATACGCGTCGCGCACGCCCTGATAACCATATATAGTACCACCCGTTGGGAAGTCAGGCGCCTTGATATGCTCCATGAGCTCTGCCACGGTGATTGGCTCCACCTCTGGATTCTCCACACGTGCTACAGCGTTCTTCACGTAAGCCACGCAACCGTCAATCACCTCGCCCAAGTTGTGGGTTGGCATATTGGTTGCCATACCTACCGCGATACCGCTGGCACCATTCACCAGCAAGTTAGGGAAACGGCATGGCAACACCACAGGCTCGCGGAGCGAGTCGTCGAAGTTCAATTGCATATCCACGGTATCTTTCTCGATATCGCGGAGCATCTCCTCAGCGAGTTTCGAGAGGCGTGCCTCGGTATAACGCATAGCCGCTGCACCATCGCCGTCAATCGAACCAAAGTTACCTTGTCCGTCCACCAAGACGTTGCGCATGTTCCATGGCTGTGCCATACGCACCAATGTACCATAGATACTGCTATCGCCGTGAGGGTGGTACTTACCCATTACCTCACCCACGATACGTGCGGATTTCTTGGTTGGTTTGTCGCTCGTGTTGCCCAGCTCGTTCATTCCAAACAATACACGGCGGTGTACTGGTTTGAAACCGTCACGCACATCTGGCAAAGCACGCGCCACGATCACACTCATCGAATAATCGATGTACGAGGTTCGCATTTCCTCGTCAATCTTTACAGGAATAATTCTGTCGTTGTCAATCATATAATATTGTTGTTTTATTCAGTATTCACGCGGCATGGCGCACCAAAACATAGGCACCTATACAATATGCCGCTTTCTTCCACGCTGCAAAATTACTACATTTTTTTGATATACGCAAATTTTTGCGCGTTTTTTTGCATTTTTCTTTATTTCGGGGGTATATCGAAATTCAACTAAGAATGCCTTAAATCGAAAATATATGCGTTTTTTGGGCATCTCTGCACACCCTTATACACTACGCGCACGAGCGCGCAAGCCATTTCGCTGAAGATACGCCGAAGATAGGCCAAAGATAGAGGATGAAACGGAGTATTTTTGCGATTTTTTTGCTTATGTAAAAAAAAAGTAGTAACTTTGCAGCCGTTTTAGGATATTTGCGGCATTAGCACATCGGTAGTGCATCGGCTTCCCAAGCCGAGGAGGCGGGTTCGATTCCCGTATGCCGCTCTTCGTCGGAATGCGCTTGTCGCATGAACGACGCTTGTCAGCGTCCTTAGGGCGACAGCGATTCCTCCTCTTACCTCGAGCCAAGAGGCTCTCGGTAGGAAAAAGGGATTAGAAGCAAGCTTCGTTTAGAGAAAAAGCAAATGCGCTTGTCGCATGAACGACGCCTAAATATATAGCGTGTCGGTCTATCGCGGGATAAGGGAAGAAAAGCCAGCGGCTTTAATCCCCTATCACGAGGAAAGTCCGGGCAGCACAGAGCACCATCGCGGTTAACGGCCGTCAGGCAGCAATGTTTGGTCCCTGCAAAAGTGACGAAGAATCTGCAAAGAGGAAGTGATACGAGCATACGATGGGCTGCAATTCCAAGTATACCAGCGACTGAGCGCTGCTCGCGCAAGCTGGAGGGTAGGAAGCAAGAGAAGCGCGTAGTAATACGTTGCTCAAGATTAATGATAGACGCCGACCTCAGGGGCGGTACAGAACCCGGCTTATAGATGCGCTATTTTTTTTTGAAAACAATGTCTTTAACAACCTTAAAGACTATAAATTGATAATGTACTATGACAAGAAAACTTTTCCTTTTCGTTGCACTCTTCAGTGCATTTTCTTTGCAGGCCAAACCTCGTATTGACCGTGCAGAACCACTCTGCTGGTGGACCGAGATGAACTGCCCACTCACGCTGATGCTGCATGGCGAAGACTTGGCCGATGCACAAGTAACGATCAACACATTGCAAAACGGTCGCGTAGTCAAAGGTGAATGTACTGGTTTACAAGTAAAAGGTCAGCACAATGCTGAGAGTCAGAACTATCTGTTTGTAGATTTGACAGTAAACGAGCCAGGCACCTATCGCATCACGTTGAAGAAAGGCAAACGCACTGCTAGTGTAGATTACACCATTTACACCCGCCGCGAAGGTAGCCGCGAGCGCCAAGGATTCAACTCGAGTGATATGATCTACCTGATTATGTCGGACCGTTTTGTGGACGGCGATGAGAGCAACAATACCGTAGAGGGCATGGCTGAAGCATGCAACAAAGAGAGTGTACACGGCCGTTTTGGCGGTGATATACAAGGTATCATTAATAGCCTTGACCACATAGCAGAACTGGGTGCAACAGCCATCTGGCCTACCCCACTCCTTGAAGACAACGAAGAGGCATGGTCCTACCACGGCTATGCATGCTCCGACTACTACCATATCGACCCACGTTATGGTAGCAACGAGCTCTACCGAGAGATGGTGGAGAAAGCCCACGCAAAAGGTATCAAGTTTATCATGGACATGGTGCCTAACCACTGTGGAGGTACCCACTGGTGGATGAATGACCTGCCATACCAAGACTGGATCAACCAGTTTGACCAGTTCACCAATACCCACAACGTGTTCTCAGCGAACTACGACATCAACGCATCGGAGTACGATCGCCTGCTGAGCAACCGCGGATGGTTTGACCGCCCAATGCCAGACATGAACCTGGAGAACCCAGACCTCTTGCAATACTTCAAGCAATGGGCTATCTGGTGGATTGAGTACGCCAACCTAGACGGTTTGCGCGTGGACACCTATCCATATATAGAGATGATCCCTGGCAGCGAATGGGTGAAAGCCATCATGGACGAATACCCACACCTGAATATCGTGGGCGAATGTTGGACACGTCCTGCATCTGCCGTAGCCTACTGGCAAACCGGTGTGAAGAACTACAACGGCTTTGATAGCCACTTGCCTAGCGTGATGGACTTTCCTGTAGAAGAGGCTATCCGTCAAGCCCTAGAGAAAGATGGCAAGCAATGGGGCGAAGGCCTGACACGCGTATATGACGCTGTAGCGATGGACTACCTCTATGCGGATGTCAATAATATCCTGCTGATGCTGGGTAACCACGATATGGATCGTATTGCTGATGTGGTGATGAACCAAGACCCACGTCGCGTGAAAATAGCTTACACCTTGCTAGCCACCATGCGCGGTATACCACAAGTGTTCTATGGCGACGAGTATGCCATGAAGTCTGCGGACCGCCGTATGGGCCACTCTACCCTGCGCATGCCATTGCCACTAGGCGAAGCGGTGACAGCAGAGATGCAAGATATGTTTGACTACCAAAGCCGCCTCTTCCAATGGCGTAAGGGCGAGAAGGTGATTCACACTGGCCGCACCATGCATTTCATGAGCCGCGACAATACGTACGCATTTTTCCGCTATAACGACGAGGAAGCAGCTTTCGTATTTGTGAACGCTAGCGAAGAAAACCGCACCATACCTACCGCCAACTACGCCGAGATACTCGGCAAATACAAGCCAGTAGGCGTGGATGTGATATCGGGCAAGACCTACGACCTGAGTCAGAAAGACATTGTGGTGGAGCCACTATCAAGCATCGTGGTGAAACTGACAAAGTAAGAAAAAAGGAGGCTGCGAGGCCTCCTTTTTTCTTTGAAGTTTATTGGACGCCACTCCGTGGCTATTGGATATAGGCTATAGGCTAGCGAAATATTTCCATAGAGGGGCGGCGTGAAGGGCCTGGATAATCTCGCCAGAAGTGAGCAACTGTTGAACCTCGTCGCGGGTAAGGATATGCACATGGATATCCTCGGAAGGCTCTTGATGCGGCTCGCGCACCTTCTCCACACCCGTAGCTAGGAAAGTGTAACTCATATTGGTATGGTTAGTCGGATTAGGCGATAGCTGCATAAAAGCTTGCCATTCGCCACCCTCGTAGCCCGTCTCCTCGCTGAGTTCGCGCATAGCTGCTTGCAAGGGCGTCTCGCCCTCGTCTACAACACCCGCCACTAGCTCGTAGTGCGTCTCACCCAAGGCATGGCGGTATTGGTCTATCATGACAAAATCGCCATCCTTGGTGATGGCTATGACATTCACCCAATTGGGGAAATCCATAACAAACCACGCAGGGATCTGCGTACCATTAGGCAATTCTACTACTTCTTGGCGCACATTCAACCATGGGCCAAGATTCAATAATGGTGTGCTCTGGAGCACGCTCCATTTTCTATTTTCGAGTTTCTTAAGCATAGCTTTGTAAGGTGAGAGGTTAGAGGTGAGAGGCTAGAGGGCGCCAGGTGGCAGTCAGGTAGATGACACGGGCGGCAAGATGCAGAAAATAGCCTACAAACAGCGCATGTGTGCCTAGATGATGATAAGTAGCCACATACCCCAATACAAAGCCTACGGCCGCCCAGATCATGGCATTGCGGATCTGCTTGCCCGCCGTAGCACCGGTAAAAACACCATCCCACATAAAAGCCAACGTGCTGACAATAGGCATGGCTATCAACCATCCTGTGAAATCCGTCAAACGAGCCAACACCACCGTATCTGAAGTCATCATACGGTACATAGGCAGATAGGATACGGCAAAAAGCACCGTAAAGATGGCACCGACACCCAGCGACCATAAAAAGAGAAGACGGACAAGGGAGGATATTTCGGACGCCCCACTGGGGCTATTGGATACAGGACGCCCTGATGGGCTATCGGATATCGGATTCGATTTGGCTGCGCCGATATACTTGCCCACAAGCGCTTCGCCCGCATACGCAAAACCATCTACGAAATAGGAAACCAGCATAAATAGTTTCATCAATATGCTACATACCGCCAAATCCGTATCACCATACATCGAGGATAGCGACGTGAATCCAACATAGACCACCATAAAACATAGCGACCGCACAAATAGATTGGCATTCAGGGTGATTAGATTGCGTATTCCCTGTCTATCCTTGGCTAACTGCCAAATAGATAGTCCCTGCCATACATGGCGATACTTATAAACAATAATCAGCACACCGAGCAACAAACCCGTCAACTGCGCTATCACGGTACCCAAAGCCACACCCAACGCACCCATAGGCGTATAGACTGCCAACACATAACTCGCCACCATATTCACCACATTCACCACCATGTCTGTGATCATCGGACTGACGGTATCTTGCATGCCAATAAACCACCCCTTGATAGCCATCAGGCTCAGGGTAGCAGGCGCAGCCCATACACGGATAAAGAAGTATTTACGTGCGAAGGTAGCCACTTCTGTAGAACAAGGAATAATCGCAAGCGTAGCAGTGACAAACAGCCATTGTAATGCCCAAATAATAGCGGCACCTATCAATGCAATACTGATGCTTTGAGTAAGCAAACGGGCACAATGTTCGCGGTCGCCACGACCAAAAGCCTGCGCTGTCATACCACTGGTACCCACCCGCAAAAAACCAAAATTCCAGTAGAGCAAGTCAAAGAGCATCGTACCGATAGCAATGCCGCCAATGGCATGTGCATCGGAAATGTGCCCCACTATGGCCGTATCCACCAATCCCACCAAAGGAATGGTGATGTTCGCCAAAATGCTCGGTATCGCTAGTCGTAGAATCTGCTTATTCATACTATCACCAAAAAATCGGTACAAAGGTAGTGTTTTTTTATGAATTATACAACAATTTTAACTAAAAGTTAAAGATAAAAGCAAAATATTTGCACATACGAAAAAAAATCACTACCTTTGCGCGGAAAATAATTTTGGATAACTATATCAACTAGATTTTTGAAGAGTATGAAAAAGATTTTAGTTCTTAGCGGCATGATTCTTTGTGCGCTATTGGCAAGTGCTCAACTGCCTAACGTTCGTTTGCAAGACATCAACGGCAAGACCGTACAAACAGCCGAGATCAGCAACGATGGTAAGCCTGTGATAATCTCCTTCTGGGCAACATGGTGCAAGCCATGTATTCGCGAGTTGAAGGCTATTCATGAGGTATATCCAGATTGGCAAGACGAGACAGGCGTAAAGATGATCATCGTAAGCATTGACCAAGCACAAGACGCCAACCGCGTTAAGCCAATGGTAGATGGATTTGGTTGGGAGTACGAGGTATTGCTTGACCCTAACGGCGACTTTAAACGCGCAATGAACGTGCAGAACGTGCCTCACGTGTTCGTTCTTGACGGCAAAGGCAAAATCGTATATAATCATACTGGTTACACCGACGGTGGCGAACAAGACATTTATGACGCTTTGCAATAAGTAAAGACGTCGTATGAACCCGTCAAGAACCCGTCGAGAACCCGTAACTGACAAGGAAACGACAAGACAATGAAGTTAAGACACATTTTGATAGTCGCTGCAATTTTGCCTGCATTGTTGTGGGCGAAAAACGATACCGTATATGTAGTAGGCGGCATCCAGCATGAGGGATTGATCCCTACTGCTGACGTAGGTCGTCCCCTACCCGATTGGGCAAAGATGCACTACCTGAGCAACTCGTATCTAGATCTGGGTATGCGTTGGGATCACCAAACGGATAACGGAGATCGGAAATCGGATATCGGTTTCCGCGGCTTGGAAGTCATCACCCGCGCTGAGTTGACCAAATGGCCAATGCTAGGCTATGATGCCGACTTTGGCGGACATGGTATCAGCCACCTGCATGTGGGCGCTAGTTTCGACTGGGGTAAGATTACCGTGGGCGATGTGTATGCACAGTTTGGTAGCGGAATGGTGCTTCGATTATACGAAGACCGCGCACTAGGTGTAGACAACGCGCTTCGCGGAGGAAAAGTCGAAATCACTCCATATCAAGGTATCTACTTCACCGCATTGGGCGGTAAGCAACGCCGCTATTGGAACTGCTACACAGATGGTGCATGGGGCTGGAACTACAAGCAAGATGCCGTATTAGGTGCCAACTTGGAGCTTGGCTTGCATGAGTGGTCGAAAGCATTGCAAGAGGCCGGTGCGAACTTGACCATCGGTGGAAGCTATGTGAGCAAGTATCAAGAAAAAGAATTGATTCCAGCACAAGACTCTTTAGGGCATCCCATGTTGGAAATTAAGCCAGAAGGCAAGTACGACTACTATTATAATTTACCTGCATGGGTAGGCGCTGGTAGCGTACGCGCACAATTGCAGATGAAAGGATGGAATGCGCTGGTTGAATATGCCTACAAGGCCAATGATCCTAGTGCATTGAACGAATATAGCTACAAGCATGGCGAGGCATTGCTGCTATCGCTGAGCTATTCGCAAAAAGGATTGGCGATCTTGGCACAAGCCAAACGCTCGGACAACATGTCGTTCCGCTCAGATCGATTGCTAAAAGGTAGTATGGCAGGTACCATCAACCATATGCCACCATTTGCTACGCAACACACCTATATGCTGGCAGCACTCTACCCTTATGGCACCCAAGCTACGGCTAGCGAGTGGGCCTTCCAAGGTGAGGTGCGCTATACATGGAAACGTGGTACTGCCATGGGTGGACGCTATGGCACCACTCTGAAGCTGAATGCTTCGCATATCCGTGGCACCGCAGAGAAATGGTTTGGTATGAGCGCAGAACCCTACTACACCGATGTAAACTTGGAACTCAACAAGAAACTCAATAAAAAATGGTATATCGGCGCAATGGCGATGTATCAAACCTATAACAAACGTGCAGTAGAAGGTCATGGAGACTTGGTGCGTGCCGGTATCGGTGTGGTAGAAGCGAAGTATGCCACGACCCGCAATGTGCAGATGCGCGGCGAAGTGCAATACCTCTTTACCAAGCAGGACGAGGGACAATGGGTAGCTGCATTGTATGAGCTGAGCTTGTGGCGCAAGTTGGTATTGTCGGGGCAATGGATGTATAATATCGGTGGGGCACACGAGGCTACCAATGAGCATTACTACACCGTGGCAGCCACCTATACCCACGGCGCACACCGCGTAATGGCAGGCTATACCAAGACACGCGAAGGATTCAACTGCTCGGGAGGCGTATGCCGCTATGTTCCTAAGCAAGAGGGCGTATCACTCACATATAATTTCACATGGTAATGAAAAAGATTGTATTTATAATAATGTGTGCAGCGTTGGCATTGTCTGCTTGCCAAGTGATTCCTGAGAACGAGCAGATCATTGAGGTGTTTACCCCTGCCGACACATCGCAATACCGCCGCACATCGCTCTTGATCGAATATTCTGGTTGGCGCTGCATGAACTGCCCTAACGCGGCAGCTGTGGCACACGAGTTGCAAAAGCAATACGGCGAAGAATTGGTGGTGGTGGTAATGCACCCTGCTTCCAACCCCAATACCCGCTATGGTAGCAATCAGGCAGTAAACTTTACCTGTCCTGAGGCAGATAGCATGTATATCCACATGGGAGGAACCAATGCAACACCATTCCCTACGGGAAATGTCAACTACCAACTGCAAGACAATGCCTATTTCACCTCGTCCGATACATGGGCTACACAGGTGAGCCAATACTATGGCGGTAGTTCTATCATCATGCAGCAAACCGTTCGTTGTGAGGAAAAGGACGTGACAATCGACCTTGAGCTCTATAACCTCGGTAGCAGTCCGCTGGATGCAACATTGCAATTGTGGTTGACTGAAGATGGTATTGTCGGTAAACAAATCATGCCTGACGGCAAGACCAACAATGAATATACCCACAACCACTTGTTGCGTGCATCCGTGCTACCATCCGTATGGGGTGAGGCGCACCAATTGCCTACGCTCACACCACAGACCTTCACCTACCACTATACCCTACCCGAGAAAGTAGTGGCAGAGAATTGCAACGTGGTGAGTGTTCTCAGCGTGGGAGGCATCGTGGTACAAGCGAAAGAAACAAAAATAACTACAAAATAATTTACACGTATGAAGAAAATTTTTATTACCTCTTTTCTACTCTGCATGGTAGTGGCAATGCATGCCTCTCTCCATCTGACCATTGAAAAATGGGTAGAGGATGATGTAGTGGAAAGCACAATCACCAAAGACACTACCATTATCGTGACAGAGTATGAGTACGACGAGGATCTGGAAGAAGCGACTATGGGTGTAGAAGGCATGATGTACTCCGATGAGTCGGAAAACATCACCGTGACCATCACCCGTTCGACTACAGGTATCTTCGATCAGTTTTGTGCAGCAGGCAACTGCGTGCCAGGCAATGGCGAATTGACCCAAGAGCTCCAGTTTACCATTGGAAGCATGGAGGCGTTGCGTCGTTGGTTTACCCACTACACTGCTACCACGCCATCTCAAGAGACCATTGTCTATGCCTTTAACGATGGCGCAAACCCAGTGGTAAAACTTACCGTAGTATATAGCTACAAGACCTCTGCTGTAGAGAATGTGCAGATACCTGCAACCCAAGGTGCTATCTACAACCTGCTCGGACAACGTATGCCTAGCAACACGCTCGGCGAATTGCCATCAGGTATCTATATCATCAACGGAAAGAAATATATCAAACAATAAAATTTTTAAGGTATGAAAAAGATCTTTACAGTCCTCGTGTTGCTCTCAGCAACACTTATCGTTTCAGCACAAGATGTGCCTGCATCTTTCCCACGTAAGTACCTCATCGAACACTTCACTGGCGACCAATGTGGTTACTGCCCATATGGTATGTATAGCATTATGGAGTATACTGAACTTCTCACCACTACTCCATGTATCTGGGTGAGCCACCACTATGGTTATAACCAAGATGAGTACACCATCCCTGAGAGTACAAAGATTGGTAGTACTTGCGGCGTGCAAGGTGCACCTAGTATGGCTATGAACCGTACAAAAGTGCAAGGTACAGCCATCGCTTTCCACCCTGGATATTTGGTAGAAGATGGTATGGCAACACAAATCGCCAACAAATGTGATACCACAGCAGAAGCATCTGTGGTGATCAACCACACCTATGATGCAGCTACCCGCGAGCTGAATGTAACCGTTAGCGGACAAGTGGCTAATACCACTACTACTGAGTACCTGCTGACCGTACTCATCAAGGAGAATGGTCTGATTGGTAAGCAAGCTGACTACTATTGGTCTTGGAAAACTTCTGGTTACAAGGAGTTTATGCACCCATGCGTAGTACGTGACTTGCTCACAGAAAATCAATTGGGCGACACAGTCAAGGTGGAGAACCAAGCATATAGCAAAACATTCACCTACACCGTTTCAGACAAATGGGTTGCTGAGAACTGCAATATCGTAGCATATATCACCCCATTGACCAAGAAACCTATCATCAACGCAGAGGAGACCACATTGGTAGCCGGTTCTACCGGCGGTACAGAATATCAGCCATTTGGTATCACCGAGATCAAAGAGCCTACCAACGTTGGCAAACTCAAGTTTGATGCTTTGGCACTCAACAAGCCATCTGATGACAAACTAGAGATCCAACTGGTAGCATCTAGCACCACTCGTTCTGATTATTATGGTCCAGTAAAGATGGTGGTAACCCTAGAGTTTAACACCAATGATACTGTCATCCCTATGGATACATTGGAGTTCGTAGCAGGCAATGAACTCAACACCTTCAGCACCGGTACTGTGGATCTCGTTGAGCAAACCTTCGGTGGTTCACGTATGCAATACTATTTGGCTGCCGATATGGAGACACTGTGCCATACATGGCGAATCAAAAATGGTAAATTCTTGATGGACAACAATGGCGGTTTCCTTGCCACAGGTAACTTGTACAACGGCAAATACTTCAGCATCACTTGCACCTTGCCAACCACAGATGTAGAGGACGTTGTCTTTGATAAAGCCCATGTGGAGAAACTCATGCGTGATGGACAGTTCATCATCCGTATTGATGACGTAGAATACGATATCCAAGGTCGTATCATCAGCAAGTAATGAAGAGAAGCATTACCATACTACTGTTGTTAGCAGTGATAAAAATGTCGGCAGAAACGCCGACATTTTTTCCACGTAAATTCCTGCTTGAGCATTTCACGAGTGCCAACTGCAATCAATGTCCGATGGGCATGAAGTACATCGTGGATTACCTGGACCAGCAGACGACTCCATATATATGGCTGAGTCATCATGCGGTGTATGGTACGGACGAATACACCATCCCTGAGAGCAATGCTATTGCCATGAACTATTTGGGAATGAACTCCGTACCCAGTGTGGTATTCAACCGCACCAAACAAGGTGGATTGCTCGTGCTAGGAGCATGGAATATCGAGAATCTCGTGGTGCAAGATGACACTGTGGCAGAAGCATCCGTAGTGATTGACCACACCTACGATGCAGCTACTCGACGCTTGGATATCACCGTCAGCGGCCAGGTGGCCAACCCCGATCGAGATGCCTACTTGCTCAGCATACTCATCAAAGAGAATCGATTGGTGGGTGAGCAAGAGGATGCTTATTGCTCGTGGAAGGGTGCCAAGTGGCAAGAATATATGCACCCTCGCGTGGTTCGCGACCTAGTGAGTAGTACTTTTGGCGATACGGTCAAGGTGGCCAATCAATCCTATCAATACACCACCAGCTATCAACTGGATCAGGCATGGGTTCCTGAGAACTGCTGCATAGTGGCCTATCTGACCCCGCTGGAGAAGAGTCCAATCATCAATGCCGAACAGACACCCGTGGTCGCAGGCACCGACGGTGGTGAGCAGTATGGTCCGTACGGCATCACCGAGGGCAAAGGTCCTAACACCAGTATCAGTTTTGATAGCGTGCGTGTCACACGATTAGGCAACGGGCAACTGGAGATGACACTACTCTCCTCCAAAACCATCAAAACCAACTATTTTGGCATCTGCAAGCAGGTGGGTTATCTATATGTGAATAGCACAGATGAAGTCTTGCAACCCGGTACCTACCCTATCCAAGAAGGAAGAACACTGGGTAGCATCACGGCAGGCTACCGCGTGGACGAAGATGAACGATTTGGTGGATCCAAACTGCTTTATGCTGTGTCAGCCGACTTGAAGAACGGTATCGTGACACCCATACACCGTTGGCGCATGAGCAGCGGTGAGATGCAGCTGGATAAGGCGGGAAACATTTCGCTGACATTCACCACCTACAATGGCACCACCGTTACAGCCACAGCGCAATATGACTTCTCTATCGCAGCGGATCTGCCACATACCACCACCTATATACCACCGGTGCAAAAGCTGCTACGCAATGGTCAATTGCTCATTCAGAAGAATGGACAATGGTACAGTATTTTAGGTGAGAGGCTATAGGTGAGAGGTGAGAGGTGAAAGGTTAGAGGTGAGAGGTAGAGGATATGAAAACAGCGTGGCAATGACCACGCTGTTTTTTCTTGGGAGACTAGTTGAACTAGTTAGGCTAGTTAGGCTAGTTAGGCTAGTTAAACTAGTTAATCTAGTCCTAGATTACTTTACAAGTGCGCCAGTAGCGTTGTAGATTTGACCATTGCGGATGATATAGAGCTGACCATTCATGATGCGCTTAGCAGCTTTGGTCTCTACTTCTACATTCTCCACATCGGTGCCGGCAGCACAATAATGCAACTTCACAGGCACATCGTAGGAGTTAACAGCATCTACCTCTACTTTGAGTTTGCCATTCACATTCTCCACTACCACTGTACCATCTACTAGGCAGTACAATCTTTGCTCATCAAGGTATCCATCGGCATCGATACCGCAGAAATACGATTGTGCAGGACCATCAGGAAGGATACCCTTGCATGCTAATACGGTACCCGAATCAAACGACAAGTCAATTGGATATACACCTGCTGGCACGCCAATCACTGGATCCATCGCATCGGCATTGAAGTAGAAGTCCACTGCATAATCTGCGTCAGCAATAATCAATTGGATGATGCCATAGCCATCTACGAAGTCATGTAGATATACCTCTGCGTCAGCTGGGAAAGTATAATCCATATAGCCATCTTCTGTATCAAAAGGAATGCGCTCGCGTGCGTACTCGGTAATAAAGGTCAGGTCATATTGCACAGCATTGTCGCAGATGAACGAAGCCACGGCTGTAAGGATATTATTCTCCACAGTAACGGTCATCGTACCCTTTTGTACAGCATACTCCTCGTATGCACGTGTGCTAGCGTTCCAAACCTTCACCCATGTATCTACAGGATAGAAGTCGCTATGCTCAAAGTTACCATCGTTGTAGAAGGTACCCTCTACGCTATTATTCTCAATGCGCTCTACATTCACTTTGGCCATCAAGTCGCCATCGTCGCTCATACCATCCAAGATAAAGATACCACTAGAAATAGCATTGGTGAACTCTACCGCCTCTTCGTTGTTCAATCCATCAAACGTGTAGGTAACCACCTCTGTAGGGGTTGGCACGGTGTAGAACATCGAGATCTCGTATTGAATAGAGTCAAAACCGAGGATAGAAGCTGTGAGGAAGGTGGTATCATGCTCTTGCCATACTTTGCCGCCAAACTCAGCTGGCTTAACAGGAGAGTCATATACATCGCCGTTGTCATTGATATGGTGAATGAGGAAGGTTTGATCAGCAAACATATTAGACATGTCAAACTCGCCGCCCATCACTTGGTCGATATACAGAATGTCGAATGATACAGAGTACTCGCCATCGAAGTTAGCTATTTGCAACTCCTTCAAGCCCAATACATCGATATAGTACATGGTCTTAGAGTTGTTCTTAAAGTCCAACACCTTGGTCTCCTTCACCTCAGGAATACCATATGACAGGTGCATGATGTAGTAGTTGTAATCAGTACCCAACATCGTAATCTCTACTTGATAGCCTTGCAGTTTGTTGCCAGTAATCTTCAAGTTGCAAATCACTGACTCGATGCGTTTGCCAGCTTTGAGATCTGTCAGATATACATAGGAATAACCTGTAGGATACTCCGCTGGTGTGGTGATAGCAGTAGCGTTGTATGCTGCATTAATCTCGTATTCTGCAGTGCTAGCATCTACCAGAATCGTTTGTTCTGACACGCCATACGCATCGTTGATAATGGCATTGGTGCAAGTAATCTCGATGGTATCTTTAGCTTGTACTGGTGCCTCCATAGCCACGTTGTAGAAGCATGTGTCTGTAGTAAATGCCTCAAACATAAACACATATGTCAATCCACCATATACATTCTCAGCGCCATAGATCACGCCCTCGAGATCCATGATACCTTTCTCTTTGCCATTATGAACGATCTTGCTATTCTCGTCATCCATCAGTTTGTGTGAGTAATAACCATCGATACCAGTCTCGGTGAAGAAGGTCAAGTCCACTTCCACCTCACTATCTTTACCATAGATGCTCCAGCGGTCCTCTTCTGGGGTGATTGTGCAGTTGTAGAGAGCCACATCCATCTTGTTGGTAGCGTTGATGATCTTGTGCTCAGCATGAATCTTAAAGTATCCATACTCCTCACCACCAATACCGCAGGTAGCCAATACCACAGCGTCCAACACATATCTAATCATGTTCTCACTAACCTTCTCCTCTTGGATAGTCAGGTCACAAGTCTTGTAGTAGTGGGTATCGCCATTTGCTTCTGGGAACATACACCATGAGAACCACTCATCCATATCCTTCTCGGTATAGGTACCAGCTAGGCTATTAGGATTGGTGTTGTTGATGAGGTCAAAGTTAAACTGATACAAATCATTACGAAGTGTGAAATACCACTCACATGGCTCGTAGAAATAAGGATCATCGTAGAAAGAACTGAAGTACACCTCCGTTGTATCCAAACCTGCAGTCTGAGCAGGCGCTTTGGCTGCGCTAAAGGTAGCCCAATCGGCAGATTGTTTGGCATCCACACGTTGTTGCTTTTGAGCAGGTTGCTCCAACTTTTGCAACTTGTTGCTCAAATGCTCTTTGGCCATCTGCGCTTTCAGGCCTTGTGGTTGGCTTGTCAATGTAGATTGCGCCATGGCAACCAAAGACAAGCTAAATACCATAATAAGAGATAAAATCTTTTTCATTGTCGTTTTAATTATTTCGTTTATTAACTATTTTTCCACACTAGTGGATTTTACAAAAGTGAGCTGCAAAGTTACTACAAATATTTTGAATAGCAAAGAAATTCGCCGTTTTTTTTCTTTCGTGCTATTTTTTCTTGCATATTCGCGTTATTTTTTGTACCTTTGCAGGCAGTTCTATCACATCATACATGAAAATCGCATTTACCACATCCCTACCCGCGGAGGGTTTCAGCCGATTGGCTAACCACGAGCTCTATGCTCCTTTGTCGGAAGCCGAGGTGCTAGTCAGCACGTTTGACTATCCCGTCACACGCGAGATGATTGCCAGTGCCCCAAGCCTGCAGCTCATTACGAACTTCGGTGTGGGCTTCAACAATATCGACCTCGACGCCTGTCGCGAACGCGGTATTCGTGTCACCAACACCCCACAACCCGTCATCGAACCGACTGCCGAACTCGCTTTTGCGCTTATGCACGATGTGGCTAGACGCACTGCCGAGTTCGACCACAAGCTGCGTCTGGGCACGGCAGAACCTTTTGGTGTGATGAACAACCTCAGCCATTCGCTCTATGGCAAGACCCTCGGTATCATCGGCATGGGCCGCATCGGACAAGCCCTTGCTCGCCGCGCTGTGGCCAGTGGCATGACGGTCATCTATCACAATAGACGACCTTTAGGTGATGAGGTGATGAGGCTATTGGGCTATGAGGCGACGTATGTCAGCATGGAGGAGTTGTTACAAATCTCCGACTTCGTCAGTCTGAACCTGCCTTATACGCCTGAGGTGAAGCATCTGATAGGTGCTAACGAGTTGCGCATGATGAAGTCCACGGCTTACCTTATCAATACCGCGCGCGGCGCGCACGTGCGCGAGGAGGCGCTGGTGCAAGCCCTCAAGACGGGTGAGATAGCCGGTGCGGCCATGGATGTCTATGAGCACGAACCACAGATTCACCCCGAACTGCTCACGCTGGACAATGTGGTCCTCTCACCCCACACCGGCACAGGCACGTGGGAAGGACGCATCGCCATGTGCGAGAACGTCTGCGACAATATCCTCGCATGGGAAAAACAAGAATTACATAAAATGAATATAGTACTATGACACTAACTGAACGTTTCTTAAAGTATGTAAGTTTCTGCACCACATCGGATGAAGAAACCAATATGACCCCATCGACTCCTGGTCAGATGGAGTTTGCTAAGTACCTCGCCGCTGAGCTCCAAGCCATCGGCATGCAAGAGGTTACGTTGGACGACAACGGCTATGTGATGGCTACCCTACCTGCAAACGTAGAGGGCAAGCCTACCATCGGTTTTATTGCCCACATGGACACTGCGCCAGATGCTAGCGGCAAGAATGTGAAAGCGCGAATCGTAAGCAACTACGACGGCAATGACATCGTACTCAACGAGGAGAAAAACATCGTCTTCGAAGTGGCTAAATACCCTGAGATCCTCGATTACAAGGGTCAAGACATCATCGTTACCGATGGTACTACCCTACTGGGTGCGGACGACAAAGCAGGCTTGGCGGAGATCGTCACCGCATGCGAGTACCTCATCCAACACCCTGAGATACAGCACGGCAAGATCCGCGTGGGCTTCACACCCGACGAGGAGATTGGTCAAGGTGCTGACCACTTTGATGTGGAGAAGTTCGGTTGCGACTTCGCCTATACCATGGACGGTGGCGCCGTGGGCGAATTGGAGTATGAGAACTTCAACGCAGCTGGCTGCAAGATCAAGGTGCATGGCGTGAACGTGCACCCAGGCTATGGCTACCACAAGATGATCAATTCGATGCGTATTGCCAACCAATTCGCTATGATGTTGCCTCGTTGGGAGACCCCTGAGCACACACAGGGCTACGAGGGCTTCTACCACCTCATCGCTATGAACGGTAGCGTAGAGGAGACCACCCTGCAATATATCATCCGCGACCACGACCGCGCTCGCTTCGAGAGCCGCAAACGCGAGATCGAGCACCTAGCACGCAAGATCAACCAAGAGTATGGCGAAGGCACCATCGAGGTAGAACTCCGCGACCAATACTACAACATGCGCGAGAAGGTAGAGCCCGTCATGCATATCGTCACACTCGTCGAAGAGGCGATGAAGGAGGTAGGCGTAACCCCTAAGGTACAACCTATCCGTGGCGGAACAGACGGTGCACGTTTGTCTTTCGAGGGCCTGCCATGTCCTAATATCTTCGCTGGTGGTGTCAATTTCCACAGCCGATTTGAATACTTGCCTATCCCATCGATGGAGAAAGCAATGCAAGTAATATTGAAAATTGTTCAAAAAGCATAACATCATGAAAACTACTCCATTTACAGACATCCATATCGCTCTGGGAGCGAAGATGGCCGATTTTGCGGGCTTTAACATGCCTATTCAATACCCTACGGGTATCAACCAAGAACACATGATTGTGCGCGAAGGCGTAGGTGTGTTTGATGTGAGCCACATGGGCGAGTTCTGGGTGAAAGGCGAGAAAGCCCTCGATTTTCTACAATATATCACCACCAACGACGTGAGCAAACTTGAGGCGGGCAAGGCGCAATACACCTGTTTCCCTAACGGCAAAGGCGGCATCGTGGACGACCTGATCATCTACAAATACTCCACCACCAAATACCTGCTCGTCGTGAATGCCGGTAATATCGACAAGGACTGGGCTTGGGTCAACGAGCATAACACTTTTGGTGTGCAACTGGAGAACGCCAGCGACCGCTACGGCCAATTGGCAGTGCAAGGTCCTAAGGCTACTGAGCTCTTGCAACTGCTGACCGACGCCGACTTGAGTGCGATTCCTTATTATTCTTTCCGCGAGTGGTCCTTCGCAGGCGTACAGGGCGTCATCCTCAGCAATACGGGCTATACGGGTGCGGGCGGATTTGAGTTGTATTTCCCTAAGGAGCATAGCCAACAGATCTGGGATGCGCTCTTCGAGGTAGGCAAAGACTTTGGTTTGGCACCTATCGGACTGGGTGCACGCGACAGCTTGCGTCTGGAGAAATGGTACTGCCTCTATGGCCATGATATTGATGACACCACTTCGCCACTGGAGGCAGGCCTGGGCTGGATCACCAAGTTCGATGCCAAGGACTTTATCGACAAAGAGTACTTGCTCCGTCAAAAAGCCGAAGGCGTACAACGCAAGTTGGTGCACTTCGAGTGTCAAGAGCGTGCTATCCCCCGTTGCGGCTACGAGATCTGCGACGCCGAGGGCAACACGATTGGTAATGTCACTAGCGGTATCATGCTGCCAACCACCAAAGTAGGTATCGGTATGGGCTATGTGAAAACCGCTTTCGCCAAGAAAGAGAACATCATCTACGTCAAGATCCGCGAGAAATTGATTCCTTCCAAAATCGTGTAAAATCGAACCAATAGCCCGCAGGGCGTCCTATAGGCGCTTGCGCCGTCCAATAGCGCAGCGTCCTATATCCAATATCCGATTACCGATAACCGATATCCGATACCCGATACCCGATATCCGAAAAAAAATGCACTGCGCATAAGCGTATGTGCATTTTTTTTTGCGTATGTGCATTTTTTGTTGTACCTTTGCAGTTGTATTGGAGATTACGCACAATACACGCACTATTTACGCACTATTCACGCACTATTCACGCACTATTCACGGACTATTCACGGACAATAGACGCACAATAAACGCACAATAAACGCACAATAAGCACATAATTCCCCGCCTTCCGAGAAGACTAAAGTATAACTCACATATATAATTCTTAATTCATAATTAGCCATGTCTCAAACCACCTACATTGCCCCAGTTGAAACCTTCACTGGCAAAATCTCATCCCACAACGCGGATGGTCGTATCACTGTTTCCCGTCGTAAATGCTATGGCAAAGATGCCAAAGGCAAACCTATCTACGGTCCTGGCGAGACCTACGTGTATCATCGCCACGAAGGCAAATGGTCGGAGGGTGCCACCAACAACCGCCTACTCTTCCAGCAGGTACAAACCCTTGCCAAACAAGAACTTAGCGATCCTGACCGCCTTGCTTATTGGCAGACTCTGTTCGAGCGTCAGTTCAAGCATCCCCAACCCAACCAAAAGCGTTACACTACCCTTCGTGGTTTTGTCATCGCCCAACTCCATCAGCAACTCAAATCCCAACAATAACCCCACTTTTTGTCCATTACTCTCACATGGGCGGATATGTTGGTTTAGTGCTCGGCGTTAATTCGCCGAGCCGTCTATCTTTTCTATAGTTTCTATTACCTATTGACACCTATACTTTTCCTTGATTTTATTTATTTTTGTAGCTCGCCTGCGAGCGTATTTTTGTTATATAAAATAACATCCTTGATCGCGGCAGGATGTTGATTGCCGCGAAAGTTGTTGGATTTTGTTGTTTGAGTTGTTGTTGATTATCTACTCCCCGCCACCTTTTTTGTATTGCGCTTTGCGGGCTCCCCGATAAATCTCTGATTTATGGGGTGCACTTTCCGCCCGCAAGAAATTCCTAGTTTTTCCCGATTTTATTTGCACAAATCAAAAAAATGTTGTAACTTTGCAGGCAGGAAATGTAGTATGGAGAAAAAAAGAAAATCACAGAAAGCAAAATCATCAGCATACTAAGAAATGGGACGATGTAATGAATGATCCAGTTAATCACTCACACGAATCAAAAAATTGTCGTAACTTTGCAGGCGGAAACAGAATTGCACGTTGCGCCTCAGAAACCACTCGGCCTCCTGCTAAGGTATTCTAAAACACACAACACACATGATAACATTCATAAAGTCTCAGAGGAACCATCTACTAGTAGTTTTGTTACTACTGGCCACTTTACCACTCCGTGCTAACGCAATAGTTATTTTAAATACGATAAACCAATGAATATAAATAATATAACACTCACATTTTTTCCTGTTGATATAAATATTGTCAAAAATTATTTTATATCTGCCATAGGCGAGCAGTACAGCATGCGCAATATTGACAATTATACAGAGAGTATTAGGAGTTATTACAATCAACAATATGATGCGCCCCAAATAAAATTCCTTCTTTTCTCCCCCAAAAGTAATCCACATACAACGATTATGTTTGCTAATATAATAGATGGCTATGTTAATCTTGTAAAGTATATAGCTAAAAAGTATGATTTAGAATATTATAGTATTTCTATTTTTGATGACAGCCAATCACAAGTGATGAGTTCTTGTCATTTTCACTACTATTCCAAAAATAGAGAACGCCATCTGCTCTGCTATCAAGATCCAAAATGGGTGTTTTTTGATGAAGGAGAACCATTGTGGTTTGAAAATACATCCTATTATAAGCAACGCATAAAAAAGAATAGACTAAACAAGAGTATTATAATTGAATATCTAAAATCTTTAGGATGGGATGTTAATAATGAGATTTTTTGGTTATCATCTACAGAACTGTATGAATTCAGTAGGGGCAATTTATAAGGAATGTGTAGAGCGAACGCAGTACTATCCGTCTGGGCTCCCATGGGTGGAAAGATATTCTAATTCAGAAGGAGTACACCCTTGGAAATACAACGGCAAAGAGTTTGTGGAAATGCATGGCTTGGATGAGTACGACTGCAAAGCGCGTTGGTACTATCCTGCAATCTGTCGCACAACAACTATAGACCCATTGGCGGAGAAGTATTATTCCACCTCGCCTTATGCGTGGTGTGGGAATAATCCGATAAGAAACATTGATCCTGATGGAAGAATAGTGATTGCTGTAGATGAAGTTGCACAAAATAGAATATTAGGTACCCTGTCTTATACGGAGAGGGGGTATGTGAATTTCAACAAAAATGGTCAACTGAATATTGATCGACTTAACCTGTGTACATCTACATCTCATAATATGAATGCATTAAAGGCATTAACTAAATCTGAAGTTACATATAATTTTTTGGTACAAGACAAATCGTCAAATGGTCAAACTGATATGAAAAGAGCAGGAGGAGTCACTGAAATGTATGGCGCAGAAAGTAATCCTTCCCCTGACCCCATGTTAGTAACGATTATATCAGGTGACCATTTAGTAGGAGAAGATGCGGTACGGAATATGGCTCATGAGGCATTTGGACATGCTTATATGTATGAAATTAAAAATAAAGATGCATACGAAGCTAGTCATCATTATAAAATAGATTTCAATAAATCATACATAGATAACGACGGCAACTTTAACCTTGTAACAATTGATACTAATGCAGAATTACAAGAATATATTAACAAAGCAACAACTGAAGCTTTAGAAAATTATAATGATAAAAGATGAAAAAAACAATACAAATAATATTATTAACTATGCTAATGTGGGAAGTTTCTATAGCGCAAGAAATAACTCACTTTATGGGGTATCAAATCCTTATGTCAAAACCAGCAAATTATGAAGAAGGGAATATAGGTGGGGCACTAATAAGATTAGATAGTGTAACACAATGTCATGCTTTTTATTTCCATGGTGCGATGATGGCAACACCTATTTACTTAAGGCAGATTCAACATATACAACAAGTTACATGTGTAGCACCGTTTCAAACTGATTGCGAATTATCTTCACAAACGGGTACAATGTATTATGGAAAAGCAATGGATGGAACTTATTTTGTAGAAAAACAATTTTCTAAAGAGCAACAAGGACTTCCATCGGGAATACTCTTATTTATGATTCCTCCAGATTATTATGAAGAGGTGTTACTTCGACTTATCTCATTACCAAATCTTCCATTGGAATTATTAAACCAGAATTGTGGTGATGGTTTTGAGGCACATCACACACTTCCACAAAAGTATAGAAAACAGTTTGAAGCATTAGATATAAATATTGATGAACCTGGAAATGTGGTTTGGAGAAAAAAAGAAAATCACAGAAAGCAAAATTATCAGCATACTAAGAAATGGGATGATGTAATGAATGATCCAGCTAATCACTCACAAGAGAAAATCTACGAGTCACGCGAACAAATAGAATTGGATATCTTTGAAAATCTTGGAGATACTCCATTAGATTAACAAAAAAGTGAAATAATTAATCGTTTTGATGTTATGATCAAGTTTTATAATATTACTAGAAAGGTAGAGAGTCGATCTATAGTGGAGATAGAGGAAAAGACTTCTACAATAGACATAAAGTCATTATTATTCCAATATTTATTGGTTTCCACGAAGAAGAGATTGCCCGATGATTTCTCATTTTCAGTAGTCAAGGGGAAACGATGGACAGATGTGATATATATGCATGAAGCAGCAAGCCACAAATTTTATTCACAAAAATTAATAGACGTATTGGGGCTGCTCATAGACTTAACGGACAAATGTTATCCTATTAATATAGAGGGGGCTCCATGTAATTACTATATGATATATAATTTGAAAGAGTTTCCTTTATACAAAGATCCTAATAATGTGTTGAGTAGGTATTTTGAGATTACGACAGATTTTCCCAGTCTATTTACAATCAAAGATAGTAATTACTGTATATGTACCCTAGAGGTGAAACAAACTATTGAGAAAATGAAAATTTCCAATGTAGAATTTAATGAAATCTATGGTCTAACTAAAGATGAGTGTGATGCGTTGGGATTGCAATTATGGGAAAAGAATATGTGATTCATGGAAGATATTTGGAATAATTTAGGAGATGTACCTTTACAATAATTTAAAAGCACATAGATCATGGAAACAAAATATAGCTTTAGAATGAAATCTGATGCACGAGGGGTTGTTAAAATAAAAACAACTCACCCGCATGGTTATTCACATGTAAGACCTTATTTATTATCAACCAGCAAAGAACGACTACCTGAAGATGTATCATTTCGCGTTGTTAAGGGAAAGAGGTGGACAGATATAGTAGTGTACTACGAGTCAGAAGGACGTAATTTTTATTCACAGAGATTTATAGATTTACTTAATAGATTTGTAGACATGTCAAGATTTAGCTATCCTATAAAAATCGAAAATACAGATTTGACTTATTATGCAATTTATAATTTGCCTGAATGTACGTTTTTAAATAGAAAAGCCAGTTTTTTGAAACCAGGAACGACCCCTTGTTTTGATTTACATGAAAATATGCCTAATCTCTTCTCGTTAGAAGGTACTAACCTCCGGGTTTGTTCACATGAAGTTAAAGATGCAATAGAAAAAGCAAAATTAACTAATGTATATATATCAGAAGTCTTTGGTCTAACGAATGAGGAGTCTAATGCGTTAGGATTTTAATTGAATCATCAAAATATTAAGTTATGAAATCAAAACTTTTAATAATATTTTCTATCTGTATATCAACACTATTCGCAGAAGAAAACACCTATATCAAACAGCAAGTAGCATACAAAGACCCAGGGGCTAGTGGTAAAGAACTGACTTGGGATTTTGGTATGCTGAGTCCAATCAACGAAGAGTACACCGTAGCGTATTCCATACCCGATAGTAACTATATGCACCAATGGTGCGCTACCGAGCATCGTACACGCTACTACTACACCCTCACCGCTGATACCATTTGACGCACGGGGTATGAGAACCCTACCACCTCGCGAAGCGACACTACCTGCCGAAAGGCACACTACCTCGACGTAGTCGACACAACCTAAAAAAAATGCACATGCTCTTGCGTATGTGCATTTTTTGTTGTACCTTTGCAGCCTGAAACTATGCGCATAAACTTACGTTTACAAATACTACTGCTGGCGCTATTGGTCGGCACTTCGCTCTTCGCTAACGAAGTGCGCGTCTTTGGTTATGTGCTCGACACAGACAACCGCGGAGTGGATCTGGCAAACGTCTATGTAGCTGAAAACACCACCATCGGTACCACCACCAACCAGAATGGCTATTACGAGTTCTTTGTGGACATACAAGACACCATCACACTGGTCTATTCCATGATTGGCTACGAGACTATCCGTCAGCAACTCTACACCACACGCAACGTGATTGGCGTGAATGTGGTGCTGCCTACCAACGAGGAGATGCTCAACGAAATCACCGTGCGAGGTATCCAACGACAGACCAACACCATGGACCATGTGGATATAGCTACTGCACGCCTGATGCCCGATGCTACAGGTGGCGGCATAGAGAGTCTATTGATCACTTTTGCCGGCGTCAGTCAGAACAACGAGACCAGCAGCCAGTACAACGTGCGTGGCGGTAGCTATGACGAGAACTCCGTCTATGTCAACGGCATCGAGGTACATCGTCCGCTATTGATTCGTAACGGTCAACAAGAGGGTTTGAGCTTTGTCAACCCCGACATGGTGGAGAGTGTGGACTTCTCAGCAGGTGGATTTGATGCCAAGTATGGCGATAAGATGTCATCCGTGCTCGACATACAATACAAACGACCTACCCAACTGGAATCGCGCTTGAGCATGAGTCTGCTGGGTGCTAGCGGCTATGTGGGTTGGGGCGACAGCACACAGAGTCATATGCATGGTATTCGCTATAAGACCTCGCGTTATCTGCTGGGAACCATGGACACCAAAGGCGAATACAAGCCTAACTTCATCGACTACCAGACACAAATGACGTGGCATCTAGGCAAACACTGGGATATCACATTACTAGGCAACTTCTCGCAAAACAGCTATATCTTCGCCCCCGACTCTAGCGAAACATCAGAAGGTACGATGCAAGAGTCTATCAAAAAGGATATATGGTTCGAGGGACAAGAGGAGGATATGTTCCGCACAGCGTTTGCAGCCCTGAATCTGACTCACCAACCTAATCGCGACATTCGACTCGGATTGGACTGGAGTGGATACTACACCCATGAGACCGAGACCTTCGACATCCGTAGCGAGTATGTGCTGAGCGAGAATCCAATGGACATGGACGAAGAGGGCAAGCAGCAGGAGAGCGGCAACACTACAAGCGAAACAGTCACAGGCGGCAACCTCAACAACGAAGGTGTATTGGGTACGGGTATCTTCCACGAACATGCCCGTAGTACCCTGCAAGCAGGAATGATCACGCTGGCTCACTCGGGCGAATGGAAAAGCGGCGAGAACAACCTGCAATGGGGCGTCAGCGGACAAGTGGAACTAATCAACGACCATATCAGCGAATGGGAATGGCGCGACTCGATGGGCTATAGCATGCCAAACCTCGACCACGAGATGGCACTATACTATGCGCTGAAAGGCACATCTAGCATGCTTAACACACGCGTGCAAGCATACGTACAAGACAGCTATCGCTGGCAGACACCGAAGGGCGACGTACTCCTGACGGGTGGCGTGCGACTCAACTGGTGGAGCTTCACCAACGAGATACTGCCCTCACCACGCCTCAGCGTGACATGGATGCCCGGATGGAAACGCGACTTCACCTTCCGCGTAGCCACAGGCTTGTATTACCAAGCACCATTCTACAAAGAGCTGCGACAAGTGGTGCAAGACGAAGGTGCCGTGAATCGTATACACCTCAACAACCAACTGCGTGCACAACGCTCATGGCAACTGGTCATGGGTGCTGACTACTATTTCCGCGCATGGGGACGACCATTTAAGTTCACCGCAGAAGCCTACGGCAAACTCATCGACCGCATGGAGAGCTATACGGTGGACAATGTGCGCGTTCGTTACTCGGGTGTCAACGATAGCGAAGGTTATACCTTGGGACTAGATTTGAAGTTGATGGGCGAATTGGTGCCTGGAGCCGACTCGTGGATTAGTTTCTCCACCATGCGCAGCCGCATGCGCTTCATCGACGACAAACACCAACTCGGCTGGATCCCTACACCACAAGAGCAACGATACAACTTGACCGTCTATTTCCAAGACTATATTCCACAGTTGCCACAATACAAAGTACACCTCAAGTTTATCTATAGCGAAGGTATGCCTTATGGCTATCCACGCAACGAGAAACTGCGCTATCTAGGACATATGCAAGACTATCAGCGTATCGATATTGGTGCAAGCCGTGTGTTCTCGGCTGCTACCGACAAATGGATGAAAAAGGCAAAGCATGTGGAGAGTTGGAGTGTTCAATTAGAAGTCTTCAACCTGATCGGACAACCCAACGTGAATAGTTATTACTGGACTACAGATGCCAAAGGACAACAATGGCGAACAAAAAACACATTGACAGGTAGAATGTTTAACCTGAAATTTGATGTGAAGATTAAATAGCTTAGAGGTTAAAGGTTATATATTATGAGCAAAGTGAATGAGATAGAAACCCCCATGATGAAGCAATTTCGCGAGATCAAGAACCAATATCCCGATGCGGTATTGCTATTTCGTTGTGGCGACTTTTATGAGACCTACGCAGAAGATGCAGTGCGCGCAAGCAAAATACTCAATATCACCCTTACGCATCGCAGCAACGGAGCTAGCAAAGAGACTAAGGCACTAGAGATGGCTGGTTTTCCATTCCACGCATTGGATACCTACCTGCCCAAGTTGGTGCGCGCTGGGTTACGTGTAGCCATCTGCGATCAGTTGGAAGACCCCAAACTGACCAAGAAACTAGTCAAACGCGGTGTGACAGAGCTAGTGACACCGGGTGTGAGCTATTCTGACACCACCCTACAACAACGCGAGAACACTTGGCTCGCCTGCATTAATTGGGGCAAACAGACTGTCGGAGTGGCATTCCTAGACATCTCTACTGGCGAATATCTGGTAGCAGAAGGTACACAAGATTATATCGACAAACTGCTGGTGAACTTCGCCCCAAAAGAGGTGCTCTATCTCCGCGGAAAGAAACGCGAGTTTGAGGAGGCATTTGGCAATAAGTTCTTTACCTTCGAACTCGACGACTGGATGATGACACGCGATGCCACACACGAGCGTTTGGTGAAGCAGTTTAATGTACAAAGTTTGAAGGGTTTTGGTGTGGACAACCTGCCTCAAGGCGTCATAGCAGCAGGAGCCATCTTGCATTATTTGGACGCTACACAACACTTGCAAACAGGTCATATCCAACATCTCAGCCGTATAGAAGAAGACAAATACGTATGGATGGACCGCTTTACCATCCGCAATCTGGAACTCCTGAGCGGACAACGCGAAAACAGCACCACGCTATACGACATCATCGATCGCACCATCACCCCGATGGGTGGTCGCCTACTCCATCGATGGATGGCATTCCCACTCAAAGAGGTACGCCCAATACGCAATCGCCAGATGGTCGTGGAATACCTATTCCGCCACCCCGCTGAACGCGAGATTATTCGTGAGAACCTGCAACGCATCTTTGATATGGAACGCATCGTCAGCAAGATTGCTACAGGACGTATCACACCACGCGAAATGGTACAATTGAGCAACGCACTGATGGCTATTGCACCTATCAAACAAGTGTGCGAACAGGCTGTGGACAACAAATACCTACGTCTTCTTGGCGAACAACTCAGTCTTTGCACCGAGATTCGCGAGCGCATCCAGCGTGAGATTGTACCAGAACCACCCGCAATGCAGGGTAAGCCGAATATCTTTGCTCGCGGTATCAATGCCGAATTGGACGAACTGCGTGATATTCAGCGCAATGGAAAGGACTACTTGCTCCGAATGCAGCAACGCGAAATCGAGGAAACGGGCATCTCAAGCCTGAAAATCGGCTACAACAATGTGTTTGGCTATTACCTCGAAGTGCGCAATACCTACCGCGATCAAGTGCCTCAGACATGGATTCGCAAGCAGACACTCGTCAATGCCGAGCGCTATATCACACAAGAGCTAAAGGACTACGAAGAGAAAATTCTGACCGCAGAAAGCAAGATACAGGTGATTGAAAATCGCCTCTACACCGAGCTGATGTTAGCCATGACCGAGTATGTAGCACAAATGCAGCAAGATGCTGCCGTAGTGGCACAATTGGATTGCTTGATGAGTTTCGCGACAGCAGCCGTAGAGAACAAATACGTATGTCCAGATATCAACGATAGTCTAGTGGTAGATATTCGCCAAGGCCGTCACCCCGTAATCGAAAAGCAATTACCACTGGACGAGGAATATGTGCCAAACGATGTGCTCCTAGACAACAGCGGACAGCAAATCATCATCATCACAGGTCCAAACATGGCAGGTAAATCTGCCCTACTCCGTCAGACAGCCTTGATCGTATTGATGGCGCAAATGGGTAGTTTCGTACCCGCAGAGAGTGCTAGCATAGGTGTAGTGGATAAGATTTTCACCCGCGTAGGTGCCAGCGATAATATCTCTGCTGGCGAGAGTACGTTTATGGTGGAGATGAACGAGGCCGCAAGTATCTTGAACAACTTGAGCGAACGCAGTTTGGTACTCTTCGATGAGTTAGGACGTGGTACTAGCACCTATGACGGCATCTCTATTGCTTGGGCGATTGTGGAGTATATCCACGAACAACGTGGACATGCGAAAACCTTGTTTGCCACTCACTACCACGAGCTCAACGAGATGGAGAAAAACTTCGCACGCATACGCAACTACAATGTGTCCGTACGCGAAGTGGACAACAAAGTGATTTTCTTGCGCAAACTAGTACGTGGTGGTTCGGAGCATAGTTTCGGTATTCATGTGGCCAAGTTGGCGGGTATGCCTATGTCAATCGTAGAACGAGCCAACCAGATATTAGCAGATATGGAAGGCAACAATAGCCAATCACCCATCGCCAATGCCCCAAAAAATATTGGCAGCGGAAAGGCTGCTGTAAGTGCTCCAGAAGGTATGCAACTCAGTTTCTTCCAACTAGACGACCCTGTACTAGAGCAAATACGTGATGAAGTCAAATCGTTAGACATCAACAACCTGACACCACTAGAAGCCTTGAACAAATTGAACGAGATTAAGAAATTAGTGGGAGGGAAATAAAAATACGTTTTTTTAAGAAAATATTTTGTTTTTTGCAAATAAAGCAGTATCTTTGCAAAAGATTTCTTAGAAATCTTAACAAACAACATCATATTAACCAAACAACAAAACAATGAAAAAGGTTATTTTTGCATTTGCCATTGTATTGGCAGGCGTATTTACCTCTTGTGGCGATACCAACTATTGCTACGAGTTGACAACTAAAGTTACTATCTTAGGTACTACAACCTCAGCAGTATCTTATGTATGGGGAACATCCAACGAATTGGATGCAGCTATTGCAGAAGCAAAAGCAGCATTAGAGGCTACAGGTGTATCTAAAGATGCATACTCTGTAACCTACAAGAAAGCAAACAAGAGCGCAGAAGATTGTATACACTAATCTACTCAACAACTCTTAGTAACAAGCAAAAAAGCACAACCGATCGTTGTGCTTTTTTTTATTATTGTCCTTGTACACGTAGGCGAGTGGCCTTGAGTGCTTCGCCAAGATTGATTACCCTATGCTGGCATTCACCCGACTCATCCCATAGTTTTAGATTAGGGCAAAGTCGCTGAAGACTGAGGTATATCTTTTCCGCCTCCTGCAATGACGACAAAGAACTTTCTGTAGTATCTACAGCACGAGATAGGAGTAGGTTCATCATATCACAAGCACACCAAAACATCGCCAATGAAGTATATTTACCATGATGCACACGATACATAGGCAGAATAGCGTGATAAGCCTCCTCCACTTTGCCCTCACGACGCAATTCAAAAATCTCCTTGACTGTCATAAGCAATTAGTTTTTATAAACTGTTATCCAATTGGTGGGATAACTATGCGTTTTTGGATGAATAATATGAAGAATATTATTAGCATCACGATAGAATGAATGATTCCAACCAGATCCCATATCCATATACAATGCATTATCAATACCATATGCCAACAACAAATCTAAATAATCTTGGTATGGCATTTCTTCTTTATTCGCAATTACCATAAATCGATTATCCTTCTGACAAAGCGAACGAAAATGCTCTTTCCGATCAAGAGGTTGGATACAAGGTGTGAATATCTGTCCATCTTTGATTACCCAATGCTGCGTAAATGCCATACCATGTTGCTGTTGTGCTTGCAACAATAGTTCATCGTTAGGCAATGAGTAAAATCCCTTTTCCAACATCTTACCCTCGTTATCCCACCCTTGCCATACAAACAGGGCATATCGTTGCTCAAATGGTACACCATCTTTATTCTCTGTATAACCATCGTAGAGCACACCATTTGAAACATGCTGCCCCAAGATATTAGTATGCTCAAAATAATCAAGGCATTTTCCTGTAAAAGCAGCTGCTGCACAGAAGATTACTTGCTCATCAGTAGTATCAGGCATTTGTCCGCATGCAAGGTCAATACGGCAATCCGTAATGTCATAAGTAATTAGATGCTCGGTAGAATCCACGAACATAGGATAAGAATTAGTATCCATAGTTTCTGAAGTATTAAATGATCGACCTATAACTGATACAATAGCAGCCAATAGGATGATTGCAAGAGTGAGATTGAGGACTTTTTTCATAAAGTTATGATAATTAATTGGATTGTTGCATTTCAATCAGACGACGATAATAGCCATTAAGCTCAAAAAGTTGATCATGTGTACCACGTTCTACAATCTGCCCTTCGTGCAGTACACAAATCAAATCCGCATTACGGATTGTACTCAATCGGTGAGCTACTACCAACGTCGTACGATCTTTCATCAAATTCTCTAGTGCCTCTTGCACCAATTTTTCTGATTCGGTATCCAACGCAGATGTGGCCTCATCAAGGATCAAGATAGGTGGATTCTTGAGGATTGCGCGCGCAATGGATATACGTTGGCGTTGACCACCACTAAGACGTGAACCACGGTCACCAATCGTAGTCTGATATTGATCGGGGGTAGCCATAATAAAATCATCCGCATTGGCAATACGTGCCGCTTGTCGCACTTCCTCCATGGTAGCCGACTCCACACCAAAAGTAATATTGTTGTAGAACGTGTCGTTGAAGAGAATTGCCTCCTGATTGACATTACCCATCAGTGCACGAAGATCGAATGTCTTGATATCACGAATATCAACACCATCAATCGTGATACGTCCTGCTATTGAGTCATAGAAACGAGGCAATAGATCTGCCATCGTGGTCTTACCACTACCCGATTGTCCGACCAAGGCAATGGTCTGCCCCTTGTGAATATCCAAATTAATATGCTGTAATACAGGACGATCTGCCTGATAAGAGAAGGACACATCCTCATAACGTATAAGCGACTGAAAATCTGCTATTTGCTTTGGATTTTCCACTTCGCGAATAGTAGTCTCTGTGTTAAGAATCTTGTCTATTCGCTCCAATGATGCCATTCCACGACGAATACCATAAGTGGCCTTACTGAGATCTTTAGCAGGACCAATGATCGAATAAAAAATCACAAGGTAATAGATGAATGTAGCAGCATCAATCGAAGAGTGCTCGCCCAAAATCAATGTTCCTCCAAACCAAAGCAAGATGGCAATCAGTGCTGTACCAAAAAACTCCGAAACGGGGTGTGCTAAATAATAACGGCGGTTGATACGATTAAAAGTAGCACGTGTAGCATTAATAAGATTAAGAAATCGATGAGTCAATTTGCTCTCGGCATTAAATGCCTTCACCACACGCAGACCACCTAGCGTCTCATCAATCTGAGTAAGTATCTCTGCATTTTGCTCTTGTCCTTTGGTAGAAGCACGCTTGAGTGAACGACCAATACGTCCGATTAGCAATCCAGCAATAGGCAAGAGGATTAGAACAAACAAGGTGAGTTGCCAGGAGATAGTGAAGAGAGTGATGAGATAAACAAGCATCATAATAGGATCCTTAAACAGCATATCCAACGTGGACATAATTGATGCTTCCACCTCATTGACATCGTTGGTCATACGTGACATCACATCACCTTTGCGTTCTTCGGTAAAAAATCCAATAGGCAAACTAACAACCTTTCTATATAGTTGCGCGCGCAGGTCGCGTAACACGCCCGTGCGTATGGGAACCATAAAATAATTAGCCAACCATGCAGTAAGGCATTTTAATCCCGTGAGTAACACTAAACAACCACCCAAAAGCAACAACACATACTGCGCACCATGGGTGGCAATTTGCACCTGAAGCAAATAATATAAATTATTCTTCAGCACCTGAAATGTCTGTTGCATCGTAGCTACATCCTCTAATGGCATATACACCACCTCCAACTCCGAGAGCCCGAAAAGAATCTGCAAGACAGGGATAATCGTAGCAAAAGAGAATAGCGACAATATCGTGGAGAGGATATTGAAAAATAGATTGGCCACTACTTGCCAACGATATGGCGGAACAAAACGCTTTAAGAGTGATAGAATATTCATGCAATTGGATAATTTTAAGGCTATAGTTTATAGGTTAAAGGTTGGTATTGGCGATTACTCTCGCGGACGTATAAGAGGATCTGTCGATCAAAAGCAGATTGATCATTTCCAAGATCCGTTTGTATAGGCAAGACATGCAGTTTGTCTATCAATGCTTCGACCAAGATAGTTTGTTGCATTCGCATATAATCTTTCTCAGTGGTTACAATATAGTCATAGCGTGAAGCCTTCTCCAATATTATCTGTATATCCTTATGAGTAAAATCATGATGATCAGGAAATGCCAACAACTCGGTATTCGAAAATTGTTGTTGCACATGATCAAGCAATGGTCTCGGATTTGCAATGCCAGTAATCAGTAGTATATTAGGTACATCATCCGCTGATTGATTAGGCAAATCGGTCAGCAACAATGGACTATAAGCAATATGCGAATAATACAATTGCTGATAAGATGCAAGGCGCAGCGTATTGCTAATGATTCGTCGGTCAATAGGTTGCAGTTTTGGTGGACATTTGGTCACAACCACTGCATTTGCACGCGCGCTTTCAGCTGGCAAATCACGCAGTGTACCACGTGGTAACATATGATCGTTGACATAGAGATTGTCATAAGATGTCAATAATATATAAAATCCAGCGCGGAGTTTGCGATGCTGGTAAGCATCGTCCAAAATAACACACTGCAAATCAGGGATGAGCAGTTGTAGTTGTTTGATACCTTGTACTCGATCTGCACATACCGCTACAGGGATGTCAGGAAAGTGCGTATGAATAAGCATCGGTTCATCACCAATTGTCCTTGCAGTATCTTCTGCGGTAGCTAAACGAAAACCATGCGTCTTTCTACCATATCCGCGTGACAAAACGGCCACCTTATACTCCGATGATAATAGACGAATTAGATATTCCGTCATTGGTGTCTTGCCTGTGCCTCCTACTGCTAGATTACCGATAGCTATGGTTGGGATATTCACCATATAAGAGGGCAATACACGATCATCATACAAGACATTGCGCACCCACACTCCCAGCGCATAAAGCCAGGAGAGTGGTGTGGCACAATATTTTAATAGTTGAAGTGGTTTCAAAATTTGTAACAACTCAATATTATTGAATAGTAACTTCAGGTGTGAGTGCCATAATACGTGGTTTAGAAGCGAACTCGCGTACCTTCATCATTAGACGCTCTTCTGGTGTAGTGGTATCAAACATCTTGAGCAGTTCTTCGAATGGATCAGTTTTCTCTGGATAATCTACAATAGCATATTGCCCCAAGTTAGCCAATTCGGCTGCTTTGGCAATCGCAGCATTGATATTACCCAATTCATCCACAAGACCAATCTCTAAGGCATCTTTGCCGAGCCATACTCTACCCTCGCCCACCTGTTTGATAGCCTCTTGCGAAACACCACGACCTTCAGCACAACGCTTTGTAAAAAGGTCATAACCACGCTCCACCATTGACTGCATGAGTGCATACTCCTGCTTGTTCATTCCCTTATAAATGGCGTTGGTAGCTAAATCAGAATGCTTATTTGTAGAAACGCCATCGATGTCCAAACCAATCTTATCCATCAGTTTGCTAGCATTAGGCACAGTACCAAAGATACCTATTGAGCCAGTCAATGTGGTAGGCTCGGCATAGATATAATCTGCGCAGCAAGAGATGTAATAGCCGCCAGAAGCAGCGTAATCGCCCATTGATACTACTACTGGAAGACCTTTCTCTTGAAGCGTCTTGACTGCATGCCAGATTTGCTCACTAGCATCGGCACTACCACCAGGACTATTCACACGCAGTACTACAGCTTTGATAGCATCATCCTTATGGATTTTCTTCACAGTCTTAATCACCTCAGTATCTACTATACCCTCTTTGCCAGAATCAAAGATTTGACCTTCAGCATAAAGTATAGCCACTTTGTCCGCAGCTTTATTCTCAGCACGCTCCACATTATTCATCTTGCCAGTAGAAAGCGTCTTATAATCTTTGGTACCAGCATACATACGCAATACCGTATCCATGTCTTGCACATATACCAATGTATCTACAAAACCATAATCCACATATTTATGCTGTGGTTGAAGTGACATACACTCATCGGCATAAGCATCCAATTGCTCTACCGTGATTGGTCGATTTTGAGCAACTGCCGTTTTCACTTCGCTCCAAATGCCACCAAGATATTGCTCGGTTTGCTTGCGATCCTCCGCTGACATAGATGTACGGAAGTATGGCTCAACTGCTGACTTAAAAGTTCCCACCTTGAGAATCTGCATTTCGATACCAATCTTCTCAAATAGACGAGTCATATATTGCTTTTGTGCCGTCATACCATCCCACGCGATATTGCCGACTGCATTAAGATACATCTTATCGGCTACAGAAGCGATATAGTAGTTGGTTTGTGTATAAGCATCCGCATAAGCAATAATAAACTTGCCTGATTGCTTGAAGTCAAGCAACGCATCACGCAACGCTTTTGCAGAGGCAGGACCTGCAGCAAGACTACCGCCACGGAGGTAAATGCCCAAAATCTTATCGTTGTCCTTCGCCAATGCGATATTACTCAACAAATCGCTCAAACCAACAGTGCTAGTTGTCTGACCATAGATCTCCCCAACAAGAGCATCAAACGGATTCTCCTCGGCTACTTGATCCACCAAGACACCCGACATGTCAATGCGATAAATTGTATTCTCCTCCAACACGGTCTTAGGGGTGGACATCATATTGCCCATCACCAAACCAAAAATACCACAGAATAGAAAATATACCCCCACTCCGATAATTGTTTTCCACAGGCACCCCATCTTCTTACGAGGTTGCTCATCGTTCTTTACAAATAATTTCATCGCTGTATAATTTTAATTTATTTCTCCAACTTAAATGACTTTCTATGTACTGGTGTAATACCATATTGACGTATTGCTTCGTAGTGTGCTTTGGTGGGATAGCCCATATTCGTATCCCAATGATAGTGCGGATATTGCTCATGTAATCGAAGCATATATTCATCGCGATATGTCTTTGCCAGTACGCTAGCTGCTGCTATGGATAAATATTTGCCATCTCCCTTGACCACCGTTTGGGCTGGAATCTCCAACACTTGACCTGGTGGAATATATGGTTTCCACTTGTTGCCATCTACAATGATATGCTGCGGTGTGATGGACAGTTGGTCCAATGCCCGTTGCATGCCTATGATTGATGCGTTGAGAATATTGATTCTGTCAATCTCCTCTGCTGTCACTTCTACAACCGCCCAAGCTGTGGCATATTGCTCAATCTTCGGACGCAGAAAAGTGCGTTCTTTTTCGGTCAACTGCTTGGAGTCGTTGAGCAAGTCCAACCACTCATGATGCGCTTCGTTCTCTAGCAACTGAGGATCTAATATGACTGCTGCCGCAAACACACTACCCGCTAAAGGTCCACGCCCAGCTTCATCGCAACCCGCTTCAACCACTCCTTCTATATAACATCTTTTCAGCATCTTCTGATCACCTCATCAATTAAAACGGATATCCTATCGCAAAATGCAAACTCATGTCATCCTTCCAGGACAATCCATTTGGCACGGTACGCCATTGGCTACCCGATAACTCGCCATACAATCGACTAGGATCGTAAAGTTTCACACCAAAGTCTATACGAAAGACAAAGAATGAGAAATCAAGTCGCAAACCCACACCGTATGCCAACGCAATCTGTTTGTAAAACTCATCCCAATGGAATTGGCCGAAGGGCTGTGTTTCGTAGTCAAAAATTGTCCAAATGTTTCCCGCGTCCACGAATGCCGCCAATTCAATAAAAGACCACACCTTCGCACGGTACTCAAGGTTCAAATTCAATCGAATATCACCTGACTGATTATTAAAATCAATCAAACTACCACTACCTCGGTAGCCTCCAGGACCTAGACTTCGTGCTGTCCAACCACGAACACTATTCGATCCGCCCGCGAAATAACGTTTTTCAAAAGGTACCGCTTGCGAATTGCCGTATGGCACCGCAACACCCAAATCTGCATGATAAACCAAACGGTGCGATTCGTTGAAGATCTGATTATACGTAAACGCTACATCCGCCTTCGCAAACTGAGCAAAACGCGTCTTGAATAGCGTATATTTACCATCCTCATCGGTAGGAAAATGGAATATACATGCCAAACCCTGCATAAGATTACCCGCCGTCTCAATATTATAATTGATATTGCTATACGAACGGTATGGCTGACGCGAACTGAACGAAGAATACGTGCCTGAATACCCCCAACCTACGATAAAATGATTCTCATACGAGTATTTCAAGATATTGGTCGATTGCAAGAACTGCTCCCTAAATGCATCACTAATCCATGGCAGATACACATAACTAATATCCACAATACGAAACTGATGTTGCAAATGCAATGCTCGCTGACGGAACTGATATTGCAATCCCGCATTGAAAATCGAACGCGTATATTCGTCAGGACGATTTTGATAATTGTAACTAAAATCTACTGCCAACGAATTAGGAAACTTCAACCCTGTAGATGCCTTAGCCTCTATCGCTCGACCACCATTCTGACGCCACTCATAACTTGCTCGACCATCCAGAGTAAACTCCTCCGCCCCACGGAAAAGGTTGCGATTAGCATACCCTGCACCCACAGCGACGCCCCAATCACCCGCGGAATATGTTCCCTCTGCCTCTACAGATACCGAATTCATCTTGCTGCGCGACAATACAATATGACAATCCAACTCGTCTTCCGAAACAACATCAAAACTGATATCCACATACTTGACAGGCGACAAACTATTGAGATTACTATATGCTAATCCCACAAAATACTCGTTGTATTCCTCTCCTGGACGAATCGGACAATTACGTATCAACACTTTCTCACGCAGCAATTTATCCCCTACCCACGTAAACTCATAACCATCTATCAACGATGAATAGACCTCCTGCCCCTCTGGCGCACGATTCACCTCATAATCCATATGGAAACACACGTGAGCAATCTTATAATGACGGAAGATCATTTGCTGCTCCTCCTCTGGCAATTCGCTCACATACTCTTGCAAACACATAGTCACATCCACCTGACGTCTAGCATGTGTACTATCTGCCACAAAACGAATCAACTCCTTGTCAAAATAGAAGCATCCATGCCGACGCATCGCATTGGCTACACGCTCACGCTCTTGGTTCATCACATCCACATCAAAACGCATACCCTCGCGCACCAACCTTGTGCGCTCACTAGTCGCAATCTCCTGCAACTCTTTGTTCGGGAAAGAAACATTGTATTGACGAATATGGTATGGCTGATTAGCTGTCACATGATATGTCAAGTCCAACTTCTTGTTTTTCACAACCATCGTAGTATCTATTTCCGCCTGGAAATATCCTCGATTCTGCATCGCAAAATTCAACTGCTCCATACTGCGCTCAGTCAGCTCGGGTGAATAGATTACAGGTGGTTCGCCAATCTTACGAGCGTTCTTGCTCGTCCACTTGGTAGTATCCTCGGATGCTGTATTATAGATGTCCAACTGCAATTTCCAAAAACCGAGAATCTCCGTATTCTGCTTCTGCTGCAAATAATTGCGCAATTCCTGCTGAGTCACTTCATGAGTATCTTCAATCTTTACATTTGCTTTGTTGAGCAAATACGAACCATCTGGCACGAACTTAGTCGTATTGCAACTACTAACAACCAACACAGGCAATAACATAGTCATTACCCATTTATTACGCCATATTTTCAATCCAAAGTCACCCATATTAAATTAAGTCTGCAAAGATACTACTTTTTTTTCAAATACACAACCTTTCAACACTTATTTTTTTGTGATAGTGTTATTTTGTCATCAAAATACATATTTTTCCCACTTGCCGCAATGCCGAGGATATGCCGAAGATAAGCCGAAGATAAAGACACGAAATCAACCATAAAATGCGGTTTTTCGAACGTTGCAAATATCATTTGATTTTTGGTATAATCCTTATGTGATTTATACCCTCATCCGATTTATACAGCGATGGCTGGAATCTTAAAAATAGTACTTTTTTAGACTACCACACTACCACATGATTTTATGAGCGATTTTCTCTCCATATTGCCCAACTACTAAAAAAAATACTCCGACGAAAACGGCGATTTTGTGGGAACACTTGAGGGGAGATAATAATTATAATATATTATTATTTTTTTTAGGCGAAATACCATTCGACACATTTTTTTATGTGGTAGTGTGGTAGTGTGGAAGTACAACAACAAAAAATATACAATCTTAAAAAATAACACATTATGAACAACTCTCCAATCTGTAAAACTTTTGTTTTGAGCGACTATTTCTTCCGAGATAATATTTTATCATTTTTTAATAACAAAATCGCTCAAATCAAACAAAAACAACCTCAAAACCAATCGCACACCATATTGCTGAACATTTTTTCGTAATTGAAGAAAAAATACAAAAAAATAGCAGATTATTTGCATAAATGCAAAAAAAGTAGTACCTTTGCGGACGAAATGGAACACTTGAGTAAAGCACAAATAAAATGGGTTCGCCAACTGCAACAAAAGAAATTCCGCGACGCGGAAGGCGTGTTTGTGGCAGAAGGGGCAAAATGCGTCAACGACTTGCAAGAGGCGTTTGAATTGGTGCTAAAGGTGACTCCAAATAATGCGACAAGCACAGAGATTGAGCAGATGTCATCGCTACGCACACCACAAGGCGATATTGCAATCTTCAAGCAGCGCAAAGAATATCTAAACGCCATCGCAGAAGACTTGTTTTTAGCATTAGATGGTGTACAAGACCCTGGTAATCTAGGTACTATCATTCGTACATGCGATTGGTTTGGCATACATCACATCATTTGTTCGCGCGAGACAGCCGACTACTACAACCCCAAAGTGGTGCAAGCCACCATGGGTGCTTTAGCACGCGTACATTGCCACTATGTGGATAATCTAGCAAAAGTATTGGCAGAATACAAAGCCGCAGGCTATCCCATCTACGGCACGCTGCTAGAAGGGCAAAACATGTATCACAAGGACAGCATCCTCACCAAAGAGCGAGGCATCATCGTGATGGGCAACGAAGGCAACGGCATCTCTCAAGAAGTGCGCGAATTGGTGACACATCCGTTGTTGATACCTTCCTACCCTGCTGATGGCACTACATCGGAAAGTTTGAATGTAAGTATCGCAACGGCTATCGTATTGGCAGAATTCAGACGAAACAACACACTTTAAATCCATACAATCATGAAAAAAATCTTTACCCTATTGTGCATCGCATGCATCATTACCCAAGCTTATGCTTGGAAACCTCTATTTGCAGGTCACCGCGGTAGTTATCGCGGAGTAGAACAAACCGAAGAGGCCTTTATGAATGGTATCAATCACTATGGTTACACCGGTTTGGAAATTGACGTAAAAACAACTAGCGACGGTGAGTATGTGTGCTGGCACGATGACGACCTTAGCCGTGTAGGACATAGTGCTAGTATTCCAAATAGCAAATTTGAAGATTTGAAAGATTTGACACTAACCCAAACTCGCGGAGGAGTGCAATACACGGGAAAACTTTGTACGGTGGATCGTTTTTTAGAGATTTGCAAAGATAATAACATTTTCCCAATCATTGAGTTGAAATGGGCAACAGGTATCAACAACAATGACATGAGTCGTTTCCCTGGTTTGTACAAATTAATCGAGAAACACGGTTTGGTGGAAGAAGCACGCATCTTGACCTCCATGCAAAAATCATTGGAGTATGTGCGTACTAATTACCCTGCATTGCAATGCCAATTCCTCTGCTACGAAGTAACAGAAGCACGTTTTACATGGTGCAAACAATGGGGCATCAATCCAAGCGTACAAACGGGCGGTTTGAGCAAGGCTATGGCACGTAAATGCCACGATGCTGGCATGGAAGTGGCATGCTGGACAGTCAATAGCGAATCATCATATGTGCAACATGGCAACTTGGGTTGTACCACAATGACTTGCGACTACCTCATGCCAAATGATATGCCTGAATTGGAGGATATTGATTGGGAAGCACTCTCACCTACCCCCCCACTAGATGCATTATATGTGACCCCCCTCTTCAACCGAACAGAGACTGCAGGTACATTACCCGAAAACTTCCCTACCACACTATCGGGCGATTATACACAAGCACAAGAAGCCGCATTTATTGATGGCGTATTCTATATAGCAGATTACAACGCAAAGAAAGTAGTAGCCGTGGACACTGCAGGCAACATATGGGAGCCAGGCATTGAGTATGCTACCCTACGCCATGGAATCTGCCGCGATGATGCTGGAAACTTAATCTTGCACACTTCAGAAAGTGTGTCAACTCCTAACCAACTGACCGTATATAAAGCAGAAGATAATACCGAGCATGTGATTAACTTCACACTCAACAACAACGGTCAAACCAACTTCCCAACCGCTAGTGGTGACATCTTCTCAGCAGCAGGTGGCTATGTGTATTTCTTCCCTAACAAAATGAAGTCAGTAGAGGTAGTCAAGATTGCCAATGGCGAATTTGTATCTACGACCTCCTGCGCCGTAAGTCTCACTGGTAGCACTGCTGGCTATGTGATTCCTATCGATAACGATCCAAACCACTTTATCTACCAAGTGCGTTCGGATGGTTATCACCTCTACAAGAATGGCGATAAAGGCTCATACATGACCTCCCCTAACGGAACCACTGCTCCTGCACGCAACAATACTGTAGGTGGCGCACACTTCCAACTCAATGGGCATGACATGTTTGTCCATATGTCAGGTTCACATTACAAGGGCGGTTGGACAATCCGTGATATGACCGCAGCAGACATCACCCCAATGTACACCGAAGCACAATTGGGTAATGGTGGCTATAATGCCAATGCATCAGTAGGTGCCTTCTTCTGGTGGGAACGTCTGGATTCTATCACTGTCAATTTGTACGAGTACTGCTTAGGACATGGTATTGCAGGATGGGAGATCAGTGCTGCCCCACACAAAATACGCGTAAAAGATATCGCTATAACCCCTACAGAAATTACCATCAACACTGGCGATACCGCGCATTTGCAAGCAGTTATCACACCTGCCAATGCAGATGATCAAGATGTGACATGGCGCATGACTCCTACCGCTCGCACTGCAAAATTCAAAAGCAACGGTCTGACTGCTACACTCACTAGCAGCAAAGAAGGTACATTCACTGTGACAGCTACACTTGGCGACTTCACAGCAGAAGCTATAGTAACCTTCACCCAAGCATCTGGTGTAGAGGACATTGAGACATCCGTAGAAGATACGCGTAAGGTGATTCATGATGGACAATTGCGTATCATCCACCAAGGTACTACCTACGGAGTGACTGGAGAAAAACTATAACAAATTTTTAAGGTATATATGAATATTTCTAAACGAATCGCTGCGCTCGAAGAGTCGCAAACCCTGCAAGTGGCTGCATTATGCCAACAACTCCGTGCTGAAGGAGTAGATGTAATTGGTCTGTCATTAGGTGAACCTGATTTCCCTGCACCAGCTCATGTAAAACAAGCTGCTATTGATGCCATCAATAATGATGTATCACACTATGGTCCAACTCCTGGCTTTCCTGCTCTTCGTCAAGCAATTGCAGATACACTAAACAAAGATATCAAGGACTATCCTGTACGCCCATATAATGCTAACGAGATTGTGGTATCAGTGGGTGCAAAACAAGCATTATGCAATGCCATTGAAGCACTGATTGGCCCTGATGATGAGGTGATTATGCCTACTCCATGTTGGGTAAGTTACGTAGAAATGGTGAAGATTGCACAAGGTAAGAGTGTATTAGTGAAGACTAGTATGGATAATAACTTCTGCTTGACAGCAGAGCAACTCGAAGCAGCTATCACACCTAAGACTAAGCTCTTGATGCTTTGTTCGCCAAACAACCCTACAGGTTCGGTTTATACCCTTGAGAACTTAAAGGCCCTGGTAGAGGTACTCAAAAAGCACCCACAAATAGTAGTATTGGCTGACGAGATTTACCAACACATCCTCTACACTGGTAAGCATGAGACTTTAGCACAATTTACAGAATTGGAAGATCGCCTGATTATCATCAATGGTGTAAGTAAAGCATATGCGATGACAGGTTATCGTATCGGATGGTTGGCAAGTCATGATAAAGACCTGATTACAGCCGTTAAACGCTTGCAAGGTCAAACTATTAGCTGTGCGACCACCATTGCACAAAAAGCAGCAGAAGCAGCATATACAGGTCCTCAGGAGTGTGTAGAAGAGATGCGTCAAGCTTTCCATCGTCGCCGCGATCTGATTGTAGGTTTGGCAAAAGAGATTTCGGGTATGAAGGTATTAGAGCCACAAGGTGCGTTCTACCTATTCCCTGATGTTTCTGCATATTTTGGCAAGCAATACAACGGTCAAGTAATCAATAATGCCAACGAATTGGTAACATACTTGCTGCAAGAGGCACACGTAGCATGCGTATCGGGTAGCGCTTTTGGCGAAGATAATTGCATCCGATTCTCCTATGCAACTAGCGAAGATTTAATTATCGAAGCTATGCGCCGTATGAAAGAAGCATTGGAAAAATTGCAATAAATTGTAAAAATATTTGCATGTACGGAAATATTTTTGTACCTTTGCGGTGCAAAACAAAAATGTAACACAATAAAAATATTTAAGGTTATGAAAAAAAGTCTTATTTTGGCTGCTATTTTGGCAGTAGTTAGCGTAGGTGCAGCAGTGGCTCAACCACGCGCAATCGGTTTGAACTTAGGTTGGGGAGCAGATTTGTCATACCAACACGCATTGGGCGAGGCAAACATGTTGGATATCTCTGTAAACATCCCACAATTTGCTGGTATTGGTGCAAAAGTTACTTATGACTGGATCAATCCATTCGGTACAGCAGTACCATGGGAGTACGAAGGTGCTTGGAACTGGTATCTTGGTGTTGGTGGTTCAGGTGGTATGTATGGACTTTTGAACAGCAATGTTGATAACGTATGGTATGCAGGTGTTGCAGGTCACGTAGGTATTGAGTATCAATTCTGGTTCCCTTTGCAACTCTCATTGGATTGGCGTCCAACTATCGGTGTGGCTGGTCAAGATGGTATTGGCTTTAACTTGGGCGGTCTCTATGATGGTATCACCCTCGGTGTTCGCTATTTGTTCTAATAAGGATGACTGATTTTTCGAAATTAATTTCGTCACAAATAGGAGTGGCTGCTACGCAAGTGGCAGCCACTATTGCATTACTCAACGAGAATGCTACTATTCCCTTTATTGCACGTTATCGTAAGGAGCGCACGGGTAGTTTGGACGAAGTGCGAATCAGCAGTATTGCCGACGAATATCATCGCTATTTAGAGTTGGATGATCGAAAAGCTACTATTCTGAAGACGATAGAAGAACAAGGCAAACTGACTGATGACCTCCGCTTGCGTATTGAGCAATGCTGGGATTCGACCGAACTAGAGGACATTTACCTACCCTATAAGCCACATCGTAAGACTCGTGCTGATGTAGCGCGTGAGCAAGGCTGGGAGCCATTGGCTATAGCATTGTTTGCACAAAAGCGTGAAGGCGAAGAAGCCATCAAACGATTGGGTGAGAAACGAGAAGAGGCATTGCAAGGAGCAAGGGATATTATTGCAGAGTGGATCAGTCAAGATGAACGTGCTCGAAATAACATTCGTCGCGAATTCAGCTATTCTGCGATTATTAGCACGAAAGTGGTAAAGGGTAAGGAATCAGATACAGAAGCGCAAAAATATAAAGATTATTTTGCAGTGAGCGAGCCATTACACCGTATCTCTTCGCATCGATTATTGGCTATTCGACGAGCAGAGAATGAAGGAATTATCCGTGTAGATATCTCCCCAGATAGAGAAAAAGCTTTGGATAAATTGGCGCATTTATTTTTGCATAGTCAGAGCGAAGCATCGTATCAAGTAGAGTTGGCGATGGAAGATAGCTATAAACGTTTGCTGAAACCCGCTATTGAAACGGAGTTTGCCGCTAGCAGCAAGGAGAAGGCCGATGCCGAAGCTATTCGCGTTTTTGCTGACAATCTGCGCCAATTGCTACTCGAATCGCCTCTTGGTCAGAAACGTGTTCTGGCACTTGACCCAGGATTCCGCACGGGTTGTAAGGTAGTGGTACTATCTGCACAAGGTGACTTGCTGCACCACACAGTAGTATTCCTGAACACGAAACAGGCCACAGAGACGCTACAATTGCTCATAAAACAATATCAGATTGAAGCAATAGCGATTGGCAATGGAACAGCCTCTCGTGAAAGCGAGCAGATGGTGCGAGTGGCTATCGAGACGATGGAACGAGAAGGAGAAAAGACGAAAAGATCCAGTGCTCCTCAAGTATTTGTGGTTAGCGAGAGCGGCGCTTCGGTATACTCGGCTAGTAAGACAGCACGTGAGGAATTTCCGAATGAGGATGTAACGGTGCGTGGAGCAGTATCCATAGGCAGACGACTGATGGATCCATTGGCAGAATTGGTGAAGATTGATCCAAAATCGATTGGTGTAGGTCAATATCAGCATGATGTGAATCAAACACGATTAGGGGAAAGTCTGCGACAAACGGTAGAGAGCGTTGTGAACTGTGTTGGCGTTGATGTGAATACGGCTAGCAAGCATATCTTGACTTATATATCTGGATTGGGTCCTGCATTGGCGCAAAACATTGTGAACTATCGTAGTGAGCATGGTGCTTTTACGAGTCGCAAAGCGCTATTAAATGTACCTAAGATGGGTGCTAAGACCTATGAACAAGCAGCAGGATTCTTGCGTGTGACGAATTCGGAAAACCCGCTAGATAACTCAGCAGTTCACCCAGAGAGTTATCGCATCGTTGAGCAGATGGCCAAGGACTTACACTGTACCATTACTGATCTGATGCAGCGAGCTGATCTAAGAGAAAAGATTGACTTGCAGCGCTATGCAACCAGCGAAGTAGGCATGCCTACCCTAACGGACATTCTTCGCGAATTAGAGAAGCCAAGCAGAGACCCTCGCACACAACTGGAGGAGTTTCATTTTGATGAGTCGGTGCATACAATAGACGATTTACAAGTAGGGATGGTATTGCCAGGTATCATTACCAATATTGCGAATTTCGGTGCTTTCTGCGATATAGGTGTACACAAGGACGGACTCATACACATCTCAGAGATGGCCAATCGTCGTGTGAGTAATCCGCAAGAAGTGGTATCATTGCATCAGCATGTTCAGGTACGCGTGATAGATATTGATCGTGCACGAGGACGAATACAACTTTCGCTCAGAAAGTAATGTTATAGTGTTATATTGCTATAAAACTGCAGCTGCGTATAAGCAGGTATAGAAGAAAAACGGCTACTCAATGAGCAGCCGTTTTTTATTATCTAACAAGTGCGATCTTATAATAGACCACCCATTATATTGTACATTTTGCCATCACGGATAATTACCACTTGACCATCCATGAGTAGCTTACGTGTAGAAGACTTAGCATTATTAGCATCTTCAGCCCATACATCCTCGATGCCACTGCCGATGAGTGCATCTTCAAACCACAAGTTCAAAGCACCTTCATTCAATACCCATGGAGCATCTACGCTATTACCCAAGATAAAGCCATGTCCGTTGAGCCATTCTGCTGTCAACGCGCTAATAGCCATATCTGCACCTTCGGTGGTGGTGTCGGTAGCTGCAACAGTTGCATCGATGAGCGCAAGAGATGAAACAACATAGTTGTCTTTGAGCCATTTCTCGGCACTTCCGTAGATGCGTGGCCACTCAGATTGAGGTTTGCTATAATCGACATTATCCCAATCATATTCATAGTCATTGCAACTAGAGAAACCAACTATACGGTGTGCTTTGGCATCAGTAGGAGCTTGGATAGATTGGATAGCAACTATATTATCGTGAACAATTGGTTCGGTGTTGGTGTCTAGTATATCGGATTCAAGGGCACCAATTACACCACCTACTCCACCTTTGTCGGTAGCATGAGAAAGGGTAAGCGAACCTTCTACGAAGCAGTTTGCTACTTTAGCGCGGGCACTAGCACCAGCCACACCACCAACGGTAGTTGAGCCTGTGAGATCTGCATCGACATGTGCATTCAGTATAGGGCAATCGCCATCCACAGAAGCAGCGATACCACCCACCAATGCTCCACCTTCTAGTGTACCTGTGAAAGCAACTACTTGCATTGTACTAGAAGTGGTCAGAGCACCTACCAATCCTCCTAACATCTCAGCGTTAGGCACTTGGATATCCGCATTTATAACGGAACACTCGGTCATATCCACGAATAGCGATACATCGCCTACGAGACCACCGCAATAGCCGGAGAAGTTGGTGCCAATAATCATTGGATTAATAATATGTACATTGCTTAAGATAGCCTTCAGTTGTGCGCCGGTCTCATCGTCATATCCTCCACGCATCACGTTGGCTACGATACCCGCATTGGTGCTGCGATTGCTGAGTGCCATGATTGGATTCTTGATTTTGATATTCTTGATTACTGCAGTGTCAACCACTTCGCGGAAGATACCGCAGCCATCTAAGAATAGATTGTTCAAGGCAAAGTCACCACCATCTAATGAACCAGCAAAAGCCTTTTGCAGACCTGCGAAAGCAGCTTGACCGAAGTCAATATCGTTCATGATTTGGTAGTGCGCTGTAGGCTGATCATCTATTTGGAAGAACTCAGCAGCACAAGTGATTTGATATGGATTGGCTGCTGTACCGTCACCCTTGAGTTGGTTTTTGCGTAAAGGTAATGCGTAGAAGTTAAGGGTGAATTGTGAATCGTTGTTATATGCACAGAGCAATGCTGGATTGGTTTTAGCATTCATGATGTTGATCATGCTAAGTGCCCCCCCTTTCGCAGCATCTGCACCGAGTTCGAGGAGGGTCTCACCGAGGTTATTGCAGATGAGAAGCACCTCTTCTTTTTGTGAAGAGTTTTCTTTGGTACGTTTGAGGAGTACCATGTACTCGTATGCGTTATCTGCATGGAAAAGACGTGGATCAAGCACAGAACTTTGGATATTGACTTGTGCTGTCTCAACGCGTTTGCCTAGATTGAGGTCGTCATAGTGATCAAATTTACCCTTTTGTGTAAACCATGCAATGCGTTGGTGGATAGTGCCATCAGCAGCATTATCGCCTTGCAAGAGTGATACGACATATTGATAGGAGTCGCCAAGTAGTACACGATCCCAGTTACCAGAGAGTATATCTCCGTTGTTGTAGAGTGGAATACGTGCTACGGTCTTGCAAGAAGGAACATCTACCATTTGGATGAACTCGACATCGTTCTCATTCTTTAGGAAACCATATTGTTTGGAGTAACCAGGTAGGTCGCTCAAATAGATAGTACCAAGACCATATTCAGAAATGGCATTGAGTTGATTGCCATTCGCATCATAGAGATAGTATGAATAAACAGAACCATCAGAAGCTGTCTCGTAGTTATCCTTTGTGACAATGAATGCAGGTTCGCCTGTACCATTGTAGTTCAGGATGATATCGTTTTGGCCACCCAAACCGCCAAGGTAGTAGAAAGTATAAAGAAAACCTGGGTCTTCGTCTTGAATCATAGGAATTTTCACTTCAGAGAGTGTTTTGAACTTATTGTCGTAGCGTGTGATAACCAAGTTGTTATTAGGATTGATGACTGGTTCTTCATATACAGGAATGTTAGGATCGAAGAATGGTTGCTCATATTGTGCTACGAAATAGTCGATAGTATATGTGCCGCTCTGAACCATATAGATTGGCATAGGGTCGTTGAGCGCAGCAATATGTTGGTAAGGAATCTCAAAAGTATGCTTCAAGACTGGTTGGCTGGTTCCATACTCGGCTTTGCCATAGACATCGTAGTTGTAGAAGAGTTTGTTGTTCGCATCGTAGTATTGACGGAAGAATACCATGGTGTAGTTGTCGTTCTTGTTGGTAGAGATATTCTTTGCCAATACCTGGTTGCCATCCACATTGCAGACATGTTTAGATCCCTCATCTGTAAGTGAATAAACGCTATTGTAGAATCGACCCGTATAATCTTTGGTAGCTACTGAGATGAAGAGCATGATCTCGTAATTGTCATCTGAGTTAAAGAACTTGCGTGTAACCAGTGAGTTGATCTCCACATTGCGGATAAACAAATCTGTTTCAGCCAATTGGAAAGTCTCGCTAAGTGTACCAACTAGATTGTATTGACTATCATAGATAGTAATATCGGCAGCTGTAACTTCTCCATACTGCGTAGTATATGCAGCAGTATATGTCCAAGTAGAACCATCAGGACCGGTCAAGAATCCATAGTTATCCACAGGACCAATGGTAGTCACTGAACCATCATTGCTAACTTGTGCGAAGCCCATTGCCAAGCACATAAGCATGCAAATAATTGTAAAAAAACGTTTCATATAAAATAGTTATTTAGTAGTTTCGTTACTCTTTTGCGCACACATAGGCAAAATAGGGCACAAAAGTACTACAAATAATTGGAATACGCAAGTTTTTTCAATATTATTAACTTGATTTAATAATATTTTCTTGCACATCTCGAAAAAAAAGCGTACCTTTGCAGCGAAATTAAATTTGCCTTATTATGGCTTATTAGCAACATACAACAAGAGATAAGGAAACCCCTATTAGTAAATTATTAAACACTATACAAACATGGCAGACGATAAGAAAATTATTTTCTCGATGGTGGGTGTGAGCAAAAGTTTCTCCCCACAAAAAAAGGTATTGAATAACATTTATTTGAGTTTCTTCTATGGAGCAAAGATTGGTATCATTGGTTTGAATGGTGCCGGTAAGTCTACCCTATTGAAGATTATTGCAGGTATTGAAAAGAATTATGAGGGCGAGGTAGTATTCTCTCCTGGCTATAGCGTTGGCTATTTGGAGCAAGATCCACAACTAGACCCTGAGAAGACTGTGCGTGAGTGCGTACAAGAGGGTGTGCAACCTATCATGGATATGTTGGCCGAATATGATGCTATCAATATGGCTTTTGCCGAGCCAGATGCAGACTTTGACAAATTGCTTGCTCGCCAAGCTGAATTGCAAGATAAGCTCGATAGCGTAGATGCATGGAATATTGACACCAAGCTTGACCGTGCGATGGACGCTTTGCGTTGTCCAGCAGACGATGCAATGGTTAAGCACCTATCTGGAGGTGAGCGCCGCCGTGTAGCGTTGTGTCGTTTGCTATTGCAACAACCTGATATTCTGTTGCTTGACGAGCCAACCAACCACCTTGATGCAGAATCTATTGACTGGTTGGAGCAACACTTGCACCAATATGCTGGTACAGTTATCTGTATCACGCACGACCGTTATTTCCTAGATAATGTAGCTGGTTGGATTCTTGAGTTGGATCGTGGCGAGGGTATTCCATGGAAGGGTAATTACTCGTCATGGTTGGAGCAAAAGACCGCTCGTATGGCGATGGAAGAGAAGCAAGCTAGCAAGCGTCGCAAAACCTTGGAACGCGAGTTGGAATGGGTGCGTATGGCTCCAAAAGCTCGTCAAGCGAAGGGTAAAGCTCGTTTGGCAGCTTACGACCGCATGTTGAATGAGGAGCAAAAGGAACGTGAGGAGAAGCTGGAGATCTTTATTCCAAACGGTCCACGTTTGGGAAATAAGGTCATCAATGCAGAGGGCGTAAGCAAGGCATTTGGCGATAAACTATTGTTTGAAGATTTGGACTTTATGTTGCCACCAAACGGTATCGTAGGTATTATTGGTCCTAATGGTGCGGGTAAGACCACATTGTTCCGTATGATCATGGGTATGGAGCAAGCCGATAAGGGTACGTTCACTGTGGGTGAGACCGTGAAAGTGGGTTATGTAGATCAGGTGCACTCGAATATTGATCCTAATAAGAGTGTATATGAGACTATTGCCGAAGGCACCGAGTATATCCGTGTAGGTGGTCGCGAGGTGAATGCTCGTGCATACTTGAGCCGTTTTAACTTCACGGGTGCAGACCAAGAGAAGAAGTGCGGTGTATTGTCAGGTGGTGAGCGTAACCGCTTGCATTTGGCGTTGACCTTGAAATCAGAGGCGAATGTATTGTTGCTTGACGAGCCAACCAACGATATCGACGTGAATACCTTGCGTGCTTTGGAGGAAGGTTTGGAGAACTTTGCAGGTTGTGCAGTAGTTATCTCGCACGACCGTTGGTTCCTTGACCGTATCTGTACGCATATTTTGGCTTTTGAAGGCGATAGCAAGATGTATTGGTACGAAGGTAGCTATTCAGAGTATGAAGCACACAAGAAAATGCGCTTGGGCGAAGATGCTGAGCCAAAACGTGTTCGCTACCGCAGTTTAGTTTAGTGTTTAGAGCCAAGAGGGTATGCTAGCATTATCTCCATTTATTATATTCATGGTGGTTTATCTCATAGGGTCGCTCATTGCGGGCGATTTCTATGAGTTGCCATTGACCGTTGCCTTTTTGATAGCTTCGGCATATGCGATAGGCATCACCAAGAAAATCAAGTTGCGCGAACGCATCAATATCTTTTCTCGTGGTGCTGGCGATGAGAATATCATGTTGATGATATGGATCTTCGTTCTAGCTGGCGCTTTTGCCACGACGGCTAGTAAGATGGGCGCTATTGATGCGACAGTGAATCTAACCTTGCGATTGTTACCAGCAAGCATGCTACTACCCGGCTTGTTCTTGGCTGCATGTTTTATATCGTTGTCGATTGGCACATCGGTTGGAACCGTAGTTGCCTTGACACCCGTGGCAGTAGGAATAGCAGAACAAACGGGCAGTTCGTTGGCCATGATTGTGGCATTGGTAGTAGGTGGTGCGTTCTTTGGTGACAACCTAAGTTTTATCTCCGATACGACGATTGTTGCTACCCAAACACAGGGTTGTAAGATGAACGATAAGTTCAAGGCCAATATCTGGTTGGCAGCCCCTGCGGCTATTATCGTGTTGGTAGCCTATATCTTTATAGGTCAGGGCATGGAAGTGCCCGCATATCTGCCTGAGGTGGAATGGTACAAAGTGATTCCGTATGTGGCAGTATTGGTGATGGCTATTGTGGGAGTAAACGTGTTGATTGTACTGTTTATTGGTATTCTCTTGGCAGGTATCATTGGTATCGTAGCCGGCAGTTTCGATGCTATCGGTTGGATGGGCGCGATGGGCAATGGCATCATGGGTATGAGCGAACTGATCATTGTAACCCTATTGGCAGGCGGTATGTTGGCATTGATTCGCTACAATGGTGGTATCGAATACCTTATTCGCGCATTGACTATGCGTATTCGCGGCAAACGCGGCGCCAAATGTACGATTGCACTGCTGGTTATCTTAGCCGATATGTGTACGGCCAATAATACGATTGCATTGGTGACTGTGGGCCCTATGGCAAAGGAGATTGCCGATAAATATGGAATAGACAAACGCATCAGTGCTTCGCTACTAGATACCTTCAGTTGCTTCACACAAGGCTTTTTGCCTTATGGAGCCCAATTGCTGATGGCTGCAGGATTAGCACATATCACGCCGTTTGAGATAACCGCATACCTCTACTACCCTATTGCATTGGGACTGATGGCTGTGTTGGGAATCGTGTTTGATTACCCTAGGCGCTATCGTGCTAGAGTTTAGTGAACGGCGCAAGCGCCTACTGTTTAGAGTTTATAGGCGATAGGATATAGGCGATAGGATATTGGATATAGTTAGAGGTGAGAGCCAAGTATATTGTAGGTTGTGCCATTACGCTGGATTAGCAGATGACCATCCTGCAATATTTTTTTGGTACCTACCGCATCGATAGTTGGGTCGTCAACAGCCGTTGTGCCTAACCCATCGTAGATAATATGCACAGGCACATCGTAAGAGTTAACGGCATTTAACTCGAAGTATAGTTTACCATTTTTCTTGCTAACAACTACATTACCATCCACGAGGAAATAGAGCGATGTGAAATATTCGCCATCGTGGGTAGCATAGAATGATTTGCCAAGACTGCCATCTCCCTTGATGACCGACCAATAGTCATCGGAATCGTCAATCGAATATTCACCCTCTGGGATTAGTATTTCATCATCCACATATTCGACATAGAACCATAGTGCCATCAGGTCGCTGCCCGTCATGATCTCCAGCAGCACTTTGTCCTCGGTTTGTTGCTCAATCGTCACTTGGTTTTCATCGACAAACAAGCGGTCCACTGCACCCGACATTGCATCGTCTTGCAGACGTGGTTTATCCACCTTGGAAGTCATATGGATATGATACTCTACTCCGTCTAATGCCACAAACTCACCGACTAGGGTCACGTTTTGCTCCTCATCCATAGTAACTTGTGCTTGTCCTTTTTCGATAGAAAAGACATCGTAATCCTTGCGCTCTTCGTTCCACTTGGCGATATAGGTAGAGTAACTACCGCCAATAAAGTGAATAAAATCGTAGTTCTCACCGGTAAAAGAGCCGAACATACCATCGTTGATATAGGTACCAGGCACATCCTCCTCGGTATTGCCAAGCAGGGATATAGCGAACTCTATGGAACGATCTTCGTTTGTTCCGGCGAGCGCAAAATAGCCATCCTTCTGCAGTTCGTTGTAGAAAGTAGCATTACTGATTGTCAGTTCTTGCGTTTCTGTGACCGCAGGCACCGCATACCACAAGTGGATATCATAAAGCACCGCATCAAAGCCTAGTACCTTAGCGGATAGATAGGTTGTGTCATTGGATTGCCATACTTGTCCATCGGCTGCAGCTATGCTGATGGTATCATGGGTCTGACGATTAGCAATCATGCAATAGGCTATATTCAGATTACGTTCATTGAACGTATCCCCCATAGGGACACCAATAATATCTAAGGATATATCGTAATTTTCGTCCTTATTAGAAAGCATAAAATCATGATTCAAATCAGGATAGTATGCTACGTGAGAGGAAGTGCCAAATGCTATATGCACCGTATCGGTAGCTGCAGGTGGTGTCCAAGACAAGTGCAGGTTGTAGCATATATTGTCCTCACCTATCATGGCACCCGTGATGACGCAGTTGTGATTGGCATCCACCGCTAGATGGAGTGTCACCGATGCGGCAGGTATCTGCTTCTGAGTGGGGATATGCTTGAGGTCCATCACGCAGTTGGTGTATGTGCCAGGTGGAATCGAATCCGCAAAAATAGCTCCTGTAAGGTTATACTCGCTATTATTGGCAAAGATATACGCCATGCCAAAAAGACTTATGAAATCGGTGTTTAGTGTCAAGTCGTGGCACACCACATCAACCGTATCAATCGTAGTAGCTGATACCACTCGGCTCATGGATTGTGCATAGAGCGAGGTGACGACAAAAATAGCAAGTAATAGCGTAAAGGATTTTTTCATACAGCGGATTTTTGAATTCGGGTGCAAAGGTAGTACATTTTTTTGATAGTAAAAAAACATTTCTGAAAAAAGTTATTTTTTTTAGAGAAGAAGTGAGAGCAAAACTATGCTGATCCCTTGCTAATCCCTTTACGAAGTCTCGATGAGGTTCCTATGAGGTTCCTATGAGGTTCCTATGAGCTTCCGATGAGGTTCCGATGAGGTTCCGATGAAGATAGGTGGCAGATGAGTGGCAAACCACTGGCATACAGCGGGACCAAAAGCAAAAAACACCTACTCCCAAATAAAGAGTTGACACTGCAACGAGAGATAAGAATTATTTTATTAACAACAACTGAGACAACATTCCGCTTCGCCAACATTGCTCGCGGCAAGGAAAACAAGGCATGGTGTCAACAAGTATATAAATCCAAAAAAAAGAGTCGAACGAGTCGACTCTCTTTTTTGTAGATATGGGAAAGATACTTATTGGATTTGTGCACCCAATACGTTGTATGTATTTCCGTTGCGGTTGATGAGGAGTTGACCGTTCTCGATGCGCTTGGTAGCACCCTTCTCGGTGGTGATATTCTCCACACCAGTAGTTTGCTTGGTGCCGTCGAAGACAATGTGGATAGGCACATTGTATGAGTTGACTGCGTTCACCTCGATATAGAGTTTGCCATCGCGGTTTTCTACCTCTACCGTACCGCCAACGAGGAAGTACAATGGAGTAACAATACCCTTACCGTCCTCGCTCAAATAACCATAGAAGGATGGATAAATAGAATTACCCACCACGCCTGCACTTGCCAATACAGTCATATAGTCTTGCGTATCATCGATGGTGTAAGTACCTGGTTGGATAACAATATCACTGTCATACTCCTCAGAGAAGAAATACAATGCAAACATATCCGAACCATCAGCATCTGCTACCTCTAAGTAAGAGATACCATTGTTATACTGTTCCATGAGGAGTTCATCATCAGCGGTGAAAGTGCGGTCAATGGCGCCCTCTACAGCATCGTATTTCAAGTGGTTGTTGTAAGTAGTGCTCATGGTTACCTCATATTGTACTGCATCTGCAGCGATAAGAGTAGCCACCGCTTTAATCAAGCCGTCTTCTTCGGTAACAGTCATCGTACATTTCTCTACAGAGTAAGGAACAGCTTCACCATTCACATTCTTATAGATAGCGCTATAGTCGCAATAGAAGTCATATTGACCCTCACCAAAGCGTGAGAACACACCATCGTTCACAAATGTACCTGCCACTTCTTCAGCGAATGGAGCCAAAGACACATACAGGGTATTATCGCTGTATCCACTGAGTACATAATAGCCATCGGTATTGATTTTATTTTCGAAGTCAGCGATAATCTCCACTTGCACAGTCTCTGTAGGAGTTGGTACACAGTGCCAAAGTTCTACATCGTACAAAACGCCGTCAAAACCAATAACTTCTGCTTTGATATAGGTGGTGTCACCTATTTGATATAGTGTTCCTTTGACATCTGCCATCTCCACCATCACGCGGTTTGCATAGTCGCTGAAAATCAAGCTATAGGAGAGATCGAGGTCTTCCATTGTGAACTCGCCACCCATCTCTACGCCTACCACGTCAATACCTGCATAGAACTGTTGGTTGCTATTTGCGAGAAGCAAATCGTTGTCGAGCCATGGATAATATGCAGCATTTGCAGATTTTTCAAAACGGATTGCTACAGTGTCAGTAGCGACAGGCACCTCTTTCTTCATGGTTACCTTGTAGGTCTTGTTATCCGTACAGAGTGACTCAAAATTCAACACCCAACCATATTCAGGGTCGTTAGTCACTACTACCTCTGCATACAATTGTTCAGTGAAATCACCTGTTACTTTATTAGTGAGGTAGAACATCACTTCTTCCACACCTTTGTATGTACCCTCAGCCATTTCAAAGCCCATTACATAAGCGTCAATACCTGCACTCAACTCCCACTCGTCGTTGTAGCCATCGCAGAAGATCCAGCCCCAATCATATGCAACGCTTGCATCAATAGACAAGTTGTTGATTTCAATCTCAACAGTCTCAGTTGACTCGATAGGAGCAAAGACTGTCACGTTGTACTGAATAGGCTCGTTTGAGAGCATCTCCATATAGATTTCGTAACCAATCACACCCTTATCGTTCTTGATTGCATTAACGGTCATATCCATGTTAATCAATTCCAAAGCCTCGCCTTTATACTTGACGGTATAGTCCATCACGTCATAGATAGAAACTGGATTGGTTACCCAATAGCAAATCCACTCCATGTAGATCTCCATATCGTTGCTCTTAGCATCCAAGGTTGCCAACTCCCAATCGACATCCCAAGTCATGGTACCAGTCTCGATAGCGAGTTCGATGATCTCTTTTGGTTTGAGGATCTTGTGGGTAGCAGAGATTACATACACTTTGTCATCATCGCCAAGGATAGTAGCATCCAAAGTCAAAAGGTCGGTGTACTCATCTACTGCCTTTTTGCTGGTAGTCATCTCTACCTCTACATACTCGACATACACTTCATAATCCCAGTCGTCCAAGTACCAGCCATAGCTGTACTCTAATTCCATGTCGTCGGTGGTGAAAGTACCCTCGAAATCCGCAGAATACCAGTCAAAACGGAATCCGTAGCTACCATTACCAACTGCTACGTACCACTCCTCGTAGTCCTCATAGAAGTCTGGACCTACTTGAAACTCCTCGAAGCTCAACTTCACAGTGTCGTGCTCGGTAGCAGCTACCGCATTCTTCGCAGCTAGTTTGGCAGGCTAGCTGTTTGCTCAGCTTTCAACTCGGCTGGCACAAAGTCGCGAACCGTCAGTTTCTCGCTGTTGTTTTTTTGAACTTTTGCCTTCAGCGTTTTCGCCACTGGGGCTTTTTCGAATCCTGCCTTCGCATCTTTAGCGGACAGGCTCTTTTGTGGCAAAGCGAACATTGATGCTGTTACCACAAAAGCCATTAAAAGTGAAAATAACTTTTTCATACAGACAATATTTATAATTTGGTTATTGTTATTGCACGCGTGTACCTAAGACGTTGAACAGCTCTCCATTGCGTTGGATGAGGAGTTGGCCATTCTCGATGCGTTTGGTAGCACCCTTCTCTGTAGTGATATTCTCCACACCAGAGGTGAATGAGCCATCGTAGGTGATGTGTACAGGTACACCGTAGGAGTTGAAGGCATTCACCTCGAGATGAGGATTGCCGTCTTCATCCTTGGTCACCTCTACCGTACCATCCACAAGTAGCCAGATAGGTACTACAAGCGAACCATCACCGGAGATCTCTGCATAGAACGATGGGAGTACGCCATTGCCTTGCACACCAGGGTTAGCTTGCACAGTACCATACTCCTCGGAGTAGTCGATTGGATAGACGCCCGTAGGTATGATGATATCCTCGTCCGCCTCCTCTGCATAGAAGAAGAAGGCACACATATCCGACTGATCCGCCGCTGTGATCGAGAGATAGATATAGCCATTAGGGTCGATCTGGTTCTCAATGAACACCTCATCATCCGTGGTATAAGCGCGGTCGATCTCGATCTCTGGTTCATCGTAATCGAGGTGGGTATTGTACTCAGATGTGATGGTGATATGGTAGTAAACGGCATTCTTAGCCACGAACTTAGCCTCGGCGGTGATAGTGCCATCTGGTGCATGATTAACAATCAGAGAGCCCTTCTCGATGGTGTAGTTTTGCCATTCCTCTTCGGAGTAGATAAAGGTGCTACCTGCATAGAAATCGTAGCGTCCGCCCTTGGCACCAAAGCGGCCGAACATACCATCGTTGATGAACTCGCCAGCCACCTTGTCGGCGATAGGAGAAAGGGAGATGAACCACAAGCTATCAGGGGTATAAGCCGATAGCGTATAGTAGCCATAGTCGAGGGCGTTGGTGAACTTCATCGGCATGGTGATCTCCACAGTGTCAGTAGGTGTTGGCGCCACGTACCAGAGTTCGACATCGTATTGGATAGCATTGAAGCCAATGACGCTCGCATTGATCAGGGTGGTGTCGCCACGTTGGTTGAGTACGCCCTGGATATCTGCGATAGCCACAGAGGACTCGGATGTCCAATCGTAGATACCCGTATAATCCATTACGATATTCTCCATGCCAAAGCGCTCGCCTGGCTTCACGCCATAGACGGTAACAGATGCTTCCCAGTCACGGCTCACGCTGAGAAGTTGGAGCATATCGTATTGGTCTTGGAGGTAAGTAGCCATGGCAGACTGGTCAAACGCCACCTTCACCGTGTCGGTAGGTACTGGTACCTCAAACTTCATATCGATGGAATAGTGGTTGTAGTCGGAAGCGTATGCTTCGATGTTAACAGTCCAGCCGTTCTCGGCTTCGTTGAGAGTGAGGATAGCACTGATAGATTGCTCGGTGAGCCATGTGGTCTTATCGGTGATGGTGATAGCAGCATCGGTATATACACCTGCTTCAAGGTATTCGCCACCGAACATGGCGATGATATCGTAGTCTTTGTTTGAGCCCAGAGCCATAAGTATGCCAAAATCCGCAAACGAGTCGTCCATCTCGAGGTTGGTACAAGATACTTGGATCGTATCTTTAGGTGCAGGCAAGGATGCAGGCATATGCACATTGTGCAAGATGGTGTCTTGGTTGTAGAATGAGAAGAGGACATTGTAGCCCATGCTGCCATCCGCCAAGAAACCTGGTTCAACCGTCAGATTCGACTGCAAGAGTTGTTGTTGCACGCCCTTGTAGGTGATTTTGGTTTGGTTCATATCGATAGAAGCGTTGTCGAAGACACCTTCTACCATAGGTGAATTGACAGCGAGCACCACATCGAGGTTGGTATCGTTGCCATCGAGGATATATTGGCCGTCGCCCATGGTGAGTTGGGTGTTGGTAAGAGCAGTCTCTACCACCTCTTTTGGTGTAAAGATGCTGTGCACCGCATGTACGCGATAGATATTGTCGTCTGGGTCATAGATCTCTGCTTCGAGGATGATTTGCTTGAGGCAAGTACCCACTTGTTTCTCAGAGATAGTCATGACGATATCCGAAGGATAGATCTCGTAGAAGAGGTCAGCAGATTGATACCAACCCCATGTATATTCCCAACTGATATCTTCGAAGACAAAGTGACCGCAATAGGTATCCGGTTCGCCATACCAGCAGAGACGGAAGGTATAACCTTGTGCCTCGAGGGCGATATACCACTCGCGCGTCTCTGCCTCGTACTCAGGGCCTACGAGGAAACCATCGCAGTAGAGATCGATAGTTGCAGCAGCCACGTTGGCAGCAGGAGCGATACGATGAGGTGCACGCTTGATTGCTTCTGCAGCAGGAGCAGGGCGTTTGCTGAGGTCTTGCTTGAGCGCATGCATGACCTGAGGACGCATCGTATTTTTCGTTGTTTGATTGACAAGAGGCAATTGCGTTTGTGGTGCAGCAAAAAGCATGCAGAAGGATACGCAAGCCAAGCAAAAGATAAGAATCTTTTTCATGCGAATAGGTATTTAAATGATTACTTGAGTTGTACACCCAATGCGTTATAGGTCTTACCCTCACGTTGAATGAGGAGTTGACCGTTGCGAATGGTCTTGGTAGCAGCAGTATGATTGCCCATAACAGACTCTACTGCAGTACCTCCGTTGGCATCGTAAAGGATGTGTACAGGGATATCGCATGAGTTGAGTGCGTTGATCTCGAGGCGGATATTGTTGTTAACATATGACACAACCACCTCGCCACTTACGAAGAAATAGAATGGTTCAACCAACCAACCGTCGGCGTAACCCGCATAGTATGATGGCATGACAGAACCATCATATTCGATACCCGTACTAGCAAGAACGGTATAATCAAACCATGAGTCGTTGATTGGATAGGTACCCGCAGGGAGCAAGTGGTCAGTACCTGGTTCGCTCATCATGAAATAGAGAGATGTGACATCGCCTACAAGTTCGTCAAGAATCATGACGGAGATGAGGAAGTTGTCAGCGGTATAGTCAGTGATTGTCACAGTAGCAGAAGCATCGTAGATACGATTGACAGGATCACTCTCAGAGTCGAACTCGAGGTGAGGTTTTTCGAATTTGGATGTCATATCGATCTCGTATTGAATAGCATCCTCAGCCACCACAGAAGCGGTCAGAGTGATATTATCGTTTTCGTCCAACTCTACCACTACTTGGCCTTTTTGCATATAATAGAGGTCATACATTTCCCATTCTGGGTTCCATTTGCCAATATAACTATTGCTAGCGTCGAACTCGTATTGACCTTCACCAAATTGACCGAACTTACCATCGTTAACGAAAGTGCCAGGAATATCCTCTTTGGCAGTAGCATAGATAGTGAAGACTACAGCAGTCTGTTGATCATCGGTGTAGCCAACAAGGTTATAAACGCCATTGTAGTCGAAATCGAGGATAAACTCTGCATCTTGGATATTGAGGTTAACTGTCTCGGTAGGGGTTGGAGCCACATAGCAGAGGCGAACTTGATAGAGGACGCCTTGGAAAGTCACAAAGTCGGCTTCCATCATTGTCTTGTCGTCCACTTGGTAGAGTTTACCATTAACGATCTCAGCGACATCCAAGATGGTACCATCTTTCAACTCAAGATAGGTGTAGTAGTCGATGATATACTCCTCGTCGAACTCTTCGCCCAATGCCACGCCCGATACGTTGATAGAAGCACTATAGAGGTCATTCTCGTTGTAGAGTTGAATATCGTTGTCCAAGTGAGGATAGAACTTAGCTTTAGCAGGGTTCTCGAAAGATACTAGTACGGTATCCGTTTGCTCAGGAACGTCCCATTTGAGGTGGAGATTATAGATCTTGTTGTCGTTGCCAAGCATTGTGCCTTCAATCGCCCAATTGCCCATATCATTAATGACTTGCACTTGTGCTTGCAGACTGGTGATAGTATTAAAATCCGCATCGTCTAGGAAGATGGCAGCCTCGTAGGTTCCTTCCTCAAGGAACTCTGCTTGCCAACCGCCACGGATAGAGAACTCTTCGGTGCTAGCATAGAAATCGACCGAACCAAACATCACTGCCCATGAGTCGTCCACGGTCAAGTCGATAGCAGAGAGTTCGATGGTATCGGATGGTGCTGGCAGAGGAGCTGCAATCACAAAGTGATAGTCGATGGTATCATTGCCCATCATCAGTACTTCGGTCACATAAGCCAAAGAGCCGTCTTCGGTGTGTGTAGCAAGGTTCACGATAGCTTTGAAGGTGAGAGGGGTGATGGTTGCACCTTTGAAGGTGATGGCACTATTATCCCAATCAACCATGTTTATACCGTAAACACCAATAACATCGGAGTTATTGATAACGAGCTTGATATCAAGATCGTCGTTCTTACCTTCGAGGGTAAAATCCCAGTCACCAGGTGTGAGTGTTGCATCTAAGATTACAGATGACGCTTCGCCCTTAGGAATGATGGTCTCGTGTTTAGCATTCACATAATAGGTATTGCCATCTTCACCTACAAGCGTAGCGGTGAGGGTATAGCGCTCTAAGTTGGCGTTGACTTTCTCATGAGATAGAGTCATCGTGATCTCTGAGAAGTGGATTGAACCATAACTGAATGGAGTTGTAAGGTGGGTATAATCATAGTCGAAATCCGCAATGGTGAATGTACCGCATGGGTTATCTGCTGGTGCATTCCATTCGAGGTTCAGGTTATGACCATACTCATCGCGTGACCAATCGTCGCAGCTCAGTCCGATCCACCATTGGCCTTCTTCTTCGTAGTACATCATACCCGCAAAAGCATCGTAATTGAGGGTAATAGCCTCGTTTTGCGCTTTTGCTTTAGGTGCTAGGGCTGTTGGCAGTTGTTGAGAATCGGTGGTTGCCTTTGGCATTGCTTTACGCTCCAACTTATTCATTTGTAGAACCTTTGCAACGTCTTGTTTGTGTTGTAAACGTTTCTCTACAAGTTTGGTAGCATGTCCAGTAGGATCTGTTTTCTTGTCTAAATCAGCAGGGGTAATCGCCAATATAGAGAGCGATACCACTGTCGCCATAAGAAGGGTGAAAAATTTCTTCATACAGACTAATAATTAAATTGTCAATATTATAGGGTTAGTTTTAGATATACCCTTGGTTGATTAAATCGTTGCAAAATTAATGTTTTTTTTTCAAACAAACAAAAAAAAGAGAGAAATTTTAAAAATTTTCCTCTCTTTGATATCACTGTTTAAAATTTATATAACTTGAATATGCTGATTTACCGCTATACCAAGCAATCATCCAATGCTTTTCGGATTGCTTCCTCATCCATATTCTGACCGATGAAGACAAGTTTTTGCATACGGTCGCCGTAATGCTCGTCCCAATCACGCTGGAGCATTGGGTCGGTAGCCATGAGTTGCATGAGTTCCTCTTGCGGCATGGTAGCATAGAAAGCACCGGCTTGCTTGAGGTCGAACTGTTTGCCCGCTTGCTCAAAGAGGTAGCACATGTCGTACTCCTCCTCGAAATAGCACATGCCCTTGCAACGAATGATACCTTTGTCCCAATGGCGAGCTACGAACTCGTCAAAACGGTTGAGACTCATAGGTTGACGACGGTAGTAAACAAAGGTAGAGATACCATATTCGTCGCCATGGTTGTGGCAATGGCAATGCGGATCATCGCACTCATGGTCATGGTGGTGGCAGTGGCAATGTGGGTCGTCACACTCGTGATGATGATCATGATGGTGATGATGCTCGTGATGATGGTCATGCTCATGCTCCTCCTCCACATCGCCCTCTACCTTTTGAATCCATGTAGCAGAGGTCGCTACCTGTTCAAAATTAAACAATTGGGTATCGAGTATCTCGCCCAAAGGCACATCGCAATAGTCGCACTCAATGATTTGTGCTTTGGGTTGGATGGCGCGAATGATAGATATTATTTGCTTTCGTTCTGCTTCGTTAACCTCTGACACCTTATTTAATAATATAATATTGCAGAACTCGATTTGCTGGATCACCAAAGAAGCCAGGTCGTTAGCTTCGGTTAACAGAGATTGGTTATCAGTAATAGGCGATAGTTGTGCCATAAATTCGTCGCGCAAGCGAAGGGCATCGACCACCGTTACTACAGCATCTAATTTAGGCGATGAGGCGACAAGGCTATGAGGCGAAAGGCTTGAATATGAACAAATCGTTTGTGCAATAGGTGCAGGTTCGCAGATACCAGAAGCTTCAATGACAATATAATCGAAATTATTGGTAGCACAAAGGTCGCGAAGTTGTTGCACCAAGTCCATCTTCAACGAGCAGCAAATACAGCCGTTTTGCAAGGCAATGAGAGAGTCATCTTGCTGCGCTACTATTCCACCCTTTTGGATAAGTGTAGCATCTATATTCACTTCGCCTATATCATTGACAATCACGGCAAAACGTATACCTTTTCGATTAGAAAGGATTCGATTAAGAAGTGTAGTTTTGCCGCTGCCGAGATAGCCGGTCAGCAGCAAAACAGGGATATTATCGCATTGCATATTGTGCGTAGATATCGTAGTATTGGTTAAACAATTCTTTTTGTTGGTAGCGCTCGAGGTTTTGGAGCACATAGCCAAAGACCGCCATCTGATGTCCCAAAGTAGATTGCGACGAAACGCGTTGCTCTTTAGCTAGAGAATCACCCCACTTCAAATACTCAACACAGTTGTCAGCCACCTTGGTCATGATGGCATTGGCTTTGTCCATCTCGCCCAATTGGTAGTAATATGCCGCCATGGTGGCAGAAGTGTAGTCGTATGGGATATTGTAGCCAGGCAACATCTCCTCGGCGAAGTCAAGCACCTCAAGACATTTGTCGCGTTTTCCCTCTTCGTAAAGCGCCTCAATGAGTTCGAGGAACATCATACGGTGGGTGCGGCACATGCGCATAGTATTCTCGTCGATATAGATACCTGGCACGTTCATATTGCCATATTTGAAATGATGTAGCATGTTGTCGTACATCACTTCGGTATTTACGCGAATCTTGCCATCTTTGCTGCGCTCTGGGGTAATGCGGTATGCCATACCTGTAAGCTCAAGATATGGGTCAAGACCAAGGTGATAGTCGTTACCAATAGTGACAGCGAAATACATTGGTCGTTGCCATTGATTGGTAGAAAGCATCTCCATTACCATCATCTCAGAGCGTGTAAAGCGGCGAGCTTTCTTGAATATAATCTTTTGGCTATCAGGAGAAAGCACATAAAGTTGATCACTTGGCAAATAGCCTTCACCATCACGTTTGGTGCGAGGGTCGGTAGAGTGCAAGAACTGGAATGCCTTCTTAACCTCAAGCGGTGCATTGAGTCTGTTTTCTACCCACGCTATCTCGTTTTTACCAGGCATATAGTCTTTGTATTCCCATGAGATAGGCAACCCTGGCGAGTTGTAGTATGGACGCTTCATCTGGCTGATATACCAATCGGTTTGGAGATACGAAAGGTTGCAAGCACGCACATCATCTCGCTCCTGCTCTACCTCGATATTGTACCAGAGTGGGAAGGTATCGTTGTCGCCATTACAGAATATGATAGCCTCTTTGTCGCAGGATTTCAAATAGTTAGCACCGAAATCACGCGCTGCATAGCGGTTTGAGCGATCATGATCATCCCAGTTTTGCGAAGCCATTTGTGCAGGCACAAGCAAGGTAACGAGTACGATTGCAGCAGCAAGAGCAGTACGTACTTTGTCGTTCTTGATGAAAGTGTTGAGCATATCAACAAGTGCCATCACACCCAAGCCAATCCAAATGCAGAATGCGTAGAAAGATCCTGCGTATGCATAGTCGCGTTCGCGAGGTTGGTAAGGTGTCTGGTTGAGGTAAACAACAATCGCCAAACCAGTAAGGAAGAAGAGGAGGAATACAATCGCAAAAGAGCGATAACCCTCTTTGTTTTTACCCTCGTTGTTACGCTTGCCCAATTGCCAGCAAAGACCAATTACACCCAAAAGAAGTGGAAGTAAATAATAGACGTTATGTCCCTTATTCTCACGGAGTTCCGATGGTAATTTAGATTGATCACCGAGCATCGTATTATCAATAAACGGAATACCCGAAATCCAGTTACCTTTGGTGAGTTCGCCATGCGATTGGATGTCGTTTTGACGGCCAGCAAAGTTCCACATAAAGTAGCGCCAGTACATGAAATTCACTTGATAGCGGAAGAAGAAACGGAGGTTTTCTCCAAAAGTTGGACAGTACTCTGTCTTGGTTTGTCCGCAGTAATCGTAGCGCACTTTTTTACCCTTGACATCCGCCCACGATTTGTAGGCATCTACATGGTGTGGTTGCGCAGAGTGCATACGTGGGAAGAGCATCTTGAACTCGTCCATATAGACATAAGAATTCTTGTAACCCGTTACTACATAGCGATCTTTCTCGCCCTCCACCTTTGGTGCAGGTGCGTATTGCGCATGACCTTTCTTCTCTACAGGGATGCACATATTACCCTTGACATCCAGTTTGACAGGTGCATTGTATGTTTGTCCGTAGAAGAGCGGTGTGTCTCCATACTGCTCGCGGTTGAGGTAGTATTTGAGAGAGAAGACATTGTCTGGCGAGTTTTGATCCATTGGAGTGTCCGCAGCAGAACGAATGACAATAGCCGCGTAACTAGCATAACCGATGATGACAACAGTGACCATCATAGCAATAGTATTGAGCCAGCGCGCTGGGATAACGTCTTTCTTGGAGAAAAGCACAATCAACATCACAATGATAAGGATGATACCAATTGCCCAACTCTCCTTGATAAATGGTACTCCGGCTAACGCCATTGCGAGGACAAAGGAGATGATTGTGCGGGTATTGATAGTCTCTTCGCGCTCAATAACCTTATAACTCTCCCAAATAGCCCAAACGAGTGCCGCCGCCATCAAGACGAGATAGATAGCCAAACCCGTGTTGAATGGACAACCTAATGTATTGGTAAACAGCAACTCAAACCATCCAGCGATAGTAGGTACACCAGGAATGATACCATAGAGAATGACTGCAAGGATGGCTACAGAAACACCAAACGCAGCACAAACTCCTTTCCATGAGAAGGTGTGACGGCGGAAGTAATAAACCAACACAATTGCAGGGATGGTCAAGAGGTTGAGCAAGTGAACACCAATACTCAAACCCATGAGGTAAGCAATGAGAATCAACCACTTGTCTGAGCCCGCTTCGTCAGCATGTTCATCCCACTTGAGGATTAGCCAGAAGACTACCGCAGTAAAGAGGGATGAAAGCGCATACACCTCGCCTTCTACCGCTGAGAACCAGAATGTATCGGAGAAAGTGTATGCCAATGCACCCACTGCGCCTGCACCGAGCAGGGCAATGCCCTTGGCAAGATTGGTTGGTTGTATCAATTTGCGTCCGAGAGCGGTAATTGTCCAGAAAAGGAACAATATCGTCAGGGCAGAAGCCAATGCAGATAAGGCATTGACGCACATAGCGACATGAGCCGTGTCACTCGCAAAAAGCGAGAAGAAATGCCCCATCAGCATAAAAAATGGTGCCCCAGGTGGATGACCTACATCCAACTTATGAGCACTTACAATAAACTCGCCACAGTCCCAAAATGAGGCTGTTGGCTCCATCGTCAAAAGATAGGTTGCAGCGGCAATAGCAAACACAAGCCAACCGCAAACCGCGTTCCACAGTTTGAAATTTTTCATATATTTATCGTTCATTGCGCCACTTTGGCGCGTTCATTTTTGTTCAATACAATTCCGAATTGCACAAATTTCGGCAATTTGGGCGCAAAGGTACAAAAAAAAGATGGAATATGCAAATGCACAGACAAGAATAAAAGGCACGGAAAATCGGTTAAAAAGGAGGAAGGTCAGTTAGAAAAATGGAGGAAATCGGCAGAATATCGGAGAAAAAGACCGATAAGAGTACGGTAAAGACTAGGTAAAGTATGCTGAATAACTAACTAATCACTAACTAATAACTAACTAATCACTAACTAATCTCTAACTACTAACGGCTAATTGACCAGAAAAAGCAAAAAAACAACAAAGAGAGGAATGGAAAAATAAATCAAAAAAAAAATGCAGATTGGATAATTTTTATGATTTTATTTGTATAAATAAAAAAAAAGTCGTACCTTTGCACGCTATTGTGGACTATAATGTCCGCACCAAAACGATACTAATAAAAACGATAATAAGAAAATGAATTTGAACGACAGAGTAATTGCAGTCATAGGACTGGGTTATGTAGGATTGCCTCTGGCAATTGAGTATGGAAAGAAGTACCGCGTGATTGGTTTTGATATCTACCAAGCTCGCGTGGATGAATTGAATCGCGGCGAAGATCACACCTTAGAGGCTGACCTCGTGGGTATGAAGCAAGCCCGCGATGCGTATGAGAGTACCAAGAAGATTGGTTTGAGCTTCACTAGCGCCCCAGAAGAGCTGAAGCAAGCGAACACTTATATTGTGACAGTACCTACCCCAATCGATCGCTTTAACAACCCTGATCTCACTCCGCTGCTGAAAGCAAGCGAGACCATCGGAAAGACCTTGCAGAAAGGTGACTTGGTGATCTATGAATCAACCGTTTATCCTGGTTGTACCGAGGAGGATTGCGTGCCAGTATTGGAGAAGTTCAGCGGACTGAAATTCAATGAGGACTTCTACTGCGGCTACTCGCCAGAACGTATTAACCCAGGTGACAAGGTAAACACCTTGACCAAGATCAAGAAAATTACTTCGGGTTCGACCCCAGAGATAGCAGACTTGGTGGACGCGTTGTATAACTCAATCCTTGAGAACGGCACCCACAAAGCACCAAACATGAAAGTGGCGGAGGCTGCGAAAGCCGTAGAGAACAGCCAACGCGACGTGAATATCTCGTTTATGAACGAGTTGGCGTTGATTTGCGACCGCGTAGGCATCGACACCAACGACGTGATTGAGGCAGCAGGCTCGAAGTGGAACTTCCTGAAATACCGTCCAGGTTTGGTGGGCGGACACTGTATCTCGGTTGATCCATACTACTTGGCACACAAAGCGAAATCGCTGGGCTATGACCCACAAGTGATCCTTTCAGGTCGTGCAGTAAACAACTCGATTGCGAAGTTTATCGCAGATAAAGTGCTGAAATTGATGATTCAAAAAGACCATAAAATCAACAACTCGCATGTGCTAATCTTGGGTGTGACCTTCAAAGAGAACTGCCCAGACTGCCGTAACACCAAAGTGGTGGATATTGTGGAAGAGTTGGAAGACTTTGGTTGCATCGTGGATATTTACGATCCATGGGCAAGCGCAGAAGTAGTGAAACATGAGTACGGCAAAGAGCTGATTGCAGCTATCGACCCAGATAAGGAGTATCAAGCCGTAATCGCATGCGTGAGCCATAACCAATTCAAGACCTTCGACTTTAAGAAGTACAAAGAGCAAGGTGCGGTTATCTTCGACGTGAAAGATTTTGTTGACCGCTCAGTAGTTGACGGAAGATTGTAATTTATTAGATTGACATGACTGTAGCAGTAGCAGGAACGGGATATGTGGGCTTATCAATAGCCACGCTGTTGGCGCAACATCATCAGGTGTTGGCCGTGGATATCTTACCCGAAAAAGTGGAGATGATTAATCGCCGCCAATCACCTATTCAAGATGAGTATATCGAGAAGTATTTCGCGGAAAACCAATTGAATTTGACTGCCACGTTGGATGCTGAAATGGCATACAAAGAGGCAGAAGTGGTGGTGATTGCAGCACCAACGAACTATGACAGCCAGAAAAACTACTTCGACACCTCTGCTGTGGAGTCAGTGATAGAGTTGGTGTTGCGCGTCAACCCAAAGGCTATCATGGTGATAAAATCTACTATACCTGTAGGTTACACGGAGTCCGTTCGCAAGAAATATGGCACAGAAAATATCTTGTTCTCGCCAGAGTTTTTGCGCGAATCGAAGGCGTTGTATGATAATCTATACCCTTCGCGAATAATCGTGGGTACAGACATGGAAAATCCAAGATTGGTGGAGTCTGCTAAGCAGTTTGCAGCTTTGCTGCAAGAAGGTGCTATCAAAGAGGATGTAGACACCTTGTTGATGGGCTTTACGGAGGCCGAGGCTGTGAAATTGTTTGCCAATACCTACTTAGCGTTGCGCGTAAGCTATTTTAACGAATTGGACACCTATGCCGAGATGAAAGGACTAGATACACAATCGATTATCAACGGTGTCTGTTTGGATCCTCGCATCGGTACGCACTACAACAACCCATCGTTTGGCTATGGCGGATACTGCTTGCCAAAAGATACGAAACAGTTGTTGGCAAACTATCAAGATGTGCCAGAGAACTTGATTGGTGCAATTGTGGATAGCAATCGAACAAGAAAAGACTTTATTGCAGATCGCGTGCTCGCCAAAGCAGGCTATTACGACTACTACAACAATGGTCAGTTTAATGCACAAGAGGAGCATGCATGCGTAATTGGTGTATATCGACTGATGATGAAGTCAAATTCGGATAACTTCCGTCAGTCAAGCATCCAAGGTATCATGAAGCGCGTGAAAGCAAAAGGTGCGCAAGTAATTATCTATGAGCCTACCCTGCCCGATGGTTCGACATTCTTCGGTTCGCTGGTAGTCAATGACTTGGAGAAATTCAAACAACAATCGCAGGCGATTATTGCCAACCGATACGATGTATGCTTGGAGGATGTGAAAGATAAAGTGTATACTAGGGATATATTCCGCAGGGATTAGAGGCGAGAGGCGAAAGGCGAGAGGCAAGAAATAATGACAAATTCTCAACGTGTCATAGTAAATACATTAGCACAATATACACGCACCATACTGAATGTGTGCTTGTCGCTGTACTCTACCCGATTGATACTGAGTGCATTGGGACAAAGCGATTATGGCATCTATACGTTGGTAGCGGGTGTGATAGCAATGTTGTCATTCTTAACTAACGCATTGGTAACGACCACTCAACGCTATCTATCATTCTATCACGGAAAAAATGACACCACCAATATTCGGCAAATATTCGGCAATAGCATGCTGTTGCATCTGTTGATTGGCGGCATATTGTCAGTGATCTTAGCATGTTGCGGAGGGTGGATTGTGTATGATGTATTAAATATCGAAGTGGCCCGTCAAGGTGCAGCCCTTTGGGTATATTATGCGGCAATCATTGTGCTATTTTTGAGTTTTATCATAGCCCCCGTTCGTGCATTATTTATTGCCCGAGAGAACATAGTGTATATATCAATAGTAGATGTGGTGGACGGCATACTAAAACTGGCCATAGCGGTTGCGTTATCGTGGATTGCGTATGACAAATTGGTGACGTACTCTAGCATGATGATAGGAATATCATGTTTTAATCTAATCGCCTTTGCTGTGTATGCAAAAATGAAGTTCCCAGAATTTCATATGCCACGCTTATCCGAATGGAACAAGCAATTTATTAAGGAGCTCAGTCATTTCGCAGGTTGGACTACTTACTCTGCAGGTTGTGTGATTGCACGCAATCAAGGAATTGCAGTCGTATTGAATTGGTTTTACGGAACGATTATCAATTCGGCCTATGGTATTGCGCAACAAGTATTGGGAGCCGTGCAGTTTGTGTCCGCATCTATATTGAATGCCATGAATCCCCAAATTATGAAAGCGGAGGGAGGAAATGACCGAATACGAATGATACGCTTGAGCGAATATGCTAGTAAATATTCATTTTTGCTGCTGGCATTAGTAGCCATTCCGTTGATAGCAGAGATGGACACTATATTGGTATTATGGTTGGGCGATGTGCCTGCACATACCAGTATGTTTTGTCGATTGATGCTGGTGGCTGCTCTGTGTGATCAATTATCCATTGGATTAACCTCAGCCAATCAAGCTATCGGCAACATCCGCACATATAGTTTGGTGTTTTATACACTCAAACTCATGGTTGTGATATTAGGATGGATATGTCTGCGATTCGGATTGGAAATCACCTCAATGATGTGGTGCTATGTGATAGTAGAATTGCTGACTTCTCTGTTGCGTTTGCCATTAATGAAATGGATTGCAGGCATAGAGATGATGCCATTTTGCAAACATGTATTTGGACGAGTAGCTATCCCTTGTGCCATAATGTGTATTGTCAGTTTCGTTTGTATCACTTATGTTGATATAGCATATAGAATAATCATTACTCTAGCATGTTCCGGATTAGCTGGATGTATAAGTATATGGTTACTAGCACTTAACAATCAAGAAAGAGAAATTATAAAACAATCATTTAATAGATTTTTAGCTCGTAATGCAGAGAGACAATCATAGTTTATCGCAGAATATCGGACAATTTTTGATCTGTTTTATCATCATAGGAGTAACAATTATTAGTTTTCCTACAGGTGGTGTCACATACGCAATTGTCCGTTGTATCCAAGCGATTGAAGTGTTGGTATTGGCAGCCTTATTCATACCCAATATCAAACACGTGATGAAATTTGATAAGTTTAACCTATTGGTCAATGCTTGGTGGATTATTTATCTTATAATCACGTTTACTCATCCTACTGACGTGGGTATTACTCCCGTATTTACGTGGTTGAATGTTGCCATCTTCTTGCTATTGGGTAAAGTGTATTGGAAGGAGAACATGCGTGGTAGTTTGAAATGTTTGGTTGTGATTTTCTCGATTCTAATTTATATGAATGCCATCCTGCTCATTCTATTCCCTGAAGGATTGTGGATTGATTCAACATGGGTAGGACGAGGTGATCCAACTCGATATTTATTTGGTAATCAAAACCAAACAGGTTTTGTATGTATGTTGGCAGTAGTGACTCAATGTCTTTATACGTTTGCATACAACAAAGGCAAATTCAATCTATTTTTGCTGATTGTCGTGTCATTAGTCTCTGTTATTTTTCATGCTTCTATGACCTCAGTTATTGGTTTGACATTGATTATCGCTTACATCCTGCTGCATCGTATATTCAAACGTCCTAAAATATGGTTGATCATATTTGCAGCACTGTATGTGACTGTATTTATGTTGATTATATGGTATGGCAATGACATCGAGCAAGTAAAATGGGCAACCACATTTATTGAAAACACATTGAGTAAAGATACTACTTTTAGTAAACGTACTGTGATTTGGGAAAATGCTGTAGAACTGATTCGACAACATCCGATTGGAGGATATGGTATCCAAAATGTAGAGTGGAACGATGAAAACTTACAGGGTTCTGGTACGCATAATCTCTGGGTCATGCTACTGCTCAATGGTGGAATGATATCTTGCTTCTTCTTTATTTTCATCACACTATTTGCTATTCGCAACGCATTGTTGCAAAAGTCTAGAGTAACAACAACTATTGTGATGGCATTGTGTATTCTATTTGTAATGTCATTTTTTGAGGCATACAACATTATATATATATTCCTCTTCTTGCAACTGGTATATTATTCTCCATGTCTGCAACCAAGAGATCATAATTTAGACGAAAAAGAAAACGCCAATTTACTGCAATAATATGACAAAAGTATCAATTATAACACCTTGCTACAACGCTAGCCAGTATATTCGCCCAACCTTTGAATCTATACAAAAACAAAAACTAGAGGACTGGGAGTGGATTGTAGTAGATGATGGATCAACCGATGATTCAGCATCAGTAGTACGTAACTTTGGAATGAATGATGCTCGTATCAAATTGATACAAAAAGAAAATGGCGGTACGGCTAGTGCACGAAGATTGGGATTAGAGCACGCGACAGGCGAATACATACAATTCTTGGATGCAGATGATTTAATTGACAGTAACAAACTGCAATATCAAGTGGATTTAATGGATAAAGAGAAACTGCAAGTAAGTTATACCGATTGGTGTTATATTTCTCCATCTGGTGAACAGGAAAAGACTCAAGGAATGAATTGTGGTTTAGTTAGGCAACTAGCTTTTTGGGGGACATTTGGCACCATTCCTATCCATAGCTTCTTGTACCGTCGCGATTTTCTGAAAAATAATGCTATCACATTCACCACAGCCATTAAAGAACGAGAAGATTGGGATTTCCATATTGAAGTATTTTCTGCAAGACCAAAAATAGAACGACTAGAGGGATATTGTGGCGCATTCTATACCAAAGCGTCAACGGGTAAGACCACAGGAGCATCACAAGAAAAAATTCAAATTGGCACATTCAAATTCTTGCTTTATAAAATCAATCATGTTGCCATAACAAAAAAAATACTGCTCTATCTACGATTTTCTATTGAGTTGTGCCTATGGATATTGAGAAAGTTAAAATACAAAAACCAAATAGCTTTACTAACACATCCTTATTTTCAAAATGATAAGCAATTTAAGAAAGCGATGTTCATGGGTATTGTCTTGGCACCGATAGCAATTGTCATTATTGCTGTTCGCTTTATCATCACTCGTTGTAACATAACTCATTCAATATAATATCGTAATGAAACAATTTATCATTTGTATAGGTAAAATATTCTCATACATTTTTCCACAAACTATATTGGACAAATGGCAAGCCACAAAGAGGTACATCTCCACGGGTTATAAGTCTCGTCAGTTCAAACACTTTGGAGAAAATTGTATATTAGGCACTCATATATCCTATTGCGGTGAGAAGTTTATTTCCATCGGAAATAATAGTGTGATTGGTGATTATAGTTTGCTACATGCTAATTACCAATTTGCATATACCGAGCAACAATTTACCCCTAACATTAGCGTTGGAGATAACTGCAATATTGGTATTCATGCACATATCACAGCTATCAATCAAATCATAATAGGTAATAATGTGCTCACTGGTCCACGCGTTCTCATCACAGATAATGCGCATGGAAAATCTAATATGAAGGATGCAAATATAGCACCATTGTTCCGCACATTACATAGCGAAGGACCTGTCATCATTGAAGATGATGTATGGATAGGAGAAGGAGCCATGATTATGCCCAATGTACATATCGGCAAAGGGGCAATCATAGCAGCCAATAGTGTAGTTACACATGATGTTCAGGCATATACTATCGTCGGTGGTGTGCCTGCTAAAGTAATAAAAACACTCAATTCTCAAGCATGAAACAACTGTCTGTTATCATATTAACCTACAACTCTGAAAAAGACATCTACCAATGCCTTGAATCAGTGTATCAATATAACGATATTGGAGAAGATTTAGAGGTGATTGTAGTGGATAATCAGAGCAAAGACTTTGCCACCATGCAGCAGGAGATAGCTAAGCGCTATCCTCAGGTCATCATCACGCAAAACACGCACAATGGCGGCTACGGACAAGGCAATAATGTAGGTATTCGCATAGCGACAGCACCTGTGGTGGCTATCATGAATCCCGATATCCGATTGATGCAACCTATTTTTGCCGCAGCATTGCAAACGCTTGACAACAAGGATGTTATCATGTGCGCAGGCAAGCAGATGCACAGCCCGACACAATTGGGTTGGTCATACGCATTTGACTATAACGCACTGAGTTTCTTGCAAGTACCACTACGCAATATCTATAAGCGATTCGATTATTACGACTACCGCCACATGCACCTCTCGGGAGCGTTTTTCTTCATCAAGAAAGCCTGCTTCGAGCAGATAGGCATGTTCGACGAACAGATATTCATGTATGGCGAAGAATGTGATATACATTTGCGTCTGCGCAAAGCCTTCCCCAAAAAGCAGATACAATTCCTGCCTATCCCCTATCTGCATTTATCGGCAGAGCGACCCTTTGAGGAGAAACGCTACCGCCAACTGCTCAACGCCGATTTGTATGTATGTCGCAAGCATGGACTGTCCGCGGCGCACTATCTGCGCATTCGATTATTTGCCTTGCGCCTATGCCTACTGCGCTGCAAACTGCAAGGAAGAAGCAGCATCGAAGCGCAGACATACCCACCAATGATACAGATTACCAAAGAGATATTGCACGCATTATGATTTCAGTTATTATACCTACATATCGTCCACAAGCCTATCTTTGGGAGTGTTTGCAATCGCTTTCCGCACAGACCTTAGTGGCAGACCAATACGAGGTGATTATTGTGCTGAATGGTTGCAACGAACCCTACTACACTCAGATACAGCAGTTCATCGCCGAACACATGTCTGCCCAGCGCGTGCGATTGATTCAAACAGATGCCGCAGGCGTATCCAACGCACGAAATATCGGATTAGACTCGGCGCAGGGCGACTATATCGCATTTATTGATGATGACGACTATGTCAGCGCCACCTATCTGGAAGAAATGCAATCGCTCACCACAGGCGATAATATCGTGATATGCTACCCATACGCCTTCAATGACGGGGAAGCGCAACAACAGTTGCCCTATCGCATCACAGACGCATACAACCAGTGCGCAGGTAAAAACAATATATCGCTCAACTCCATGGCACGAAAATTCTTCTCAGGGCCTTGTATGAAACTCATTCCTGCTACTTGTATCGGCAACAAACGCTTTGATGTTCGATTTAAGAATGGCGAAGATAGCCTATTTATGTTCTTAATTTCCAATCGGATTAGAACGATATCCATCACAACACAAAATGCAATATACTATCGTAGATATAGAAACAATAGCGCAAATTTTTCGACCAATATAAAACAACGTTTTTATAATGCATTACGATTAACATCAGAATATACAAAAATATATTTTACACATATTCAAGAATACAACTTTCTTTTCTTTTTCACGCGTATACTTGGTAGTATTCGTTCTATCATTAATCCTTAAGTAAAATTGAATAATTAAATTATAATGTAATGAAAATTGGATTATTAACTCAATACTACAAACCCGAAATGGGTGCTCCGCAAAATCGTTTATACGAAATGGTTCGCGGACTAAAAGAATTAGGCAATGAGATTCATATCATTACCGCTATGCCAAATTATCCTACTGGAAAAATATTCGATGCTTACAAAGGCAAAATCGTATGCGACGAAGTAATGGATGGTATAGCAGTAAAACGCTATTGGTTATACGCAAGCAATGCTCGAAAAGTGATTCCACGTATTTGGAATATGATTTCCTTTTCCTGCATGGCATTATTTTCCGCTTGTTATTTACGCAAACTGCGTTTGGATTACTTGGTAGTAGAAAGTCCACCACTCACACTCGGTATTGTAGGAATATGGTTAGCCAAGTTTGCCAAATGCAAATTGGTTGCCAATATCTCGGATATTTGGCCTCTTTCTGCCAAAGAATTAGGGGCGATTTCTGAGGGGCGCTTATATTATATACTGGAACAATTGGAGCACAAGATATATCGTTCTTCACATATATGCATGGGGCAATCACAAGAAATCGTAGATCACATAGCTGCACATGGCGGAAAAAATGTATATTTATTCCGTAATGGTGTAGATCCAACACGTTTTCAAATAGTTACAAAGGAGGCAGTTACGCATCCAATAAAGCTTATTTATGCTGGACTGTTAGGGTTCGCACAGGGAGTAGCTGACATATGTACATCAATCAATTTTGCGGCCATGGGTGCTGAGTTTCATATCTATGGTGCTGGTGGTGAACAAAATGAGATAGAACGATATATACAACAACATCCTGATCATGGAATTTATTACCATGGTGTTGTATCTCGTCAAGAACTACCAAACATATTGCAAACTGCAGATTTGACATTAGTACCATTAGTTAAGCATATTTATGGTGCTGTACCATCAAAAATCTACGAATCAATGGCAGCAGGACTCCCAATCATGTTTGTAGGCGAAGGCGAAGGAGCAAGAATTGTACAAGAAAATAAGATCGGTTTGGTAGCACCTGCAAAAGATTATGCAATGCTAAAAGCAAATATTCAGTATATTGTATCTCACCCAGATGACATGATTGAGATGCGAAAAAATTGTCATCTGTGTGCCCAAACAAAATTCAATCGTCCTAAGCAAATCGCAGATTTACATCAATATTTACAAAATCATTTATAGAATATTCAATAAGTATGAAACGATTCAACATACCCTTCTCTCCTCCCGACATGTCGGAGGCTGAAGTAAAAGAAGTAGCAGCAGCCATCCTCAGCGGATGGATCACCACTGGTCCACGCACCAAAGAACTCGAACGACAAATAGCAACATACATAGGCACCAACAAAGCCGTTTGCCTCAACTCGCAAACCGCATGTGCCGAGATGGCACTCCGCCTATTGGGCATAGGCGTAGGCGACGAGGTGATCGTACCTGCCTATACCTATACCGCCTCTGCATCCATTGTGGCGCATGTGGGAGCCACCATTGTGTTCGTAGATGTGCAACCCAATAGCCTCGAGATGGACTACGAAGCCGTCGAAGCTGCCATCACACCACGCACCAAAGCCATCATCCCCGTGGACCTGGCAGGTATCCCATGCGACTATGACCGCCTCATGCAAATCGTAGAGAGCAAACGTCCCCTCTACCAAGCAGCCAACGACATTCAGCAGGCGCTGGGCAGAGTAGCTATCTGCGCCGATGCCGCACACGCATTCGGTGCATCGCGCAAGGGACAGATGGTGGGTTCTATAGCCGACTTCACCGCCTTCTCCTTCCATGCCGTTAAGAACCTCACCACCGCCGAAGGTGGCGCACTCACATGGAAGTCCATCCCAGGCATCGCCGATGATGAGATATACCACATGGTACAACTCTACTCACTGCACGGACAATCCAAAGATGCACTCGCAAAAACTAAATTGGGTGCTTGGGAATATGATATCGTAGGTCCTTGGTACAAATGCAATATGACCGACATTGCAGCCGCTATCGGACTGGTACAGATGAAGCGTTATGCTGGCATGCTACAACGACGCAAAGAAATCATCCAACATTATGACAAAGCATTAAAAGCAATTGGTATTGAGACACTTAATCATTATTGCGAGGAACACCAATCTTCTGGACACCTATATATAACCCGTGTTCCAAACATCACGACAGCGGAAAGACAAACTATCATAGAGCAAATGGCTGAACGTGGTATTGCTACAAACGTCCACTACAAACCATTGCCAATGATGACTGCTTACAAGAACATGGGCTTCAATATTAACAACTATCCCAATGCATATACCCATTTCGCAAACGAAATCACATTGCCCTTGCATACACGATTGACAGATGAGGAGATCGAATATATCATTGGAAACTATATTGAAATAGTAAAACAATTTATCTAGTTTAATGAAACGACTATTCGATATTATTGCAAGTGGAATGGGACTTCTATTTTTAAGCCCTATACTGATACTTGTTGCTATATGGATCAAACTAGATTCTGCTGGACCTGTTTTCTATCGTCAAGTACGAGTAGGAAAAAACAATCAAGACTTCCGCATTTTTAAATTCCGATCCATGCGTATTGGTGCTGACAAAGGTAGTCTTGTTACCATTGGTGGACGTGATCCACGCGTCACACAATCTGGATACTTTATCCGTAAGTTTAAGATTGATGAATTACCACAATTAATCAATGTATTTATCGGCGATATGAGCCTTGTAGGGCCTCGTCCTGAAGTGCGTCATTATGTGAATTATTGGACAGAGGAACAGATGCACGTATTGGATGTTCGCCCTGGTATAACGGATCCTGCTAGTATTAAATTTCGTAATGAGAATGAATTGTTAGCACAAGCAGAAGATCCTGAAAAATATTATATTGAGGTCATTATGCAAGAGAAGATACGTTTGTATTTGGAATATGTGCAAAAGCACAACTTTTGGTATGATATAAAAATCATTTTAGATACCTTTGTGGCAATTATTTCCAAATAAATGATGTTATAATCATAAAAATCGTAGAAAAAACGTTTGGTATTTGGATATATCACATAATTTTAGTACTTTTGCGGAGCAAAATTGTATATTGTATGAAACGAATAAACGAAATCAAACAATCTGATATGTTTTCACATTGGATAAATGTAGACTATTTGCCTCGTTGGGGCGTATTATTAATCGATCTATTTATCGTGTTTGTGGCTTATGTGATCAGTTATGTTCTAGGGTGTAATCTATTGGAATATAATCTAGAACAATTGGTATTTCAAGTATGGGAGCAAGTACTCATACTCATGGCAGTACAAACACTCTTTTTCTGGGTATTTCATACATATTCAGGCATCTTACGCTACTCCACTTTCGTTGATACGATTAAAGTTTCGCTAGCTGTATTAGTGACAGGTCTTGTAATGATTATTGCTAATGTCATTACACAGAATACGCTGCACAAAGTTCCTTTTCTTAACTCACTTGTAGTTATTTATGTATTTGTAGCTATCACACTGCTATTTGCATGGCGTGTAACTATAAAAACTAGTTTTGAATATTTGTCGCAACAACGTTCAAATTACCACAACGTATTTATTTACGGCACTCAAGCCGCAGGATTATCCATTGCAAAAATGCTGCAATCTAATATGGATAGTAGTTATCGTCCTGCTGGTTTTATAATTGACACCGATGACAAAGCACCTAAAAGTATATTGGGACTGAATGTCTATAAACGAGACGGAAACTTGATCCAAATCATGAAAGATAAAGATGTGACAGGTATCATCATATCACCGATGAAAATGCGTACCATCAATCCACTCAAAGATTTGGCCATTTTCATTAATCATAATATTCGAATATTAACCACTCCATACTTCAACGACTACAACCCAGAAGACGAGAACAATAACATCGCACAACGTATTGGCAAAATTGAGTCTATCAATGTAGAAGATTTACTCGAGCGTCCTACAATAGATATCAACACTGAGAATGTTCGTAGCATCTTATCGAACAAAGTGGTAATGATTACAGGTGCTGCAGGCAGTATTGGAAGTGAAATTGTTCGTCAAGTAGCTCATTATCAGCCTCGTGTAGTTGTATTACTAGAAACAGCAGAATCACCATTACACGACGTTTTAATTGATTTAAGAAAAGAGTTCCCTGAGCAACATTTTGCACAAATCATCGCTGACGTACGTAATGTCAAGATGATTGAAGAGGCCTTTGAAGAATATCAACCAGATATTGTATTCCATGCAGCGGCCTACAAGCACGTACCATTGATGGAAGAATTTCCTAGACAAGCTGTTCTCACGAATATTTTAGGAACAAAAAATGTGGCAGATATGGCCATTAAACATAACACCAAACGTTTCGTGATGATTTCTACAGACAAAGCCGTAAATCCAACCAACGTAATGGGAGCATCAAAACGTATCGCGGAGATTTACGTTCAATCCTTATACATAAAATTATCCAAAGACAATCCAAATTGTACAAAATTCATCACGACACGCTTTGGTAACGTATTGGGCAGCAATGGTTCGGTAGTTCCATATTTTAAGAAGCAAATTGCAGCAGGAGGTCCAGTAACTGTTACTCACCCTGATATTATCCGTTTCTTCATGACAATTCCCGAAGCAAGTAGTTTGGTGCTAGAAGCAGCAGCATTGAGCAATGGAGGTGAAATTTTCTGTTTTGATATGGGACACCCCGTAAAAATTGCAGATCTTGCTAAAAATATGATCCGTTTGGCGGGATATGAACCAGGAAGGGATATTGAAATTATATACACAGGTTTACGTCCTGGCGAAAAATTGTATGAAGAATTACTCAACCAAAAAGAATTAACAATTCCTACCGTGAATGAAAAAATTCTTGTTGCCAAAGTACGAGAATACGATTTTGACACCGTTTCAACCCAAATACAATCACTGATTGAGGAAGCTCAAAACGGCAAGGCATTCCCATGTGTACAACGAATGAAGAAAATTGTACCTGAATATAAAAGTAAAAACTCTATTTACGAACAATTGGACAAATAATAACCCAGTTCTGAAAATCAAATAGTTATGGCATTTTTTGGATTATTTAGCAAGGCAAAGAAAGAAACATTAGATAAAGGTCTAGAAAAAAGTAAAGAATCTGTACTCAGTAAGATCGGTCGAGCTATTGCAGGTAAAACAACGATTGATGATGATGTACTAGACAACCTAGAAGAAGCATTGATCACCTCTGACGTAGGTGTCGAAACCACATTGCGTATTATAGAGCGTTTACAAGAACGTGTCAAACAAGACAAATACGTAGGTACTGCCGAGCTCAACCATATTCTTGTGGATGAAATAGCATCCCTATTAGCAGAAAACAACTCTTCGCAGGTGATTGACTTCGCAGATCCCCTACCCTCTAAGCCATATGTCATTATGGTTGTAGGCGTTAATGGTGTAGGAAAGACAACCACTATCGGAAAAATTGCCTACCAATATAAACAAGCAGGTAAAAAGGTTTATCTTGGTGCAGCTGATACCTTCCGTGCAGCGGCCGTAGAACAACTCTGCATTTGGGGAGAACGCGTAGGGGTGCCTGTGGTGAAGCAACAACAAGGATCGGATCCCGCTAGTGTTGCATTTGACACTTTAGCTAGTGCTAAAGCCAACGATGCTGATGTTGTCATAATTGATACTGCAGGTCGATTGCATAATAAAATCAACCTGATGAACGAATTGACCAAAATTAAAAATGTGATGCAAAAGGTTGTGCCTGATGCACCACATGATGTAATGTTGGTATTGGATGGTAGCACTGGCCAAAATGCCTTTGAGCAAGCTAAACAATTCACCAAAGCGACACAAGTTAGTTCTTTGGCTATCACCAAGTTAGATGGAACAGCCAAAGGTGGTGTGGTGATAGGTATTAGTGATCAATTCAAGATTCCTGTTCGCTATATCGGCTTAGGAGAACAAATGACCGATTTACAAGTATTTGATAAAGAAGAATTTGTAAAATCATTGCTTCAAATCAAGTAGATCATTACCCATATCTGTAAAACGTACTAGAATACTGCATAAAGATAATAAGAAATCAAAAGGGTGTGTCAGTTGACACACCCTTTTGATTTTTACCTTAAGTGATAGTTTTACCCTCCACAACGGCTGTAGCCACACTCACGGCAGTGCATACAGCCCTCTTCGAAAATCAACGCATTACCGCAGTTAGGGCAAGATTGACCTTGTACTACAGTACCATCTTGGATATACTTCTTGAGCGCACGCTCAACACCTACCTTCCAAGAGTTGATTGTTTCTGAATCCATTTGGAGTGAGCTAATCATCTTGATAACTTGATCAATAGGCATACCGTAACGCAAGACACCTGAGATCAGTTTAGCATAGTTCCAGAACTCTTTGTCAAACTTATAACTCAAGCCCTCCATCGTAGTCTTAAAACCACGAGAGTTAACGAATTGGAAGTCATAACGCTTGGTACCATCCTCTTGCACTACGCGAATAATCTTACCCTTGGTCACTGACTTAGGCAACAAAATACCCTCCTCATCGTCCGCAAGACCGGTAAAGATTTCGTATGGTACACCATCTTTCAGACCCACGAAAGCGATCCATTTATCTTTGTTGTTTTGGAAACGAACCACATCGCACTCCAATTCTGCAGGGCGCACACGTACCTTATTATCAAAGCATACGCATGTTTTATCCTCTTTTTTCTCTTCTTTCTTTTTCTCTTTGATACCCTCAAGCACACCTGTGCGTGAGCCATCACGATAAACGGTACAACCCTTGCAGCCACAACGCCATGCCTCTTCGTAGAGTTTGCCTACCAACTCCTCGCTCACATCATTAGGCAAGTTGATTGTTACAGAAATCGAGTGATCCACCCACTTTTGAATAGCACCTTGCATTTGCACTTTCTCTAGCCAATCTACATCGTTGGCAGTTGCTTTATAATAAGGAGATTTCTGTACCAACTCATCAATCTCAGCTGGAGTGTAGCGATGAGCAGGATCATACTCATAACCATTAGCTTGCATCCAAGTGATAAATTTGTGGTGGAACACAACATACTCCTCAAAGCTATCACCTACTTCGTCCACGAGATCTACGTGTACATTCTTATCATTTGGATTTACTTTACGACGACGGCGATATACAGGTTGGAACACTGGCTCAATACCACTGGTGGTTTGGGTCATAATGCTAGTAGTACCAGTTGGGGCAATAGTCAAGCAAGCAATATTACGACGGCCATGCTCTACCATCAGTGCATACAACTCAGGATCTGCCTCTTTGATACGTTGGATATATGGATTATTTGCCTCACGTGCAGCATCATATACCTTAAACGCACCACGCTCCTTAGCCATCATCACACTACTACGATATGCCGCCAAAGCAAGAGTTTTGTGTACCTCTACGGAGAAAGCAGTTGCTTCTGGAGTACCATAACGTAAACCCATCGCAGCAAGCATATCACCCTCAGCTGTAGTACCTACACCAGTACGACGACCTTGGGTAGTCTTATCCAAAATCTTCTCCCAGAGTTCACGCTCTGTACGTTTGATCGAATCAGACTCAGGATCAGAACCCACCTTTTCAAGAATCTTCTCAATCTTTTCTACCTCAAGATCAATGATATCATCCATCATACGTTGTGCCACTGCCACGTGCTTCTTGAAGAGGTCGAAATTAAACTCTGCTTCTGCAGTGAAAGGATTCTTCACATAACTATAGAGGTTCACAGCCAACAGACGGCAACTGTCATATGGACACAAAGGAATTTCTCCACAAGGGTTTGTACTAACGGTCTTATAACCAAGATCTGCGTAGCAATCTGGCACTGACTCACGAGTGATTGTATCCCAGAAAAGCACACCTGGCTCAGCAGACTTCCAAGCATTGTGGATAATCTTCTTCCAGAGTTTGTGTGCGTCAACCTCCTTAGAGAATGCAGGCTCAGCTGCATCAATTGGATATTGCTGTTGATACATCTGTTTGTTGATAGCAGCCTCCATGAAGTCATCGTGTACTTTCACCGAAACATTCGCACCTGTAACTTTACCTTGCTCCATCTTCGCATCAATAAACGCCTCACTATCTGGGTGTTTGATACTAACACTAAGCATCAACGCACCGCGACGACCATCTTGAGCTACCTCACGAGTAGAATTACTATAGCGCTCCATGAATGGTACAAGACCAGTAGAAGTAAGAGCTGAATTTTTCACAGGACTACCATGAGGACGGATATGACTCAAGTCATGACCAACTCCACCGCGACGCTTCATGAGTTGCACCTGCTCCTCATCAATCTGAATAATAGCGCCATAACTATCAGCACTACCATCTTGACCAATAACAAAGCAGTTGCTCAAACTTGCTACCTGAAAATCATTACCAATACCCGTCATTGGACTACCTGCGGGTACGATATACTTAAAATCACGCAATAACTCGAAGAGTTCTGCTTCCGACATCGGATTAGCATACTTGCTCTCGATACGCGCAATCTCTCCTGCCAAACGATGGTGCATATCGTCTGGGGTCAATTCGTAGAGATTACCAAATGAGTCTTTCAACGCATACTTGGTACTCCAAACACGAGCAGCCAACTCATCTCCGCCAAAATAACTGACGGATGCCAACTCTGCTTCTTTTTGGGTAAAAGTCTTTTTCTCCATGATATTTAATAACTTACAATTTTTCAACACAAAACGCTCGCTCATACGGGCGGAAATTCGGTGCAAAGGTACAACATATTTATGATATGTGCAAGTTTTTTGAAAGAAAAAGTTTTCAACAACCACACAAAGTTATCCAAAATAAAAATGCAAGTGGCTAAATATAAGCAACTTGCATTTTCAAAAAAGTCAAAAAGTTTTCCAAAAAGAAAAAGTTATCAACAACTTACGTTTTCAATTTGAGAAATCATTGCATTACAACACGTTTTTCCATCGACATCAACTTGTTGATACTGAACAGCATCCTTTGTTTTCAAAAATCGCGTATACATTACATCTCCTTGATACAATTCTTTTACATAATTGATATCCAGACGGAAAGGTTTTTTATTATCAAATGCCTGTATGGCATTCACCATCCATTCTAGGTATTTGCATGAGTTGCAATGGCAATTATAATCCACATCCGAATATTGGATTTCATGCATAATCTCCCCAGTTGTTGCCTCTGCATTCTCTAGATTATCTAGCAAGATAGGTTTGAATCTGGGAGCACGAGTCATATTCAGTAGTTCGCCATCCACAGCCCCCTCAAACATTGGATGGTCGAAAATATTCACAATTTCTCGGGAAGTTAAGTCTAGGACCGCCCATACAGACTTGGCACAACCAATAAACTGCTCTGAGCCATCACTTGCAGGTTTATAAATGCGGAAATCACGCACAGATAACATATGTGCATTGCGCTCAATCCAAGTCTCAACAATTATTTCCTCACCATGCTTTGGCAAGTAGAGCATCTCCATGTTCATATGCGTGATAATCCACGTATAGTTCATTGGCAATAAAGCAGGAATACCAATCCCCATACCATCTGCTACCTTACCTGCAATATTCAGCAGATAGTTCTCCATTGTATATAGGCGCAAACGACGTGTTGCATCCACATCTTGATAAGGAATAATAATTGAATGTCTATATTTCATAAGTAACTCAAATGCTTGACAAAAGTAAGGAAAAGGTAACAAATCACATAGTAATATCATAGTACAGGTCCGAAAGGAGTACTATACCCTATTCTTTTATTGGGAAAACTCCCGTAGGTCTAAGGATCGTATATTGCGTCATCTCTTGATTAGATCGGAAGCCAACACCTTGAATAATAGAGGCTTCACGAGTGATAGTAATTGAAGAATCCGAATATACCGACTCTGATTGCTGATCCCAATATAATAAAGGTGTTTCAAACTGCTCACCTTCTAGATTCACCGCTCTAACATTCCCTTTGAGCATCCAACGCTGTGCTGGCTCATTATAATGGGCATAATCAGCCTCTACAGTAGCATCCGCCTCAAGGTCTATATTGAATTTCTCCAAATAGATTCCCTCTGGGAACTCCCAATAAGGAGTATCGGCTTTATCAAAAACCAACCATTTTTTTGCCTTGATACGATAGCGAGTAATCCCCGAATCTGAAATCAATGTAGTAACTTCATCTCCTGACAAAGCAGGCATTGCTTTGCGATCTACAATGGCACTAGCACGGTGGCGAACTTCCTTTTTATGACATCCCAAAACCGCAAAACAAATCAACAACAAGAGAACCACTCGCGTGATTCTCTTGCAGTTGATACATTGTGATAGTTTGAATGATTTCAAAACTTATACTGAGTTTAAGGACTTACAAATTACTCAGCCTTTGAGCGGCAAGTAGTAGTCTTATTAACCCATCCACCAACGCGATAAGGAGAACCCTCATTCAAATCACGATGGAAGAAAACATCCTCTTTGCTTGGGAAGTATTGGCTATAAGTAGCAATCAACTTGTTGGCATCAGTAGCGCAAGAAGAATCTACAGTCTTAGCCTTGCGGAACATGTCGCAAGCCACCCAGAATACAGAACGTTGCAAAATAGGATCATCAGATACTTTTGCACTTGCGTAGCAAATACCCATCAAAAGGTAGCAACGACCATCCTCTGCGTTGATATCCAATGCTTGTTGCGCAGTAGCAGCACCTTGTTGGTAGTTCTTCATTGCTACATACACATTAGCCATACGATACAAGTAATCAGCTTTATCCTCATCATTAGTCACCATAGAGAGAGCTTGTTTGTAGTACTCTACCGCACCAGCATAATCCTCTTTTTTGATGCACATTTGTGCGCAACCAGCAGCAGATTCACTGGTAGGTTGCAACTTGTGTGCGTGCTCAGCAGCTGCAAAATATACATTACTCTCGGTACAACCAAGACGACGATAGAGTTTCATGATTGAACCAAGCTTCTCAATATCATTAGCACTCTCAGCCACAACACTAGCATACATTTGATCCATTTGACCACAATCAGCAGCACCAGAAGCTGCATAAAGACGATCTACATATGCCTTTTGAGCTTGTGCAGCATCAGTATTCTTGCCACCCTTAGCCACAATAGCATCCAACAAAGCAGCAGCCTTTTGGTAATCAGCCAAGAATTGATCACTATATTGATCTTGGTTAGACTTATAAATGTTATAACTAACCTCTACCAACTTGCGAAGCACAGTGATTTGCGAGTTTTCGCCCATTTCAGCAACTGATTGCTTCAAGCACTCGTATGCTGGCATCGCCAATTCATCCTCTGGATAATAAGTAAGATAATCCATACCTTTCAAACCCAATACGTATGCATCAGGATACTTTGGATCATCAAAGAATTTGATACGCTCATCGTGAAGCTTCATGATCATCTCACGCCATTGGTTCTTCTCCTCCGGAGTTTGAGCATGATTCCACTTGTATTCCAAGATTTTGTTACCATCAGTGAAGATAGTCTTATTGAAGTCAGGACGGCTTTGATAGAGTTTAGACCAGTTCTCATAAGCATCGTCATACTGCTCCGCTTTAACAGACTCATGGCTCAAAGAGAGCAACATCAAGCACTCTTCATCATCCAATACTTCTACAACAGGAGCAACAACTTCTTCTACTTGTTGTTTTTTACCTTTCTTGGCTTTCTTTTGTGCAAAGCCAACCATAGGGATTGCAACACACAGTGCAATAATCAAAAGTTTTTTCATCATGTTTATTTTATTTTATGTTATATGTTTCGATTTACAATTTACGTTTGAAGAACCAGTTTTCCGCAATTGCTGCGTTCACCACAAAGCGCAAAGCATTCTCGCTCAAATCTATATTATTCATAGCACCACGATGTACATACTCTACAGTCGTATTCACAACCGTGCCTATCGTACGAAGAGGGAATCCAATACCAACAGAGACACCCACTTCTGGGGCAGAAGTTCCCATAGAATATGAGGTTGTATAGTTTGCACCTAATCGCCAGAAGATCTGATGTACATAGTCACGGCTCAATGGATCGTGGCGATATTCTGCACCTACAGCCCAGCGTTGACGCGTGCGAAGTACATTTTCTTGATCAAAATACATTACCTTCGTCCAATCTTGGCACTGATAATCAACAGCTACGGTCAAACGTCCCGCGTAATTATAACTGATACCTGCACCATACATCATCGGCATCTCAAAAGCATTTTCAAGTGTCTCAACCGTATCATTAGTGGTTGTTTCCACCTGCATATACTCGCTTTTCGAAAAACGTTGCTTATTCTCGAACACACCACCTAGAACCACGGTATGTTTTCCAAAAGTATGGAACAATTGCGCACCATATCGCAATCGCAAACTACTAATATTCAAGCGATCAAATTGGCTAACAGTTTTCAAAGAAGCGTCTGTAAAAGCAAGCGAACGCGATTTATTCAATTCGCCAAACATGTAGTACACATTCGCTCCCAATGCAAACCAATCGCAGATATTAAAACTCAATCCACCATATACTTGAGTGAAGCCACCTTCACCAGCATAAGTTTTGGTATGATGGTAATCAGAATTAATAGAATCTGACAATGTGAATGAATAACCTACAGCGGAATAAGGTGTAATACCCGCTGATAACGCAATATGTTGACGCCAAATAGGGAATTGCAAAGTCATATACTCCAAGTTACCATTCAGCTTATTACGTTGACCATAAGAATCACCATAATTTGTATACAAAAACGAACCTGCAATATCAAACATAAATGTCATCGAATCACAAGCGGTGTACGAAGCTGGTTGTGCAGGATTGATTGCCTTATTAGAGCGCATACCCATTCCTACTCCACCCATTGCACGATATGCACCAGGAAGATTGTCATTCAACTCACCATAGCCAAAACGTGAAGAAGGAGAACTAGTCGCATTTTGCGCCCAAGTTACTAGACTTATCACACTGGCAAATACTACTACAATATATCTTTTCAAATTCATAATCTAACTATTATATTCCAATATACAATTCAACCCTATCAATACAAGATGTGGTTCTCCAACCACCTCATGTTTCTTCATTGCATCTAATATATAAGGTGCATGTCCACCCGTAACATAGGTAGTAAATGTTGTTTTTTGTTCTTGCAGCGCACGCATATACCCCTTCACCTCAAATACTATACCACGTACAACCCCTGCAGCGATTGCTTCGCGTGTATTTTTGCCAAACAATGGACGAAAGGCATTTTCTTCTACCTCCACACGAGGCAATTTCTTAGTCATCTGGTGCAATGATGTCAAACGCATCTTCATACCTGGAGCGATATTACCTCCCAAAAAACCTTGCTCTGCCGATACAAAATCATAAGTGATCGCTGATCCTGCATCCACGATTAGCAAATTACTATTCGGACACAAGTGTGCAGCACCAACAGCTGCCGCAATACGATCATGGCCCAGAGTCTCTGGTGTTTGATACCGATTTGCTATCGGCAGAGGTGTTAGGTGATCAAATAATATGAATCGTTTTGACAACCGATGCAACGCATTCACTACCGCAGGTTCTATATTTGCAACCGATGACACAATACTATTTGCGATTGGATACAAGGAGAACAAGCGTTCCACGTCCGCACTCGTAAAAGCCCTGTACATCAGGTTCTTTACGATTCGTCCTTCCGCAAACAAAGCTACTTTCGTACGCGAATTTCCTTGATCAATACACAAATTCATCTTCTGCCCTCTAAACTATCGCTCAACAACTTACGCCTCATATAAAAAGCGTTTGATACTCTTCTTTGGCGTTTTTTCAAACTCGTGCGTATAGATTCTCAACTCGTTGATCTGCTCATAAGCGGCCAATTGTTGATTCACCAACTTACGATTTTCTTCCATCACAATCTCCAATTGATCTTGTGTCAGATGCTCAGCATCAACAGCCTCAAAATCTGGACAAACCAGTGCCACTAACCTCGTATCCTTCTGTAGAACAAGCGATTCCAACACATATGGCATATTGTTAATTTTCGCTTCAATCTCTTCTGGATAGATATTTTGTCCGCTAGGCCCCAACAACATTGTTTTGCAGCGTCCTTTGATGTAGATGAACCCATCCGCATCAATCACACCTAGATCACCTGTACGCAGCCAGCCATCTTCCGTAAACGAATCCGCAGTAGCCTGTTCGTTCTTGTAATAGCCTTGCATTGTATTTTCACCACGCACTTGAATCTCACCTACCCCATCTTGATCTGGATTGGCAATACGTGCCTCCATAAATCCTGCCAATACCTGTCCGCAAGATTGTGGTCGGAAGCGGTCAAATGGCGTAAAACTAATCAACGGAGCTGTCTCTGTCATTCCGTAACCAACTGTTACTGGGAATTTTATACGACGCAAAAACGCCTCAACCTCGGCATTCAATGGTGCACCACCGATGATAATCTGTGAAAATTCACCACCAAAAGCATTCATCAAAGTCTCGCGAATCTTATTCAGCACCACCTTATCCAGCAACGGCATCTTCAGTACCCAACTAACAGGGCCTTTGCTAATTTGGGGCTGAATCATCTTCTTATATATCTTTTCCAGAATCAATGGAACTGACAGAATAACAGTAGGTTTCACCTCTGCAAATGCCTTCAGCAATATCTTTGGAGAAGGCGTACGACCAATCAAATAGGTATGTCCACCGGCTGCCAAGCATGCCAAAAAGTCGAATGCACAACCATAAGCATGCGCTAGAGGCAAGAATGCCACATGGCGACAACCAGGATAAACCAAACGACTAGTCAAACCAAACACAACATTTCCAGCCAAAGCGTTCAATGGAGTCATCACACCTTTCGAGAAACCAGTAGTGCCTGAGGTATAGTTGATCGAGGCCAATTCTGCATTGCTACGCTCCACATATTTCACGTCGTCTTTACCAAAACCATTAGGATATGTTTCCGCGAACAATTCCTCAATAGTCATTTTATCCACAGCTTGTTTTTTCGTCAAACGACTGATTATCAAATCCATCGTATTCAACGAAAGCACTGCTTGCAAGTTTGGTACTTGTTCCGCATCAATATTTTCCCAGATCAAATCGGTGATAAACAACAATTTTGATTCCGAGTGATTAACGATATGTATAGCATCATTAGCCTTAAAGTCTTGCAAGATAGGTACGATCACAGCGCCATAAGTGATGGTCGCCAAATAGGTTATTACCCAATTGCTATTATTCTTACCCATCACAGCGATGCGGTCACCCTCTTGGATACCACAATGCTTGAACAATAAATGCAGCTTAGCAATACGCTCTGCCATCTGACCATATGTCAGCGTTACCGTCGTCCCGTAATCTGTTATGGCTTCAAGATTCCAATTCTCACGGAAAGACTTTTCGTAGATTTTAATCAGATTTTCTTCTGGTTTAGTTAGCATAATCTATTATTTTACAACAGGTTATTACTCTAGCGGAATGTCAACAGGAGCAGGTATATCTAGCAAATTATCATCTTCTACCACTGTAGGTTTCTTCACAGAGATGATTGAATCTACCACAAATTGACTATTACCACGCCATGGTAAGGTGCCCAAGTAGCGTTTCCAATGCAACTTAATTTGACGGCTAGAATTACTATCTATTTGCTCTGCGATACGCTCATCGACTACAGAAAATTTAAACTCATTTGATTGAATAGTTGCACTGGTATTGTGCGAGTTATAGCCAGTTTGGATCATTTTGCCCTCATAAGTTTTGAACACAAATCCTTCGCATTGGAAATAGTTGATATCACCTTCGTTCGTACCCTCGCTATACACAAAGAAGAACTTCACATACACAAAAATTGCAAGACCGAGCAACAACACACTCAGAATTGTCGTTAGTACTTTGCCACCTGTATTCATAACCTATTTATTTTTTGAGTTTTAACAATATTCCACAAAAAGCGTGCAAAGATACAAAAAAAAAACGGAATATGCAAACATATTCGCAATTTATCCGCTTTTTTAATAAATATTTAATTTATTATCCTTTTGTTTGCCAGCCATTTCCATCGGAACCTCATCGGAATCTCATCGGAACCTCATCGGAATCTCGCGCTACTTTTGTACTATCTTTAGACTTACTTACAACACCTTATACCCCACTAGTTGATCATATCGTCCACCAAAAGGTCGATAGTACACCCGCACACTATATTCATTTTGTGTTTGCCAATGCGAGCCTTCTAATGGCAATGTTGTCACGCCATTTCTACGCACCACATGGTACATATAATCATATCCGCCCTGCTTTAGATAGGCATACAGATAATAGCATTTCTGATCGGCATCATATTCCATTCTATTGCGTATGCCATACTGATTATCAAATACATCTCCTGCCACAAAAACCACCCCATCCATCACTGGTTCCTTTACTGGCAACACGAAGTGTACCCACATATATTCGGCCTCCGTATCCACATCATCCGACTTTTCGCAATTCACCACCCATTGACCATTTGCATCATTTTCTGTAAGATAAGGAACACCTTCTCTACCAGCACCTTTACCCATCGTACCACGCACCTCATCTACATCAAGAAATGCATGATATTCACCTTGTCCATATCGTATTCTATCTACGTGATAACCAGCATAATAAGTAGAATATGTATCAAAGTGTCTAAACTCATTTCCACCTTCAAAAATCAATGCTGATTGGTTCGTATAACGCAAACGATTAGGTTCTACAAAAGTTGGTTTCTCGACTACAATTTCATTATCCAGTCGATTATTTTGGCGTACCACTATCTTGAGTTCTTGTGGATTTCGGACGTCCAGATTGCTTGTATTGACATCCAAATCCAATTGTTGGTATCTTCCATTAAATTCCTTGTCGGTATTTCCTCTTACAACAGCATCCAAACCTACCAATGGCTCTACTACTGAGAAGCAAACTTGTGCCACCACATTGTCTGGATCACCATCTTCGTAGATGAGTAGCACATAGTTTCCACTCAGCAATAACTGCATACCTTCATTGGGGAATGTAAAGCGATAATTTGTATACACTTGTTGGGTATTCAGCGACAATGCATAATCATCTATATCGGCAGTGGTATACCCTCTTAAATACTCGTAACTACTTAATGCAGAAGGAGTCCAGTTATAATCCAGATGTTTGATGGTATAGGAATACATCCGCAAATCATGACTCAATTCGTCGAAGGATATCTCCAATGTATTATGCGGTTCACTGCCATCTATCATGCCATTTTCCAGTACCAATATTGGACGTTGTAGTACACCGCCGTCATCCAAATATCGGAAACGTAAGGTATGAATATTAGGATCTATAATCCGTGTATGATATTGTGCGGCTAGCGGAAAAATCGCACAACATAACAACAATATGATTAATATTCTTCGCATTTCAATTGCTATTTTTCTCGTTTTCGCTTGCAAAGGTAGTAAATTTTATACAATTTACCAAAAATATTTGCATAATTAACAAAAAAGCAGTACCTTTGCGCCCGCTTTTGTGGAATTTTCTGTGCAACTCACGAGTTATACTGCTTCACAAAATGCTTTGGCCACTATGGCTCAGTTGGTAGAGCAACGCATTCGTAATGCGTGGGTCGCCGGTTCGAGTCCGGCTAGTGGCTCAACAAAAAAAGAACGACCATTGGGTCGTTCTTTTTTGCTTTAGTTGATGTCAACTACCATGTTGTTATCAACTATCGTGTTGTAGCATTTTAATCCTCATCGCTATCATCGATATATTGATGTGGTTCATCTACTTTCTTACCTGATAATTTATTGCGGTAATATCCAGCATACTTGCCATACTTACCATATTTACCATATCGCTTATTACTAGAAGAACCTCCATAGCCGTAGCCGTAACCATAGCCATAACCGTAACCATAGCCGTAACCATAACCATACGAGCCACTAGATTTTTCAGCAACGATGTCTGATAATACCAAATTGATCTTATCCTTATGATTAAGAGACAAATTCTGTAATGTTTGTTGTGCAAATCTCTTATCCGTTTCCATACAACGAATAATAAATAATGTAATATCTGTCTGCTCTATCAATGCTAGCGCATCTGGCACCAAACCTACAGGAGATGAGTCTATTACAATATAATCATAACGCTCACGTAGAATATTCAACAACTCGGTTACTTTATCACTACGAATCAATTCACCTGGATTAGGAGGAATTGTACCCGCTGGCAGTACATCAAAGCCTATTGTTTCATTACGCAACATGATATCCTCCAATGTACATTCACCAATCAAATAATTGGTTATACCTAAGTTTGCCGTCATGCCCAATTTTTCATGAACATTAGGTTTACGAATATCCATATCCAACAATATAGTAGGACGACCACTCATTGCATAAAGAGCAGCTAAGTTGGTACTAACAAAGGTCTTGCCATCACCAGATTGAGTTGAAGTAATTGCCACAGAGATTTTTTGTTTTCGTTGAACAATAAACTCTATACGCAAACGAATACTACGCAACATTTCTGCATATCCCGAGCGTGGATGCTTTTGTGCGTGAGTTGGATTCTGTGATTTCACACGACGGAGCGTTCCAATTAGTTTAAAATCACCTAATCGCTCTGCTTCTTTTGGATTACGTATCTTATTATTCAACAACTCCGAGAGAATTAAGATTAGCAAAGGAATCAGTAATCCAACAGCCATATAGGTCATCATATTCTTGCGCTTCTCCTTACTATTCATCGCACGTGTTGTACGTGCGCGATCCATCACTTCGCTGTCAGGTGTATTACGTGCCTTTTGAATTTCTGCCTCAGCACGTTTTTGTAGGAAGAATGTATAGTAGTTATCATCAATACGATAATTACGTTCAATAGCTACCATCTGCAATTCTTTTTCTGGGAGAGTTTGTATATCCTTCTCCACTTCTCTTAGGCGGAATGCTAGATCTTGTTTCTCAATTTCCAAAGATGCTTGCATAGATTGCACCAATTCACCAATGGCTGTTTTTACATTATTGATATCATTGGTATATTTAGCATAGTACACATTGCGTTCGCTGAGTTCACCACGTTGGATATGCAAATCGTTGAGTTGTTGTACAAGTGACATGAGCATTGGTTCGTTCACACCTACAGATACTGGTGCTACCACAGTTCCCTGCTCTATTTTCTTATCCAGGTAATTGGTCAAATAGTTAAGATACGTTTCTTTTAGACGTAATGCCATCTTTTGTTGATCGTATTGATTAATCTTACCCATCAAACCACCAGCATATGATGACACATCCACAAACTTATTCTCCTGACGGAAATCGGTCATTGCGCTCTCACTTTCACTCAAGCTTACCTGCAGCACCTCCAATTGTTCATTGATAAACTTAATTGTTTTGTCTGCGACCATATTCTTGCGCTCCACGCAATGCAACAGATATATTTCAGACAATTTATCAATAAAATCACGATCTCTTTCTGGGGTCACACCTACAAGCTGTATTCCCAAAATAGTACTACGTTCGGTGACAAAGTTAAGTTGTAGACGTCCAGAAAACTCCTCAGTAAGACTCGCTTGACTACGAAAACGGAAATATATATGCTGCCCTGGACGCATCATCATGTCTGTAGGAAGAATAGTCGCGTCAAACAATGGCGTGTGCAACGACTCACCGTAACGAGTAACATAAGAGAATCGAATATTCTCATTGTCAGCTGTTATCTTCAACGAGCCATCATTCTGAACCTCACATTTAAACAAATGATTATACACCATTGGATCTAAACGTGTATATTCAACAATTATAGGCGTATTACGATAAATATTACGTGTTTTAAAACGTCCACGAGTGATATATTCCACATCCATAAATGGCAACGAATCCACTGTACGCGAGATAAGGTCATAACTACCTAGAATTATCAATTGGTTATTCACATTACGATAACCTGCTTCCATACCAAAACCTTGCATCAAAGCCGATGATCCATAACCTCCACCTGATGATTCTTGGATGATGAGTGTTCCAGTAGTCAGATAACTTTCAATCACTCGTCTATTCTTGAGATATGCCAATGAGAATGCAATAATTCCTGCAATCACAAATAGATACCAGTGATTGATTATCTTAAACACCCATTCTAGAATATCAATACCTGAATTTTCCTCCTCAAGAATTGGACTTACATTTTGTGTTATTTCTTCTTGTGTCATATATTTGTTATTTGAATTTCACATTTTTACAGATAATTTACCATATCCCTGGTATATAATTCAACACTGTGATGAGCAATGATACAGAACTAGTAATCAGTCCCAAGAAAGCACTATAACTTGTTTGTTTATAAAAACTTCCACTATCACGACTCACATATATCAAATCATTTGGATATACGTAATAATACTTAGAGTCAATGATTGTATTTGTACGAATATCAAACTCTAGAACCTCTGGTTCTTCATTACCATGAGGACGAATAATACGCACATGTCGTCTATCTCCCGAATTCATCAAGTCACCCGTCATAGCCAACGCTTGGAATATCGTTAGACGATCCTTATAAATAGTGTATGTGCCTGATTTCGCATCACCGAGTACTGTGAAATTCTTATTATACATAGCCAATTTCACGTCTGCATCAGGGATAATAGTACGCATGACAGCACGCAACGTATCTTGAGCTTCTTGTTCAGTCAGACCTTCTAATTTCACTGGGGGCAGAAATGGGATATCAACTGTTCCATCTGAATATATGCGGTACGAATTAGCATATTGTCCACTTGCAGAATTATTGGCTGACAATGTCTTAGCTATTGTTTCATCCATCGTAATCACACGATAAATGATTTCATCATTTACCTGTAAACGATAAGGTTCATACGCTACTGAATCATAGTGTGGCAAATCATCACGCTCTTGCAAGAGACCTACTTGACGATAGCCATAGCATCCTGTAAGCGTACTCAACAATATACAGATATATGTATGTAATAGTATTTTTTTCATAACTTTACCTCCTATTCTTGATGATTTTCTACTGAATTCATAATTCGCACCACCAATCCATATACAAAACCACCAAACGCCAAGGTCGTAGCTACAACACTAATCGTAGTTGTCACAGAATTGATACCAAAACTTTGTCCTTTGATACGTTGAATGTATATAACGTCGTTAGGCTCAATGTAATAAAACTCAGAATTAATAATATCTTCAGAGCGAACATCAAACTCCTTAACTTGTGTCACACCTTCTTTCTCACGCACGATACGCACCTTGCTACGATCACCAAAATCACCTATATCACCCGCCATAGCCAATGCCTCAAAAATAGTGATTTTCTCTTTTGGAATAGCAAAAGTTCCACTACCACGATCACTAATGACACTAAATCTACGGCTGACAATATTTACCTCAACTGATATCATTTGATAATCACCATAACTTTTCACAAAGCTACTCAACTCTTTTTCTATCAACCGTTTCACCCCTCTTGTTGTTAATCCTCTAACAAGAAGATTCCCCACCATTGGAAACTCAATGGTTCCATCATCCTTCACTTCGTATGTATAAAGGTCATATCCCGTACCACCAGTACTCTGTCGCATCATATGACTTGACATTCCTGCACCCGATGCATTGAACATTTTATTGATGCGATCATCTACCGAATACACATAAATATACAATCGATCACCTATTCGCAGCTCATAATCTTCATACATCAATGTATCCGTATAGTGCGGTATACCTTTTTGCCCTGCCTCTTGCATCAGGTTTACGCGCTTGCTAGTCACACATGATGCCATCAACAAGGGCAGAAGAAGTATCAATAATTTTCTATAATTCATGACTCTAGTTTTTCTCTTAATCTTTATCGTTTCTCATCCCAACCAAATGGGTGAGGTGCTAACGGCAATTTTGCCAATGGATGGTAATCACCCACCAAACCGATAGGATCTGCATGACGAATCTGACTCACGATCTCTATACTAGGACGTGCCTCTGAGATACGGAAACCATTACCTGCCAAAATCTGACGATAACTCTCCGTATGCAACTCTGTAAAGCCTTGACTAAACTCAAACTCCTCACCATCAATCGACAATGTGCGATAGGTACGTTTCTCTCCCTCAACTGCATTCGCTGGCAAGCACACTGCATTGATACTCAAGAAGTAACGAACACGAGCTCGCTTCAATTGCAGATATCCTGCCACACGATCAAATGACATCACATGCACAATATTCTGCTCTACTGGACCAAACAACCATTGCAGCATATCGTAGAAGTGTACACCGATATTTGTAGCAATACCACCTGCCTTGTGCACATCACCCTTCCATGAACTATAATACCATTTGCCACGGCTCGTGATATAGGTCAAATCCACATCATAGATCTTATCCGCAGGACCTTCCTCTATCTTCTTCTTGAGTGCTGCAATACGATCATGCAGACGCAATTGTAAAATAGTATACGCCTTATGACCTGTCTCTTGCTCCAACTCTACAAGGTTGTCTATATTGTATGGATTCAACACCAATGGCTTCTCACATATCACATTGCATCCAAGGCGAAGACCATAGCGGATAAATGCATCGTGCGTATAGTTTGGTGTGCAAATACTCATCCAATTCAATGGATTATCCTTACGCATCTGCTTCGAGCAGAAACGATCAAACTGCTCGTGCTCAGTAAAGAAAGAGCAGTCAGGGAAACTAGAATCTAGTCTCCCCACTGAGTCAAACTTATCATACGCCACCATCAAGTTGTTGCCAGTATCAGCAATTGCCTTGATGTGTCGTGGAGCGATATACCCTGCCGCTCCAATCAGAGCAAAATTCAATGGTTGTTGCATGTCTTATTTTTTTGTGATACCATCACGCTCAAGGAGGGCATCAATAGATGGCTCTCCGCCGCGGAAAGCGCGATAAAGTTCCATTGGTTTAGCGGTTCCACCACGCTCCAAGATATTCTTGCGGAAGAGGTCGGCTGACTTCTTATCAAAGATAGTACCTGTTTTTGCCTTAGCTGCTTTGAATACTGAGTATGCATCTGCATCCAACAACTCAGACCACTTATAGCTGTAATAACCAGCAGCATAGCCACCAGAGAAGATATGGGTGAAGGCAAACTCCATTTGTGTGCCAGCCACGAGTGGCAATACTTGTACAGGTGCCATCGCTTTGTCGCCAAACTTAATCACAGCCTCGGTAGCAGTCAATGCCTCTGGTACAGTAAATGGCTCGGTCAAAGTGTGCCATGCCATATCCAAATAGCCAAAGCTCAACTGGCGCACACATGCGTATGCAGCGTGATAAGTTGCCGCTGTTTGGATCTTGTCAACCAAGTCTTGTGGAATCACTTCGCCTGTCTCATAGTGCTTAGCAAATGTATCCAAGAACTCTTTCTCTCCGAGGAAGTTCTCGTTGAATTGAGAAGGAAGCTCTACGAAGTCACGTGGCACATTGGTACCATTTTGAGCCGCATATTGGCATTGAGTAAGCATACCGTGAAGACCATGACCAAACTCGTGCAAGAAAGTCTCTACCTCATCGTATGAGAACAACGCTGGCTTAGTATCTGTTGCGCGGGTGAAGTTCATCACATTCACTACATGAGGACGAACATTCTTCTTACCCACCATATATTGCTCTTGGAAATTATTCATCCATGCACCACCGCGTTTACCCTCACGTGGGTGGAAGTCTGCGTAATACACAGCGAGGAACTTACCCTTAGCATCAAACACCTCATATGCAGTCACTTCTGGGTGATATACTTGGATATTCTTATTCTCTTTGAAGGTGATACCATAAAGGCGTTTTGCTAATCCAAACACACCTTCTACCACGTTCTCTTTCTTAAAGTATGGGCGAAGCAAATCATCTGAGATAGAATATTTCTCCTCTTTCAATTGCTTGCTATAGAAGCTCCAATCCCATGGTTGGAGAGTAGCATAGAAGCCTTTGCTCTTCGCAAACTCTTGCAATTCATCCACTTCCTGTTGAGCCACTGGCATATAGCTCTCGCGGAGTTGATCAAGGAAGTTCATTACGTTCTCCTTGTTCTCGGCACAAGTCTTGGTGAGTGATTTATCGGCATGGCATGCTTTCTCAAAGAGTTTTGCCAATTCGAGACGAGTATTTACGATGTCAATAATCACTTGTGTGTTATCAAACTCACCACCGATTGCACGGCTATTGTATGCGGTGTAGATCTCACGACGCAAGTCACGGTTTTGGCAGTCCTCCATCACTGGGAGATAGGTCGTTGGCTTCAGGTCGAGCAACCACCCCTCTAGGCCTTTCTTCTCGGCATTTGCCTTCAGCATAGCCTTGGTATCATCGTTGAGACCTGCGAGGTCAGCCTCATTGGTCACAAGCATAGTCCATGCGTTGGTAGCTTTCAATACGTTTTGTCCATACACCAAAGTAAGTTGTGAGAGTTTTGCACTCAACTCTTTGTACACCTGCTTTTGCTCATCGTTGAGGTTCGCACCGTTATTTGCAAATGACTCGTAGATATCCTCGAGGAGTTTCATTTGCGCAGCGTTCAATTTCAGTTTATCTTTTTGATCATAAACGGCTTTGATGCGCTTAAAAAGTCCCTCGTTGAGACGGATAGTTGCAGAGTACTCCGACATTTTTGGCGAGAGTTCCATAGCGATAGCTTGGAGCTCATCATTGGTCTCCGCTGATGTGAGGTTGTAGAAGCAACCTGCTACGACGCTGAGCAACTCACCTGATTTCTCGTATGCCTCGATAGTATTCTTGAAGGTTGGAGCAGCAGGATTATTCACGATAGCGTCGATCTCTGCCAAACCTTGCTTAATACCCTCCTCAAAAGCAGGCATATAGTGCTCTGGCTTGATGTCATTAAATGGATAGGTCTTGTGTGGGGTCTTCCACTCCTTATAGTGGAAAAATGGGTTGGCACTTGCCAACACGGTTACTGCCAATGCAGCCATAGTTAAAATTCCTTTTTTCATATTGTTCTAAAATTGTATCTCTCCAAAAAACTCTGGCAAGTGGAACGCAGGCGTTTCTGCCTCTATCGCATTCCACGAAGCATAGTGCTTCATCGCTGTCTTGTCGCCACATTTATAGAAGTTCGCGCGGCGCGCACGCTCATGCGCGAGGTCAAGCTCTATCAATGCGAATGGAATACCCACCAACAGCGACCAATGCGCAGCGCACAACTGTACTGGGAAGCGCTTGATCGATTGCAGTTGCTCTTGATTCAATCGCACTACATCCACTTTGCGTTCTTTGCGGTTGGACGCGTTGCACACACCCGCAGGGTTAAACTCAAAGTTCCAATAGCGCGTGTTATCCGCATTGCCCACAAACATCTCCACGCACGCATCTTCGTTCACCAGTTCAAGGTCATTGGTCTTTGTTGCCAATGGTACTTCGCCTTTCACCTCAAAGCGCACATACAGCATCTCATCGGTATGCGCCAACGTAAACTTCGCCTCTGGCGCAGCGGGATACTGCTCCTGCCAGTTAAGCGTGTCAATCACACCCGCAGCAGGCATCGCCGCCATCTGTTGGTCAATCTTCGCCAACGATATACCTTGCCAATTAGGTTGATATATTGATTTTGTGGTCTTCATCTCTTCACACTATACACCAGTACTACTTCCCTCCACGAAGCAAATTAATCGAACCTGACAATTGGTATACGCCAATCAGTCCCTCATCTTGCTTCTTGAGTTTCTTATTATAAATCGGTTTGATGGTATATTTCGCATTCTTATCTGCATCAGTACCCAATGCACGAATCACGTAGAAATATGCACCTTCTGCCGCGGGCTTACCACCGATTGTACCATCCCACCCTTTTGCAGGATCGGTCCATTCGTACACCAAGTGTCCCCAGCGGTTATACACCCAACAATGAAACTCCTTGATAGAGCGATATGCCACACGAAACTCATCATTCGCACCATCGCCATTTGGAGTAAACACATTAGGCACCAGCAACATCGACTCATTCACTGAGATTGTAAACTCCACCGAATCCAATTGGCAGTTGCTATTACTCACAACCACCACAGCGCGGTAGTTACCTTTCTCCATAAACGTATATCGATGTTCGGCATCGTTGCGTGTCAGCATCAAGTCACTACCTTTGTACAATTTCCATTGGTAGTATTCTGCATTCAACCCATTGCTCTTGAATAGCACCTCCAGCGGAGCCGACATATTCACCAAGTCATCTGGCTCGTATGGACGATTCACCTCATTGCTTGTCTCGCCTTTTTGTCCACGGGTGGTAGTAATAGTTATCGGATGTGCTTTCAATGCCACAGGAGAATAGACTGGCGAAATCAATGTATCTGCCACCAATCCCAACTGTTCTGCCAGCAAGTCATTAATCGCAAAGTCCGTTGGCACAGGCGATGCAGCCACGGTCATATCATTCTCAAACGCCAATTCCTCCACAGCCACCGAGTCCACCCACATCTCCGCATCATTACTCCACATGGCATCCATATATTCCACACGGCAGGTGCGAGCACAAGTGGCAGGGCGACCATTCAAGCGGGTATATTCCATCTGAGGCACATTCCCCACGAGGTGCAATACCGTATTTGCACATGTCAACTCCGCCTCAATCTGCGAGATTGCTGGGCGCAGTTGCTCATAATCAAACACCCAAAACACATCTCTCTCCTGTCCCACCTTCACCATATAACCTTCGCCGTGTTCTGGATAAAAATAGTCAGTACCCGTCTGCACTGGGTTAATCGTATCGGGCAAGCGGTACCAATCCACGGCACCCACGCTACTCAGTGTCTTCAGCTCAGGGTCGGCCACAAACACCAGCAGGGTATCGCCATCATTGGTCAACAGCGTCGCTTTTCCCACGCACTCCACATGTAGCGCATAGGAAACTACACTACAACCAACAAGGATCAATGCCAATAATACTTTTCTCATCTCTCGCCTTTCACCTCTAAACTGTAGCTCGCAGCGCGAGCGTCCTCTAAACTCTAAATTATTTATTTACTTGGAAGCGTGTATTGCCATTTTCGATAAAATCCACAATCTGCTTTGCCGCAGCGATACCCGCATTGATATTTGCCTCGGCGGTTTGCGCACCCATCTTCTTTGGTGTAGAGAAATAGCGACCTTCAAACAGCTCGTGCATCTTTTGATCCGCTGCAGGCATCACGTCTGTCACATAGCGGAAGTCATGACGCTCTTGCATATACTGAATCAACTCATCCTCGTTAATCACCTCTTTGCGGGCTGTATTCACCAGCAGACCGCCCTTTGGCATCTTCGACAAGAGCGCATAGTTGATACTACCCTTTGTCTCTGGTGTAGCAGGGATATGCAAGCTCACCACGTCGCAAGTTGCATACAATTCCTCAGCCGAATGCAATGGCTTCACACCTTCAGCCACCATCACCTCATCTGGGCAGTATGCGTCGTATGCGTAAATCTCCATGCCAAAACCTTTCGCAATGCGTGCCACATTGCGACCCACATTACCATAGGCATGAATACCCAATTTCTTTCCTTTGAGCTCTGTACCGCTGGTGCCGTTGTACATATTGCGCACAGCCATCACCATCAAACCCAAGGCCAATTCTGCCACAGCATTAGAGTTCTGACCTGGAGTATTCATAGCCACCACATTGTGTGCGGTTGCAGCAGCCAGATCAATATTATCAAATCCTGCACCTGCACGAACCACAATCTTCAACTGCTTTGCAGCATCCAGCACCTCTGCATCCACATTATCCGAGCGGATAATCAATGCATCTGCATCTGCCACTGCGTCCAACAACTGTTGCTTTGCGGTGTATTTCTCGAGCAATACCATCTCATAGCCAGCTTGCTCCACTACCTCACGAATACCATCTACTGCCACTTTGGCAAAGGGTTTCTCTGTTGCGATTAATACTTTCATATCTAATTTTATTGCTAATTTACTATTTATCCAAATGCCTTATATCAGGGCACACCATTTGGGCGGCAAAGGTACTAAAAATTTCCGACATACACAAATAATCGAGCACTTTTTTCGAACAAAGATAGATTTTATCTATCCTACCATCCTATTTTATCATTTTCGACTGCTTTTATCCATCTTGCAAAAATAGTACATTTCTTAAGATTTCCCGCCTTTTTCGCCATCCCGCCATTACTTGATTTTTTAGCCGAGGATAAGCGGACGATAAGCCGATGATATGCTGAAGATAAAAAGTGTTTTTTTAGGGATTTATATACTTGTTAACACCTATCGTTATAGACCTTCTTTTTGTTTTGAGTTGCCAATGCGCACCGCGCATTCTTCCGACTCAAACAAAAGAAATACTTGAATTGACGATAATTGACATCAAAATTGACACTAATTGTCGTTAAAAATAAAATCACTGTCAACTCGTATATAGTTCCCTTTTTTTAAGATTCCATCATTTTTCTTGGCTAGACGATATTTTGCCCTATGGCACTATCCACCGCATCGCTTCGGATGGCACTTATAAGAGCATCTTCCGCACGGCCCTCCAATGGTGTACTGCCCAATGCCCAAACATCCGCATTGACACCCACCAAGACAACCACCGCATGCTCCATCTAATCGAACGCGAGGGCTTTACCCGCTGCGGCATCATCTACACCCGCAATCATTCTCCTCGCATCGCATACCAACGCCTCTAAACGCCAAACAGTAGGCACAAAGCACCGTTCATTAAATATAACAAATGCACCCCGAAAGGTGCATTTGTTTTGTATTATCTACAGCCCGTAGGGCGATCTATCAGCCCAGCTGTGCTTCGTACTCCTTCATGCAATCTACCAAGGCTTGTACACCTTCCAAAGTCATTGCATTATACGTACTTGCGCGGAAGCCACCTACCAAGCGGTGTCCCTTGATACCCACCATACCTTTGGCAGTAGCAAACTTAAAGAAGTCATCTTGCAAGTGTGCGTACTCTGGCTTCAATACGAAGCAGATATTCATCAACGAACGGTCCTCTTTCTTAGCAGTTCCCTCGAAGATCTTGCTCTCATCAATAGCCTTATACAGCAACTCTGCCTTAGCCACATTGCGCTCTTTCGCTGCCTCCAAACCTCCATTGGCTTTCAACCAACGCAGTGTCAGCATTGCAGTATAGATTGGCAATACAGGAGGGGTGTTGAACATACTGCCGTTCTCCACATGAGTGCGGTAGTCCAACATCGTTGGGATATGGCGAGTTACCTTGCCCAAGAACTCCTCTTTCACAATCACGAAGGTCACACCTGCAGGTGCCAAGTTCTTTTGTGCACCACCATAGATAATGTCGTATTTGCTCACATCAATTGGGCGAGAGAGGATATCCGAAGACATATCAGCAATCAAAGGTACATTGCCTTTTTTCTCGTAGATAGCTTGCAATTTCTCATCATTGATCTCGGTACCATAGATGGTATTGTTAGTCGTGATATGCAGATAATCAGCATCTTGTGGCACTTCAAAGTCCATAGGGATATGGGTGAAGTTGTCCGCAGCCGATGTAGTTACCTCTACCACTTCGCCAAAAGCTTTTGCCTCTTTGATGGCTTTCTTCGACCACACACCCGTATTGAGGTACGCAGCTTTCTTCTCAAGGCAGTTGAATGGTACCATACAGAATTGCAAACTTGCACCACCACCCACGAAGATCACGCGGTAGCCCTCTGGGATATTCAGCAACTCCTTCATCAGGGCTTCTGCCTCATCCACAACAGGTTGGAAATACTTAGCACGGTGAGAGATCTCCAAGATACTCAAACCCTCGCCTTGAAAATCAACAACAGCCTCTGCTGTTTGCTTAATTACTTCTGCTGGCAGGATACTAGGTCCTGCATTAAAATTGTATTTTTTCATGATCTATTTATGGTTTTTCGTCATTTTCCATTTACTTTCGCTGCCCTCAATCACCTCGTTATCAGCTTTTTTGACAGCATCTTTGATAGCGTCCTTCACTTTCTTAGCAGCTTCTTTTACATCTGTAATAATCTCTTCCACCAAATCGGCTTTCTCCACCCAGCAGAGTGCATCGCCTTTGACTGCGGTAGCACCTTGCTCTTTCTCAATAGCCACTACGCGGCAGTGCTCAAACGCACGAATTGGTTCGATGCCATGAGGAGTCTGCAAGTAGCATACCACTTCACCCTGCTTAAAGAACGTACCAAAAGCTGGCGCTTTACTATCTTCGTTGAAGTCCAACTCCCACATCACTTTACCTGAGAGTGTTGCTTCTACTGGCTCCGCATTTGGATGCAAGATCGCACGTTTATCCGCAGCTGTCAACACTTTCACAGCCTGACCACTTGCTGCTGCCTTCTCCATTCGCTCTAGCAGGTCCTTATTAAACTGCTCCTTAGCTTGACCTGACTTATACTCACGATATTGTTTCTCGTGCATAGCGAACTCAAAGAGTTCCTCATCATCTTGACCACGATCCCAACCGTTCTTCTCCATCTCAGCAATGAATTGTGGCAATACATCTGGATAGAGTGCTTGTGGATCGTCGGTATAGAACTCCATATTCTTCTCTTTAGCCAAATCGATAATCTCGGGTGCCAATGTACCAGGCAATTTACCCGACTTACCAAGAATCATACCCCACATAGCAGGATCCATGCGCGTAAATGGTTTCTCTTCCATCGATTTTGAATACAAGTTCATCAAGGCAGCATTCTTCACGTATTGCGAGAATGGAGTCACCAAACATGGGGTACCCAACATTGGCCATATGCGTTGTACTTCATCAAACAGTTCAACCAGCAATTCATCCTCACTCAAGGCCGTTTTGCCGCGTTTCACGAGGTTCGCATTAATAGCTGCATGCATACCCTTAAGGTCAGCCATCAAACTACCCATCATACCACCTGGCAATCCGCAACCTACCAATAGCGAAGTCATCTTCGAGTTGCGTGGGTCAATCCAGTAGCCGAGGAAGTCGTCGATAAAGGATTGGGTCAAGCTGCGTGCTTCCATATACGCCTTCATATTGATATCTTTCACGAGGAAGCCCGCATCTTTGAGCATGGATTGGATGGTGATCACATCTGGGTGCACCATACCCCAGCTCAGTGGCTCCATCGCTACGTCCAACACGTCTCCACCTGCCTTAGCCACCTCCAGCATAGAGGCTACAGAGAAGCCAGGACCACTGTGACCGTGGTATTGGATAATGATATCTGGGTGTTTCTCCTTGATAGCAGCTACGATCGTACCCAACATTGCAGGACGACCGATACCCGCCATATCTTTCAAGCAGATCTCTTGTGCGCCGTTGGCGATAAGTTCCTCTGCGAGGTTGATATAGTACTCAGCATTATGCACTTGCGAGTAGGTGATACACATGGTCGCTTGCGCGGTCATGCCTGCCTCTTTCGCCCACTTGATAGATGGAATGATATTGCGTGGGTCATTCAAACCGCAGAAAATACGGGTGATATCCACACCTTGCGCGTGCTTCACCTTATACATCAACTTGCGCACATCTGCAGGCACAGGGTTCATACGCAATGCGTTAAGACCACGGTCCAACATGTGGGTCTTGATACCTGCCTCGTTAAAAGGCTTGGTGAAGGTACGTACTGCTATATTAGGATTCTCACCGTAGAGTAGATTCACTTGTTCGCTGGCACCGCCATTGGTCTCTACGCGGTCGAAACAGCCCATGTCAATAATTACAGGAGCAATCTTAGCCAACTGATCTTTGCGTGGCACATACTTGCCACTACTCTGCCACATGTCGCGATAGACAAGGGAGAATTGAATTTCTTTTTTTGCCATAATGGTTCTTCGTTTTGTATGGTATTTTAGTTATTAATTTCCAATATTTAATTGTACACTTACAATTATCGTGCAAAGATACTACTTTTTCCGCATATACACAAGCAAAATGCAAAAAATAGTAAGAAAATTTCAAAATGCTTGGATATATCAAATCTTTTTCGTAATTTTGCACCAAATTTGGCTTACTTTAGCCAAAAGACAAAAAGTTGTATCTTACTATGGCAGAACAAAAGGGAAATATGGAGCAAAGCATCATCAATCGCCAGACGATTATTCGCAGTGTCATCACCATTGCGGTATTAGTGGTGTTATACCTACTCATTCGCCGATTAAGCGGAGTGTTACTACCATTTTTGATTAGCTTTGTGGTGGCATATATGTTGGCGCCTATCGTGAATTTCTTTCAGCACAAATGCCGACTGAAGAATCGTGTGCTATCGGTGATTGTCACTATCTTATTGGTGATTGGCGTACTGACGGGTGCCGTAGCCGCCCTTGTACCTGCTATCAGCAAACAAGCTACTTCGCTCTCCAATAGCGTCAAGACCTATGTCGCCAACTGGGATGGCAACGACTATTTCTCGCCCCGCGTCAACGAGCAGATCGAGGAGCTTATCCAGAGCATGGACATCCGCGCACTACTCCACTCGCCCGAGGTGCAACAAGGCATACAAAAAGCCCTTCCTGTTTTAGGCGACTGGATCAATAGTGGCGTAAATGCCTTGATGAGTTTGGCGATTGGGTTTGTATGTATCTTGTATATCATTTTCCTGCTTATCGACTACGAGAAGATCAGCAATAATTGGCATAGATATATCCCTCAACGCTTCAGCGATGGCATACAGATGTTGATGACCGACATCGACCGCAACATGAACGCCTATTTCCGCGGACAAGCCCTCGTGGCAAGTATTGTGGGTATCTTGTTTGCCATTGGTTTTCAGATCATTGGCCTGCCTATGGGCATTGGTATTGGTTTGATTATCGGTGTGCTCAACTTGGTGCCATATATGCAAGCATTGGGTATTCCGCCATGTATCTTGCTCGGCTTGATTCAGTCGGCGGAGACGGGTCGCCCTGTATGGGTGGTGATGCTTTGTATCGCAGCGGTGTTTATCGTGGTACAGAGTATCCAAGATATGGTGCTGGTGCCAAAGATCATGGGCAATGTCACGGGCATGGGCCCCGCATGGATTTTGCTTAGTCTCTCTATTTGGGGTTCGCTGTTGGGTATTATCGGCATGATTATCGCCTTGCCGCTTACTACCCTATTGGTGTCGTACTACAAGCGTTTCGTGCTGCACCTCTCAGACGACATGACCCGCACGCTGCCACGCTCGTCATGGAACATCCCCTTCCTCAAACGAAAAAACAAGAAATAACCCTTAAAACCTTTAAAACTCTTAGAACTCTTAAAACTTTATAAAACAATATGAATAGAAAAGTTCGCGTTCGTTTTGCGCCAAGTCCAACAGGCGCGTTGCACATCGGTGGTGTCCGCACTGCCTTGTTTAACTATTTGTTTGCTCGCCAACACGGCGGCGACATGTTGCTTCGTATCGAAGATACCGACTCCACACGCTTCGTGCCAGGAGCCGAAGAATATATCACCGAAGCCCTTGCATGGCTGGGCATTGAGATCGACGAGGGTATCTGCCAAGATGCGCCTAATGGCAAGGGTGACCACGGTCCATACCGCCAAAGCGAGCGTCGCGAGATCTACCACAAATATGTAGATCAGCTCCTCGCTTCGGGCAATGCGTATATCGCTTTCGACACCCCAGAGCAACTCGAGGCTAAGCGCGCCGAGATTGCCAACTTCCAATACGATGCCCGCACCCGCGAGCAGATGATCAACTCGCTGACCCTCTCCGCAGAAGAGGTAGAGGCACGCATCGCAGCAGGCGAGAAGTATGTCGTTCGCTTCAAAGTGGAGCCAAATATCGACGTACACGTCCACGACCTTATCCGTGGTGAGGTGGTAATCAACTCTAACATCCTCGATGATAAGGTATTGTACAAATCAGCAGATGACCTGCCTACTTATCACTTGGCGAATATCGTGGACGACCACCTCATGGAGATTAGCCACGTAATTCGTGGCGAAGAGTGGCTCCCTTCTGCCCCACTCCACGTCCTTTTGTATAAGGCCTTCGGTTGGGAAGATACCATGCCACAGTTTGCGCACTTGCCTTTGCTCCTCAAGCCTGACGGCAACGGCAAACTCTCTAAGCGCGATGGCGACCGCCTTGGTTTCCCAGTCTTCCCACTCGAGTTCCACAACCAAAAAGATGGCTCAGTATCTTCAGGTTACCGCGAAGAGGGCTATTATCCTGAGGCAGTCATCAATTTCCTTGCATTGCTCGGTTGGCACGCTACGGGCGACCAAGAGATGTACACCATGCAGGAGCTCATTGAGCAATTCTCATTGGAGCGCGTGAGCAAATCGGGTGCGAAGTTCGACTACGAGAAAGGCAAATGGTTTAACCACCAATACCTCCAACTCAAGTCCAACGAAGAGTTGGCAGAGCAGTTTATGCCATATTTGGAGGCAAAAGGGCTATCAGGCGATAAGGCTACCGTAGCCAAAGTGATCGGCCTCACCAAAGACCGTGTAAACTTTGTTTCAGAGCTTTGGGAGCAAGTCAACTTCTTCTTCGTAGCTCCTACCGAGTACGATGAGAAGTCGCTCAAGAAGCGTTGGAAAGAGGACAGTCCAAAGCATATGACCGAGATGCTTGCCTTGCTTGAGGCACACGAAGATTGGTCTGCAGAGGGATTAGATAATTTGATTATGCCTTGGATTGCGGAGAAAGAATATGGCGTTGGTATTGTGATGAATGCTTTCCGTATCTGCCTTGTAGGCGCCGCTCGTGGTCCACATATCTGGAACATCACCGACGTGCTAGGCAAAGAGGAAACCCTCGCCCGCGTCCGCACCGCATTGGAGAAACTAAGCTAATCGCTATCCTGTAGGCACTTTGTGCCGTCCTATAGCGCAGCGTCCATTACCCATTAGCGAAGCGTCCGACCTATAAACAAACTCAGGCAAGTCCACCACTTGCCTGAGTTTGTTTCTCTCAAATTCACCGCGGGCTACACGACCACTTCGCGACCTGAAGGAGTACGACGGAACGCACTCCGAGCGAAATGCCAGAAGAGTCCCCACTCTGAGGAATTAGCATGAGCATAGAACAAAAACAAAGACATCTGTAAGACTTCTGTAACACTTTTGTGTCTTTTAGGTTTCTTGTATGGTCGCAAACCACTCGGTTACCACTCCCAGGTTCATGAGTGGTTGTTCGGAATTTCCGAACGACCACATTTTCATCCAATTCTCCTTCTTCGAGAGCGCTTCCAACTCGCCAAGCGAGTTCTGTGCGCTTCAATTGCCGAACGCGAGCTCTTTTTATAATTTTAAGGGGATTAATCAATGCGTGATAGGATATCCGTCAAAAAGTGCAACTCGTCTTGCTCGGGATAGTAGGTAAGGTGTAAATATAGTTCTCCTTGTGCTGAATCTATCCAATAGTCTGAATAATCATGATAAATCTCTACATCATCACCTTCTATTTCATAGGTAAAATGCGAGGTACTCCATGTTTCATTATCACTTGCAAAATTAACACTTGCGTAACCTGATTTCGAAAAATAGACTGTGAAAAGTGATGTTGGCGACTCAATTACGCCATATGTATGTCCAATTATAGCTCGTGCACTTTTACTTTCACATCCTGTCAAAGTCAACATCGACAAAACAAATAATACTGATAAAATCTTTTTCATAACGATAAATTATTGAAAGCGTTTAAATATTTTGGTTATTTCCATAAAATCTGTCTGATTTTCGAGTGCCTTTTCTAGTTCAGTTTTATCTACCGAACTACCCTCTTCTATCAAGGAGACCATAAAGTCACTTAATTGATCTACATCAGAACCTTCTTCATGGTCGTATTGTTTTTTGTGGGTTTGACTATTTTTTTTGGAGAAGCTAGTTTATTCAAGAATCACATTCTTATATGTGATATATTCTTTCGTCTTTCTATTATTTCGATACGATATTATATCAATTGTATCACCTTTTTGGAGACTCACAGAAAAGGCTAGTTGCACATATGATTCTTCAACATAAGGCAATGGGTACACGCGGCGATTTATATAATTTCCTACTGCTTGAGGTATAAATACAGCTAGCAACGGATATTCAACTCCCTTGTACACAAGGCATGTGTTATATTTAAATTTAGGACATGTCAGTTTTTCTTGGATTGGCGTAAAAGCTAGATTGACATAAGTTACGTTATTCTTCCAATATAGCGAATGTAGCCAAATTGGCATATTGTTGCTTTCTACGATATAAGGATAGAATACCGTAGCATTTTCCGCAATAAAATAACCATAACGCATCATATACACATCCATGTCATCACTTCTTACCTCGGCACGTCTTATTCCATGTGAATTTCGGCCGATAAAAGGAATTGCCATTTCTGCAAGATATGGAAACATATATTGCATGTCATTATCTCTTACGAGACTATTTACGGTGATTTTCCATAGCATAGCTGCTTCTGGAGCATGCTTATCTTGGTTGTCATAAGCATGTACGTTCAGCACAAAATTATATTTAGATACTTGTTGCGATATAACTTGTCCACCACTTACGTGTGTGGTAGAATGTGCAATTGTAGTGCTTCCTATTGTGGACAAAGATAACGATGTGATTCCATGTACAGGAGTACTTGCGGTGGAAACATATGATTTCTCAAACTGTCCGTAATCCAAAAACACGCAAACATCCGCTGAACTTTGGTCATCCACAGGCACAGCTAGTTTTCGTACCAATGCTTGAACTAGGATATCTTTATATTTTAAGAACTCAAGATCAGTATTTCCAACACTTGCGTCTCCAGATTGCACATAGAATGTCTTTCCCGCCATATCATAATTACCAAAAGCGGAAACCTCACCTATGTATATAACAGGTTCTCCAGCCGCAGCCCATAGCGTATTAAATACGGCGATGAATAATATGTGTATTATCTTCTTCACAACTTTCTATATTATTGTATTGAATTGGTGACAATCCTTCACCGGTTGACCTACTTCGGCTAATTCACCCTGCAAAGTTACGACTTTTTTTGCATTCATGCAAATAAATATGTGTATTTGACTCTTTTTTTTATGTGGAAGTGTGGAAATGTGGAAAATCAGGCTAGATAAAACAACAACGCTCCGCGTTGGTGTGACGGGAGCGTTGGGAAGTTACTGCACTGCTCATGCAGGCGGGCAAAGCTAATTCTTCTTCGCATTGTAGGACTCGATGGTCTTCGTTTGGATGATGATTGCGGTGTCGCCACGGGTGAGCGACTTGCTCTCGGTGGTGATGGTGCGCGTCACATTGCACGAGGTGAGTCCCAATGCCATGGCAATAGCCGTGGCCACGGCCAATGCCAGGTACTTAATCGCCTTAACAAGGCGCTGCTTTTGAAGGTCGGATAAATGCATAGTTCTAAATGTTTAGTGTTTAGTGAACACTGCGCTACTGTTTAGTGTTTAGAGGCGATTAGTTTAGAGGCAAGAAAAACGCCACCGAGTGGGTGGCGTAATAAGCAAGGGCTTTTTATATAGCAGTTGATGCCATAATTTATACTCTATCGGGTATAAAATACCGATTATTTGCCGAATTATACCATTTCGGGTATATTTTGTGCTGCTTTATACATATATATAAGGTACAAGGGAAAGAAATATTAATAAAAAGCATTTTTGGAGAATTATGCAACTATCTATTTGTATATATCAGAAAAAAAGTGTACTTTTGCACGAAAATTTCCGCATTAAGGCAATATGACTGCACACGAGGCACTGAAGACATATTTTGGCTACGATGATTTCCGTCCATTGCAGGAGGAAATTATCCAATCCGTCTTAGACGGACGCGACACCTTGGCACTGATGCCTACGGGTGGCGGTAAGAGTCTGTGCTTCCAAGTACCTACCATGGCAATGGGTGGTCTTTGCCTCGTTATTACCCCACTCATCGCTCTGATGAAAGACCAAGTGGAGAACCTGCGCCGCCGAGAGATCCGCGCCGCAGCCATCTACACAGGCATGAGTTACGAGCAACAAAAAGTGGCCCTCGACAACTGCCAATGGGGACCGTATCACTTTCTATATGTTTCCCCCGAGCGCCTTGAATCCGAGGAGTTTCGTGAGCGACTATCGCGCCTACCCATCTGCCTAATCGCCGTGGATGAAGCCCACTGCATCTCGCAATGGGGGTATGATTTCCGCCCCAGTTACCTCAAAATCGCGGAGATACGCGACATCATTGCCAATAGCGCAGCGTCCAATAGCTCGCATGGCGAGCGTCCAATAGCCCAGGGGGCGTCCGATAACCGAATCCCCATTCTGGCACTCACTGCTACGGCAACCCCCGATGTGGTGGAGGATATACAGGAGCGGTTGGCGTTCCGCGAAAAGCATGTACTACGCAAGAGTTTCTTGCGCGCGAACCTTAGTTATGTAGTGCGCCAGACCAACAAGAAAGCCGATGAGATCGTGCACATCTTAAGCAAAGTGCCTGGTTCGGCTATCGTGTATGTCCGCAACCGCCAACGTGCACAGGAACTATCCGCCTACCTCAACGAGAAAGGCCTCTCCGCCGACTTCTACCACGCAGGACTCTCATCTAAAGAGCGTACTGCCAAACAAGAGGCTTGGAAGCGCTATCCCTCGCCTATATCCAATAGCTCGCAATGCGAGCGTCCAATAGCCCACAGGGCGTCCAATAGCGAAGCGTCCAATACCCGTATAATCGTGGCCACCAACGCCTTTGGCATGGGTATAGACAAGCCCGATGTGCGCCTCGTGATTCACCATGATCTGCCAGACACCATCGAGGCATATTTCCAAGAGGCAGGACGCGCGGGACGCGATGAACAACGAGCCTTTGCCGTACTGCTTTACGACCCATCACAAGACAAAGCCAAAGCCCGCAAACGTGTGGCAGACAACTACCCACCCAAGGAGTTTGTCAGCGATGTCTATCACAAGACTTGCGACTTCTTAGGCGTAGGAGCCGGTAGCGGACAAGGACATACCTTTATGCTGCCTATCAATGACTTATGCCGCATCATGCACCTGCCAATCTTGCAGACATACGCGGCACTGCACTTGCTCACACAAGCAGGATATATCAACTTTCAAGAGGAACAAGAGATACACCCCCGCGTGAAGATTCTCGTTTCGCAACGCGAGATTAGCGACTACGGACTCAGCGAACAACAGCACCAGTTATTAGAAATTTTGATGCGTAAGTATTCGGGCATATTTACCGACTTGCAGTATGTACATTTGGATGATGAGGTGATAAGGCAAGAGGCGAAAGGTGAGAGGTTAGAGGCTAGGATACACGACCTGCTAGTATCCCTCGCGCAACGACATATCATTACCTATATTCCACACGACACAGCCAATACGCTGACCTTCACGCGCGAGCGCCAAACAGAAATCTATCTATCCACCAATATATACGACAACCATCGCCAACAGTATATCGAAAAACTGAAAGCGATGGTGGAATATGCCGATAATCAGCTCTATTGTCGTTCGCAACTGCTACTATCGTATTTCGGCGAAACAGATGCTGCCACCTGCGGCAGTTGCGATGTATGCCGAAGCAAGAAATGATTGAACGCCCTACGGGCTACAGGTTATAGGCTATAGACTACTGGCTATAGGTTTCAGGATAAAAAAACACCGCTGAATTCAGCGGTGTTTTTTGTGTGTATTGTATATCATACAGTTTATCTACGGGTACTTCCACCGCCTCCGCGAGAGTATCCCCCTCCGCCAGAAGAACGCATTGCGCCGCCAGTAGATGCAGGCATCGAAGAGCGCATACTAGAACTACTAGAAGAACGCATCGTAGCACTACTGCTGCTAGAGCGTGTAGCAGAACTGCTACTGCTCGAACGCATCGTACTAGAACTACTTGAGCGGTTTACTGAAGGCGCAGTAGAGCGTGTAGCTGTAGTCACACCAGACGAACGATTTACTGTCGTAGTAGTACGTGAAGGTGCCACAGCTGTTTGTGATTGGGTTGTAGAAGATTGCGAACGGGTTGCAGTGTTAGCTGTAGTAGCATTTCGCGTAGATGAAGTACGAACAGCCGTACTCTCAACACGAGTGGCACTGCTAGCACGATTAGCATCCGATGATCCAACACGACTAGTGGTACGCACATTCGTACTACCAAAAGTACGCGATGCATCTGCTGTGCTGCGATTCGATACACGGGTCGTAGCAGCTCTACCATCAGCACTTACACGCGATGCACCAGTAGTACGCATTGCTGCTTGACGATTGCGGTCAATATCACGAGCATTCGCATAGCGAGTAGACACATTGCGCGATGCAAACGAACGCTCTGGGTGACGCGTAGCATAGTCCGAACGACTAACGCGCTCACGCATAGGCGCATAGTGTGGATGATAATGATGCCCCGTACGGAAAGAACAGATTGGATAATGGTGGTGATGCCAATACATATGCTCCCAATACAAGTGGTGCGCTATGCAATGATATGAATGCCACCATACTGGCCAATAATCCCAATAGTATGGTGAATGCCAGCATACCCACGATGGACCCCAAAACCAATCATAAATGATAGGACGATATACATACACAGGCTCAATAATGTAATCTGCACCATATATATATTCATCACCAATTACCTGCACAGTCACCGACTCCGACTTAGGATCCTTCTCTACATAGATAGAGGCTACATCTTGATAGATATCCTTTGCCAATACAGCTTGAATAACCACCAAGTGACGATCTTGGTCTGCAGTCTCAATCACACGCAGATAGTCCACATCGCCATCACCATTGAGATCAAGATTCGAGAATGCAGAATCAGGATTATTAAGCATTTGCTCAAACTGCTCCAAATCTTTCGCTTGTCCGAAAAGAGTTGCTACAGTTTTGAGATCTAAGTTCTCAGAAATATCCGCAGTGGTGGCAGTCACTGTCACAGTCTCATCCGCATGTGCCATCATAGAAAATAACGCCAAGCACATGGTCATCAAAATCGTTCTCATTGTCATAATCATACCAAGTTTAAGTTGTGATACATTTTCTCCTTTTTTGTCTGCATATATCGCAGGTTATAGGGATTCGGAGCAATCTCTATTGGTATATTCTCCACAATTTCTATGCCAAAACTCTCTAACCCTACTCTTTTTACTGGGTTATTGGTCATCAAACGAAGCTTTTTTGCACCCATCAATTGCAATATTTGTGCACCTATTCCATAGTCTCGTTCATCAGGTTGGAAACCAAGATGTACATTAGCTTCCACGGTATCATCTCCTTGTTCTTGCAATTTGTAAGCACGAATTTTATTCATCAATCCTATACCACGCCCCTCTTGATTGAGGTATACGATAATACCCTTGCCCTCTTTTTCTACCATCTGCATTGCCTTGTGCAATTGTTCGCCACATTCGCATCGTTTCGAACCAAAAATATCACCTGTCATACACGACGAGTGTACGCGACAGAGGATAGGTTCATCCCCCGCCCACTCTCCTTTTTGCAAAACAATATGCTCCAAACCATTGTTGAGCTGACGGAAAGGTGTGAGCATAAATTCGCCATATGCTGTAGGCAAACTCACAGTCTCACCACGCTCAACCAACACATGTGGCTGTACATCAGCCATTTCCTCAGCATGCTGCATACGATAGGCTATCAGATCCTTAATCGAAATCAAACTCAATCCGTATTTGGCAGCCACCTTTTCCAATTGTGGCATGCGCGCCATCGTACCATCCTCGTTCATGATCTCAATAAGGGCAGCCACTGGTTGCAAACCCGCCAAACGAGCCAAATCAACAGCAGCCTCAGTATGCCCCGCACGCTTGAGCACACCACGCTCCTGTGCATACAAAGGATTGATATGTCCTGGACGACCAAAATCTTGTGGTTTGGAATTTGGATCTGCCAATGCACGAATAGTAGCTGCACGGTCCTCTGCACTAACACCTGTAGAACAACCCTCCAACTTGTCCACCGTAACAGTAAATGGCGTACCCAACATCGAAGTATTATTCGATACTTGGTGCACGAGGTCAAGCTCTGCACAACGCGTCTCTGGCAGTGGCACACATAGTACACCACGACCATGTTGGAGCATAAAATTCACCTTTTCTGGTGTTATCTTTTCTGCTGCAATGATGAAATCACCTTCATTCTCACGATCTTCATCATCTACAACTATCACGAATTTGCCTTCGCGAATGTCTTCAATTGCTTTCTCAATTGTATCCATATCTTATAAATAAATCGTTTCACTTTTCCAAATATCTTCATCCACGCTTCTGGATTAAAGAGTGCTGAGTCGGTAGCGGCCTTATAAGTAAGGAATATACCTATCGGCAGCAACACCATCGAACTCAACCACATACCCGCCCAACATGGCCACAATGCTTCACGCGCCATCTTGTAACCCGTGTTGTCAATGATATAGTAAATAATAAACATCACCACTGAGATTACTACTGGCATACCCAATCCTCCCTTGCGCGTAATCGCTCCTAACGGAGCACCAATAAAGAAGAAAACTAAGCACGCAAATGCCAAAGTAAACTTGCGGTGCAATTCTATCTCATGCCGACGTATATATCGCTGATAATCATCCAGCATTAGCGCATTGTAATCAATCTGATCACGCTGCGTTTTAGCCTTCTCAAGAGCCGCAGAAGCCACTCGGTATCGCTCCTCTGGAGCAAAATTTGCCATCAGCGTATCTAGATCATACACCTTGCTATCAGGTGCTCCCACAGCATCATCCTCAAGCACACGACCCGAGTGACGCTCACGACCGAAATAACGACTCTCTACAATCACAGCACTCTGCTCTGCACTACGACTATGCGCCAGAACTTGCACCGAGTCAATAGATTCCACCAATGCTCCAACATTCTTCGACACATGCTGATCGCTCAATACATCCTCATTGTATCGATTAAACTCCATATCAAAATCGATCAGCAACTGCTTCTGGAGAAACGACTCACGGCGATAAGGGATATTCTTCTCAGACTTCGTAGCACGTTTCTGTTTACGATCAAGGTTTTCGAACGACTCTCCACTATACAAGCGTAGCAAGAGGTGTTTGTTGTCTTCGGTAAAGAACAATTGCCCCGAATCCGCCACCATCACCGTTGCGTTTTGAAAACCCTCAGAATAGTCGTAGATCATCATATCATAGAGCATACCCTTTTTTGGATCCTTTTGGCGAACATAGATATTATAGCCATCAATACCGTCGTAAAACTCACCTTGAGGAATTTCCAATTCTGGTGATTTCTGGCGCAACGAGAAAATCAATGCCCATAGTTTGACTTGCGATACAGGCAACACGTAGTTAGAAAACAAAAACGCACCACCGCAAATAAACATAATTGAGATCGTCAACGGACGCATGATGCGAAACAAACTGACACCTGCCGCTTTCATGGCAGTGAGCTCGGTTTTCTCACCAAGATTACCAAATGTCATCAATGAAGCCAATAGAATAGCCAATGGCAATGCCAACGGAACCACAGAAGCCACTGCATAGACAAAAAACTCCGTCAACACACTGATTTCCACACCTTTGCCAACCAAATCCTTAATATGCATCCATACAAATTGCATCAGCAATATGAAGACGCAAATCATAAACGTCATCGCCAGCAACCCAAGAAAATGCTTGAGCAAATAACTATCTATTTTCTTGATCAAACTCATCCTAACAGACTCTCAGCAACAAAGTTGAGAGGGAGCAAATCTGCTGCGCTATTGAATACATAACACATATCCTCTCCGTAAAGCACCACCTTCATAGGTGTACTAAATCGGTGTTCCGTTTCTAGCATCACCTGTCGGCATGCTCCGCATGGACTAGCAGCATCTTTAGTAAAATGCCCATTCGTATAACATGCAATGGCTAAAGCCAACACAGGAGTATTCGGATTATTCGCATTAGCTGCAAAGAGTGTTGTTCGCTCTGCACATAGCCCGCTAGGATAAGCCGCATTCTCCTGATTACTACCCGCAACAATCTGACCATCAGCCAATAGTGCCGCAGCACCTACATGAAAATGCGAATAAGGACAATAGGCATTTTGCGTCATTGCTTTTGCTTTCTCCACCAGTGCGCGCAACGCTGGATCTAACTCTTCCACTTGGCAAGTGGTCACTGAAGTTTGTAATATTAATTCTTTCATACTCGAGTGCTTTTGGCATTTTTATCCAAAATAGCGTGCAAAGATACAAAAAAAATATGACTTAACCAAATCATAAACGTATTTTTTGAAAAATATTAACAAACGACACACTTTCCTTAGTACACCAAATAAAAAAGCTTAATCATATTTGCATATATTAAAAAAAAATCGTACCTTTGCACGATTATTTGCTATAATCCACCCTTTGGGTGGTAAAAATAAAAAATCGTACAAACTAACAAATAAAATACAATATGAAAAGCAAACTTTTTATCCTCATGCTAGCATGCTGTTTTGGCTTGCAAGCAATGGCTATTGACAAACAAGCTTTGTCAGACACCCTGACAGCTTTCGTTCACGAACGCGCTTTCGCTGAGTCTGTAAAAGTAAGCAACATCCGCGTTAAAAATCAGTATGTTACCTTGTACACCAACAAGGCCTTGAGTGTAGTTTCACTCAACGAGAACGAGGTACGCGATCTTCGTACACTCGTTAGCCAAATGATATTGGGCAACAAAAATGGTAAGGTCACTATTTACACCGATGGTTATGAAATTGGCGAATTGGTAACCAGTTTGTATCGTCACCGCGCTAAAAATGCTCGTTACACCCTACCTGCTACTACTCAATGGGTAACCAACACCTCTCGTCCATACAATGCAAAACAAGGTTTGGATGGCAAGCATATTGCCATGTGGGGCAGCCACGGACAATACTTCCACCAACCTACCGAGTCATGGCGTTGGCAACGTGCCAAAGTGTGGACTACCGTAGAAGACCTTTATACCACCTCATACACCATGCCTTTCCTCGTACCAATGCTGGAGAACGCAGGTGCTGTGGTAGTACAACCTCGTGAGCGTGACACACAAACCTACGAGCAAGTGGTGGATGATGTCCAAGCTACCCAACAAGGTAGTGCTTTCAGCCAAGCAGCGGACGCTGGTTGGGCAACACCAGAGACCCATCTACTCGAAGGTCACAACCCATTTACAAAGGGACACTACAGCCAAGAGACATTGGGTAACAAGGTAAAAGGCGAAATGAAATACACACCATCTCTTCCTGCAGGTGACTATGCCGTATATGTATCATACAAGACATTGCCAAATAGTACTAGCAAAGCACAATATACCGTCATGCACAAAGGACAAAAGACCACCTTCTCCGTTAACCAAAAGATGGGTGGTGGTACATGGGTATATCTCGGCACTTTCGCTTTTGATGGCGATGCAAACAACAACTACGTGAGCGTAGCTACTGCGGCCAATGGCAAGGAGGTAGTTACCACCGATGCTGTGAAGTTTGGTGGCGGTATGGGTAGCGTAGCACGCTATAAGCAACCTGATAGTTTCGAGAACGTGCCTTCATCCAAGGATCTCCCAGAGAGCGATATTACGATGATTGATAGCGTAGAACTGCTTGCTAACCAAGCTAATGCAGTCACTAGTGGTTTGCCACGCTATATCGAGGCCGCACGCTATTGGATGCAATACTCAGGTATTCCAGATAGTATTTACAACTATACAGATAGCAAAAACGACTACGTAGACGACTACGCAGCACGCGGCATTTGGGTAAACTACCTCGCAGGTGGTAGCGTAGCCAACCCTAACGAGCCAGGATTGAATATCCCACTCCATGCTAGTTTGGCTTTCCATACTGATGCGGGTGTAAAAGAGGATGTGGTTGGTACACTCATCATCTACAAAGACTATGATGACGAAAAGAACAAAAACTTCCCTACTGGCAAAAGCCGTATCATAGCACGCGACCTCGCTGACTATATGCAAACACAAATCGTAGAGGATATGCGCGCATTGTACGCACCAGAGTGGACTCGCCGTCAATTGAACAACTCCTCCTACGCAGAGGCACGCCATCCAAAAGTACCTGCCGTACTCTTGGAGCTTCTCTCACACCAAAACATGACCGATATGAAGTACGGTCTTGATCCGCGCGTACGTTTTACCATTTCGCGCGCGATGTACAAATCGTTCTTGAAATTTATCCACGAGCAATATGGTACCGAATACGTCGTACAACCATTGCCTGTACAGCAAATGGCTATCAATCGTCAAGGCGAAAAGATGCATGTCACATGGACCGCTACTCCTGATCCATTAGAACCTACTGCTATGCCAACATATTATATCGTTTATACCCGCACCAACGACGGCGATTGGGATAACGGTACACGCGTAGCAAACAATGAATACACTTTCACCCCAGAACAAGGCACCCGCTATGACATCTGTGTAGCAGCAGGAAATGGTGGTGGTGTGAGTTTCAAGGGCGAGACTCTCTCTGCTTACATCGCACCAAAAGAGAAAGGCAATGTGCTGATAGTTAACGGATTTACCCGTGTGAGCGGTCCTGAATGGTGGAGCGATAGTATCTACGGAGGTATCCGTCCTTACAGCCATACCGTGCCTTATGGCAAGGGAGTAAACTACATCGGTGAGGTGTATGACTTCGATAGCCGCAACGAATGGAAAACAGACGACAACTGCGGTTGGGGTATGTGTTATAGCGACCATATGAATCACCCTACAGTAGGTAATACATTTGATTACCCTACTCTCCACGGTAAAGCACTCGCTGAAATGGGTTACTCCTATGTCAGCACTAGTGTTGCTGCATTAGACAGCATCGCAGGTTATGACGCTGTAGACGTGATTTTGGGTAAGCAGAAAACCTATATCATGGGCAACGACACCTCGTTCCACTGTATGCCAGCCAACTTGCAACACGCACTGACCCACTACTTGCAACATGGAGGTCGCCTCTTGCTCTCAGGTGCATACATCTCAAGCGACATGACTAGCAAGGAGGATAAAGAGTTTATCCACAATCAGTTGCACTACGACTTCCGCACCACCAACGCATCCAAAACTGGCAAGATTCGTATTGAGCGTCAGTTGACCAAAGGAAACTACACTTTCCGCACTGAGCCAAACGACACCATGCTCCACACCGAGAATGCAGATGGTATATTCCCTGCTGAAGGAGGTATTGTAGTAGCACGCTTCCCTGAGGCAAATGTGGCAGCTGCAATTGGTTATGATGCTGTAGCTGAAGGTGGAGCTAAGACCCTTTGCTGGAGCCTTATGCTTGAGAGTGTGTATGATTTTGGCAAACTCTACCAAGAAAGTATCAATTGGTTAATGAAATAAAATGAAAAAGAAAAAGAACTTACCATTATTAGAAAATATCGAGATTACAGGCATCGCGGCTGAGGGCAAAGCCCTCACCCGCGTTGATGATATGGTATTATTTGTACCTTACTGCGTACCTGGTGACATTGTAGACATACAAGTCACTCATCGCAAACACTCCTTCATGGAAGGTCGTGTAGAGCGTATTGTCAAACCATCTCCTGTGCGGTGCGAACCAGTCTGCAAACATTATGGCGAGTGCGGTGGTTGCAAGTGGCAAATCCTCCCATACGAAGAACAATTGCGCCACAAACAACAGCAAATCATCGACAATCTTACCCGTATCGGTAAGATCGAATTGCCTGAAATATCCCCAATCCTCGGTAGCAAAGAGATATATGAATACCGCAACAAGTTGGAATTCACTTTCTCTGACCGCAAATGGCTAAGTTGGGATACCATCCGTGCAGCAGGAGGGTTAGAGAATGTTGATAACACCCACGGACTAGGTTTTCACATTCCTAATTGCTTCGACAAAGTGCTAGATATTACCGAGTGTCACCTCATGCCCGAGATCAACAACCGCATCCGAAATGGTATTCGCGAGTATGCACGACAATTAGGTATCACTTTTTACAACGAGCACGCACACGAAGGACAACTCCGAACACTCATCCTTCGCTCCAACCACAAGGGCGAGATTATGCTCATCGTAGTATGGGCTGACGAACCAGATATGCGTGTGATGGAATATATCCGCGACTCATTCCCAGAGATTATCAGCCTCTTATATGTAGTAAACCGCAAGTTCAATGATACCATTGGTGATCAAGAAGTACATGTGTTCCACGGACAAGATCATATCATGGAGCAGATGGAGAATCTACAATTTAAGGTTGGTCCTAAATCCTTCTACCAAACCAATACCTTGCAGGCATACGAGCTCTACAAAGTAGCGCGTGAGTTTGCTGGTTTGACGGGCAACGAATTGGTCTTCGATCTCTATACGGGTACGGGTACTATCGCCAACTTCGTAGCACACCAAGCGCGTCAAGTGATTGGTATTGAGTATGTGCCAGAAGCAATTGAGGATGCAAAAGTAAACGCGAAGATTAATAATCTAGACAATATCCTATTCTTCGCAGGCGATATGAAGGATATTTTGAACGAAGACTTTATCGCGCAGTACGGTCGCCCAGATGTGATTATTACTGATCCACCCCGTGCTGGCATGCACGAGGATGTGATCAACACTATCCTATTCGCTGAACCCAAACGTATTGTGTATGTCAGTTGCAACCCTGCGACACAAGCACGCGACTTGAATATGCTCGACGCCAAATACCGCGTAATTAAGGTACAACCGGTGGACATGTTCCCTCACACCCATCATGTGGAGAACGTGGTATTGTTGGAGAAAAGATAATAGCAACCCGTAGCCATTGGCAAGCCACTGGTTACGGGTTCTTGACGGGTTCATAACGGGTTCACGTAAACTGATCTGTAGCCTATCTCCTGCGTATCTTCAGCCTATCTTCAGCGCAAACATTTGTAGACGAAATTGATTAAATAGGAAAATACGTCTATGTCACAGTTATTCGTCATATTATTTGCTTTCTTTGTCCAATTCACGAATAAGGCAGGTAGCGAGCATATTGCTTTGAGTGAATTGGCCTTGAAGAAACGAGCCGAACGCAATATCGCAATTGACTCGCTGGATTATGCAGTATCGCCTGTGTATATTGATAGTTTACGCAAAGTAGGATGCAGCATTTACCATACCTCGCGTTGGATGAATGGTGCAACAGTAGAAACAACAAACGCAATAATTGACCAAGTGAAAAAATGGTCATTTGTGGACACTGTTTACCTTACAAGAACCACTAATGCCACCTTCGGCAAACCTTCGGTATCCCTTCGGAAAAGAATAGTGGAAGATTCATCTATAGAGATATTTCCTCTTGACACGAACCAAGCCAATCTGCAACTACAACAACTCAATCTCCCCCGTCTACATACAGCAGGTTTTCATGGACAAGGAATCACCATTGCTGTCATTGATGGCGGATTTCAAAATGCCGATACACTTGCGGCATTCGATGCTGTTCGCGAACAGATATTAGGTGCATACGACCTGACTGATGATAGCGATAATTTTTACGGAAGTACTGGCAGTCATGGTACCAAATGTTTCAGTACGATAGCCGCCATCACCTCTAATTATACTGGTGCTGCTACCAAAGCCAACTACTATCTCATTCGTAGCGAAGAAAATTACACAGAAAGCCCAAAAGAAATGGACAACTGGGTAGCAGCCATTGAGTTATCCGATTCATTGGGTGTGGATATTACTTCGACATCGCTAGGATATGCCATGTTTGATGAACAGCAATTCACACTCTCTTATAGTGATATGGATGGTCAAGCTACTCGTAGCAGCCGTACCGCAACTATAGCGAGTAGAAAAGGTATGTTGGTAGTAGTAGCGGCGGGTAATGAAGGTGATAAAGCATGGCACTATATCACCTCACCAGCCGATGCGGATAGCATATTAACCGTAGGAGCTATCGATGTCCTCACTAACGAAATAGCTAAGTTTTCATCGTGGGGGCCAACAGCCGATGGCAGAGTAAAACCAGAGGTTTGCGCTGTAGGAAAAGGCACTGCATTGATTAATCCTATCGATAATAGCGTGGTATTTGGCAATGGTACTAGTTTTGCATGTCCTATCATTGCCGGTATGGCAGCATGTTTATGGTCTGCTCTACCTGATGCAAGTAATATGGAGATTCGCGAACGTATCATCCAATCATCTAGCCTCTACAACACGCCACATGATCAATATGGCTATGGTATCCCTGACGTATGGCAAGCATATAACAATACAAACTCTGCATCGCCACATATTGAAACTAAGCCATCAGCAGAGAAAATACTCATTGATGGACAACTATGGATTATACACGAAGGCTACCTATATAACATTATGGGACAAAAAAAAGGGTAAGCTGACTACATCGCACCGCTACAACCTCTTACCCTTGCTTCGATCAAGACCTGGGGGAGTTCAGAGGGAGCTGGTCGTGTAGGACTTACCCTAAGACGCTGCAAAGGTACTGCTTTTTTTTGAACTGACCAAATTTTTAGTGTATTTTGCTCGAAAATTTCATAAAAAATAGAATAATTCACTCTTTACCCTTTGCTCCAAACGAAGGGCAAGCAGAATTGTTACAATTATTAACACAATTCATCCTATCGAAAAACGAACGTAAAGCATTCGTGCTTCGCGGCTATGCTGGTACTGGTAAAACGAGCATCATGGCAGCATTGGTAAAAGCATTAGGCGAAGTAAAACAGTCAGTAATATTGCTGGCACCTACAGGACGCGCAGCCAAAGTACTCGCACGCTATGCCAACAAAGCAGCATATACTATTCATAAATACATTTATCGACAAGACAAATTAGGGGGAGATTCATTTTCGCTATCCGATAATCTCCATAAGCATGCCCTATTCATCGTTGATGAAGCATCTATGATCTCTGGACAACGAGACAACCCTACCTTTGGAACCGGAGTTCTATTGAAAGACCTAATTAAATATGTCTATGCAGGTGAAGGATGTAGCCTATTATTGCTGGGCGATGACGCCCAATTACCTCCCGTAGGATCAGATATATCCCCAGCATTGGATATAAACTACTTACTAGGATTTGGATTAGACATTACATCCTATACCCTAACACAAGTGGCACGCCAAGCCTTGGATAGCGGCATATTGAGCAATGCCACCGCTATTCGTGAGCAAATCAGCATGCCACAACAAACATTTGACTACCAATATACATCTGATTTTCAAGCGTTTGAAGGTGTCGAGTTTTTGGAATTATTAGAGCAATCATACAACGAAGTTGGTGCCGAAGAAACAATCATTCTCACTCGTACGAATCGCCGTACCAACCTATATAACCAAGGAGTGCGCGCGCGCATACTATGGAAAGAGGACGCAATTTCTTCGGGAGATAGGTTGATGATTACCAAAAACAATTATTTTTGGACTAAAGACTACGAAGGTATTCCCTTTCTCGCTAATGGTGATATGATGGAAATCGTGCGCCTTCGTAACTGGCGTGAAATGTATGGTTTTCAGTTTGTGGATGCATCGTTACGAGCGATTGATTATGACTGGGAAATTGATGTAATACTATGGTTGGACACCCTCACAACCGACTCGCCAGAAGTGAATCATCAGTTGCACCAGCAATTATTCGACCATATCAGTGAGGATTATCCTGAGCTGCAACACAATCGCAAGAAACTAATAGAAACCATCTATGAATCACCATATTACAACGCTTTACAAATACGCTTTGCCTATGCTGTAACATGCCACAAAGCACAAGGCGGACAATGGAAGCGCGTCTTCATCGACCCTGGTAACATCCCCGTAGAAGAACGCGACAAAAACTATTATCGCTGGCTCTATACTGCAATCACTCGCGCAACCGAACAAGTGTATTTGCTAACAAATATTACAAAAAATAAATAAACACTTGTTTATTTGCAAAAAAAGCAGTACCTTTGCAGGTTGTATTATAAAATATATTTTCTCATCTTGCAATAACATTATGAAACACGTTAGACCTCGTCAAACATTCCTGTACATGTTCGCATTATGTACGCTATTAATTAGTTGCAATTCCAATATTAATCTGAATAATATTGACACATCTGCCTCACTCAGTACATCACTGGCCCTGCCGCTTGGGTCTATGAATATTAAATTAGGTGATTTCATAGGTGACTCTACAATACAAGGATTGTATGTGGATCAAGAAGGCAAATATCATTATTCTCACAACATTCCGTTCAGTCACTCAGTGACCTTTGATGATATCATTGATAAGGTTGATCCATTGCATTGCAAATTTGATGTCAAAGAATGCATACAAGCATCTTTACCAGCGTATGCCTCATTAGATGAATTTACACTACCATCTAATTCGAAGTTCACATTAACCTTGCCAGTCGCTCTATCATTAAAGGCATTGAAAGAAGATTTCAACTATTATAGATTAGATAGTTTAGCTATGAATTATGCTAATTTCTTAATCTCTATCTCTTTAGAGAATGTTGATATTCAATGGAAAGATATCACAAACATGTCGATACTGATCAAAGAAGGATTTAGCCATAAAGATGGTAAAAAAATTCGTATCCCTATTGAGGAATTTCATTTTGATCAAGATATTCCTTGTCAAATTAATGATTTTCATATAGTATTTATGAAAGATCCACAAGATGCTCCATCTATGTCCAATATGTTAGATACCATCCACATGGATATTTTGTTTGACATGCACACATCTCAACCTTTGACAGTGAAGTCAAATCAATATATTTATTACGATATCACATTGGATACATTTGAATATGACGCTATATTCGGTTACATCAAAGAGCCTAAACTATTGAGTGATTCTGTGATTGATAAACCATTACAAAATCTATGGTCAGATTGGAATTTGTTGGACGGGATGGTACTACCAATTCGTAAACCAAGCATCACATTTACCATCGAACATGGATTATCAATTCCGCTAGCAATTGATTTCAACGAATTGAGTGTATCTACTATTGATGGAACACGTAAGTATGCCACATTCGACGGAGCAGAAAGTACAAGGCTTGCATTCCCATCAAAAATACCTCTTAATTCCCCATATACGACAACAACTACCGATACAATCTTATTGGATTATACGGATGCTCATGGTAATATTGATGAATTATTTACCATTCATCCTGATCTTGTATCATATAACTACAATATCGGTATAGATTCCACATCCACACAAAAGCAATATCGCATTACTCACAATACAAATTTTTATATGAACTTAGGCATTGATCTTCCTATTGAATTTAATCCTAATGTTCAGATATCATATAGCGATACCATTCGCGATATTGACTTAACAACCCTGCAATTAGATTCTCTATTATCAGAGATTGAGTTTGTCGAAGATCTTGAAACAGCAGAACTTCAGTTATTACTAAATATTAGCAATTGGATTCCATTTAATGTATCTGGTTCATTTACATTCTACAATGCTTCCAATCAAACGGTAACATTGAGCGACATGGATAAAGAATCTATCGAATTAACAATTACCTGTCCAACTATCGTCAACACAGAAACTGGCATTGTAGAAGCACCAAAAGAAACAAATATTTTTCTTCGAATTACAAAAGAAGATTTTGAATCATTAGCATCTGTCAAATACATAGTATTCACAGCTAAACTAGGGGACAATCCATACCCTGTTGCGCTTACGCCAAACTCTGCTATTAAAATCCGTGCGGGTGTAACTACCAAACTCAAGGCGATTATAAATATGGAAAAACTATTTAATTAACACATAATTTAAATCATTATGAAACGGAGATTTTGTTATATCGTTTTAGTACTTACTTGTGCATTTAACATTCATGCGCAAGACAATATTAACACGTTATATTTCATGGAAAACGCGCCTTTTAGACATACTATTAACCCTGCGTTCCAACCTGTGAGCAAGATTTATATAGCACTCCCTGTCATCGGACAAACCAGTTTATCTATTAGTAATAATGGATTAAGCATGCAAGACATCATCTTTACCAATTCCGATGGTCAAACCATTACAGCATTGCATCCTGATGCAGAGGGTAAACTATGGAACAAACTGCCATCTATACTAAACATTGATACGGATATCAACCTTAATTTAGTAGGTGTCGGCAGACGTATTAAAGATAATGGATATCTTACTATCGGAGTTTCCGAGCATATGATTATTGGAGTTGGGATTCCTAAGGGTATGTTTAGTCCATTGTTGGGACAAAGCATAGAAAGCATTAATTTATCAGCACTTAACCTGTCCACAACAGCATATGCTGCCCTGGCCATTGGATATTCACACCGCATCAACGACCAATGGAGTGTTGGAGGTAAAGTTAAAGGACTATTGGGCATGCTACATCTATCCGGACAATTCGAAAATTTCTCTTTCACATCAACTTCTGATATAGCTACATTAGAGGGGTCTGGTAAATTGTGCCAAGCTGGCTTATTAGATGTGCGATTGCTATTGCCATCTGAAAATAAAGAAAATAACGAAGAAATGATGGATGAAGAAATAATAACAGAAAATTTAAATATGAATACCATCCTTTCTTACATAAAACCTCAAGGATTTGGTGGTGCTATAGATTTGGGATTTACTTACAAACCAGTCCAGAATCTTCAAATTGCGGTATCAGCTACCGACATCGGACTCATATACTGGAAAGGAGGTAGCATCGGTTCTATACAAATAGATACCACATTTACTGGTGTTGGAGAATTTGAGTATGCAGATTATGTAGAAAATGGGAAATTTCAAACGGAAAAGTTCAAATCAGACATTACAACCAATTTAGAGAAATATGCAACTGCACTACACATCAATGATATTCAAGATCAAGCTTTCAAACAGATGCTCACTGCGAACTTGAATATTGGTATAGATGCGAATTTTTGGAAAAATCGCATCGGTGTTGGATTATATTCACACACACGATTTTTCAATATGTTAGAAAATTTGTTGGTTACAGAAGAAATTACTTTCGGAGCTGCATTTAGACCAGCCAATTGGTTTAACATGGCGATCTCCTATTCTTTTATCAATAGCAATTGGAGTAATGCGGGATTCGCATTGTCATTAGCTCCTTACGATGGTATTATGATTACCGTAGCCGCGGACTACATTCCACTATCTTATGCCAACTATTCGACAGAAAATAACAGAATCATTCCTATACCGTACAAAACTGGTAATGTGAATATATCCTTTGGAACTGCTATTGTTATAGGCACTAATCATAAGAAAAAGACCAAAAATCCCACACAAATCTAAAAAAACATAATAAATACATATAAAAAACGCACTTTTATTTGTATATTTCAAAAAAAAACAATACCTTTGCATGCGTTTTTTTAAGATTACAACCATCAAATTTAATTTTTATATGAAAATTTCAACTCGGAGCAACTTATTTTTAACAATTATCGTTGCATTATTGGTATGCATGAGCAGTAGCATTGCTCATGCTCAGCAGGTAAACACACTCTATTTTTTAGAGAATGCACCTATGCGCCACACTATCAACCCTGCGTTTCAACCTGTCAGTGATTTTTACATGCCAGTTCCAATTATTGGCTTCTTTAATGTAACAGGCGGAAACAACCAATTCATGTTAAAGGATTTATATTTTGATGATCCTACTACTGGCAATAAGATTGGTGCATTACATCCTAATGCACAATCACAAGTATGGAATAACATGACTCCTTTCTTCCGTGGTAACACTGAAGTACAATTCACATTACTTAGTTGGGGATGGCGATTCAAGGAAAATGGATATTTCCATGTAAATTCATCTGAACGCATTGAGTTGCGTAGTGGAATTCCCACAAGTTTATTTGGTCAAATGTTAAATCCAAGTTTAGAACAACAAATGGATCTAACACGTTTGACTGCAGTAGGAGATGTTTATTCTGAGTTAGCATTAGGTTATTCTCATCGTATCAATGAAAAATGGACTGTCGGTGGTAAAGTAAAAGTGTTGTTTGGCCACGCACATGCTAACGCAGACTTCAATAATCTTAATTTAGAGATTGCAGGAACAGATGCCAAGTTATTCGGTAGCGGCAATATGGTTGTGGCAGGTGCTGTAAATTCACCATTGCTATACGGAGATGTAACTAAAGAAGATTACTTATCAACAATTTGGACACACCTTATTCCTTCTGGTTATGGTGGTGCTTTAGACCTCGGTTTTACATACAAACCTATTCAACAACTGCAAATCTCTGCGGCAGTGACTGATCTTGGCTTCATGCATTGGCATCAAGCTGAACATTTATCAATGACAGCAGATACTACATTTACTCAACTAGGTGGATATGATTATAATAATTATGTGCAAAATGGCGTATTTGATGCAGATAGCATGCTTAGTGCTGTAGACAGAAACATCGATCACGTAGCAGATGCTATCATATTTGGCGATGCAGAACAAAAAGCATACACAAATATGCTGACCGCAAAATTGAACATTGGCATAGATGCTAACTTCTTTAAAAACAAATTAGGCGTTGGTATTTATTCACACACACGCTTCTACAATTCATACATCACTGAAGAAATAACCCTAGGTGCAGCATATCGACCTGCTAATTGGTTTAACATTGCTGCTTCGTACTCATTTATCAATGGTCATTGGAGCAACTTGGGAGCTGCAATATCGTTAGCAACATACGATGGTATTATGTTTACTGTTGCTGCTGACTATATTCCATTGAGTTACGCTAAAGCAACTTATAATGACAAGGCATTGTCTATGCCATACAAAACAAACCAACTAAATCTCTCTGTTGGTGTAACCATCGTCACTGGAACAAATAAACCACGCAAGAAATCTAAAGCAGAAGAAACAGAAGAGATTCTCATGACTCCTATCGTGGCTGAACCTATCACTGAAACTCCAGTAGAAACTGAGCCAGTTATTGAGGCACCTGCAGCAGTAGAGCCAGTTGTTGAGACGCCTGTAGTAACTGAGCAAGTTGTTGAGGCACCTGCAGAAGTAGAGCCAGTTGTTGAGACACCTGTAGTAACTGAGCCAGTTCAGATTATTGAGATTGCTCCTATTGACTCTGATAATGATGGAATTACAGATGAATTTGACAAGTGTCCTAACACACCTGCTGGTGTACTTGTTGATACTTGTGGTTGTCCACTTGATGATGATCACGATGGTGTGCCTAATTATCTCGACAAGTGTCCTAACACTCCAGCAGAAGTTGCTGTTGATAGCGTTGGTTGTCCACTTGATGATGATCATGATGGTGTTCCTAATTATCTCGACTACTGTCCTGAGACACCAGTAGAAGCACAAAACCAAGTGGATGAAAATGGTTGTCCATTAGACTCAGATAAAGATGGAGTTGCAAACTATGAAGACCTTTGCCCAGACACCCCAGGCGAGAAGAGCAATAAGGGTTGCCCTGTAGTAATACAAGAGGTACGCGAGATGATTCAAAAGAAGATGGCAGGTATTGAGTTTGATTTCGAAAAAGCAATCATCCGTCCTGATTCATACAACTATTTGGACCAAATCGCTCAAACCTTTATAGCAAATCCATCATACATGGTTGATATTCAAGGTCACACATCATCTGAAGGTAAATATTCATTTAACATGAAATTATCTGAGCAACGTGCAGTGGCAGTACGTGAATACCTCATCAAGAAAGGTGTACCAGCATCAATGTTAACAACTCAAGGATTTGGTCCAAACAAACCAATTTCAACGAATGCAACACTTGAAGGCAGAAGACGTAACCGTCGAGTAGAGTTTGTTATTTCGTACGAAGAAACAACTCGTACAGAGGTCAATAATCGAGTAGAAAAATAACTTATAAAATTTAGATTGTATTAATCATGGGAAGAGCATTTGAATATCGCAAAGCGACTAAACTGAAACGTTGGGGCCACATGGCTCGAGTATTTACAAAATTGGGTAAGGAAATCACCATGGCAGCACGCGATGGTGGTCCAGACCCAGACAGCAACCCTCGTCTTCGTACACTGATGCAACAGTGTAAAAAGGAAAATATGCCAAAAGACAATATCGAGCGCGCTATTAAGAAAGCAACCGATAAGTCTTCAGAGGGATATAAGGAAATTTGCTATGAAGGATATGGCCCTCATGGTGTAGCCATCTTCGTAGAAACTGCTACGGACAACAACATGCGTACAGTAGCCAATATCCGTTCATATTTTACTAAGCATGGCGGAAACTTGGGAACACAAGGTTGCTTGCAATTCCTTTTTGACCGCAAAGCATGTTTCACAGTTTCTGCAAAAGAGGGTATTGATTTGGACGAACTCGAGTTGGAGTTGATTGACTTCGGTGTAGAAGAACTCGGTCACGATGAGGAAGAAGGAACCATCGTTATTTATGGCGACTTCAACCAATACTCACAAATGCAAAAGTACCTTGAGGACAATGGCTTCGAGATTCAATCTTGCGAATTTGTGCGTATACCTAACGATACAAAGACCCTCAGCGACGAGGAAATGGAGAGTGTACAAAAACTCATCGACCGCATCGAGGAAGATGAAGATGTACAAAACGTATTCACTAACTTGGGATAATCTTTTATACCCATTCAAGAGTTGAACGTGGAAACGATTAATCATCTTGATATTGCAGGTGTAGAGTGCATCAAGGAGCATTTCTCCTTGACGCCTCTACAAGTGCAACAATTTACAGCATTAGGTAATTTGTATCGTGAGTGGAATGCCAAAATTAATGTGATTTCACGCAAAGATATTGACAATCTCTATCCACATCATATCATTCACTCGTTGTCTATTGCCAAAGTACTTCATTTTCAGCCAGGCACTACCCTATTAGACGTCGGAACTGGTGGCGGTTTTCCAGGAATTCCGTTAGCTATTCTATTTCCTGAATGTCATTTTACACTGATTGATAGTATCGGTAAAAAAATTCGAGTTGCCACAGAAATTGCAAAAGCGATTGGCTTAACCAATGTAACTTGCATTCAAGAACGTGCCGAGATGGAGAAAGGCAAATTTGATTTTGTCATTAGTCGTGCTGTGATGCCATTGGATGATTTGGTCAAACTCATTCGTAAGAATATTAGTACTAAACACCACAATGCAATGCCTAATGGATTGATGGTTTTGAAAGGGGGAAATCTTGAAGGCGAGACCCAACCCTATCGTAAATATGTAGAAATTACTGACATATCACAAATATTCCATGGCGATTGGTACAAGGAGAAATCAGTAGTTTATCTACCAATATAATACCTAAGGCCCTCTTATGAGGACCTTATTCTTTTTTTATTATGACACTAAAAACTTTTTATTTTAATCCCTACCGTGAGTGCACCTATGTACTCTCGGATGCAGAGAAACATGCTATAGTGATTGATGCTGGAATGTATGATGAGCGTGAACAACAGCGTTTTACAGAATATATCCACAAAGAGCAGTTGGAAATTGTAGGTCTGCTTATCACACACGCCCATCCAGATCATGTGTGTGGTAAAGAGTTCGTAGAGAATTCTTTCAACATAAAAGCTATCATACAACCCATTGAGGGACAATTAGCACTTCCTTACTTCAACATCGAGGTAATTGCTACTCCAGGACACAAAGAAGATGCTGTATGCTATTACCTACCAAATGAGAAGATGATTTTCACAGGTGACACGCTCTTTCAAGAATCTATTGGACGAACAGACTTACCAGGAGGAGATATGGGGACATTGATTCGCTCACTGAAAAAATTGGTTGTCTTACCAGAAGATACACAGATTTACCCAGGGCATGGCTATTCTACCACGATTGCTCATGAAAAACTATACAATCCGTATCTCTGATCGTCTTACCACATAAACTAACAACCCTTGCGCAATAGTAGCGTAAGGGTTGTTAGTTTCTAAGAGTTATACAAAACGATAATCCGTGCGCGAGTAATAGACTTCTCCTGGTCGTAAAATCGGAGATGGGAAATTTGCATGATTTGGACTATCTGGAAAATGCTGCGTTTCTAAACATATCGCATGTTGTATATCATATCGCTTACCAGATTTTCCTATATTTTGCTCCACCCAATTGCCCGTATATACTTGTAATCCAGGTGCTGTGGTCCAAACTTCCATTGTTCTCTCTGCTGCCTCGAGTGTGGCCACATGACGTAATGACGGTATGTGTTGTTGCCAGTCCATAAGTGCCCAGCAGTTATCAATACCACGTCCATGAGCAAAAAACGGATCATTTACTCTATCACCAATACGTGTCATTGCACGAAAATCCATGGGAGTTCCATCCACAGGTAATATTTCACCTGTTGAGCAGAGAGTATCATCGAAAGGCGTATACTCATCAGAGAAAATTTGTAAACAATGATCCTGTACGGTACCAGAACCTTCTCCCTCTAGATTAAAATATGCATGATTGGTAAGAGCTATAATCGTAGGTTTATCAGTTTTGGCCTCATAAACAATAGATAATGCATCGTCTTTGGTTAAAGAATATGTAACATATACATCCACATTTCCAGGAAATCCTTCTTCCCCATCTTTTGCACGATAACGCATTGAAACAGAATAGGTTGATTGTCCTACAATCTCCCAGACTTTCTCATTAAATCCATGTATACCACCATGCAGAGCATTGCCTCCATTATTAATTGGTAACTGATACTCCACCCCATCAATTATAAACTTGCCGTGCTTGATGCGATTGGCATAGCGACCAATAATCGCATTAAAATAAGTTTCTTTTGTCCTCCATTCTTCAAAATTTGCAAATCCCAATACGACATCAGCCATTTCACCTCGCTTATTAGGCACAACAAGTGATACTATTTTGGCACCATAGTTCGTAATTTGCGCTTGCAAACCATTACGATTGGTAAGCGTGCACAAAGTAACACGTTTACCATCGACACGCGTATTAAATGATTCTACGTTTATCATAGTCAATTACTCAATCACGCGGTGAGCTCCATCGCCAATTTCTGCGATATAAAAATCCGCTACCAAACCTGTCTTCTCTGTATATTCTTTGCCCACTTGCTCAATGAATGTAGGGATCGCTTCTTCTCGCACCAAGGAAACAGTGCATCCACCAAATCCACCACCTGTCATACGACTACCTAATACACCATCTACTTTCCAAGCTGCCTCTACCAACGAATCAAGATGCAATCCTGTTACCTCATAGTCATCACGAAGAGAAATATGACTTTGATTCATCAATACGCCAAACTTCTCAATATCTCCTTGTTGCAGCGCCTCTACGGCATCCACTGTACGTTGTACTTCACCAACTACGTGGCGAGCACGGCGATGTGCTACTTCGTCGGTAATAGCATCTTTGACTTGCTCAAATTCAAATTGTGAGAGTTCTGCCAAATATTGGATTGGGCGTACTGCATTAATTTGCTCTACTGCTAATTGACATTGACGAACACGGTCATTAAAGGAACCAGAATCCAATTTGTGAGGCGAGTGAGTATTGGTGACTACGACCTTAATACCATCTAATTTAACTGGCACTAAGTCATACTCCAATGTATCGCAATTTAAATAGATGGCGTGATCTGCTTTGCCATGCGCAGAAGCAAATTGATCCATGATACCGCACATTACACCAGCAAACTCATGTTCGGATGCACGGCCAATCTTGGCTAATTCAGTAAGTGGGTATCCTGTGCCAAGCAAATCGTTTAGTGCATAAGCGGTTACAACCTCCATTGCAGCACTACTGCTCAAACCCGCACCTGCAGGTACATTACCCCAAAAGAGGATATCGTATCCCTGAGTAATGGTTATGCCACGTTTAATAAATTGAACAAAGACTCCTAATGGATAATTTGCCCATGCTTTGTCAGGTAGTGGAGCAGTCAGTTCGTCCAAACCTAATGCATATACTGCCTCCATATTCAACGAACGGAAATTGAGCTTTTGTTCGTTATTAGGAGAAAGCAAGAGATAGGTACCAAAACTGAGTGCGCAAGGGAACACAAAACCACCATTGTAATCGGTATGTTCACCTATTAAGTTAACGCGACCAGGTGAAAAGAATATGTCGGTTGCTGGTTTTTGATACGCTGCTTCGTAAGCAGATTTTAATTCTTCGAGTTTCATGGTATGTATTTATTGAATGGTTATTATTGCTTTTTTAAGTCCTTTTGCGGTAGCGGTCAGCGTGCAACTGCCTTCTACGATAGCCGTCAATTCGCCAGCAAAAGCATGGTGTTGAGGCATATGGAAGAGGTCCAGATTAGCAGCATCGCCATTGGCAGCCGCGCGGAAATGTCCTTCGCCTTTGGTGGAGAAACGAATGAGATGACTAGCTTGTGGGCACAAGTTGCCATTCGCATCGCAGACACGTACACGCACGAAGTGAAGAGGTTTATTGTCTGTTGCGGGGATATCCTCCACGTACATCTCTATATGGTGTGGTGCACCTGCCGTCTTGCGAATAGCCTCTCCTACAGGCGTAACGACCTTTATCTCACCTGCCTCGTATGGGATGTTATCCCAGATGAGGCGATAGCGGCGTTGCAAGCCCAATGGGTCGCCTGCCTGAATAGCGGCTTCAGACTCCTCGCGGGTGAGTTTGCGTACCTTACCCATACTCTTGCCATTGACAAAGAGCTCGCCTTCAGCGGCATCGGTATATGCCATAACAGGGAGGGTGTCACCCGTGTTCCAATTCCAATGAGGAAGGAGATGTACCGTGTGTACATCCTTGCGCCACATAGAGCGATAGAGGTAGTAGCGATCTTTAGGAATACCTGCAAGGTCAATAATACCAAAATAAGAAGAGTGACTTGGCCAAGCATCAGTATCCCATGGAGAAGGTTCACCTAGATAGTCAAAGCCTGTCCAAACGAACTGTCCAATCGTCCAAGCATAGTCATCCATATTGCGGAAGTCCTCGTCAGGCACATTGCTCCAAGGACAATATTGCAGGTCATAACTAGAGCATTGATTGGTTTGACTATTGCCACCCGGATGATTCATATTAGTGATATGATCGGTATCATCGGGAATAGCTGGTAATAGATACACACCACGTGAAGAAACAGTAGAGGCAGTCTCCGAGCCAAGAATTAGGTGTTGAGGTGTACGTTGATAGGATTCCAAATAGCGATGAGGACGGTAATTTAGTCCAACTATTTGCAGTACACTAGCAAAACCGTTCTCCAAAACGCATGTCACTTGATCCATACCCGCCGTACATGGACGTGTTCCATCCTCACGAACGCATATATCTTGCAACATTTTTGCTGTTTTATATCCCTGTGGGTCACATTGCGTAGGTACTTCGTTGCCAATAGACCACATGATGATACTTGGGTTGTTGCGGAAATGATGTAGCATATTCACCATATCGCGTTCTGCCCACTCGTTGAAGAAACGACTATAACCATTTTTACATTTTGCCCAATCCCACTCATCGAATGGTTCACACATCACCATAAGTCCGAGTTCATCGCAAAGTTCGATTTGCTCTGGTGCAGGCATATTGTGGGAAGTACGAATAGCATCGCATCCCATCTCCTTGAGTATCAACAACTGACGGCGTAGTGCATCTTTGTTAATTGCCGAGCCTAGAGGACCAAGATCATGGTGTAAGCAAACACCTTGAATCTTACGCACTTTGCCATTGAGTAGGAAACCCACATTCGGTACGATTTGTACGCTACGCACGCCAAAGGTGGTTTCTACCGTTTCTTGATATACGCTATCTGCAATCACACAGGTGCGAGCGACATACAAGTTAGGCGTTTCAGGCGACCATAGAGCAGGATTGTGGATAGTGATGTTTTGCTCAAGGGGTAAGTTGTGTTTTACATCGTAGTGACTAACAAGCGAATCCACCACTTCTCCAGTTGCTTTATGAATAAGCGAAGTGCGCAACTCAATATGTTTGTTGAGTGCATTTTCTACACGTGTTTTGATATTCACAGCAGCCAATTCCTCGGTCACATAGGGTGTAGTGATATGTGTGCCCCAAATAGGAACATATACATGGGGTTTATGAATAAAATGCACATTGCGGAAGAGTCCTGCACCTGGGTACCAGCGGCTACTCTGCTCGCGGTTTTGGAGGCGAACTGCAATTTCGTTGTCGCCAACGGTCAGAGCAGATGTAATATCACAATGGAAGGCATTGTAGCCATATGGCCAGAAGCACACTTTCTGTCCATTGACAAAGACCTCTGCCTCGCTCATTGCACCATCGAAGAGGAGAAAATACCCCCCCTCTAACTCCCCCTGAAGGGGAAGAATGGTTTTGTACCATGCACTACCCATGTATGGCAGACCGCCAGTGCGACCTGTTTTCTCTGTTGGGAAGGTCTCGCCATTTTGCCAAACGGTAACGTTCTGCAGGTCGTTAGCGCGGTCGAATGGTCCGTAGATTGCCCAATCGTGTGGAACAGAGACTTCTTGCCAATGTTTATCCTCAGCCACTGGCATTTGATGATCATTTTGCTCTTTAGCAAATTGCCACGAAGTGAGCAGAGAAGTGATTGCTAAAATCAGGATAGTCATTGAATGATGAATTTTGAATTATCTTTTCCAAAGGGTTTTTAGTGCATTATTCGGTTGTCCTTTTGATGTGAAAGCACCCATATTGTATGCGCCCCATCCTAATTCGATATACTCTTTCGGGCGCCAGTTGTTATAAACTTGTGGTTCCCAATAGAAAATGCCTTTCATATAATCCAATGTATCAACTCGTTGGCGAAAATCCGCAATTACTTCCGCTGCCTGTTTTGCAGTTGAAGCCATGGTTCCTATTTCCACTACCATTATAGGGCAACTAAATTCACTGTGCAAGAGTTTGATATTTTGTGCCGCTAATTGATTCATCTCGTTCCAATCTTTGCCAGACCATTGCTTCATCATTGGATAGTGGCTAAGACCTATCATATCAAACTTGCCGCCATAATATTTTAGGCTACGGAAAAACCAATTGTTATTCTCGTACGCATTATCTATGTGAACTATAACTAAAGCATCAGGGAAAACGGCTTTACAAGCATTATAGCCCGCCGTTGTAAGTGCAGCATAGTTTTTCCATCCATTAGGGAGATCCCCATTATTATCCCATAGTTTTCCCATTGGCCATAGCATACCGTTGCGCGTTTCATTTCCGACCTGTATCCATTCTGGGGTAACTCCTTCGTTTTTTAAAGCAGAAAGGACATCAGTCGTATGATTTGCAACCGCTTGTTTCATCTGTTCTAAATCATAGTCTTTCCAGTCAAGAGGAATATTTTGTCGGCCTGGATCTGCGAAGAAGTCTGAATAGTGAAAATCAATCATTACTCGCAGCTTGAGAGCAGCTGCTCGTTTCGCCTTGACGATTACATCCTCTTTATTGCACCATCCAGTAGTGTGATTCACCCATACACGAAGACGCACAGCATTCATGCCTGCATCACGCATAACGCGCATGCCATCAGATGCTTGTCCTAAAGAGTCATAGAACAAAACACCATCATGCTCTTGCTCTGTAATCCAAGAACAGTCAGCACCGTACGCATAACTACCTACAACTGGATCAGGATAATTGTCTATTGGAGAATTACAAGCACACAAAGAGAATGCTAATATAGATAAAAATAGTAGTTTCTTCATATAGCAGATATTAGATTATATAGTTAATAATTAGGCGCAAAGGTAGTATTTTTTTTCTAAATATGCAAATTTTAAATAAAAAAAACGCTGCTCGAATTATCGAGCAGCGTAAAAATTCAACAGATAACTGTCAAATCAAATGTATGTTGAATAATAAATTACTCAGCAGCTGGGCAATCTACAGATGTTGCAGTAGCTTTTGCGTCACCCTCTTGAGCGAGTTCATAGCAAACGCTCTCACGGATACCTGTGAGATCCACAGTTTGGTTCTTGTCACCAGTCCAGCCTTGACCATTCTTGAAGATAATGTTCAACTCATTGCAGTTGAGAGTATAAACATACCAGTCACCATCCTTAGTAGGAACAACCTCAGCGCCTTCTTCGCCAGTAGCCCATACCCATGCAGTGATAGTTTCAGTCCAAGTTGCAGGAACTTTAGCCTTAACGGTGATATCCTTTGGATCACACTTCATGATAGTAATATCTTTGAAGTTACCGATAGCGTCAACAACCTCAACGTCGTTGATCTTACGGTTACCAGAAAGACCCTCAGCGCAAACAGCACCTTCAGCAGCCTCGAGCAACTCCTCGTTATCCCAAGTACCATTAGCTACATACTTGTACTCAGCACCCATAACTACATCATCAATAGTTACAGTCCAAACACCGTTAGCCAATGTCATAGGAGTAGCGTCAGCTGTCCAACCATTGAATGAACCTACAGCGTAAACGATAGTACCCTCTGGAAGTTCAGGAGCAGAAGCAGTCAAAGTAACGGTGTAAGTCTCTGGCTCGAGGCAAGGATCAGTCTTGAAGCCATAAGAACGAACGTAAACTACAGAAGAGTTTTTAGCAACGATGAGCTTAGACTCAACCTCGTACTCAACTTGGAGCTCAGCCTCACCATCGAGGATCTCGCAAGCACCAGCTTCTACGTTCAACCATTGGTGATCCCAGCTTGATGGGAAGGTACCGTCCATGTAAAGAGCGCAAGGTTTACCAGCCAATACTGGAGTAAGAGAAGCATCAGCAGGAGTGATCACAGCTTTCCACCAACCTTCGTAACCCTCGATAGCTTCGAATTTTGCCATAGCAGCAGGATCGGTGTTGTAACCATTGTAGTCACCAGCGAATACAAGTTGGTTACCCTCTTCCATACATGGAACGAAACCTACAGCGTTCCAAACTACAGTAACAGCACCATCAGTAGCAGCTACTTCAGGAATCTCAGGTTTTTGGTTTGGGCAAACGCAAGGGTTTTGACCACACTCAGGGCAAACAGTTACTTCAGTAGTATCACATACGCATGGATACTCACCACATTCTGGGCATGGAGTTGGTTTACAACCAATAAATGCCACCATTGCTACAGCAAGAACTGCAAATAAGATTTTTTTCATAATTGTAATGAAATTAATTAGTTAATAAATCAGTTAATAAAATTTTGTTGGTTGTTTATAATAGACTAAAATGTCTGTCTTATATTATTAATATTTGTCGGTATATTGACGGAGGTTAGGGTTAGCCGTGACATCAGAGAGAGGCAATGGGAATACCACGCGGTGTGCCTCAATCTCCTTTTGACCAAATTGGTTTCCAGCTTTCCACTCCCAACCATATTTCTTACCAGCAAACATATCCAAACGCACGAGGTCGGTACGACGACGACCCTCTGCGAAGAACTCACGTCCCCACTCATCACGAATCACTGTCTCATTGATAGCAGTTAGAGGCTCTGCATTAGCACGAGCACGCAACTCGTTGAGTACAGTCAAAGCATCACCTTGTCCAAGACGGAATTGTGCCTCAGCATAAGTAAGCCATGCCTCAGCTGCACGGATAAGAGGAAGGTCCATATCTGGTTGATCTGTACGAGTAGGTACACGATTTGGATCTGCCATTACGTTTGTAAACTTGGTACACAACCAGCCAGAGAAGAACTTGTCGGTTGCATTCTCACGGTTAAGATTACAAATGATGAGTGAAGAATCGTTATACTCGCGGTAGTTGCAAAGCAAAGCACGATCATCCTTAGCGGCAGCTGTCAATACAGGAGCATCACCCAATGGGTTAGGACATGCAGCAATCTCAGCCATCAATGCCTCGTTGGTAGTAAACCAACCAGTAGGATTCTCCAATGCGGTAGAGATATTCCAATTCTTAGCCAATGGGAAGAAGAGAGAAACGAGCTGCTTACGTGTACGCATACACTTCCAAGATTGAGTAATACCCCAAGAAGGAAGACCATCGGTATTGAAAGATGCGAGCAAGAAGAGTGATGCACCATAACTTTGGATATGGCTACCCTCTTGTGCTACAGGGAGAATAATCTCTTTGTACGCATCATTTACCTTAGAGCGGCTATCATTATCACCCATGAAGAGGTATTGGTATTTAGAAGCCAATTGAGTAGCATTCATAACCTTCTTAGCATATTCTGCAGCCTTAGCCCACTCTGGAGTACCAGTAGATACAGCGTAGTATTGTGCAGGATCTGCGGTATAAACTTGTGCGTTGAGATAAAGACGAGCGAGCAACATTTGTGCAGCTACTTTATCTACACGATAGTAGAAAGCATTACGATCTACAGTAAGTTTCTCCTCGATATCGAGCAACTCAGCTACAACCCACTCATAAAGGTTCTTACGAGTGATTTGCTTAGGATAGTTGTCGTAGTCACCCATTAACTCATCAGCTTTTTTGTAAGCATCCATCTCTGCTTCAGTGATATTGAATGGACAAGAACCAAACATATCAAGGCAGTACCAATAGTTGAGTGCACGGATGAAACGAACCTCAGCTGTCTTAGCAGCATCGTAGTCAGAATAGTTCTCAAGATAAGTATTGCAGAGTGTGATGTCGAAGATATAACGGCAGTACGCACCACGAACAAGCGCATTGTCAGCAGTCCAAGTAGCTTTACGTACATCATCCACACCTACGTCAGGCCAAATCCAATATACTTGGTCAGATGGGAACTCATTCAACTCGTATGTCATACGATAAAGAGAAGATGTACCCTCGTCCAATCCTTCGATATCACCATTACCTGCAGGACCTTGTTGACCTGTGGTACCAAGGGTAGCATAAATCTTACCCAAGAGTTGGTCAGGATTGATGGCAGAAATATTGTTAGGGTCGATTGACTCTACATTCAAGTCGCCCACACAAGCGGTCATACCCACCATAGCGAGTACCGCAAATACGCCTATTTTAATATACTTTTTCATATTCATTATTGATTTACATTGATTAGAATTGCAAGCTAACACCCAAAACAGTATTCATAGAACGTGGGTACATATTATTGTCAATACCACCATTCACCTCAGGGTCAAGACCGCGATAGCCGCTAATTACGAATGGGTTAGAAACGGTAGCAAAGATACGTGCTTTGATCTTAGACTCGTCAAAAGTATAACCCAAGGTGATATTATCGCAACGCAAGAAAGAAGCGTTCTCGATAAACTCAGACATACGCCATGCGTTGTCGGTAGTAACAGTAGAACTATTGAGGATATCGTTGTAAGGTTGTTGAGCCGCGAGGTATACGTTGGTGTATGCTCCCTCACGTACAAGGGTCTTCATGCTTTGCATCTTACCAGCGAGTACATCGTTGTAAACGTAGTTACCAATATTCGCACGGAGTGAGAAGCTAAGGTCGAAATTGTAGAATTGCCATTTTGATTGGAAACCAATTTGGAAATCAGGAGCTGGTTTGTGATAAGCAACCAAGTCCTTCTCGTTGATGGTCTCATCACCGTTTTGGTCCTTAATCTCCAAAGTACCGTTCTTGGTACGATATGATTCATATACGAAGAATGTACTTGCAGCATAACCCTCTTGGTGACGTTGGATGGTGTTACCAGTACCAGAACTTACACCACCAGTAGTTACGAAGTAGTTTTCTCCTTGACCAGAAGTAAGGTGCTCAATCTTGTTTACGTTGTACGTAAAGTTGAGACCCATATCCCATTTGAGTTTCTTGCTATCAATTGCTACGCCGTTGAGCATAACCTCCACACCTTGGTTAGAGAGTGATCCGATGTTAGAATAAACTTGGTTCTTAAAGTTGGTACCCATTGGCACATCCACTTTAGAAATCAAGTCGGTAGTGTAACGATAATAGTAATCCAAGTTAGCTGTGATACGATTGTTGAGGAAAGAAAGATCGAAACCAGCGTTGTAGGTAGTGGTCTTCTCCCAAGTCAAATCAAAGTTATACTCTTGTGGACGAGCTGATTGATAATAGATATAATCACCTGTTTCAGGATCAATCTCACCAAGGGTATAGTCAGCATACTCTTTGCTGAGCGAATAGAGCACAAGACCCATGTAATCGCTGAAGAGGTTTTGTTGACCAGTGATACCATAACCAGCGCGGAACTTGAAGTCGTTGAGCCAGTTAACATCTTGGAAGAATGTCTCTTTGATCTTCCAACCAAGTGCTACAGAAGGGAATACACCCCATTGGTTGCCCTTAGCGAACTTAGAAGAACCATCGGCACGAACAGTAGCAGTCAGCATGAGTTGGTTCCATCCAATCCAGTTCGCACGACCGAAGAAAGATACGAGGTAGCTCTCAGAAGCCCAGGTATTGGTAGAATAGTTGTGACGTTTGTTCATATCGCGAGCAGCGAAAGCATCAGGACCTTGGAAACCGCTACCCTCAGAGAATCCCTCGCGACGGAAGTGTTGCCACTCGTAACCTGCCATGATATCGAAGTGTTGGTTATCGTTGAAGTCCTTATAATACTGCGCGTACGCGTTGAATTGCAAGTTGTACTTAGATGTTTGATCGTATCCATCCCAACCATAGTAGTTGTTAGAATATGAAGTAGGAAGGATCACAGTACGTTGCCTACCGTAAGAATAGTCAGCACCGAAGTTAGCGTGGAGGCGCAAATCCTCGAAGCCATGAATCTTATAGTCTACCTCAATATTACCTACAAAAGCACCAGAGTTAGCGCGATCGTTCTTATTCTCGAGCAAAGCTACAGGGTTTTGAGGAGTATTAGTGTTAGAGAGAGCTGTCCAGTTAGGATCTCCCAAATCGGTAGCACCCATAGGTGTTTGATAGAAACCACCAAACTCTTTGAGACCATTCTCAGGTTTCACCTCACGAGTAGGATCAAATGCCAAAGCAGCACCTACAGCACCACCATCTGCATAGCGGTTGTGGATATACATACCCTTCGCATTCAAGTTGAATGTCAAGTGCTTATCCAAGAAGGAAGGAGAGAGGTTAACAGCAGCAGTCACACGTTGCATACCAGATGTCTTGAGGACACCATTTTGGCTTGTCAAACCAACAGAAGCACGGTATGGCATATTCTTGGTACCACCCATGATGCTGATATTGTGATCAGTAGAGATAGCAGTACGATAGATTTCTTTTTGCCAATCTGTATTCGCAGTACCCAAGTCAGTAGCACCAGTCATGAATGCACGATACTCATCGCCAGTCATTACGTCCAAAGTATTGGTCAAGACAGCAGCACTAACGTTACCATCGTAAGACACTTTCATCTTTGAACCAGCAGCACCCTTCTTGGTTGTGATGATGATGACACCGTTAGAAGCACGGCTACCATAGATAGCAGTAGCAGAAGCATCTTTGAGGACAGTGAAAGTCTCGATATCGTTAGGGTTAACCATAGAAAGTGGGTTAGCCACACCCTTCACACCATCGTTGTCCATAGCCAAACCGTCGATAACGATAAGAGGGTCGTTAGAAGCAGAGAGTGAAGAACCACCACGAACACGGATAGTAGAACCACCACCAGGAGTACCGTCGTTAGAGGTAACAACTACACCCGCAACTTTACCAGCCAACATATCTTGTGCGTTGGTAGTAAGACCTTTGTTCATTGCGTCAGGTTTGATAGCAGTGACAGAACCTGTTGCGTCGTTTTTCTTAACAACACCATAACCAACTACCACCACCTCGTCGAGCAACTCGGTGTCTTCGTGAAGGTCAACTTTCAAACCATTGACAGCTTTCACCTCAACAGTCTTGTAACCCATGTAACTAATTTCAAGAGTAGCACCCTCTTGAACATTCAAGATAAAGTTACCATCAAAATCGGTGATAGTACCATTGACTGTGCCTTTCTCAATAATGTTGGCACCAATGATAGGTTCAGCCGTTGATGCATCCAGAACAGTACCTGTAATCTGAGCGTGCATCGTCATGGACAAAGCAGCCATCAATACAAGTAAAAATGTCTTGTTTTTCATCATTTTAAATTGATTTTGTTAATATTATTGTTTTTTATTGTTTATAGATTTCGCAATCGAAATGCTCATAAGCACGTTGTCAGACAACATAGAATTACTTCTTGCCCTCTTTAATCAAGATGACGCTCACAGCACCGAGGATGAGAAGTACACCAGCAGCCACCAACATACCTACTTGTGAGCCAGCGCAGATATTTTTGAGAATAGTACCACCAATCAATGCAGCAACAATCTGTGGTAAGCAAATTGTACCGTTGAACAAGCCAAGGTAGTAACCCATATTGTCACCCTTGAGCGAGTTGGTAAGGATAGTGAATGGCACAGCCAACATCGCTGCCCATGCTGCACCAATGAATGCGTACGAAACGAGCAATACGTATTGGTTGGTTACAAACAATGTAGAAATAAATCCTAAAGCACCTACAATCAATGAGATAGCATAAGCTCCCTTGTTGTGGAAGCGTTTCTCCAACACTGGCATCAACAACGCCCAAAGCATTGAGCCAACAGCTTGGATAGCAAAACATACGCCTACCCAGTTACCCGCATCTTGGAATGGTTGCGCAGCTGTAGAAACCCCATCCCAACCAAAGCATTGGGTAGCAATAGCACCATTCGAATATGTCCACATAAAGAGGAAAGCAGCCCAGCAGAAGAATTGCACAAGACCTACAGTCCAGAATGTAGAAGGCGCATCGATAAGCAATTTCACGAAACTTGCATCCTCTTTCTTCTCGTCTGTCTTGGTGTCCAAGCCATGGAACTTGGCATACTCCTCAGGATTCAACTCCTTGACAGTGAAGAAAGTATACAGCACACAGAAGATCAAAAGTGCTGCACCAATGTAGAAACTCCATTTCACAGAATCAGGCACAACACCTTCTGGAGCTGTATTAGCAATACCTACCCAAGTAAAGAGGATTGGGAAGATATATCCAGCCAAACTACCTGCGTTGCAGAGGAATGATTGGATGGAATAAGCCAAACCCTTTTGCTCCTCGTTGACCATATCACCTACCATCATTTTGAATGGTTGCATGGCAATATTGATTGAAGTGTCAAGGAACATCAACGAGAACAAACCAAACCACATAGCCGCGTTCAAACCAAGGAAAATGGCTTGACCAAACGTGAAGTTTCCCGCATTAGGAAGGAGAATCATCACAAGAATAGCAATGATAGCACCAATCAAAAGGTATGGTTTGCGGCGACCAAGGCGATTCCAAGTCTTGTCGGAATACTTGCCAATCAAAGGTTGCACAATCATACCCATCAATGGAGGCAAAACCCAAAAGAACGAGAGGTGATGAGGATCAGCACCCAAAGTGGCAAAAATACGAGAGATGTTAGCACTTTGAAGTGCATAAGCAATTTGGACACCAAAGAATCCAAAACTGAGGTTAAATAGCTGTCCAAAGGACAAGTTGCGTTTTTCTGTCATAGTTTAAAATTGACGTAGTTTTTCAAAATCGGGGGCAAAGGTACACAATATTTTTCACACGCGCAAGGAAAGGTTGTGAAAAAGTGCAGATTTATAAACGCAAACGTTTTCGATAACACTCAAAATAGATCATCAAAAAGCCTTAATGAGGCGGCAAAAGTATCAGTAATTTCTCGGTAAAAATTCGGTAAAATCTCGGCAATCACTAACTAATAACTAACTTATCACTAACTAATCACTAACTAATCACTAACTACTGACGGCTAATTGATAGAGGAAAGGACGCCTCGCTACAAGACGGCGCAAGTGCCTATAGGTGAGAGGCGAATAGTGAAAAGTGAGAGGTGAGAGGTGAAGAGTAACTTGCTTGCTTTCGTGATTTTCAGAGAGTTGAAAGAAATATTATGAAAAAATAGATATTTTTTTATCAAAAGATTTGCATATATAAAAAAAAGGTAGTATCTTTGCACTTGTTTTGAATTTTAACACTAACAAATAAATACACAAAATCATGAAAGTGAAACTTATACTTGCGTTACTTATGTTCTGTGGCATTGTAGTGGGATGTGAACCAATTCCCAATAACGATCCAAACAATGAAAACAACCAAACTGACACTGTACCAGAGGTTAATAACAATCCAACCGACAGCGTGCCAACAGATTCAATCGATCCAAACATGCCAGAGACTCTGGAATTGGACTCTTCATGGGTTCGCAAGAGAGCTGGAACTGCGAAAGGTAGCGACTTGGCGGAAATTTCTGGTATGGTATGTAGTCGTGTAACTCCAGGTTATTTGTGGGTTCAAGGCGACGATAGTTACAAAGTACGCGCTATGACACCAGAAGGCAAATTCTCTACCACAATTCGATTGCACGACTCGTACCGCGATTGGGAAGATATGAGCGGCGGTGTGTATAACGATACGAACTATCTGTTTGTGGGTGTGTTTGGCGACAATGGTTTGAGTTACAAAGATAAATACTATATATATTATTTCGCAGAACCCGAAGTGGTAGATGGCGAAGTGCAAGTGGAGAAGAAAATCATTCACTTTGGCTACCCAGATGGCAAAGCCCATAACGCAGAAGTACTGATGTATGACAATGTGGAGCAAAAACTATACGTAGTGGACAAATGGAATACATTTAACAGCACAGGTATGGTGTATAGTATGCCATTTAGTACAGATATGAATCTAGACAGTATGCACGTTTTAACAGAGGAATGTCAGTTGGGCGGAAGCGACATGTATATATTAGGTAATAACGGGAAAGCTGGTTTATTCCAAAACCCAACAGGTGGCGATATTACAGCCGATGGCAAACATATATTGGTAAAAAATGAAGGTTTTATGCTGATATGGACCCGCGACAGCATCGATGGTCGTCTTGAAAGCATCGGAGAGACCTTGGCTCATCGTCCAAAGAAAGTGACAGCCTACAAAAGAGAGCCACAAGGAGAAGCCATCGCATGGTTGAATGATAGCACATTCTACACAACAAGCGATGTATATAGCAGCGATATAGCTCCAATCTGGGTATATACAAAAAAAGCAAATACAACAGAATAAGTATAAACTAAAATATAACCTAAAATAACGAAAAGTACTGTCCGTATGACACGACACGAGGAACTGATTCAAGCACTACAACACCATTTTGGTTTTGATTCGTTCAAGGGTAATCAAGAAGCCATCATAAATAACCTTATGGATGGCAATGATACCTTCGTATTGATGCCAACTGGTGGTGGCAAAAGTCTTTGTTACCAATTACCATCCTTGTTGATGGATGGCATGGCCATTGTGATTTCTCCGCTAATTGCGTTGATGAAGAATCAAGTGGATGCCATGCGTAACTATTCAGAAGAAGATGGCGTAGCGCATTTTATCAACTCTTCTCTCTCACGTCCAGAGATTCACCAAGTGAAAGCAGACGTGCTGAGCGGAAAGACCAAATTGCTGTATTTAGCCCCAGAGTCGCTGAACAAAGAGGAGAACGTGGACTTTTTGAAAGGTGTAAAGATATCATTCTATGCTGTAGACGAAGCACACTGTATCTCGGAATGGGGACATGATTTTCGTCCAGAATATCGTCGTATCCACCCTATCGTAGAGCGCATCGGCAAAGCACCAATCATCGCATTGACTGCTACCGCGACACCAAAAGTACAACACGACATACAAAAGAACTTGGGCATGCTGCATGCACAAGTGTTTAAATCTTCGTTCAACCGTTCCAACCTGTATTATGAGGTGCGCGAGAAAACAGAAGATGTGGACAAAGATATTGTGAAATATGTACGCACCATGGGGGATAAATCGGGTATTATATACTGCTTGAGCCGCAAGACCGTAGAAGATCTGGCAGCTACGCTGAATGCCAATAATATCCCATCACTCCCCTATCACGCAGGTATGGATGCCGCAACTCGTAGTGCCAACCAAGACGCGTTCCTGATGGAGAAAGTGCAGGTGATCGTAGCAACTATCGCCTTCGGTATGGGTATTGATAAACCCGACGTACGCTTTGTGATACACTATGATATTCCAAAGTCATTAGAGGGATATTATCAAGAGACAGGTCGTGCTGGTCGCGATGGCGGCGAAGGTCAATGTATCTGCTTCTATTCTCCTAAAGATATAGAGCGTTTGCGTAAGTTCCAACAAGGTAAACCCGTTGTAGAACAGGAAATTAGTAACTTGCTCCTATTTGAGACACAATCGTATGCAGAGAGCTCAATCTGCCGACGCAAATTGCTGCTGAACTACTTTGGCGAAGATTATAAACAAGAGAAATGTAGCAACTGCGACAATTGTAAAAAGACTTATCGCATGATGGATGCGACAGAGTTGTTGAGTCTCATGCTGGAGACTATTCACCAACTCAACGAGAAATTCCGTTCACGCCATATTGTGGACATTATAAAAGGTAATGAGACTTCTACAGCAATCTCTTATCGTCACAATGAATTGGAAAACTTTGGTTGTGGCGAGGATGAGGACGAGGCAGTATTGCACGCAATTATCCGTCAGGCGTTGCTGAAAGGATATATCAAGAAAGATATCGAGTCATATGGCGATTTGAAACTGACCCCTGATGGCAGAAAATTCATGAAACGCCCAACCAAATTCGAAGTGCCAATTGAAGTCCACAACGATGATGATGGCGCAGATATCGAAAGTAGTATGGGCGCTTGCGCAGCTGCAGATGATGTATTATTCTCGATCTTGAAAGATTTGCGTAAAAAACTCAGTAAGCGCATGAATGTACCTCCGTTTGTTATCTTCCAAGATGGCAGTTTGGAGGCTATGGCCACTAGTTATCCTATTACAATAGAGGAGTTACAAAACATCCCGGGTGTGGGTGCAGGTAAAGCTAAACGCTATGGCGATGAGTTTATTAAACTGATTAAGAGTTACGTGGAGGAAAATGACGTAATTCGCCCAGAGGATCTGCGTGTTCGTACTGTAGCAAAGAACTCAGCACGTAAGATTGCTATCATTCAGGCTATTGACCGTCGCGTAGCATTGGATGATCTGGCAGAGCGTTTGGGTATGTCAATGGAGGAGATGCTAGAGGAGATTGAGGCTATCGTGTATTCCGGTACAAAGCTAAACATCAAGTACTTTATCGAAGAAGTAGTGGATCCTGACGAGGAGGCAGATATTTACTATTATTTCCGTCATGCTGAGAATGATAGCATCAAATTGGCTATGGAGGAATTGGGCGAAGATGACTATGATGAAATCAATGTACGATTGGTACGAATCAAATTCCATAGCGAACTTGGAAACTAATGCGTAAGGGCGAGATTGATATTATCACATTGGGTTGCTCGAAAAACCTAGTCGATGCCGAGCGATTGATGCGCCAGCTAGAATTGGCCGGATATCGCTGTGTACACGATTCGTCTATGCCCAAAGGAGAAATAGCCATCATCAATACCTGCGGGTTTATCGGCGATGCGAAAGAAGAAAGCATCGAAATAATACTGCAATTCGCAGAAAGAAAAGCCAATGGGAAGTTACGCAAGTTGTATGTAATGGGATGCCTCTCACAACGTTACAGAGAAGAATTGCCTACAGAAATTCCCGAAGTGGATAAATGGTTTGGAAAGTTTGATTATATGGGTATCGTAGAAGAGGTTAAAGGCGAAAGGTTAAAGGCAAAAGGCAAGGAATATGAGCGCATGTTGACTACACCGAAGCACTATGCCTATCTGAAGATAGCAGAGGGATGTAATCGATATTGTTCGTACTGCGCCATTCCATTGATTACGGGGAAGTTTACCTCACGCAAGATGGAGGAGATATTGGATGAAGTGCGATGGATGGTAAGCGAAGGTGTGAAAGAATTTAATGTAATTGCACAGGACTTATCTAGCTATGGATTAGATATTTACGGCGAACACCGTTTAGCGCAACTCATTGATGAAATGGCGCAAATAGAGGGTGTCGAGTGGATTAGGTTGCACTATGCCTACCCTACAGATTTTCCATACGATATCCTGCCCGTAATGGCAAAGCATCCAAATGTATGCAAATATATGGATATTGCGCTGCAACACTGCTCAAGTAATGTGTTAGAGAAGATGCGTCGACATATTACCTGCGAGGAACAAAATACCCTTATCGAACGTATTCGCAAAGAAGTTCCAGGAATTTGCATTCGCACGACCTTGCTTGTAGGACATCCAGGAGAAACAGAAGAAGACTTCAATGAATTATGCGAATGGGTGAAAAATATGCGTTTCGACCGCATGGGAGCGTTTTCCTATAGCGAAGAAGAAGGCACTTTTGCTGCGCGACACTATACCGATGACATTCCACAAGAGGAGAAAGAGCGCCGCGTAGAAACACTGATGACAATACAACAAAGTATTTCATCGGAGCTTTTGAGACAAATGGTGGGCACAAAACAACGAATCGTGATTGACCGCGAGGAATATGAATACTACGTTGGTCGCACACAATATGATTCGCCAGAAGTTGACTGCGAAGTGCTTATAGAAAAAGCAACAAATGAAAAACTAAACATAGGAGAATTCTATACTGTAAATATCATAAAATCAGAGGATTTTGACCTCTACGCTACATTATGAAGACAAAAGATCTAATCCAACACATTGCCACCTCTACCTCCATGACTAAAACGCGCACGGAGGAATTGCTAAATGCGACTGTGGCTGTGCTGCAAAAAGAACTACTTGCGGGAAAAAGCGTACAATTGCAGAATTTCGGCGTACTTGAAATGCAACGCAAGAGTGCGCGTACAGTGGTGCATCCCAAAACAAAAGAATTAACCACTATCCCAGAAAAAATGCATCTGACCTTCAAGGCTAGCAATACGATCAAAGAACAACTAAAAAACGCATGAGGTCACTTCTATAAATTTACCATTTAAGAAGATTGACCATTAAAAATTGAATATTGACATTTTTATATGCTTTTGATCTTTTTTGGGTATCTTACTGATTATCAGTTTGTCACAATGTCCCGCATTGCTCCAAACTTTCGCACAGCAATTTCCTCAATAAAAACTTCAAAATCATTATAAATTAATTTATAGAAGTGACCTATGGCAAACGATAAACTCACATGGCTCGAATTGCGTAAAGCAGTGGCTGAATATGCCAACACTTCCGAACAAGAAGCAGGACAGTTTCTCAATGCTTTATTAGATGGCGTTACGGAAGGATTAAAAACCGATAAACAAGTTAAAATAAAAGGATTAGGCAGTTTTTCACTCAAAGCAATTGCACCTCGTAAAAGTGTGAACATTGCTACAGGTGAAGCATTCACCATTGAGGGATACAACAAATTGACCTTTAGTGCAGAGTCAATGCTCAAAGAAAGTGTAGAAAAACGTCTTGAACAACCAAAAACAGAAGCAATCATGGCAGAACTGAATAACGACCCATTGAAAAAACTGGGTGAACAAGCCGATGAAATCATTGATATTTTGGCAGAGTTAGGACAATCACCAACAACTACCGAGTTGCCAAAAGCAGAAGAACCAACAGAAATGGTCACGGACGAAAAAACACCAACAATAGACTCTACACCAGAAGAACCAGAGGTGGAATCTACAATAGAGCCAATAGAAGAGCCTGTAGAAGAACCTGTAGAGGAGCCTAAAACGTCAATCATAGAGCCCACACCTACAACGAAATCTACTTGCAAATGCAATTGCCGTTGCACACCATGGGTGATTGCGGCGATATTGTTAGCAATTATCATTGGTGCAGGCCTCTATTTCCGCGAGGCATTGGTTCAATGGTGGCAATGTATGGGCGATTGTCAGCCTACTACAGAAGAAGTTGTTGTTGAGCAAGTTATCGAGGAGCCTATAGTGGTACCATTAGCAAATCAACCACGCGAATATGTAAATTTCCTAGGTATTGAGCGTGTCGGCGAAAATAGTCGTTTAGCATGGATTGCATACAAATATTACGCACAAAAAGATTTATGGGTCTTTATCTACGAAGCCAATCGTGATATTATTTCCGACCCAAGTCATGTGCGTCCAGGTCAGTACATCCGTATCCCCGATTTGGATGAGAGATACCGCAATCTCTATGACCCAGAGCTTAAGCAACTAGTTGATAGTCTGGCAATTGAATACCTTAAAAAATAGTATAGTGTTTAGTGACTCGGAATTTTGAACGAGGATGTTATCCATATTCAAGGAGCACGCACGCACAATCTTAAAGACATTACCGTAGATATTCCACGTAATAAGCTGGTAGTCATCTCGGGCGTCAGCGGTAGCGGCAAATCATCTTTGGCCTTCGACACATTGTTTGCCGAAGGTCAAAGGCGTTATGTGGAGAGTCTAAGTTCGTATGCACGCCAGTTTCTTGGGCGTATGCAGAAGCCCGATGTAGATTTTATAGATGGTATTCCACCTGCTATTGCCATTGAGCAGAAAGTCACCAACCGCAACCCACGAAGTACAGTGGGTACGGTAACGGAAATTTACGAATATCTTAAATTACTATTTGCTCGTGCAGGCAAGACTATCTCACCTGTCAGTGGACAAGAGGTGAAGCGACATAGTATCCATGATGTGGTGGAATGTTTGCACCAACAGCCTGTCGGAGCAAAAGTGATGCTACTCTCGCCTATTGTGGCAGAAAATATCCAAGAGCAATTAGCTATTTGGAAACAGCAAGGTTTCTCACGCCTTTACCAAAGGGATACCAAGGGTATACCGAATGTCTTGCGCATAGATTCTGCTACCGAAATAGATGAAAATACCTATCTGCTCGTTGATCGTATCGTCGCAGATGGCGAACAAAGTACGCTCAACCGCTTTGCGGATTCGGTACAAACCGCTTTTTTTGAAGGAAAAGGTGAATGTAAGTTAGCAATACAACTACCATCCAACAGCGAAGCGATCTTAATCACTTTCTCCCAACGCTTTGAGGCTGATGGCATCGCATTTGTAGAACCTACGGAACATTTGTTTGACTTCAACAATCCACTTGGTGCATGTCCTACCTGTGGCGGTTATGGCAATGTAATTGGCATTGACCCCGATTTGGTGGTGCCCGACAAGACCAAGACCATCTATGAGGGCGCTATTGCCTGTTGGCGAGGCGAGAAAATGAGCCAATGGAATGATGCATTGATCTATGCAGCGGATAAGTTCGATTTCCCAATCCACACACCTTTCTACGCACTTACCAACGAGCAAAAGCAGTTGCTATGGCTCGGAAACGAACATTTTCACGGACTAAACGACTTTTTCCACGAATTGGAAAGCAAACAATATGCCAAGATTCAGTACCGCGTAATGCTCAGTCGCTATCGTGGTAAAGCGATATGCCCAGACTGCTTGGGCAAACGATTACGCAAAGAGGCGGAGTATGTGTTGGTCGGTGGCAAATCCATCACAGAACTTTGTCAAATGCCTATTACGGAGTTGGCGGAATGGTTTAGTGCCTCGCCTCTCGCCTCTAATCTTTCACCTTTCGCCTCCCTATTATCGGAGATTTGCTCTCGCCTGCAGTTTATGCAGGATGTAGGCTTGGGCTATTTGACGCTCAGTCGTATGTCAAGCACCTTGTCGGGTGGTGAAGGTCAGCGCATCAACTTGGCTAAGTCGTTGGGTAGCAGCCTAGTAGGTTCGCTCTATGTATTGGACGAGCCCAGTATCGGTTTGCACCCACGCGATACGCAACGCCTGATTCATGTGCTGAAGCAGTTGCGCGATTTGGGTAATACCATCGTAGTTGTAGAGCACGATGATGAGATACAGAAAGCAGCGGATTACACCATTGAGATTGGCCCCAAAGCAGGTCGCCATGGCGGCGAAGTGGTGTATGCTGGTGCGCCAAAGATAGAGAAGTTTACCTATTCTATCCCGCCTTTCCGCCGCACCTGGAATAATTATATTGAAGTGATTGGTGCAACTGAAAACAACCTCAAGAATATTAATGTCCGCTTCCCGCTGAATGTGATGACGGTGGTGACAGGTGTCAGCGGTAGTGGCAAGTCATCGCTTATCACCAAGGTACTCTACCCTGCTTTGAAGAAGCATTATGGTGGTATCGCGGAGCGAACGGGCGATTTCGGCAGTCTGCGCGGAAGTCTACATCTAATTCATAATGTGGAATTTGTGGATCAAAACCCACTGACAAAATCTTCGCGCTCGAACCCAGTGACCTACCTCAAGGCGTACGATGAGATTCGCAAATTGTATGCCGACCAACAACTCAGCAAACAGATGGGCTTCACCCCTGCGCACTTCTCGTTCAACACCATGGGCGGACGCTGCGAAGCGTGCCAAGGCGAGGGTAAGGTGACTATTGAGATGCAGTTTATGGCGGACATTACGCTGGAGTGTGAACACTGTCATGGCAAGCGATTTAAGCAAGATGTCTTGGATGTTCTCTACCGCGAAAAGAGCATTTACGATATTCTGGAAATGACTGTCAATCAAGCCATTGAGTTCTTCTCCGAGGACTCGGCTTGCAAGAAGATTGTCAATCGCTTGCGCCCACTTCAAGACGTGGGTATTGGCTATGTGAAATTGGGGCAAGCAGGTAGCACATTGTCGGGTGGCGAGAGTCAGCGCGTGAAGTTGGCTTCGTTCTTGGCGCAAGAGAATGCCAGTCCTACATTGTTTATCTTTGATGAGCCCACCACGGGTTTGCACCATCACGATGTCACTGTGCTGCTGAAAGCACTTAACGCATTGATTAGCAGAGGACATACGGTGCTAATTATTGAGCATAACCCATCGGTTATCCTATCGGCAGACCATATTATTGACCTCGGCAAAGAGGGTGGCGATTTGGGTGGATATATCGTAGCCGAAGGCACTCCTGAGGAGATCATGCAATGCCAAGACAGTTACACTGGAAAAGCACTAAATGATTTGAAAGATAGCTTTATATAAATTTTAAGCCAATGGGGCGAGATTACCTTACTGATATTTTGGCTAGATTATAAGTACCTAGTAATACTTTACCTTATGTTATACGACTTCTCATACCAGAATCCTACGCGGATTCATTTTGGCAAGAAAGCACTCAGCAAGCTTGCTACGGAACTCGAAGAATATGGAGCAAATATCCTGCTCGTGTATGGCAAAGCCTCCATCAAGAAGATCGGTCTCTACGACCAAGTGATGACTATCCTCCGCGAAGCGGGCAAAAATGTCGTGGAGTTGGCAGGCATAAATGCCAACCCTCGTTACACCCAGTTGCTCGAAGGTGCTCGTCTGGTGCGCGAACATAATATTGACCTCATCTTGGCTGTGGGTGGTGGCTCGGTCATCGACTGCGCCAAAGGTATCGCTTGCGCTGCTTACGCCGAAGGCGATGTATGGCAACGCTACTACGTCAATCAAGAGCGCGTGAATAACCCAGTAATACCTGTAGCTAGTATCCTCACCATGGCGGGCACAGGCAGCGAAATGAACGGCGGTTCGGTCATCACCAACGAAGAGACCAAAGAGAAGATCGGTCGCGTCTATCCATTGGAGATTGCCAGCCCTAAGTTCTCTATCCTCAACCCTGAATACACCTACTCCGTGCCTAAGTATCAGATGATTAGCGGTATCTTTGATATCTTCTCACATCTCATGGAGCAGTATTTCTCTGGCGATGACGACTGCACCAGCGACTATCTATTGGAAGGACTGATGCTGTCGCTCATCTCTGCTTCGCGCAAAGCAATCGTCAATCAAGAGGACTACGAGGCACGCAGCAATATCATGTGGTGCGCCACTATGGGTCTGAATAAGATTCTTGGCCTTAGCAAAACCCAAGACTGGGAAGTGCACATGATCGAGCACCAACTGGGTGCTTATACCGACTGCGCACACGGCATTGGTCTCGCCATCATCTCGCCTGCGTACTACCGCTATATCTACCGCGATGGTTTGCATAAGTTCGTGCGCTATGCCAAGCATATCTGGGGCGTAGAAGACAAGGGACAAGGCGACGAGGCGATTGCTTTGGAAGGCATTAACCGTCTGGAGGCATTCATTGCCGAATTGGGCATCCCTGCTACCTTGCGCGAAGTAGGTGCCACAGAAGAGATGCTACCACTCATTGCCAACTCCACTATCCCTGGTGGCGGTTACAAGCAACTCAACGCAGAAGACATCTTAGCTATCCTCAAAGCCTGCTACTAATCTGCCCACGGCATACCAAACAACAATGCACAAGCTTTGGGGCTTGTGCATTGTTTCTCTAAACACTAAACTGTAGCGTAGCCTCCTCTAAACGCTAATTTACAAACGCTCTCTCCAAGCTTTGCGAGATATTAATCATATAGTCGCCCATGTGCTCGAGCTCGTTGATAATATCAATGTAATACACGCTCGTTTGATAGTTCTTTTGGTTATCCTCCAGCGCCTCTATCTCTGCCTCGCGCAACTCATTACGCAGCACATTAATCTGCTCCTCAGCGTTATACGCGTTCGCAATACTGCTCAATGTCCCCTCGTGTGCCGCATTCAGATTGGCAATCATAACCTCGTAAGCGTTGTCCACTTTCTCCAACATCAGGTTGATATTATCAATCGTCTCCGCGCTAAAGGTCTTCTTATGCTCGTTGCGACGGCTGAGCATACGGCTGATAGCCTCACCCGAATCGCCCAAAGACTCCAACTCGCCGATAATCTTGTACATCGCTTTGATCTTCATGCTGGTCGCCTCGCTGATATCGCCAGCGGACACGCCGTTGAGGAAGGCAGCAATCTCATATTCGATACGGTCAGAAATCTCCTCGTACTTCACCAGTTTCTCACGCAGCTCATCAAAATGCTTTGCATCGGCTGCAATCGCTTGCTTGGCATAGCCCAAACCATTGCGAGAGATTTCTGCAAAGTGTACAATCTCATCAAATGCTTGCTCCGCAGCCAACTCTGGCGTAGCCAATGGACCCGCAGAGATATACTTGAGGCGGAATGGTTCTTTGTCTTGGCTCTTTGGTTTGATGATCCATACTACGGCTTTCTCAATCAGTTTGATAAACCATACGAGAATCAGCGTATTGATGGTATTGAATAGCGTGTGCAACATACTCAGTCCGTACAACGCCGCTGTGCTGGTATCTGCACTACCCTCCACTACAGCAAAGCCCTCTGCTGCTGGGTTTGGCAAACCAAACAACTCAATAATCTTACCCACCAAGGCGGTGAAAGGTTTGAACAATATCAGCGCCCAAATCACACCAAACACATTGAAGATCGTGTGTGACATCGCCGCGCGTTTCGCTTGTGTATTACCCACAGATGCTGCGATATTCGCCGTAATGGTCGTACCGATATTCTCGCCCAACACCATCGCACAAGCCATATGGAACGGAATCCAACCCATGCTGAGCATAATGAGCGTAATCGCCATAGTCGCGGAAGACGATTGTAGTACCAATGTCAATACCGTACCGAACGCCAAGAATAGCAATACCGAACCAAAGCCGTGGCTTGCCCATGTAGTCACAAACTCCAGCACTTGTGGGGTCTCACGCAAGTCAGGTACCGAGTTCTTCATGAACGACAAACCGAGGAACAAGAGCGAGAAACCTACAATCAACTCGCCAATGTTTTGGTATTGGTTCTTCTTCGAGTTCGAGAACAGAAAACCGAGCAACATCATGGGCACCGCCAAGAGCGAGATGTCGGCTTTGAAACCCAAAAATGCCACCATCCATGCGGTAACGGTCGTACCGATATTCGCACCCATGATCACGCTGATGGCTTGTGCCAAGGTCAGCAGACCCGCGTTCACGAAGCTCACCACCATGACTGTGGTAGCGGACGAGGATTGAATAACGGTTGTCACGCCCAGTCCTGTCAGCACGCCTTTAGCAGGGTTGGAGGTCATAGCAGACAGGAAACTACGCAGTTTATCGCCTGCGGCTTTTTGAAGTCCGGAGGACATAAGATTCATTCCGTAGAGGAACATTCCGAGCGCTCCCAGGAGCGTAAAGATTTGTAAAATTCCCATAAATATATTATATTGTTTTGTTGATCGCTTCGCTGTTAGATGTTAGACCACGTTGTTGTTGGAACACTTCGTTGTTAGATTCCTTATTCTCTCAGCCCGACGGGCGGTCTAACAGCGTAGCGGTCTATATTCTAACATCTTCTTTTCAAATTCTGTGCAAAAGTACTGCTATATTATTATACAGGTATGAAGAAAATATTAAGAAATTATTAAATCGTATTTTTGTTCGCCTCACATTCTTTGTCAATTAATTCCGAATCTCATTCGAGTGCTTTTGATAAAAAAGTACTTTTATTAAGTGAAGGAGTGCGACGGAACGCACTCCGAGTATTGCGCCCGAAAAGTCCCCACTTTGAGGAATAAGCGCAATACATAGAAGGGCGCGACCCTTGCGGTCACGCAGCCGTATGGCTACAGGGTAGTGCCGTACAGGGTAGGCACGACCGCCAATTATGTAATTTTTGGTATTAACTCAAAAAAGTACTTTTCTTAAGATTGCCATCTCTTTTCCTTCTCTTATACCTTGCCTAATTCCACCGACCGAAGACCGAGAGAAGAGCGACAGAACTCCGACTCAACTCCCAACCACCAAAAAATGCAATTTCTTAAGATTGCGTCCGAACAAGGTTGTCTTGATTCCTAAAAAAGTTGACTCCCATCCTAAAAAGGTTGACTCTTTTCCTGAAACCATTGACTTATCTGTTTTTTTAAGAAAAAATCACCTCTAAAGCGATTTTTCTTGCATATCTCGAAAAAAAAGTGTATCTTTGCGCCCAAATAGACTAATGCCTATCGTATGAACCTATCAACGCTCATAAAACAATACTTCCATTCATCAAACAACGATGTGACCATTGATGTGTTTGATGAGAAGAACATTTACTCTGTTTACCAACGCGTAGTAAGTGTTCTGACGCAACATATTGATATTGAAACAACGGTGTTGCAGGCTATGAGCTATTGCTTTTACGAGATATTGGATAATGTTCTTACCCATTCAGGTAAAGAACTTGGTACTGTCATCACGCACTACGATGCTGCCAATCATATTCTCAGTTTCTTGGTTGCAGATGATGGAATCGGTGTGCAAGCATCGCTCTCAGAGAACGAGCAATACCTCAACATCTCTGAACCAGAGGCATTGAAAATCTGTATCAAAGATGCTGTAACCGATGGAAAAGGAATGGGCTTT
>JBGVMY010000003.1:0-99238 GCA_045124995.1 Paludibacteraceae bacterium | reverse complement strand
AGATTTTGAGATTTATGCTTAGTAGATTTTTGTGCGGAGGGAGGGAGCATAGCGAGCTCTGTGACCAACTGACAATCAAAAAGATACGAGCAGAAAATCAAAAGATCATAAAAGTGCCAATGTTGGGATTATATATTGTTTGATTTTCAAACGGGCAATTTATAGAAGTGCCCGTAAGAGAAATGGATAAGACAAGAGCCGTCAAATCACATTTGAACGGCTGTGGATTAGCCTTTTATCTGCGATGCGCTACGAAGCAAGCATCAAGCGCCAAAGCATCCCTTGAGCGCGGCAGGATGTTGATTGCCGCGCAAGTTGTTGGTCTAATTGTTGTTTAAGTTGTTGGATTTATAAGTATCCCTCGATTTTTGAATATTTTTGTAGTGAGCGGAGCGAGCGTATTTTTGCTTAAAAATAGCTATCCTCGCCTACAAAAAAGAACGTGAGCATGTCGTTGTGTGGACATACTCACGTGTTATTTTAGTTAGAACTGACTGAAAACCAGCTAGTTACCTTGTTTTGGCCTGGGGGGGGGGTAGTATTCTTCTCAATAAACTCGGTAGGTGTGCAACCTACGATCTCGGTAAAGTGGCGCCATGCAGTGGTACGCGACTGGAAGCCAGCGTCGTAGAATACCTCTTGCAGGTTAGATGTAGGATTCTTGCGCAGGCACTCGCATACATGCTCAATACGGCGGCGGTAGAGCATGTCAGAAGGAGTCTTGAAACCTAATAGCTTGACTGCCTCCTGCAGATAGGTGCGGTTGGTACCAACCAATTGCACCAGGGTATCGCGCGTGAGAGTAGGGTCTTGCCATACGTCGGGATCCTCCATGATGTTACAGAGCTTGATGCTGACCTGATTGATGCTCTCTTGGGTGGCACTAGGTGCTGTTTCGATTGCAGGGGTATAGTAGGTGCGCACCGATTCGTATGGGATATGCAGGCGCTCGTAGTGCTCGACGTATATGATGAGCACGCTCAAAGCGATATATAGTACCTCGTGTGCTATATATGCCCAGAAGAGCTGCAGTCCACGGCTGTGGAAGAATGTGATGGTCATCATGAGTGTGATGATCATCGTGATGCGGATTAGCGGGCGTTTGGGGTTGTAGCGCTTGGTAAAGCAGCACATAAACATGGCCCATAGGGTGTATATGCAAAGCGATGCTGTCAGCGCCAAACGTGTTAACACGTCGGGATTCGTGATTACAGAGGCTAACTTCTGTACGCTATATATGCGCGTGTGCCCGCCGTTCTTTATATATAAGAATAGTGTGATACCAACCAATACCAACCATGGCGATATGACTAGCAATAGGCGCTTGAATGTGAGCCATTGTGGACGTATAGCCTCTAGCAGGTAGGACAAGAGAAGGAAGAATGTGATACCACTCATGGTGATACTCTGGGGTGGTATCAGCTGATAGTGGTCGAGCATCTGCTTGGTATGCATGATGATGACAATCTCACCAATGGCTACAATAGCAGATGTGAAAAAGAACGCAAAAAGGAAGCTTTTTGAACGATCATTAGGGCTAGTATGCTTGATATATATGAGCACAGCAGCCGCAAGCATCGCAAATCCGTGGACTGCCAGGATTGCGATGTTGATGATTGCTAAGTGATAATCAAAATGCATATCTAAGAGTATTTTTTTCGTAAAAATGAGTTCTTTAAGCCAAAAATCGTGCAAAGTTACAACCTTTTTTTATATATGCAAGGGAAAAATGATTTTTTTTGAAAAAATAAATGCATTGGAAATCAGCAGGTTGAATCATGGCAAAAAAAAGGAGTTAGAGTGTGTGAGAAGGTGGATGGTCGTGCCGAGAGGCGAGAGATGAGAGGTTAAAGGTGAGAGGTCGTGGGTGACGGAAATTGCAAAAATATTATAAATATAGTGTTAAAGTTGGTAAAAAATAGCCGAATTTATACTTTTTAATTAACAAATGACCTTTGTTGTGCTTGCCATTTTGGGGAAATAATGATTTTTTTGTGTGCAAGCAAAAATCGTAACATTTTGACAGAAAATCGAATGATTTGATATGTTTTGCCAAAATGAAACATAAAATTGCGTTTATAAAACTTAATAATCGTTATAAAGTAGTACCTTCGCGGCCGATTTGCGAAAACTGCAACAAAGTACTATATTTTAAGAAAAAGTGCTCAAATTTTAAGATAAAATTTAAGAAAAAAAATACATGGAAAATTTAGCAACATTTAAAACAACTCCGAGCATGTATCAACACGTGACATCGCAATCTTCCTCTGGAGTGGCTCAAAGAGCGTTCAATGAGGCGGCGAATGCACAGTATGCGGCTCCCACTACGGGCTTTACATTGAGCCGTAAGGGGGGTAGCTACCAGTTGATATCTGTTCGCACTTCGGACAAGGACCTCGAGTCCTACTCTTCGAGTGTATCTCATGTGGCGTATTTAGCGCCTCAAGGTACAGGATCATTTGTGCAAATGCACAATGATATTTCTGGAGGTTTATCAAACCTCGTGTTTAGTATGACATCTTATGCTTCACGTGGTCGTGAGGAGGATGATACTGATACTCCTGCTACTGGTGAGTTGGAGCCAGTTGGTGGAGCCGTATTGCCAATGCTCTTGCTAGCATGTGCGTATATGGTAGTTCGTTTCTTCAAAAATCGTAAAATTTCAAAACAAGCAAATTCACAAACACTATGAAAAGATTCTTCCTATATATATTTGCGTGCGTAAGCGCGTTAACCTACGCAACCACTGCCCAAGCGCAGACTATTCAGTCTAACGATATTATTACAATTAGTGATGGTACTAACTATTTGGCAGTGAGTACTGGCACTACAATTACTAATGTAACAGAAGCAGAGTTAGGTGAAAGTTGTTTCTGGATTGTGACTGTAAATTCGGATGGTACTTATACTTTAAAGTCGTATTCTAATGGTAATTATTTGAATGTGGCAAACAACAATATCTCTACCAATAATAGAACATCGCAATCATTTACTTATAATGAGGATAATGGTAGATTGTATAGAACGACTGGTAGGACAACGTATTATGTGAGACTAAATAATACCAATTGGACTGGTACAACTAATTCTAGTAATGCAGCTAGTTTGGAATTGAAGAAAGTTCAAGGTAGATTCACTAATGTAACCCCAACATCGGGTACAACCGTCAAATCTTTGAATACGATTACTGTGTCTGGTGATGTGGCTATGACTAGCGTGACAGGAGCGAATATTCAATTGACTGGTAATGGTCAAACCTTAACGGGCGCAAATGGCTTAGAGGTAAAGATTAGTGAGACGGATGCTACCAAGCTGGTGATTACTGTAATTGGCAGTCTAACTGCAGGTGAATACACATTAACTATTCCAAAGGGAGCAGTAAAATACAATGGTGGCGATTACTTAAGTGCCACTTATAATTGGACTCTTGAAGGTCCAAAATATGTGGCTGTTGCTCCAACATCGGGTTATATTGTAAAGTCATTGGAGAAAATCACTGTGACAGGTGATATGGAGATGACAGCTTTGGATTTATCTAAGATTCAATTGGCAGGTGAGGGCGTGACACTAACTGGCGATGATGGTTTGTCAGTGACAATCAGTAGTACAGATTCAAAGAAACTGGTGATTTCTCCTACAACCACACTAGAGCCCGGTTATTATATACTGACCTTAGAGGCTGCTGCTGTGAAGTCTGGTGATATGCCTTTTGGCGAGGTGGACTATAACTGGACTGTAGATCCAGAGAAGTCTGTAGCGTTGATGCACGTGTATGGTTCTTATGATGCTTTGGATAATCGCGGTTATCAAAAAGTGCATACTGTAGAACGCACGATGTATTATACCGGAGAGGAAGAAGAACTGCAATTGCTCTTGGCAGAGAAGGCATTCTTCGGCTATATGCGTTGGTATGATTATAATACGGATCGTAATATCACCACTACTTGGGTGGATGTGCCTACTGGACGTAATGGATTAGAGTTTGATGAACTGACGGACGGAACGGTTCACTTTGGTTGGTTTGGCTTGAATGGTAATCAATTGCGTGAAAACGTAAGTGGTCAGACAGGTGATAACGATCAAAATACCCCTACTATCAAGCCTTGGGCAGATGGCTTGGCGCATGCGGTGGCTTGCGATGTAAGTGCTTATACCAATTTTACTCCTACAGATCAAAATGGTAGCCTTGCACGTATTGTTGAGCCAACCTTGTCTTATCGTCAGATTTTCTACTTTAAGCCAGCATCTGAGATGGCAGATCGTATTGCAAATCTAGGTGACAATGAGTTTTTGGAGGTGTATAACTACCAAGCACCTCATACACAATCTGTACTTTTGACCACCGAATATCGTTATGATGATAGAAATGGTGTACACGAGTCTGAGTTGGGCTATTTTGTACGCAATACTGATGGTGATTTGTTACGCGTAGGTAAGGATATCGAAGCAACTTGGTATTTCGATGATCAAGTGGTAAACCTTACAACAGGTAATAATGGAAACTGCCCAACCAAAGACTTCTTGCAAGTAGCCGCTGTGGCAGCTGGCACTACTCGTACATATGAGTTGATTGTCAAGGCTGATGCTAGCAAGGGTGTGACAGAAGATATCCATTTGGCACAGTTCAACCTGACCTCTGTTGATGCTACTAACCATGGACCTACAAGCACAGCGAATACGGGCATTACTATCATAGTGAATGACAAGCAATATTCGGTAGCTACACAGGCAAATATTGAAAAGAACTTCCAAGTATTGGCATACAATGACTTTGATTTCGGTCAAACTGCTGGCAGCGGTATGCAGTATATCAATACTCCATTGCCTTGGGAGCAAAGTACCTATGGCTTCTACCAAAACAATTTGGAAGGTGAGAAACCAAACGACAATATCCCTTACTATGGTGAGTACACCTTCTTGAACAATATGAACAAAAGTTGGGCAAGTGGTGAGGCACGTGAAGACTTCGCAATGTTTGTGGATGGTACTACCGAGCCAGGTTTGGTGGCAAGTTTGCAAGCAAGTAATGTGGTAGTATGTGCTCAGAAGCAAATGTACTGCTCGATGTGGTTGCGTAACCCACACGGTAGTGGTAACTTGCCTAACTTCCGTTGCAATATCCAAGGTCGTAACAAGGATGCGAATAATAATTATTCCGCTTGGACCAATATTGGTACGTTCTATATTGGATCGTTGCCAAATAATTCTGGTTGGCGTCAGGTGGTATTTCCTATTACTAGTCAAGTAGAGTATAACGAGGTGCGTGTACAATTATATAACTTTGGTACTGGTGGTAATGGTAACGACTTTATGTTGGATGATTTGACTTTGTTTGTTGACAAATCGCCTATGAGTACTTACCAAGTAGAGCCATCTACCTTGGGTGCAAATACCACTTTGCCATATACCATGGCTGTGTTGCGCGTAAACTATCAAGATCGTACCTCTGAGGCATCTTTGTTCTATCAAATCTATAACTTGACCGAGCAAGGCAAGGTGCCTGTGGCATTGAATGATTATTTGGGTACTACTGGCAGTGCTACTTCAGGTAAAGTGGATGTGCCAAAAGCTGGTTACGTACCAACCACCAATACCTACAACAGCGCAACAGAATTCTTCCATTATATCCATCAGCCAGAAGCAACTACAGGTAAGTACTTTGTGAATATAGCGGCCGACGGTGAGGATCCTAAGTATGTGATGTATATTGTACATAAAATAGCGAAAACGCCTGCTACCAGTGGTCCTTATCCTTATGAGCCAACCAACTATGGTGTGCGTATGTCGTATAAAGAAGTTGCTACGGATAAATGGGATGAGATTGATGCCGACTGTACGATGGATATGCTTTTCTCTGTTACTCAGTCTACAAGCTTTGAATTGCGCAATGCGATTTCCGATGCGATTTTGGATGAGTTTATGCGTAAATCCGATAACAACTGTGCCAACACCCTCTATACCTTGGATGTGAAAATTACCCAAGATATGGATCCCGAGAACGTAGGCGGTGATGAGAGTGGTATTCCATATGCCGATTGGTTGAAAGGTATTGCTTCGGATGAAGTATATGCTGTAGCTACCGTTTTGAATGACGCTACAGCCGATGCGGCCTTTGCGGAATACTATGGTTATACTCGCGATCAAGTGACTGCAGCGATCAATGATTTGCGCAGCAAAAATAAAACTGTGGCTGATGTGGCAGCTTTAACTGCGGCTGACTTTAGCAATGCCGAGAACAAGGCCATTATAGAAAGCCTCTGCAACGAGGGTTATCTAGAGCTTCGTGCACAATCTGTAAACTTCTACCTCGGTGCTGCCGATATGGCACGCTACTGGGTATTCCCAATCGAGGGTACAGCAGTTTCTCAAGAAGGAAATGATTTGCACGATACCCCAGAACCAATGTGGGTGCAAGTAAGTACGTATGACTCTGATTTTGCGTTGCAAGTATTTGGTTATACACTGCCTGAGAATCATGCTACAGCCTTGCCTATCGTGCGTACATTGGCAAGCAAAGTGAATGAGCAGATTGTAATCACATATGATGATAAGACATGGAATGCAGCGGCTAGTCAAACAGGCGATGCATACCTCTATAGCACCACCGATGAGGCACTCAATGCACAATTGAGCCGAGGTGTGGGCAGTCAGCTACTCCAATACAATTGCGTGGTAGATAATACTAATAATACCATTACTTTGCGTGTACCAGAAGGTGAAACTCCTGAGTTCAAGATAGGTGAAGAGTATATCGTGGGTGTAACCTTGCGTGATGAGGAAGGTCATGCTACTCCTGGAACAGGTAACAATGGTTGCCCTGTAGGTACATGGTTCTTTGATATTCTACTCGTGCCAGACGTAGTTACTTGGACCGGTGAGAACGGTGCGGATTGGAATGCTGATGCCAACTGGTCCTATGTAGAAGGCGAGGAAACTTTCCACTATGTGCCAATCGCAGGTTCTAAAGTTATCGTTAAGAATGGTACTTACCCAACTCTGAGTACATTGGAGGTTAACCCAATACCATTGCATGTGAACTATCCTTTGTCTCCAGTCTGCGGAGAGATCTACTTCGAGCCAGGTGCTACTATCCAAAATCAACACCTCTTGCAGCACGACAAAGCGATTGTAGATTTGGTTATACCACAAGGTACATGGAACTCTGTATCAGTGCCTATCGCAGGTGTAGTAACAGGTGATATGTTTATTCCTCATGTGAATGAAGGAGGTAACTATCAAGGTTATAGCACAGAGAATGAAGATCCATTCGATGTAAAAGGCTTTGAGGGAACACGTAGTTCAAAATCAGCTTATGCATTCTGGCAATCATTCTTTAATAGAACCGTGAGCGTTCTCAACGAGAACCCTAATAAGAATACTAGCTCTATTGTTTCTGATATTGAGACCAATACAACTACCTTTGCACCTACTAACTCATTGTTTGAGCCACTAGTAGTAGGTAGCGGTCACCAATTGAAGGGATGGGGCCCAACCAATATTCCAGAAGAAACTCCTTTGACTATTCGTTTGCCAAAACCAGATAATGCATATTCATACTTCTATTCTAACGGAACACCAGGTACTCCAGAGGCGTTTGACCGTGGAGAGAATGCTGGCAAGTTGGTTTACAATCCAGATCAAGCCATCATGTTGACTGGCGAGAGCGCAGAAACCAACTACGTAATGTTTGGTAACCCAACCATGGCGTATATTGATATGCAAGCCTTCTTGACTGCTAACGCGTCCATGCTAAAGGGCGCATACTATACAATGTCTAGTGACAGTTGGGATGCTGCTACTGCCATGGTACAAGCTGACGAGTCTGCCCGCTATTTAGCACCAATGCGCTCAGTGATGTTGGAATTGGCAGGTGGCGTTATGCCAAGCGCTGCAGAGTCAGGTATCTCTCTCTTGCCAGAGCACCTTGTTGCAACTCTTCCTACTGCTCCAGCAGCTGCTCCACGTCGTGCTGCCAGTGCGAACGAGGTACAAAAGATGGTTATCCGCGCTGAGGTAGATGGTTTGCAAGCACAATGTATTGTGGCAACTGCCTATGGTGCTAGCGACATTTATTCTGAGAATGAGGATGCATTGTTCTTCTCATCGGGTGTAGAGGCCGGAGTGAATAGCGCAACAGCTACATCACCAGTAAATATGTACACCGTGTCAGAGCGCGTGCCAATGATGGTGGATGTGCGCAAAGGTATTGATACTATCCCAATGGCAATGCTCGTCAAAGAAAGCTCACGTACAGAGACTATGAAGTTGACCTTCACCCTGTCAGCTGGTTGGGACAAGGATGTATACTTCTGCGACGCAGAAACTGGTAGCAAGATCCTAATCGTTGATGGCATGGAGATGGAAGTTACATTGCCTGCTAATCACGAGACACGCTACTTCTTGGAGGGTCCTGATACCTTCGATCCTAACGGCGGTGGCGATATCTGGAGCTCAACCGATGATGTGCAAGGCGCAATCAACGTATGGGCTTACTCGCAAGGCAATGGCCAATTGACCGTGGCTACCAATGATATCCTGAAATCAGTGGAGGTTTACGACTTGGCTGGTCGCCTGATAGCTGACAGAACATTAAATCTACAATATAGTAGTACATCTATAGATACACCAACTGGAGCGTGCATTGTGAAAGCGGTTCTCCGCAATAACAGCGTACATTATCTGTCTGCGTTGGTTAAATAAACAAATAATACAAGCTAAATTTTTCTCCCAGCCGTCTGATGTGATATCAGGCGGCTGTTGGTTTTTACAAGGGTGGGATTTTAGAAAACAAAAATACGCTCGCAAGCGAGCTACAAAAATATTCAAAAATCGAGGGATACTTATAAATCCAACAACTTAAACAACAATTAGACCAACAACTTGCGCGGCAATCAACATCCTGCCGCGCTCAAGGGATGCTTTGGCGCTTGATGCTTACTTCGTAGCGCATCGCAGATAAATGTCCAAACAAGAGCCGTTGATGTGTGACATCACGGCTCCTGATTTGTCCCTTTATCTACCCTCAGCCTTCGTCTGATGGTTAGCGCCAAAATGTTTCTATGCACTCCGAATTGTTTGGCGTATGTATAATGACCTATAGGTTAGAAGTGAAAAAATAGGAAATCTGTGGAAGATTTCCTATTTTTCGTTGGTTAATGGACGGCTTCGCCTATTGGACGCTTCGCTATTGGACGCCCTGACGGGCTATAGGTTATAGGTTAGATCATTACCCCTTATCCCTTATCCAATATCCAATATCCAATATCCATTACCCGAGGCGCTCGAGCTCTACGGTGAAGTGGCGCATCAATGGTGCCTCTTTGGTGATTGCCAAGCCGCGGGTGATGGTCTCACGGCGGTCATAGACGTTCTTCAAGGCTGCGGCGATGACCTTCATGTGGTTGTCGGTATATACGCGGCGAGGGATACACAGGCGTACCAAGTCCAATCCACCGAAGCGGTTCTCGCGGGTTACTGGGTCGCGGTCAGCCAAGATATAGCCGATTTCGCACGCACGGATACCTGCCTCCAGATACAACTCGCAGGTCAATGTTTGTGCAGGAAACTCCTCGATAGGCACATGGGTCAACACTTTGTCCGCGTCCACGAAGATAGCGTGACCACCAGCAGGACGTTGGTATGGGATGCCATACTCGTCGAGCAATTGCGCCAAATACTCCACTTGGTGAATACGCGTTTGCAGCATATCGAACTGGGTGTTCTCCTCCAATCCTACAGCCAATGCTGCCATGTCGCGGCCGTTCATACCACCATAGGTGATAAAGCCCTCGTATGGGATACAATAGCGTTTGCAACCCTCGTACCAGTCCTCGCGGTTGGTAGCGATGAAGCCACCCATGTTCACAATACCGTCTTTCTTGGCAGACATCGTCATGCTGTCAGCATACGAGAACATCTCGAGGGCAATCTCCTGAATGCTCTTGTCGGCATAGCCCTCCTCGCGGGTCTTGATGAAATACGCGTTCTCAGCAAAGCGCGCCGAGTCCATATTGACAGGCACACCATACTTGTGGCACAACTCGCAGGTCTCACGGATATTCTGCATAGACACAGGTTGTCCGCCCACCGTGTTGTTGGTCACGGTCAGCACCATAAATGGCACGTTGCCTGGGTTGTCACGGAGAATCTGCTCGAGCTTTACGAGGTTGACATTACCCTTGAATGGGATCTCCAATTGGGTGTCCTTCGCCTCATCGATGGTCACGTCGATAGCGTGAGCCTTGCGTGCCTCGATATGACCCTTGGTGGTGTCGAAGTGCGCGTTGCCAGGGATGATCTGTCCCTCGCGAACGAGGTGAGAAAACAGTACGTTCTCTGCCGCACGACCTTGGTGGGTAGGAATCACGTAGTTGAAGCCCGTGATACGGGTGATGGTGTCTTTGAGTTCGAAGAAGGACTTACTGCCCGAATAACTCTCATCGCCGAGCATCAAGGCCGCCCATTGGCGGTCAGACATGGCGCCTGTACCAGAGTCGGTGAGTAGGTCGATGTACACTTGCTCGCTGCGGAGCATAAAGATGTTGTTTTTGGCCTCACGGAGCCATTGTTCGCGCTCTGCGCGTGTGGATTTGCGGATGGGTTCTACCATCTTGATCTTCCACGATTCTGCAAAAGGTAATTCCATGGTAATTGTATTTTTAATTGGTTATTGGACGCTTCGCTATTGGACGCCCTGACGGGCTATAGGTTATAGGTTAAAGGTTATAGGTTAGAGGCGGGGCGGCTATGCCGCATATTTAGCACCTTTCACCTTTAATCTTTTGCCTTTAATCCAATTCGGTGTGTCCACCAGAGCCAGAGGCAGAAGAGCATGCCGTAGAAGAGATACTTGAAGATGTACTCATGCAGCAAGTCAAACATCTCAGGATGGTGCTCAATCACCATATTGATTAGCGTGATGCGGACTATATTAAATAGGTACGCGCACGCGAGGCCCAGTGGGATAAACCATAATTTGCGCTTCCAACTGCCTCGTGCCACCAGCATAATCACAATCCAAATAAACGACTGCTTGAGCGCCGTACAGCTCCATACAATGCGCACCGCCGAACCCGAATCGAAATAGATGAAGTTGGGGTATTGGAAATGTACATGTTCGTTGGTGAGCGATAGGAGCCAATAGACCACACTGGCAATATGGTGCGCCATCACATCAAACGGATGGGTGATGTCCAGCCCAAACCATGTGACATGCAGTCCACCATCATCACCCATGACGGTGAACTTCCAGAAGTAGTTCGCCGCCAACATCGCTACGACAAATAGGATGATGTCGTAATACGGGCGAAGCGTTGTGCGGATATTGGCAAAACGTGGCATGTTTTTAATCAATTTTTTGTTTTCTAGATTTTCTAGTGGTGCTAGTTAGGCTAGTTAGGCTAGTGGGGCTAGATTATCAGTCCGCAGGCCAATCCCCTGCCTCTCACCTTTAACCTCTCACCTTTAACCTCTCACCTCTCACCTCTAACCTCTCACCTCTCACCTTTCACCTCTTATCTAAATCTTCGTCTTGGCGTATGGGGCGGCGTCGATGGGGCAGAAATCTCCGTCGAGGTACTTGAAGTAGCCTGCTTGGCACACCATAGCAGCATTGTCAGTGGTGTAGGAGAACGGTGGGATATGCACCGTCCAGCGATGACGACGACCAAGGTCGATCAGCGCATCGCGTAATCCGCTGTTGGCACTCACACCGCCTGCTACAGCTATCTCGTTGACCTGTAGGTCTTTAGCAGCACGCTTGAGTTTGAGGATTAGTATGTCGATAATCGTCTTTTGCAACGAAGCACAGAGGTCCGCCTTGTGCTCCTCGATGAAGTTTGGATTGTCTTTCAGATGGTCGCGCAGGAAGTAGAGGAACGAGGTTTTGAGACCCGAGAACGAGTAGTTGTAACCCGGTATATTGGGCTTAGCAAACTGGAATGCCTCGGCGTTGCCCTCCTTAGCCAAACGATCAATCCATGGACCACCAGGGTAGGGCAGTCCCATGATCTTGGCACACTTGTCAAAGGCCTCGCCTGCCGCATCATCAATGGTCTGACCGATGATCTCCATCTCGCGATGCGACTTCACCAGCACGATCTGGCTATTGCCTCCGCTGACCAATAGGCAGAGGAAAGGGAAGTTGGGGGGATTGGACGCTGCGCTATTGGACGGCGTTCCGCCTATTGGACGCCCTGCCGGGCTATTGGACGCTGCGCTATTGGACGGCGTTCCGCCTATTGGACGCCCTGCCGGGCTATTGGACGCTGCGCTATTGGATATAGGGGCTGGGGTGATGAAATGGGCGAGGATGTGGGCCTGAAGGTGGTTGACATCGATGAGCGGGATACCCAAAGACAGCGCCAAGCCTTTGGCAAAACTGGTACCCACAAGCAGACTGCCCAGTAAGCCTGGACCACGCGTAAAGGCTATGGCACTCAGCTGCTTAGCCTCGACACCAGCACGCTTCAATGCTGCGTCCACCACAGGCACGATATTCAACTGATGCGCACGGCTCGCCAACTCGGGAACCACGCCACCAAACTCCTCATGCACGCCCTGCGAAGCAGTGACATTGCTCAATAATATACCATCACGGATGACTGCCGCAGAGGTGTCATCACAACTGGATTCGATAGCGAGAATAACTACATTTTTCATTGCGACTGCAAAAGTACAATTTTTTTGTAAGATGTGCAAGAAAAATCGCGAAAAACTTTTTAGGGAGAGGTGCGGCTCTTAACTAACTCTGTCTTGAAGGTGGGGAATTGTGTGCTTATTGTGCGTTTATTGTGCGTCTATTGTCCGTGAATAGTGCGTGAATAGTGCGTAAATAGTGCGTGTATTGTGCGTAATCTCCGAAGCTACGTTCGCGTAATGACGGACATATTTCAGATCACTCGCATTTTTTTGAAGGAAACTATATACGAGTTAACACTTCAACACAAAACAACAAGAATTATTTAAATCAACAACTCAAACAACTTGTTTCAACAACGTTGCGCGGCAATCAACATCCTGCCGCGCTCAAGGAATCTTATATTGGTGTCAACAGGTATATAAATCCTTTTTTGAAAATACGGCTGTGCCTTCTGAACCAGTTATTTACTTACCCCTTACATATGCAAGCATCTGACGTGGCAGTAAATAACTGCTTCAATAGATTAAAATCTATTCATTTTCAAAAAAAGTGCTTATTCGCTTGCATATGTGCATTTTTTGTAGTACCTTTGCACGATTTTGCATAACTTTGGCGAAATAGTTGGAATATTATGAATCTATACTTTTGGATATTGCGTTTAGCAGCGTTGTTTGGGCACCGCAAAGCCAAGAAATTGGTGGCGGGGCAAGGCGAAGCTATGGCTGCCTTGCAGCAATGGCGTGCGACAACGATGGACGCACCCGTGCTGTGGATTCATGCTGCGTCGGTAGGCGAGTTCGAGCAGGCACGCCCTATCATCGAGCGCCTGCATCAAGAACTGCCCTTCCGCAAGATACTGCTGACCTTCTTCTCGCCTTCGGGCTATGAGGTGCGCAAGGACTATCCGCTGGTGGATAAAGTGCTGTATCTGCCTTTTGCCACACGCCGCAATGCCAAGCAATGGCTGGAGACACTACAACCCGAGATGGCTATCATGGTCAAGTATGAGTTCTGGCCAGCTTACCTCAAGGCACTCAAGCAGAAGAACGTGCCTACCTACCTCATTTCGGCTATCTTCCGCCCAGGACAATTGTTCTTCTTGCCATGGGGCAGAGGCTATCGCCAATTGCTGCACTGCTTCACCCATATCTTCGTGCAAGATGAGGCCTCGCGTGAGTTGCTGAATAAGTATGGCATAAAGCCTGTGTCGGTGGCAGGTGATACACGTTTTGATCGTGTGATGGAGGTGAAACGCATGGCCAAGGAACTGCCCGCAGTGGCAGGTTTTGTGGCAGGTGCAGAGCGTGTGATTGTGGCTGGAAGCACATGGCCTAAAGAGGAAGAGATGTTGGCACGCTATGTGAATGAGCACCCAGAGGTGCGACTGATACTGGTGCCACACGAGATACACGCATCGCATATGCATGCGATATTTCAGTATTTTGAAGGACGCTACGTGCGCTATACCGAGGCCACTACGCTCAATGTGCAGAAATGCCGTGTGCTAGTGGTAGATACCATTGGACTCCTATCGTCGATCTACCGCTACGGTCATGTGGCCTATATCGGCGGTGGTTTTGGCGCAGGTATTCACAATACCTTGGAGGCTGCGGTATATGGTATGCCCGTGGTGTTTGGGCCTAAGTGGCAGAAGTTTCGCGAAGCGCGCGGCCTGCTAGAGGTGGGTGCAGCCGTCAGCGTGAAGAACTACCGCGAGATGGCTAAGGCATTGGATAGTGCGTTTGCTAATCAGCAGCAGATGGGCAAGGCCGCTACGGATTATGTGAACGGCGAACTCGGCGCTACGGAGAAAATATATTCGGAGGTGTTTTAGGTGAGAGGTGTTTAGTGAACGCTACGCTACTGTTTAGAGAACGCGCCAAGGCGCTACTGATTAAAGTTGAAAGTTTAAAGTTTAAAGACAAGATATGGCACAGAAACCAAGTATTCCAAAAGGAACGCGTGACTTTTCTCCACTGGAGATGGCGCGACGTAATTATATCTTTGACACCATCAAGGCGGTGTTCTCACTGTATGGTTTTCAGCAGATTGAGACTCCTGCAATGGAGAACCTGAGCACGTTGATGGGTAAGTATGGTGAAGAGGGTGACAAACTCCTCTTTAAGATCCTTAACTCAGGCGACTGGAAGGGTGCGTTAGATGCCGAGCAATTGGCCAATAGCACCATCGGTGCGCTGACCAGCAAGGTGAGCGAGAAGGGATTGCGCTATGATCTGACCGTGCCTTTTGCACGCTTCGTCGTACAACACCGCGAGGAGATTCAGTTTCCATTCAAGCGCTATCAGATTCAGCCCGTATGGCGTGCTGACCGCCCACAGAAAGGTCGCTATCGCGAGTTTTATCAATGTGACGTGGACGTGGTAGGCACTAACTCGTTGCTGAGCGAGGTGGAGCTTATCCAGATCGTGGAGGAGGTGTATCGCCGCCTAGGTATTCGCGTGAGCCTGCATATCAACAACCGCAAGATCCTTGCCGGTATCGCAGAGGTGATCGGACAACCCGAGCGCATCATTGACATTACCGTAGCCATCGACAAACTGGATAAGATTGGCATCGACAATGTCAACAAAGAGCTCTTGGAGAAAGGCATATCTGCTGAGGCAGTAGAGGCCTTGCAACCCATCTTGCACCTCAATGGTACCAATACTGAGAAGTTGGATCAACTAGAGCAAGTACTGGCTAACTCTGAGATTGGATTGAAGGGAATAGAGGAACTGCGCACAATCTTTGCACTATATGCACAAAGCACACAAGATGGCAACTTGGCTACCTTTGAGCCAAGCAACTTGCAGATTGAACTAGATCTCTGCCTCGCTCGCGGACTGAACTACTATACCGGCGCTATCTTTGAGGTGAAAGCCCTTGACGCAAAAATAGGCAGTATCACCGGTGGCGGACGCTATGATAACCTGACCGGAATCTTTGGCATGCCAAACGTATCGGGTGTGGGTATATCTTTTGGTGCTGACCGTATCTACGATGTGCTGGCCGAACTGAATCTGTATCCAGAGAACTTGCAGTCGACAACTCAATTGCTCTTTGCTACCTTCGGCGAGCAAGAGTTGCTGTACGCATTGCGTTGGGCAAAGGCCTTGCGTGAGAAAGGATTGCGCGTGGAGGTATATCCAGAGCCCACCAAGATGAAAAAACAGATGAGCTATGCCGATAGCAAGAAGATTCCATACGTGGCTATCGTAGGTAGCGACGAGATGGCTTCAGGCGAAGTGATGCTCAAGAATATGCTGACTGGCGAACAACAAAAAATGAATCTAGAAGCATTGCTCCAAGCGATGCATTAATCTCCAACAATAGAATACAACGTATGAAACGAATTAACTTACCAACCATCATCCTGCTACTGATGCTTGTGTGCACCGGGGGCTTGCAAGCAGGTGTTCGTTCGGTGGAAGAGGCAATGGCCATCGCTGGACGATTTATGGCAGAGAGTAAAAATGATGTTTCACCCGCTGAACGTACTAGACGTGCCATGACGGCTTCGCTAGAGGCTGAACCTATGCATTTAGCGTATACACAAATGGCTTATGACAATAGCCAAGCTGCGGTATATGTCTTTACCCACCAAGAAGATGGTTTTGTATTGGTGTCAGCTGATGACCGCACACGTGTCATCTTGGGTTATGCCGATGGCGCCTTCGATGCCGAGCATATGCCTGAGAATATGCGCGTATGGATGCAGATGTATGCCGACGAGATAGCTCGTCTATCCGACAAAGCCCTTGCTGCTCCTTCGCTGGAGGAAGTGGAGTATTACCCAACCGTTGAACCACTACTGGGCAATACCGCATGGAACCAGAGTGCACCATACAACGACCATTGTCCTATTGATCCGAGCACCAACGAGCGTTCGGTGACGGGCTGTATGGCTACGGCTGCTGCACAAGTGATGTATCACCACAAATATCCTATATCCGGTACCGGCGAGCATAGCTACTATTGGCGTGGTCAGCGATTGAGCGTGGACTTTAGCCAGGCTACCTACGACTGGGAGAACATGTTGCCACGTTATCAAACGGGCAAGTATACGAAGGTGGAGTCGGACGCAGTAGCGCAGCTGATGTATCACGTAGGTGTGGCTTGCGACATGAGCTATGGCTCATCGGCCAGTGGTGCAGGCATGGGTGCATCGGCAAACGCATTGATTAATTATTTCGACTACGATCCTGCTATTCGCGTACTCAAGAAAGACTATATGGACGAGCAGATGATTTTGCGCAAGATAGCAGAAGACCTCGAAGCTAGCCGTCCGATTCAGATAGAGGCGCTCACCAAGCGACACGAGGGTCATGCCTTCGTATGCGATGGTATGCAGTCGAATGGATATATACACATCAACTGGGGATGGGGCGGCTATTCCGATGGCTATTTTGCATTGTCCGTGATGAACCCAACCAACCAAGGTATTGGTGGTGCGAGTGACGATGGCGCCTTTACCGAGTCGGTGACCCTGTATCTGGGTGTACAACCTAATCAGAATGGTGTGACTATACCCGTGATGTTGGTGTCATCTGCCACACTGAAGAGCGCTACCGCTATCTCGAAACAAGAGAAAGTGAGTTTCGACATTTTTCAATTCCAAAACGGTGGTGTAGGGGCAGAGAAAGGCGCCGTGGCATTCTTGGTCTACCAAGATAGTGCCCTTAGCAAGGTGTACGACACCAGCTTCAATTATTGGGACCTCAAGCCTCTGTACTACTACAACAGCACCCTCAAGTGCGAGGCATGGATGTCGGATCTAGCTCCAGGCGAATATGAGATGGTGCTAGGCATTCATGTGCAAGACAAAGAGGTGGAGCCATTGCACGTATATGGACATGGCACCAAGCGCTATACGATGACGGTGACCGAGGATTCGATTTTCATGGAGGAAATTATCAAAAAGCAAACCTATTTTGGCACTGAGTATGCCACCATGCAAGTCACCGACCTCTCGGCTAAGACCGGCAGCACCAACCTGCGTATGGTATTGCAGACATCGGATTTTCAGCTCAACTCCAAAGGCAAACCTACGAGCGGTATGGCATTGGCATTGGACTTGATGCCTGTATCCGAGAACTCAGTGGTGGGTTCGTATGCATTGGATATCACCAATTCGCAAGCTAGCGGCACGATGACCGCTACCTACTCGCAAATCATGGGTAAGGTAGACGACCAGCAGATTGCGGAGAAATTCACCGAGGGTATTGCTACAATCACGCAAGTAGCAGGCGGTCACTATGTGATTGACTATAGACTGAAGAGCGCTACCACATCGTATGAGGGCAAATGCTTGATCAACGATGTGGATGTGAAGAGCTATCGCCAAGTGGGCACCAAGGTGAACACCTTTACGCTGCTTAATGATGTGGCTACCACGATGGATGCTAGTTATGCCCATGCGTGGGCGAGCCAATTGACCAACGCCGAGCAAATGGATATACCATTCTATGTGCACGGCATGGTGTCGCAGATTGAGGAGATGCCAACCGAGGATGGTTCGGCTAACTTCTTTGTATCGAGCAACGGCGCTGCGGCGAATGCATTGCGTTGCGAACAGATGAAGTGGCTGGGCAATACCGATTTTGCGACGGGCCATGAGTTCGCAGCCAAAGACACAGTGCTGATGGTGGGTTATCTGCAACATGTGGACTTGAGCACACCTACATTGCAGGGCTATGTGTTTGAGCACCGCGTATATGTGCCTAATCCAAACACAGGCGTAGAGGATATCGACCATGGTGCGGTGCGCATCAGTCGCAACGGATTGCACGTGGAGATCACTTGCGCGCACGCGTGCGACACCTATATATATGATATCATGGGTGCTGTGGTGGCTAAGGCTAACGCCGTTACCCAACATACATTCACATTGCCTATGGCAGGATGCTATATCGTGCGTGCAGGCAATATGGTCAATAAGATAATGGTAGAATAAGATATGAAAACTGCAGAGCAATTCGATGTAGTGGCTAGCAAATGCCGCTGCATCTACGAACTGAAGATGAAGGACTATGGACCAAGCTGGCGCATTATGCGTCCGCAAACGGTCAATGACCAACTCTTTATCAAGGCCAAACGTGTGCGCGAGATCGAGCAAACGGGTGTGAATATGGTGGGCGAGAGCATCGAAGGCGAGATGATGGCTATTGTTAACTATAGCATCATTGGTCAGATACAATTGCACGAGGGTTATGCCGACTCGGTGGATATGACCGCTGAGCGTGCTATCGAACTATACGACCACTATATGGCCGAGGCCAAAGCACTGATGCTCAAGAAGAACCATGACTACGGTGAGGCATGGCGTGATATGTTTGCATCTAGTCTGACGGATATCATCCTGACGAAGATCAATCGCAACAAGCAGATTGCGGCTAACGACAACCAGACACTGATCTCAGAGGGCGTGGATGGCAACTACTATGATATGCTCAACTATGCAGTGTTTTACCTTATAAAGTTGATGGAGGAGGTTAGAGGTTAAGAGGTTATAGGTTATAGGTGAGAGGTTAGAGGTTAAAGGCGATGGATATGAAGATGAAGAATATTTTGGCAAGTATAGCGCGTACGCTGTTGGGCGTGGTGTTTGTGTTCTCGGGCGTGGTGAAAGCCATTGACCCACTGGGTACGGTGTATAAGATCGAGGACTATCTGAAGGCCTTTGGTGGATTCTTTATCGACCTATTACCAATGGCTGAAGTAGCCGCATGGACGCTGATTATCATCGAGCTATTGCTAGGTGTATGTATGCTGCTGAATGTGCGCACGCAGTGGACAGCAAGGATATCGCTGCTCTTCTATTGTGTGATGACCCCACTGACCTTGTATATCGCACTGACCAACCCTGTGAGCGACTGTGGCTGTTTTGGCGATGCAGTGGTGCTGACCAACTGGCAGACATTCTGGAAGAATGTCGTGTTGATTATACTAGCGATTGTGTTGGTGGTACTGCGCAAAAGTGTGCATCAGTTATGGCGAGGCTGGATGGAAGGAGTGATTGCTATGCTAACTATTGCGGCAGCAGTAGCATTTATGGCATGGACAAAGAGCCACTTGCCCGTGATGGACTTCCGTCCGTATAAAGTAGGCAATCACTTGCCTACCTTGATGGAATATCCCGAGGATGCAGAGGTAGATGTATATGAATATTCGTTTGTCTATGAGAAGGACGGGGTAGAACAGACCTTTACGCTAGATAACTATCCAAAGGGTGATAGCACTTGGACCTTTGTACGTCAGAACTCTAAGCTTATCAAGAAAGGATATGAGCCTCCTATACACGACTTCGAAATCCTCAATGCAGATTATGAGGACCTCACATGGGATATCCTGGAGAGCGAAGAGCCAATAACTCTGGTGGTGATGTACGACATAGAGAAAGCCGACAAGAAGCAAATGGCGAAGGTGGAGAGACTATTAGGCGATGAGGCTAGGGTATATATCCTCACGGGGTCTGGCACGGATGAGATTATTCATTTCAGCCTTGAATATCCCACACTGAGCGACTGTATTTGCACGTGCGACCCAGTGACACTGAAGACTATCGTACGCGCTAATCCAGGTGTGATCGTGGTGCAAAATGGCGTGGTAATAGACAAGTATAATATGCGAAACCGCGACTAGCCCAACTACTCTGACTAGCTTGACTAGTTCTACTAGCCCAACTAGAAAAACAATTATTAACTATATAAATATTTCAAGACAATGAGAACAAAAATGGTTGCAGGCAACTGGAAAATGAACATGACCCTGCAAGAAGGTGTAGCATTGGCTACTGAGTTGAAGAATCAAGTTGTTAACCCAGCATGCGCTGTCGTTATCGGTACTCCATTTATCCACTTGGCTACCGTAGCTGAGTTGTTGAAGGACAGCCCAATCGCTGTAGCTGCAGAGAACTGCGCAGACAAGGAGAAAGGTGCATACACAGGTGAGGTAAGCGCAGCTATGGTAGCATCTACCGGTGCTGAGTATTGCATCCTCGGTCACTCTGAGCGTCGTGCATACTACGGTGAGACTTACGAGATTTTGAAGGACAAAGTTGAGCTCGCATTGGCTAACAACCTCAAACCAATCTTCTGCATCGGTGAGGTAAAAGAGGAGCGTGAGGCAGGTCAACAAAACGAGGTAGTAAAAGCACAATTGGAGGGTTCTGTATTCCACCTCAGTGCTGAGGACTTCGGCAAGATTGTATTGGCATACGAGCCAGTATGGGCTATCGGTACAGGTTTGACTGCTACACCAGAGCAAGCACAAGAGATCCACGCATATATCCGCAGCCTCGTTGCTGAGAAATATGGCGAGCAAGTAGCAGAGGACTGCACTATCCTTTATGGTGGTAGCTGCAACGCGAAGAACGCTGCTGAGTTGTTTGCAAATCCAGATGTAGATGGTGGTTTGATTGGTGGCGCAAGCTTGAAAGCTGCTGACTTCTGCGCTATCATTGCTGCTCGCTAATCATGGCACTGATCGTTCCTGTACGCGGATTTACTCCGCAAATAGGCAAAGATTGCTTTTTGGCTGAGAATGCAACTATTGTCGGTGACACGGTCATCGGCGATGGTTGCTCTATCTGGTTTAATGCGGTATTGCGTGGTGATGTCAATTGGATCAAGATTGGCAACCATGTGAATATCCAAGATGGCTCGGTCTTGCACACACTTTATGAGAAGAGCACCATCACCATTGGCGACTATGTGTCGGTGGGGCATAATGTGACGATCCACGGTGCGGATGTGCATGATTATGCGCTGATAGGCATGGGTTCGACCTTGTTGGACGGTGTGGTAGTTGGCGAAGGTGCTATTGTGGCAGCGGGTTCGTTGGTGCTGAAGAACACACAGATTGGTCCATACGAAGTATGGGGCGGCGTGCCAGCCAAGTTTATCAAGAAGGCTGATCCAGAGCAAACCAACGAAATCAATCGCAAGATTGCACACAACTATGCCATGTACGCAAGTTGGTATATGGAAGATGAAAATAAAGAGAATAAATGAAAAACCTGGCCTTTCTATTGCTCTTTACGCTTGTTGTATCATTCACATTTGCTCAAACGCAGATGCATGTATGGGTAAATGGTGTAGAGACTATTTTTGATATTGTCGCAGTAGATAGCATCACTTTTGAGGTAAATGCTACCGAGGGTATTGGTATATTCTCGGTTAGTGACACCACGCAGGTGACCTTTTCTAAAGGCAACTTGCAGTATCATCCCAAGAATGATGAATGGCGTTTTGCCGAGCATCAAACCGATTTTGTGGGGAATTCCAATGCCAATATATCTCCTACCTACGACGGGTGGATAGACTTGTTTGGCAAAGGAACGGGCAACAATCCTACTTGTTGCAGCAATGTGAATGCTGATTATGCTGTTTCAGTGGACTGGGGTGTGAATGAGATTGGCACCTATGCCCCTAATATATGGCGTTCGTTGACCTATGCTGAATGGTCGTATCTGCTCGATACGCGTAACAATGCAAGCGAATTGCGTGGTGTGGCGCAAGTGGCCGGGGTCAATGGTATGGTCTTCTTGCCCGACAATTGGACTTGTCCTGCTGGGGTGACTTTTAAGTCGGGTTTTCATGCAGAGTGGGGAAAGGCTAACTATGCTGCTTATCAAACTCTTTCTGCTGACCAGTGGGAAAAAATGGAGCAGGCAGGGGCAGTGTTTTTGCCTGCAGCAGGCTATCGTGGAGAGAAAAAGATTATTGATTTGCAAGATATTGGCCGCTATTGGTCTTCTACCAACGATGCATATACTGATTTCATGGCGGGCTATATCACTATGTATTCTGATGATGCCTTTATGATGTATAGTATGCGCTACTACGGCATGGCAGTACGCTTAGTCAGAGAACTATAATAAAACATGAAGAAACATTTCCTTCTTTTGATTATAGTAACATTGTTTGTCGCATATGATCTAAAGGAAATCGGTACTCCATTTTATGCGGGGCAAGAAGTGCTAATAAGACGGTAATTTATATTATGCATTCCCACAACGTTTAGTTGATGATACAATTGTACAGTAAGCTTGTGGATATAGTTTATCTTCTGCTTATCTTCTGCTTATCTTCTGCTCGGTAAGGGTTCGATAAAATTGCTTTCAATTCATGCCAAGCAAAGGATGGGAAGAATTTGCTCATTTGCCATGTCTCGAATAGCAATCGGCATGCGGTATATCCCTGCTGCAGTAAGCGGTTTGCATTGGGACGTTTCCAACCTAATCGTTTCATTAGGCAGCAATTTCCTTTTGTGGGGCGTCCTCCATGTCCATCGCGTAGGAGTTGGCGTAGCAACCGTTCTGCACGGCGTTGATAATCAGTAGTATAAAGCGGTAAAGCTTCTATAGGCAGTTGCAACTCGTTCACTACGATATGTCCAAATGTTTGCCATGCGGTTTTCAAATGTAGTGCAGTTAGTATCTTTTCAATGTCCTTTGTGAGTGCTTGCCATTCTTCAACCGTGGCTTGTTCATACGCAAATTTCAAGCATAATGCCCAATCACCTAACTGACGAAGACCTACTCCCGTATTCTCGAAATGATGCCATGCGTGCATAAAGACATATAGGGCATTGTATGCTGCGCTTGGTATAGGTACTGCTTCCCCGTAAAGATCTATGGTGTTGGTTGCATCCAAGTGTTTGTGGGTAAATGCTTGATAGAGAGTGTTCGCTTTGTAGTCAGCAAACTCCATTGTCACGCGGTGCAATTCCACTACGCGATCTTGATTTGCATCAATCACTAAGATAAAGTGAATACCACCGCGAATATCCGAGTGCCAATGTGCTTCTGGATAAGCAGCTTTGACTATCTCGACAGCTTGCTCATAGTGCTTCTCGCCTACGTAAATATCCACATCGCCAAAGTCGCGTATATCGGAATCGGGATAGAGGAGGGACAAGCTATAGCCTTTGATAAGGGTAGCGGGTATTCGATGCTGTGCAAGAAGGTTGATTATGCTGATAGCCAACTGGTTAAGACGTACTTGACGTTGTAGCGTCATAAACATGTTAGATACCAGTTGTTTATCAAAAGGCGTAACGATGTGATGGGTTTTTGTCCATACGCTAAAAGCATGCAGACATTTCTGACGCGCTGCCAGATTCAGTATGCCTTTCCAATCAGTATCGGTAGGTACTTTTTCCTCTGTTCCCCAAATTACCGATCGCAATATAGAGAAAAATATTTGCTCCTCTTGCCTCTTCATCTCTTAATACTAAACGATAATCCCTATTTTCTTCCAATCATCAATAGTGGCTTTTGCATCCTCGCGAGCGATATCTTCGGTCACGTCATATTCGTTCAGCAGCAGTTGTGTTAGGGTATCCACATCAAACTCTTTACCTTCTACTCCCTGCCATAAATAGGCAGCAGTCTCGTTGAAGGTGATGAGGTTGTTAAAACTGACGAGCTCTACGCTCTCGCCAATTAATATATAATCACCTCCTAACTCGCGTAGGCGAAATCCATGTCTAGTCTTCATAATCAGTAGGTTGCCATTGTAGGACTTTGCGGTATATTTTTAAGTAAATCTTTTTGATAAAGGATGGCAAATGTCTCCATACGCGTGCTTTAGTGAGACGTTTGCTTCTTCCGTAGGTATCTTTGATCCGTATTACTCGTCCAATGATATCTTCAGGGGTGCAAATCTCATAACCCGACAAGTTGCCGTCTCCGCGTAGGATGATTTGACTATCTGTGATTTTGTAAATACGATGGAGAACATGGGTGTTGTTGATCTTGGCCAATACGATAATGCCCACTTTGAGTTCTTTACACGTTTTGAGAATTACTTTGTCGCGTCCTCCTTCGATAAAGGGGCGCATACTGACTCCACGTGGTACAAACTCTACCATATGTCCACCTTTGAGTAGTCTATCAAACTCAGAAATCAGTATATCGTTGCTTTTTTCCATAATTTGAACCTATAAACTATTACCTTTAATCTCATTCCAACAGGTGATGGCTGCATCTGTATTTGGCAGACAATCAAGATGATAGCATCTTACATGTGTGATAATATATTTTATACTTTCGTATATATCATCAGCCATTTGTGGTATCATTTTTAATCCAGAAGCAGAAGATAGTATGTAAGCATATGCTTGTGGCAGCGTTAGCGGGCGTAGGGTGTTGTGAGGCGCTTGGCTGAGTTTGACGATACCTCCTACGCGTACATAAGCATTCTTGTAACAAGGAGTCTTACCGCTCCATGGGGATCCATATACACGTACTTCACCATCATCCATTACACGCAAGATTGGGTTGTCATCATTCAATAGCCATGCATCGGAAAATGTTTGCAGCCACTGGCGTGCGTGTGTAGATTTACCAGTACCACTATGCCCTAGAAAGATATAGCCTCTTTCTTTTGAATTTGAGTCTTTCAATCCCCCATTAAGAATATTTACTATTGATTTTGCTGGGGGCTGATGATTGTCAGTGACATAATCTTTTTTTACCACTACTGCAGCATGCATCTCCAATGTCATTAGTGGTGCAGTACGAAAAGCGTACATTAACATGAGAGCATTATCAATACAAAAGCGTATATCATTGTAATCTGATGCTATGTATAACCTACCTTGTGTAAAATTTTTATTGCTTTCTAATTCACAACAGATGGGAGAGTCTGCTACTTGAGCGACACGCATTAGCCAATCACCACTATCTTTTGTATAATATACCTCAATACGTGGCATCTCTGCTTCGGAATAATCTGTGAAAAGGTGGGTGTAAAGGTTTATTTGCTCTTGGTGGAGTAATCCGCTATGCTCTATATGTAATTTGAAGATAGTTTCTGCATGTGAGGGGCAAGAAGAAGTGATATCGAATGATTGATAGTTAGTCATTAATTTCAAAAGAGCAACATTATTGCTCTGCACCTCAAATATATGTTCAGCAACTTGATAATGCTTTGTGTACAACTGCTCCATAAGAAATTAAAATTACTCCGCAAAGGTACGAAAAAAAAATGAATATGCAAAAAAAAGTGAATCAATTCTTGCGTATGTGCATTTTTTTTCGTAATTTTGCAGCGATTTAATAAATTAGGAGAAGTTTATGTACAAACGAATACTATTGAAACTCTCAGGCGAGAGTCTTATGGGAAGCAAAGGCTATGGCATTGATGAGCAACGCCTTGCTGACTATGCACAGCAGATTAAGCAAATATCCCAAATGGGTACGGAGATCGGTATTGTCATTGGTGGTGGAAACATATTCCGTGGCTTGAGTGGCGCACAAAAAGGTTTTGACCGCGTCAAGGGCGATCAAATGGGCATGCTTGCTACTGTGATCAACTCATTGGCACTCTGCTCTGCATTAGAGGCCATCGGTCAAAAAGCACGTGTGATGACTAGTGTGCGCATGGAGCCTGTAGGTGAATTATATACCACAGACAAGGCATTGCGCTTGATGTCAAAAGGTAACGTGGTGATCATCGCTGGCGGTACAGGTAATCCATATTTCACTACCGATACCGCTTCGGTGCTTCGCGCGATTGAGATCAAAGCCGAGGTGATGATGAAGGGTACTCGCGTGGATGGTATCTATACTGCAGATCCAGAAAAGGATCCTACCGCTACCAAATATACCCAAATCACCTACGATGAGATTTTGGATATGAAGCTCAAAGTGATGGACCTCACTGCTATTACTATGTGTCGCGAAAATAACATGCCAATCTACGTATTTGATATGGACACCGTAGGCAATCTCGAGAAAGTAATGAATGGACAACAAATAGGAACACTTGTAAAACCCTGATAATCATGATTGAACCAAAACAAATTTTGAACGATGCAGAGGAGTTGATGGAATCTGCCGTGATGTATCTTGATGATGCTTTGGCTCGTATCCGCGCAGGCAAAGCCAGTGCACGAATCCTGGATGTAGTACGTGTAGAGTACTATGGTCAGATGTCGCCACTCTCCAATGTGGCTACAATTACCACTCCAGACGCACGAACCATCCAAATCCAACCATGGGAGAAGAAAATGCTGCCTGAAATCGAGCGCGCATTGATCAACTCTAGCGTAGGTTTGGCACCAAACAACAATGGTGAGTGCATCCGTCTGATGATTCCACCATTGACCGAGGAGCGTCGTAAAGAGCTCGCGAAACAATGTAAGGGCGAAGCTGAAAATGCAAAGGTAAGTGTACGCAACGCACGTCGCGATGCAATCGATACCCTCAAAAAACAAGTTAAAGAGGGTCTGCCTGAGGATGTAGAGAAAGATGCAGAAGCAGATGCACAAAAACTCCACGACAAATTCGTGAAGAAGATCGACGAGATCTACGCAGCGAAAGAAAAAGAGATTATGACGGTGTAAATTTAGGCGAAAGGCTATTAGGCGAGAGGCGAGAGGCAAGAAATAGCGGCGAAGCCGCATACCCCTTCCTCTAACCTTTAACCTTTAACCTTTAACCTCTAACCTATCAATCTGAGATTACTCATACTAGCAATAGCATGGGCATTGGTCTTTCCAATGTCTCATGCTATTTCGCTTGATAGCCTGCTCAATTTGCCTGCAATGGGTATTCCCGTGGTGAATTATTCACCCGAGTCCACGTGGGAGTTTGGTGCAGCAGCACAAGGCTATTTTCGCCTACCCAACCAAGAGCGCACCTCTATCGTTCAACTCGATGGCACCTACTCGCTCCGTCATCAGTGGTATGTCAACACACAGGGCACATTGTATTTCGGGAATCATACCTTATCACCTAACAGCCATGCCGCCTCATCGCCTCAATGGCAACTCCAATTCCGTGCGGGCTATAGCGACCGCCCTGCCACCTACTATGGTGTGTATAACGACCCGCATTTCGCCAACGAAGGCAATACGGGTATTGGCATGCTTCGCCAAGGCACCCCCTATCAGATGCAACGCGGATACCTCAATGTGCAAGCACCAATCTGCGTGAAAAAAAATTGGTCTGTAGGCCCCATGGCAGACCTGCTCATTGCCCAATACGACATCGCAGGAACATACCAGACGCCCGATCCATTGATACAAGCGGCATTGGGTGCTGTAGCTCTCTACGATTCGCGCGACAACACCTTCTACCCCACTCATGGTCTATTCTTCAAGCTATCCGCCGCAGCGGCATTGACAAGCAAAGTGGATATTCCTGAGGGGCAACAAGCTGCCATCAATGGTCTGCTAGCAGCCGACCTAAGGCAATACATCCCGCTGCCACACAATTTGGTGGTAGCTTGGCAACTAAAGACCCAACTGATGCTGTCGGAATATTTCATTTCGCATATCACCATGTATCCCATGTTGCCACGACTGGGCGGACAAGATGGTCTGCGCGGCATCAATAGCGACATGTTTCGCGACGATATCATGATGGCATTGCAGACCGAACTGCGATTTCCTATCTGGAGCATCTTTCGTGGAGCAGTATTCGCAGGCATAGGCGATGTATATGACTACCACAACTGGCACTGGGCTGTGCCAAAAGTGGGCTATGGCGTGGGACTCCGCGCCGCAATCAACAAGGCTAAAGTAAACATCCGCTTCGATGTGGCCCGCAGCAATGTCGATCCGCGATGGAACAATATCAATGCATATAGCTTCTACCTCACCGCAACAGAAGCGTTTTAAGAACCCTAGCACAACTAGCCTCACTAGTCTAACTAGTTTAACTAGATAATTAATAACGATGAAAGGACTTGTCATTAAATCAACCGGCACGAGTTATGGCGTGTATTTCCCTGATGGTACAACAGCGGATTGCCACGTGAAGGGCAACTTCCGTATTCGTGGTATTCGATCCACCAATCCTGTGGCTATTGGCGATCATGTAGAAGTGACTACGCTTGAGGATGGAACCCACTGGATTACCGAACTATACGACCGCAAAAACTACATCATTCGCCGCTCTACCAATCTGAGTTATGCTTCGCATATCTTGGCAGCCAATGTGGATATGGCAGCACTGATTGTTACCATCAATCATCCCAAGACCTCTACCACTTTCATCGATCGTTTCCTTGCTACCTGCGAGGCATATCGCGTGCCTGCCTGCTTGATTTTCAACAAGATAGACCTGCTCAACAAAGAGGAGCTGCAAGCACTTACCGACCTTCGCCATCTATACGAATCACTGGGATATCCTACCTATGCCATTTCGGCAAAAGCGTTAAATAGTTCAGAGATCGTAGATATCTTCCAAGATCGCATTACCCTGCTATCAGGCAATTCAGGCGTAGGCAAGTCCACCCTTTTGAATGCCATTTTGGGCAAAGACGTTGCACGTACAGGTGCCATATCTTCCGCACACCACAAGGGTATGCACACCACCACGTTCTCCGAGATGTACCCGCTCCACCACTCTACACAACCACTAAACAACTCTACACAACCGCTAAACAACGTTTCATGGATCATTGACACTCCTGGTATCAAAGGTTTTGGTTTGCTAGATATTGAAAAGGAGGAAGTTTGCCATTATTTCCGCGAGATATTTGAGATCAGTCGCGAGTGCCGCTATTCCAATTGTATCCATATGAATGAGCCTGGTTGTGCTGTCAATCAAGCGGTGATAGATGGACGCATCGCTTTGTCGCGATACGAAAGTTATCTCAGCATCCTTGATGACACCACCGAAGGCAAGTATCGATAAACACAAAAAGCACCTCGTGAGGTGCTTTTTTGTTGATAATGATATCTATTATTTCAGTTTCTTGAATGTTTCGCGCATATTGCATGCTTGGCTCAAGATAGCGTGCAAGTCGTTGATATTCACGCGCTCTTGTGCCATAGTATCGCGATGGCGGATGGTTACGCAGTTGTCGTTCAAGGTGTCGTGATCCACAGTGATACAGAATGGTGTACCAATAGCATCTTGGCGGCGGTAGCGCTTACCGATAGAGTCTTTCTCGTCGTAGTTGGTGTGGAAGTCATACTTAAGCATATCCACGATCTCGCGAGCTTTCTCTGGCAGACCATCTTTCTTGACGAGTGGCATGACACATGCTTTCACAGGAGCGAGAATAGCAGGGAGGTTCAATACCACGCGGGTATCACCACCTTCCAATTGCTCTTCCTTGTATGCAGCGCACATTACGCTGAGGAACATACGGTCTACACCAATAGAGGTCTCAATTACGTATGGAGTGTAGCTTTGGTTGAGCTCAGGATCGAAGTACTCGATCTTCTTACCACTATATTGAGCATGTTGGCTAAGGTCAAAGTTGGTACGGCTATGAATACCCTCTACCTCTTTGAAACCAAATGGCATTTGGAACTCAATATCGGTAGCGGCATTGGCGTAGTGCGCCAACTTATCGTGGTCGTGATAGCGGTACTTCTCATCACCCATACCAAGGGCCTTGTGCCATTTGAGGCGGAACTCCTTCCAATACTCAAACCACTTCATCTCCTCGCCTGGACGAACAAAGAATTGCATCTCCATTTGCTCGAACTCGCGCATGCGGAACACGAACTGACGAGCTACGATCTCGTTGCGGAAGGCTTTACCGATTTGTGCGATACCGAAAGGAATCTTCATACGGCCGGTCTTTTGTACGTTGAGGTAGTTTACGAAGATACCTTGTGCAGTCTCAGGACGAAGATAAATCTTCATTGCGCCGTCAGCGGTAGAACCCATCTCGGTGGAGAACATGAGGTTGAACTGACGAACGTCGGTCCAATTGCGTGTACCAGAGATTGGGCAAGCAATCTCTTCGTCGAGGATGATTTGCTTGAGTTCCTCGAGGTTGCTATCATTCATCGCAGCAGCATAGCGCTCGTGGAGTGCGTTGCGCTTGTCCACATTGGCTTTGACACGCTCGTTAGTTTGCTTGAACATCTCCTCGTCGAAGTTCTCGCCAAAGCGTTTGCGTGCCTTGGCTACTTCTTTCTCGATCTTCTCGTCGTACTTAGCGAGTTGATCCTCGATGAGTACGTCAGCGCGGTAGCGTTTTTTGCTATCTTTGTTGTCAATGAGTGGGTCATTGAATGCATCCACGTGTCCCGATGCCTTCCATGTAGTAGGGTGCATGAAGATGCTGGCGTCAATACCGACAATGTTCTCGTGGAGCATGGTCATTGCATCCCACCAGTACTTCTTGATGTTGTTTTTGATTTCTACACCGTTTTGACCGTAGTCATACACGGCGCCAAGTCCGTCGTAAATCTCGCTGCTTGGGAATACAAAACCATATTCCTTGCAGTGTGCGACAAGTTTTTTGAAGGTTTCTTCTTGTGTTGCCATAAATATACTATTGTTCAGAATTATCAATTTGGGCGCAAAGGTACGATTTTTTTTGCAGATATGCAAGAAAAGCAGGTTTTTATTTGAAAATCTTGTGATTTGCTTGTATATGTGTATTTTTTTTTGTAACTTTGCGGGCTGAATATGGGTCAAAGTGTAGATACATATTATTTCTTGGGCATCGGTGGTATTGGCATGAGTGCTTTGGCGCGGTATTTTGCGACCAAGGGTTTTTGTGTGATGGGCTACGATCGTGTTTGTTCGCCCTTGACGCAGGCGCTAGAAGCAGAGGGGATTGTGGTGCAATACGATGATTCGTTGGATGTTGTACGTCGCTTGGATAAGGCTTTTACGGTGGTCGTGCGTACGCCTGCTGTGCCAGAGGATATGACCTTGTGCGCATGGCTTCGTGAGCAGGGGTTCACTATCTGTAAGCGTGCAGAGGTGTTGGGCACGATTACGCGCTCGGAGCGCGCATTATGCGTGGCAGGCACGCACGGTAAGACAACTACCAGCACGATGTTGGCGCATATCCTATATCAATCGCATGTAGGGGCGAATGCGTTTTTAGGTGGAATAGCTAATAACTATGGCACAAACCTGTTGTTGGATGATGTTAGCGATCTAGTTGTAGTGGAGGCAGATGAGTTTGATCGTTCGTTTCATCACCTCAATCCCTATATCTCTGTGATTACGAGTATGGATCCAGATCATCTGGATGTCTATGGTACGGAGCAGGCTTATTGCGATAGTTTTGTACACTATGCTTCACTGGTGCAGCATGCGTTGGTAGTGAAGAGTGATTTGACAGATAAGGTTAAAGGTGGAAGGTTAAAGGCAAGAGTATATACCTATTCGGTGGGTGAGCAGGCAGATTTCTATGCGGATAATGTGTGTGTGGAGGAAGGCGCAATACGTTTTGACTTTCATACCCCAGAAATGGTGGTAGCGGGTGTGCAATTGGGAGTGCCAGTATGGGTGAATATTGAGAACGCTGTGGCAGCGATGGCTGTAGCATGGTTGATGGGCGCTACTGCAGAGGAGTTGCGTATGGGAATCAGCACCTTTTCGGGTGTTTATCGTCGGTTTAATATCCATGTGAATACGCCTCATGTTGCGTATGTGGATGATTATGCACACCATCCGAAGGAGCTAAGGGCAACGATTGAATCGATACGACGATTATATCCTGAGCGCTATGTGATAGGGGTATTTCAACCCCATCTGTATAGCCGTACTCGTGATTTTGCACCTGCGTTTGTCGAGGTGTTGAATCAATTGGATGAGGTGGCGTTGTTGCCTATTTATCCGGCTCGCGAAGAACCAATAGAAGGGGTGACTAGCGAGTGGCTATTGCAGCAGTTGCAAGCGAAGCGCGCATTGGTACTACCTGCGATATTGCCCCAATATTTGCGTGAACGGGTGAAAACCCTCGTAGCACAAGATAAGCATGTGGTGGTGATTACGATGGGGGCGGGAGATATTGATAGACAAGTGACTGAGATAACCAATAAACTAACTAACAAAATACTTTAATTATGAAAATCAAATCAATTATTGCGGGTGTGAGTGCCTTTGTAGTGGTAGCAGCGATGCTTACCATGGCTATATGGGCGTCGCATCGACCAGTAGAAACTCCTTGTGCTTGGCTCAAGGTGGAGATTATCGACAGTTTGGATCGTCGGTATGTGAGTAGTAACGAACTGCGTCAATTGTTGTATCGCGAAGGTCTTTCGCCGGTGGGTAAACAGATGCGAGAGGTGTCGTGTCAAGCCATCGAGGATTGTTTGCTGCAACACGATATGATCCGTAGTGCAGAGTGCTTTAAGTCGGCTCGTGGCGGTGTTCGCGTACGCGTGACACAACGTGTACCAGCTTTGCAGGTGAAGAGTGGAGAGGGGAATTATTATGTGGATAGTGATCGCAAGATTATGCCTGTTCGTACATCAATCGAGGTAGATGTGCCATTGTTCAAAGGAGCAGTAGGCAAACGTGCGGCCACGGAGGAATACTATGATTTCGCACAATGGCTGGTGGCTAATCGCTACTGGCAATCGCGTATCAAGCATGTGCAGGTACATAATGCAAAGCACCTGGTGCTCGCACAACATGATGGACAAGGAGATATTATCCTAGGCGACTTGTCGGGGTATGAGAAGAAGATGAATCGGTTGCACAAGTTATACTCCAGAGGACTGGATCAGATAGAGCATCCCTATTATAGGGAATATGATTTGCGCTATGATGGGCAAGTGGTTGGAAGGAAATAGGTTAAAGGTTATAGAATATGGCACGAAAGAATCAAGGAACGATATTGTCTCATCCGTTGGTAGCTATTGAATTAGGAGGTCACTCGGTACGTGCGATGGCCGCTGAGATGACGGAAGAAGGATTGGTACGCGTATTGGGGGTAGAGTCATCCCATCGTCATAGTCCTAATCTGGTAGAGCGCGGTGTGGTAAATAGCACATCCAATGCGAGCTATGTGATAGGCGAGGTGCTGAAATTGCTAGCTAATCGTATCCGTGTGGAAGCACTTACCCAGGTGTTTGTAGCGCTGGGCGGACGATCAATGCAGATGGTGACAGTGGGCTCGAAACGTCATCAGGGCTATTCCAAAGAGATACATCAGTATCTGTTGGATGAGATGGAGGCGGAATGCCGACAGAAGATAGAGATGCATAATCCACAAGCAGCTGTATTGGGTGTGATACCATCATATTACAAGTTGGATGGCAAAATGCAGTGCGATCAACCTACTCCGCAGCAAAAGGCAATGCAGGTGGAAGCTTGTTATACGGCCTTTGTAGGAAAAAAAGAATTGTTCGAAAAGGTAGAGGGTAGTTTTATTCGTACACCTAAGCATATAGAGCATACTTGTGTGCGTGCTGATGCCCTGCTGAGTGCTTTGGCTACAGCGGATGATATACAGAATGGTTGTGCCATCTTGGATATGGGCGCTCAGACCACTACGCTAAGCATTTTCAAGGGTAATCAATATCTATATACCAAGGTGATTCCATTGGGTGGCTACGATATATCACGCGACATTGAGCAGTATGGCATCGCATTGCCTTATGCCGAGCGTCTGAAATGTATGTATGGTTATGCCTCACCAGCATACGTACCTGCTGACAATTGCTATCGTATTCCTAATGCTTCGCAAACAGACTCTGTGGTGATTCGTGCAAACGAATTGGCTGAGGTGATAGCAGCGCGATTGGATCAGACGTTGGATGGATTGATGAACGATTTGAATCAGTATGCAGGCCAGATTAGCGTATTATATATCACAGGTGGTGCATCAATGCTTAATGGGGTGGAGAGTTATATCCAAACTAAAACCACGATACCTGTGATGTATGGTTCGCATGCACCTTGGTTAAGTATGGATACGCCTGATGAACTGTGTGCTCCGACCTATGCATCACTAGTGGGTACGCTACTGCAAGGTAATCAATATCGTCAGGAGCATCCTGATGAGCAACCCGAGGATGATATTATTCGACGCCTCAAAAAGTTTAAAAAGAAAGTAGAGGAAGAAACATTGAACATATTTACTGAATTTGAAAATAATTAAACCAAATATACTATGGTAGATGTAATAAATGACCTAGGTCTTGAACTCACTCAAGATACTATTATCAAGGTGATGGGTGTAGGTGGTGGTGGCTGTAATGCTGTCAACTATTTGTACTCTCAAGGGATAACAGATGTATCATTCTTGGTATGTAATACCGACAAGCAATGTCTAAGCCGTAGCAGCGTACCTGCCAAACTGCAGTTGGGTCCTGGTTGGGGTGCTGGTGGCAAACCTGAGGTAGCTCAGCAATATGCAGAGGAGAATCGCGAACGTATTCGTGAGTCGCTCAACGATGGTACGCAGATGTTGTTTATCACTGCTGGTATGGGTGGCGGTACAGGTACGGGAGCTTCGGCCATCGTAGCAGAAGTGGCACGCGAGATGAATATCCTTACTGTTGGTATCGTGACCATCCCATTTGCTTTTGAGGGACCCAAAAAGATCAAGAAGGCGATGACGGGTGTTGCTAAATTGGCGGAGCACGTGGATGCGATATTGGTGATTAATAACCAGAAATTGCTGAATATCTATCCTGATTTTTCGATGCTCAATGCCTTTAAGAAATCGGATGACGTAGTGGCGAATGCGGCACGCTCGATTGCGGAGATTATCACGATTCCAGGCTATATTAATACTGACTTTGCCGATGTCTATAATACCCTCAAGAATGGTAATGTAGCCATCATGAGTGTGGGTAGTGCCAGCGGTGAAGATCGTATTACGCAGGCTATTCACGAGGCATTGCATTCGCCATTGGTTAACAATGATGTGCATGGTGCAAAACGCATGTTGATGCAGTTATATTGCTCTGAGGAGCACTTTATTGTGGCTTCAGAGATGGAACAAGTACATGCTTTTGTGCACGAGATGGGCGATGATGTGGAAGTACAATGGGGTATCTCGATTGACGACAGCTTGACTGATAAGGTGCGCGTGACCCTGATTGCCACGGGATACGATGTGTCGGATATCCCAGGTCTGGATGATGCCGTAGGCAAAAAGACTGTGGATCAAGCTATTGAGACCTTCTATGGGGATGCCAATCCGGCAGAGCAACCTGCTGCGCCTACGGAGCAACTTGCAGCCTCTTTCCCTACACTGGAGATTCAGTCTGGCGAGATTATCATCGATCTTAATGATGATATGACGATTGACATGCCAGCTCCTGCTCCACGTCCTGTAGCTGCACAACCTACTGAGATGAAAACCGAACCACAACCAGCAGAGCGCTCTGGCTTTGCAGGATGGATGCGTGGTCGTAGGTAAGTATGAATGAAGAAATAGGAGTTAGGATATGGCACCTAGTGAAATGAATCTTTTTGAATTTTGCGCTGCGATTATTTGTGGCATAGGCAAAAGTATTATGTGGTTACTCCATCGTTTGGGCGACATGCTTCGCCTAACTTATCGTCAATGGTGGGTTGTATTGCTTGTGATGGTGGCGTGTATGGCTGCGGCGTTGTATTATGCACGTCCTTCCAACCGCATGTACGAGGTGAATGCAGTAGCAAAACTCAATGGTGTGACCAACGAGATGGTACGTGCAGAGTTTCAAGCATTGGGCAAAGTACGCATCACATTTGCGCATCAAAATCCAGTTGCGATGTTAGGCTTACCCGAAGATCTGGCATGGGCAAACTCGCATTTTGAGGCATTTGATGTCATTGATCTATTGGCTGATACTACAATTGACATAGTGGATTATCGTCATAAGGTAAATCGTATGGATACCCTGTGTGTGCATGTTCCAGATATGGTGGCCCTGCAATTCCGCACCAAGCAGCCCAATCGTCTGCCTGAGGTGGAAACAGCTATTCTGGAGTATTTGAATAGTCGTCCATATTTCCAATCGCGATATGCTGCCTATCGCCAAGGATTGGAGCGCGAGGCGCGTTTCCATAGCACACAGGTGGAAAAGTTGGATAGCTTGACCTCGGCTTTTTATTTTGCGCACAATGGCTCCACCCAAGTTCAGATGGATGCATGGACAAGTGGTATGGTGCTAGGTAGTCGTTCGGTAGAACTTTTCCTCGAAGATGTATATACCGAAATGCGTGAGAGCGAATATGTGCATGCGCGCTTGGCTACATGTACGGCGCCTGTGGTGCTGCAGTCGCATTTCATATTAGAATCATGTGCTGAAAATGGTCCATTGCGTATGAGTGTGATAGCTATCGTAGTGGGTTGGTTGTTAGGATTGATGGTGGCAGCGCTGGTGGAATATCGCCAACGTATCGCTACGTGGCTCAAGGCATAATGCTTGGTTTCTTCTCTTCGGGCATGCATGCAGTATTGGAAGTGCTATTTCCAAGGTGCTGCCCTGTTTGTGAGATCAAATTACTTGACGATGAATTTTTGATCTGCGCCGATTGTCTTAACTCGATTTCGCGTACCGAGCACGCGCTATTGGAGCAGAATGGTATAGATTTGCTATTCCTGGAGCAGATTAATGGGCAAAGACGCACTGTGCGCTATGAGCGCGGTGCGGCTTTTGCTTATTACAATCGCTCACGTGGATTGATTTTGCGCACACTTATTGAGCGTGGTAAGTTTGGTGCTCATCCTAATCCGCAGATTTTTTACCAGTTGGGTCGTTTGGCAGCGCAAGAGTATGTGGATTCTGATTTGTTTGATGATATTGATTGTCTAGTACCTATACCGTTGCATCCTCGTCGTTTGCGTCAGCGTGGATTCAATCAAGCGGAGTATATCTGCCGAGGAATGAGCGAAGTGTTGCATATCCCGATTGATACTGAGCATCTGATGCGCACACGCAATAATCCACATCAGTCGCGCTCGCGGTTTGATGATCGCCAGCGGAATGTGCAGGACCTATTTGCCATCCGCTATCCCGAGGAGTGGAAGAATCGGCATATCCTATTGGTGGATGATGTCATCACATCAGGTGCTACGATGTTTGAATGTATGCGGCAGACTTCGCCTATTCGTGGATGTCGCGTCAGTGCTTTTGCGCTGGGTTGGGCACATAATTAGCAACAACTTACAATAAAATAGAGCGCAATTGCGCTCTATTTTATTGAGAAGTATTTGTTATAATTCTTATTTTTTGCAGCGTTTAATCACTGCTTTTGCTACGAAATACACTACCAGCAATCCCAACAATGCCATGATAGCGATACTCAACTCATGGCTGTAGGTATGAATCAAATCCATTTGACCATGAGCGATATAGCCTAGTAATGCAAGTACCACATTCCATACACCTGCACCCAAGAAGGTGTAGAAGAGAAACCATCCAAAATGCATCTTGCACAAGCCAGCAGGGATACTGATGAGTTGGCGAATACCTGGTATCAAACGACCAACGAAGGTGGAAACCTTGCCGTGCTCGTTGAAGTAATCCTCCGCCTTTTTGACTTTCTCGGCAGAGAGCAGGCATAGGTGGCCTAACTTGCTATCAGCAAATGCGTAGATGATAGGGCGACCCAGCCACATGGCAAGGAGGTAGTTGATAATCGCACCGATAATGGCACCCAATGTGCCAAATAGCACAACGAGCAGTACGTTGAGCGGATAACTATCCGTGGTGTGTAGGCTACTATCCTCTATACCAGCTACATACGCTGCGGGAGGAACAACCACTTCGCTAGGGAAGGGGATAAACGAACTCTCTACTGCCATCAACGCGGTGATGGTGGTATAATTCATATTTTCAGCGTACCAGTTCTCTACGCGATCAACAATTGATACCTGTGTAGTATCTACCACTGCTTGCGCAGCCATGTCGCCAATAAAAGCAACCAACGCAATAAATAGAATCAGTTTCTTCACTCTTAATTCAAAATTCTTAATTCTTAATTATCAAATCTCCCATTGCTCCAATGTGGCAGTCAATTGGTCGAATGTCTTGGCCTTACTCTTCTCGCGTACCTCGTTAATCTGTTGATTAACAGCCATATCATATGCATCTGCCTCTACATTGCGTATCACGCCGAGTGCGATTGGGAGAGTTGTATCGCCCTCTTGTCCCATCATGGCGAGCATACGGTGTAGAGTAGGATCTTGCAGGGTTGCGTCGTGAGTGAGTACACGCGCATCATTAGCAGGCACTACGATGAGCTGAGGGATTAGACCTTGGTTATAATCCAATGCCAAACCTTTATCTTTCTCTTTGCCGAAAATCATTTTTTCGCCGTGCTTGAGCACAATGGAGCGGTCGGCACGAGTCTCGCGGTCGGCAATCCACCCGTGGGTGCCGTTGTTGAAGATCACGCAGTTGACCAGACACTCGATGATACTGGCGCCTTTGTGTTGGTGCGCTGCTACCATACAATCAACGGTGGTAGGCATATCTACATCTAAGGTGCGGGCAAAGAAAGTGCCACGTGCGCCGAGTACTAGTTCAGCAGGAATGAATGGACGCTCTACGGTACCAAATGGGCTAGACTTGCTGACAAAGCCTTTAGGTGAAGTAGGTGAGTATTGACCCTTGGTAAGACCATAGATGCGGTTGTTGTAGATGCAGACATTTAGATCTACGTTGCGGCGAATCTCGTGGATGAAATGGTTGCCGCCGATAGCCATACAGTCGCCATCGCCCGACATCTGCCAAACGGTGAGTTCAGGATGACTAGTCTTGACACCTGTAGCAATGGCACCGCCACGACCGTGGATGGTGTTGAAACCATAGGTGTTCAAGTAGTGAGGCATACGGCTCGAACAACCGATACCAGAGATCACGGCTACCTGATGAGTAGGGATACCAATCTGTGCCATGGCTTTTTGCAATGCCATGCAGATAGCATGATCACCACAACCAGGACAGAACTTTACATATTGATCACTTTTAAATTGACTTGCTTCCATAATATATTATAAGGCGTTTTTAACAAAGTTGACGATGCGATCCACTGCAAATGGTTGTGCGGTGAGTTCGTTGTATTGTAGCAGGTTGATGCCTTCGATCTTCGAGCGCAAATAGCCAGCAAATTGTCCGCTATTCAGTTCGCAAACAATCAGATGTTTGTATTGACGGAGCACCTCCTCAGTATTCTTAGGCAGTGGGTTGATGTAGTTGAAGTGCGCCAATGCACAGCCCAATTCGTTGGCAGCTGCGTGCAGGTGTCCTTCGGTAGATCCCCAACCGATGAGTAGGGTATCGCTATCGGTATTGCCTTGTACTTGCAAAAGTGGAATCTGGTTGGCTATTTGCTCAACTTTCGCTTGGCGGGTAAGCACCATACGTTGGTGGTTCTCTGGGTTGGTTGAGATGGTGCCCTTCTCGGCATCACGCTCCAAACCGATATTGCGATGTTCATAGCCCTCCATGCCAGGGAATGCCCAATAGCGCACACCGCGCTCATCGCGCAATGCTGGGTTATACTTGCCTTTGAACTCTTCTGGCACGCTTTGTGGTTGAATATCAGGCAATTCGCTCATTTGTGGAATACGCCACAGACCTGTTCCGTTCGCCAAATAGGTATCGGTGAGCAAGATTACAGGGGTCATGTTCTCCAATGCAATCTTGCAGGCTTGGTATGCATATTCAAAGCAGTTGGCGGAGCTCGATGCTGCCATTACCACAGCAGGACACTCACCGTTGCGGCCATAGATGGCCTGCATGAGGTCGGTTTGCTCGGTTTTGGTAGGTAATCCTGTACTTGGTCCACCGCGTTGCACATCAATCACTACTAATGGCAACTCTGCCATCACTGCCAATCCAATAGCCTCTGACTTGAGACTAAGACCAGGTCCCGAAGTGCTAGTAGCAGCCAGATCGCCTGCGAAAGCAGCACCAATAGCCGTACATACACCTGCAATCTCATCTTCGGCTTGAACGACCATCACACCCATATCTTTGCGAGCAGCCAATTCGTGCATGATGTCGGTAGCAGGAGTGATAGGGTAGGAGCCCAAGAACAATTTCTTGCCACATTTCTCTGCGGCAGCAATCAGGCCCCAAGCGGTGGCCTTGTTGCCTGCAATAGAGGTGTAGGTGCCTTTGGGTAACTCGTTGGATTTCTCCACGTTCATCGTTTGGATGTTCAGCGCGAGGTTGTTGCCGTAGTTGAAGCCATCGGTTAGCACTTTCACGTTTGGTGCGATTAGCTGAGGTTTCTTTTGGAACTTACCTTCGAGGAAACTAACGGCCTTATCCACAGGACGGTTGAAAAGCCAGCAAACCAAACCCAACGCAAACATATTGCGTGACTTGAGTACAGATTTGTTGTCTAATCCCATATCTTTGAGTGCCTCTTTGGTAAGGGCAGTGAGTGCTACTGGGATGATTTGTACTGATTCGGGGATACCCAGTTCGGTGAATGGGTTGTCGGTGGTGTAGAGGGCTTTCTCGAGGTCTTTGGCTGTGAGTGAATCGGTGTCCACGATAATAACTGCATCGCGTTTGAACATCGATTCTTTCTCTTCCCATTGTGCGCCTTTTTGGTTGAACTTCGAACCAAGGGTACATACCTTGAGCGCTGCAGCGTTCATTGCTACAATCACATCGGCTTGATCACCAGGAGTGTAGACTCCTGTACCTAACTGAACTTGAAAACCGCTGACGCCTCCCAATGTGCCTTGTGGAGCACGGATCTCAGCAGGGAAATCGGGTAATGTACTAATCTCATTGCCCAAGATAGCGCTTAGTGAGGAGAACATGGTTCCGGTCAATTGCATACCATCACCAGAATCGCCACAGAAGCGCACTACTACATGTTGCTTTTGCATGGGTGTTGTTGAGTTAATAATTAACAGTTAATAGTTAATATTTTGTGTTTTTGTAAAAGTGGCTGCAAAATTACAACATTTTTTGCATATTTGCAAATTTTTTTGTACCTTTGCGCCCAATTATAAATTAGGAGTACTTTGGCACGAAAGTTGATAATAGAGATAATATGAAGAATATACGAAATTTTTGTATCATTGCCCACATTGATCATGGCAAATCTACTTTGGCGGACCGATTGATAGAGTATACCGCTACGGTGGACAAACGCTTGATGGAGAATCAGGTGTTGGATGATATGGACCTCGAGAAAGAGCGTGGTATTACCATCAAGTCACACGCTATTCAGATGAACTACAAGGGTTATACCCTCAATCTTATTGATACTCCGGGACACGTGGACTTCTCCTACGAGGTGAGCCGTAGTATTGCGGCCTGTGAAGGTGCGCTATTGATTGTAGATGCTTCACAAGGAGTGCAGGCACAGACAATCTCCAACCTCTACATGGCATTGGAGCACGATTTGGAGATTATTCCGATCATGAATAAATGCGATATGGACTCTGCTATGCCTGAGAAGGTGGAGGATGAAATCATTGACTTGCTTGGCTGCAAACGCGAGGAGATTCTTCGTTGTTCGGCTAAGACGGGTGATGGTGTACCAGAGATATTGGACGCTATCATCGAGCGTATCGCTCCACCAGTGGGTGATCCAGAAGCACCGCTGCAATGCTTGGTGTTTGACTCAGTCTTCAATCCATTCCGTGGTATTATTGCGTATTTCAAGGTGGTAAATGGTACGATGAAGGCAAACGACCGTGTGCGTTTCTTCAATACAGGTAAAGAATATGATGCTGACGAGATAGGCGTATTGAAACTCAATATGCAACCTACCAAAGAGATTTCGGCTGGTAATGTGGGATATATCATATCGGGTATCAAGACCTCTACCGAGGTAAAGGTAGGTGATACCATTACCCACGTGGCACGCCCTTGTGCGGAGGCGATTGAAGGCTTCGAGGAGGCCAAACCAATGGTCTTTGCGGGTGTCTATCCTATTGAGGCAGAGGATTATGAGGACTTGCGTGCTTCATTGGAAAAACTCCAACTCAACGATGCTGCCCTTACCTTCCAACCCGAGTCTTCAGTGGCATTAGGATTTGGCTTCCGCTGCGGATTCTTGGGATTGCTACACATGGAGATTGTGCAGGAGCGTTTGGATCGTGAGTTTGATATGGATGTGATTACCACGGTGCCAAACGTAAGTTATAAGGTATATACTAAGGATGGCGAAATGGTGGAGGTGCATAACCCTGCGGGCATGCCTGATATTACGCAGATTGACCATATTGAGGAACCATATATCCGTGCCAGCGTGATTACCACAAGCAATTTCATTGGGCCGATTATGACACTATGCTTGGGTAAACGCGGTGAACTCGTAAAACAAGAATACATCTCGGGCGACCGTATGGAGATATTATACGACATGCCATTGGGTGAGATTGTGATTGACTTCTACGATAAACTAAAGTCTATTTCCAAAGGTTATGCTTCGTTCGACTGGCATCACAATGGTTTCCGCCCATCTAATTTGGTGAAGTTGGATATTCTGCTCAATGGTGAACAAGTGGATGCGTTGTCCACATTGACCCACCGTGATAACGCGGAAAGCTTTGGTCGTCGTATGTGCGAGAAACTCAAGGAGTTGCTTCCTCGTCAGCAATTTGATATTGCTATCCAAGCGGCTATTGGCGCAAAGATTATTGCTCGTGAGACGGTGAAGCAAGTGCGCAAGGATGTCCTTGCTAAGTGTTATGGTGGTGACGTGAGCCGTAAGCGCAAACTGCTGGAGAAGCAGAAGAAGGGTAAGAAACGTATGAAGCAAATTGGTAATGTGGAAGTTCCACAAAAAGCCTTCCTTGCTGTGCTGAAACTAGATTAATAAAACGATTAGATTATCTAGGATAATCTAGGTGAAAAGATTTATTATGGAACAATTAGTACATAGTGCCTGGAGCATGATTCCATTTGGATTGATGCTATTAACGATAGCATTTGCTCCGTTGATTGTGAATGATTGGTGGGATAGTAATCGGCATAAATTGGCCGTGTCTATCTTGCTTGCTATTCCAACGGCTATCTGCTTGATAATGGGTGGAATGTTGCATGAATTAGAACATCAAGTACTAGGTGATTACCTTCCATTTATTATTTTGTTATTAGCATTGTATGTAATCACGGGTGGTATTCACCTTTCGGGTGATATTCAAGCTAAACCATGGGTAAATACAACGTTTTTAGCGTTAGGATGGGTTTTGGCGAGTTTTATGGGCACCACTGGTGCTGCGATGCTATTGATTCGCCCATTGCTCACTACGAATCAGCAACGTGAACACAAGATACATACAGTATTGTTTTTCATTGCTTTAGTGGCGAATTGTGGCGGATTGTTGACTCCATTGGGCGATCCTCCTTTGTTTATGTTATTCTTGCGTGGAGCAAAGTTTGGATGGTTTATGTCGTTGTTTCCAGAGTGGTTGATGACGGGTGTGTTATTACTACTGATTTATTTTGTAGTAGATACCCGTTTCTACAAGAAAGAGCGTCCTATTGCATTAGAGCAGGATTTGCATGATCACAAGCCGCTGGAGGTGCAGGGGAAGACAAATATCGTGTATTTGGTGGGTGTAATACTAGCGGTGGCTTTTGTTCATTCGGGTATTATCCCAATGATGGCGCAAGCAGATGCACCAATATGGATCAAGTATTTGCGAGAAATCGTGTTGCTTATTCTTACTGCTATGAGTATGTACACTACCAAGCGGAAAGTGCGCTATAGACTGAATAAATTCTCTTGGGCACCTATTATGGAGGTGGCGATATTGTTTTTGGGTATTTTTGTGACTATGACACCAGCTCTAGCATATCTAAACCATCATGCGTCTTCGATGGGATTTGCTCATCCATGGCAGTTCTATTATGCCACGGGTGCCTTGTCAAGTTTCTTGGATAATACGCCTACGGCGGTAGCATTTCATAGTGTAGCTTCGGGTTTGGATCCTGAGCAGATAGTTGCATTTGGTGGTAATATGGTAGCAGGTGTGCCAGAGATATTGTTAAAGGCGATTTGTATAGCGGCGGTGTTCTTTGGTTCGATGACCTATATTGGCAATGGACCTAATTTCATGGTCAAGGCCATCGCGGAGGAAAATGGAGTAAAAATGCCATCGTTCTTTGGGTATATGTTTAAGTTCGCTTTTGTAGTACTGTTGCCCATATATATATTAGTACAATTGATATTTTTATAACTAGGCGATAAGGCTATTAGGCGAAAGGCAAGAAATAGCGGCAAAATCGCATATTACCAGCCTTTAACCTTTAGCCTCTAACCTCTAAACTAAAAATAATATGAATCTTTTTGATAAAATTAGTGAGGACATCAAAAAAGCGATGCTCGCGAAGGATAAAGTGGCGCTAGATGCGCTACGCGGTATAAAGAAAGAGTTTTTAGAAGCTAAAACTGCTAAGGGCGGTGATGGCGAGTTGCATGATGATCGTGCGTTGCAAATCCTCCAAAAGATGGTGAAACAACGCAAAGAGGCCGCGGAGATGTTTCGCAGTGCCAATCGTCCAGAGTTAGCAGAGGACGAAATGGCACAATGCGCTGTAATTGAGCGTTATTTGCCAGCGATGATGAGTGAGGAAGAGTTAAAAGTGGCTTTGCAGGCTATCATTGAGCAAGTAGGTGCTACCGGCCCACAAGATATGGGCAAAGTAATGGGTGTGGCTACTAAGCAGTTGGCAGGTAAAGCTGAAGGTAAGACCATTAATATGGTGGTGCGTGGCTTGCTAAACAATGCTTAAAAAAGCAATATTTGCAAAAAAGTGCAGTATTTTTGCACTTTTTTGCAAATATATTTGGTCATATCAAAAAAAAGCAGTACCTTTGCAGTCGCTTTTGAAAAAGAGCAGGCCCAGATGGCGGAATCGGTAGACGCGCTGGTCTCAAACACCAGTAGGTTCACCCCTGTGCCGGTTCGACCCCGGCTCTGGGTACTAGAAACCGCTTAGCAGAAATGTTGAGCGGTTTTTCTTTGAAAGATTAACAACTAAGTTTAACTCATAAAAAGGTCAAGCGGGAGACTTAAACATCCGCTATCACTCGAAACGGGCTGACTGCCTGGAGAGAACAAGAGAAGGAGGTGTATGCAATGATCATTGTACCAGTAAAGGAAGGCGAGAACATCGAGCGCGCGATTAAGAAATTCAAACGCAAATTTGACAAGACCGGTGTGGTGAAAGAGCTCCGTCGTCGTCAACAATTCTCAAAACCATCAGAGATCAAGCGCGAGAAAATGATGCACGCAGTATATGTGCAATCTTTGCATGCGCATGATGGTGAGTAATTAATTGTCAATAGCAATAAAAAAAGAGAACCCTAGTTTGGTTCTCTTTTTTATTTGCATATGTGAAGTGCAGTATTTAATTAACTACTTTAGTTTTACGGTATATGCTGTATGCATATGCTGTGGATAGCAGTAGCATGAGAAGGACAACTTGTTTGTCGAAATGGAGTGGGGCATGGATTGGTGGGGCAATGCGTTGTGGTCCTGTAGGGTTGTTGGTAGGGATGTATGCACTTTGTTTGTCAAGGGTAGTAGAACCGTTGAGATTAGCTGCAGAGGTACGAATGTTGCCATTGGCAAATTGAATAGTGGATTGGTAATTGCCTGTCGGTAATTGGTACGAAGTAGCATATCCACTTGTAGAGCGGAACGTGTATGATGATGGGTAGGATTGTGCTGAAAGAGTGGATGTTATCAGCGAGGCAATGATTAGTAGTATAATAGCGTATAGATGTTTCAAAGCGTTAATGTTTAAAGGGTTATTTGCATACGAACTTATATACATCGTTATTCATCTTGAGGATATATATTCCGTTTGGCAGATGGGATAGGTTGAGGATATATGGTGTATAGTGAATAGGTGTAGTTAGTAGTGCTTGACCACCAACATTGTATAGCGTAGCAGTGCTATTGGCAGGGACGTTGGCGATATAGATGGATTTACCATATGACCAAATCTGTGCAGAAGGAATATCTGTGGTGCTGCTGATGATGTCATCATTGTTGCCCTGATTATTGTTGATATTTGGGTGTAGCAGTACTTGGAAACGCATGTCGTTGGTCGTTTGAGGGGTGGCGTTGAATGTGTAGCAACCATCTTCAGAGAGTAGTATGATGCTGTCATTTTCAAGATCTTGTATATAGATATTCTCTCCAATGAGCGCATTGAAGGTAAGTGTGTAGATACTATCTTCTCCCGCGGTGAAACCAATAAACATGCTATCAATATGATTGGAGCAAGATACTTCCATTTGTCCAAAATGTTCGTTCGTATAAATATTTACAAGTCCTTCTCCCATTTGATTTGGCGCGTCGTATCCATTGTCGTAATCGGGTGTTGTGAGTGTATCTTGGATGATGTACATACGATCGGCACCGCTATTGAGACTACGAACATGGATGCGTAGGCGTATCAACGAATTGTGGGTAGAGGTTGTATTGTCAGTGCGTTGTGGCAAACGCATTGATTCGTTCATATCGGTAGTAGATGTACCTGCTTGCCAAATATGTTTGGTGTAGTTGAGATGGATTTGAGCGTTGTTGTCTTTCGCAACCACATATACACCTTGCATAGGAGGAATGGTAGTGATGTCGTAGTCGCTATCCAAGTAAGGTGCGGCAAGAGCAGGTATGGCACAATATTGTCCGGGAGACATGGATTTGTTGTCGCCAATAGTATCTCCTTGCTGCAAATGGCCATTCCATTGATTCCATGAGCCCGAATTGAAGATATAGAATGTCTTGTCCATTTCGCCCGAGAAGTCTTCGGGTGTGAAGTTTTTGACATCAATAGGTGCGGTAAAACTATTGGCGAAGAGGTTGTCGCCGTTCATGCCGTTGTTGGTTGTGGTCTTAGTGAGTGTGAGAGTTTGATTGCTATGAATAGGGGTAGTGGGAAGTTCGTAGGTGGGCTGACCATATTGAGTAATGGCATAGCCTGCAAATGGGGTGAGTGTGAGGGTACCCGTCTTGTTGATCCATCCTTGTGACTCGCTCCAATGATAAAGCCATGTGATATAATCAACGGTGAATTGGCAGTCATAGCCTGCTGCGCCGATATACTGCCATGTGGCGTCTTTGTTGGCACCTGTGTCAAGAGTGGAGCGGGTTTGGTAAAGCACCTTGATAGTAGGCATAGTGCCTGTTACTTCGCGTGTGAAATAGGGCGATATGCGGATAAAACCTGCACCTGCTTTGGTATTGTGGAGGGTAAGGTTGTTGGCGTTCGCCCCTGTGAATCCACCCGCATGGACGGTCAGTCCGCCTTGTGGCATGACCGTGAGCGCACCATTATCGATGGTTATGCTGTAAGGAGTAGCCTCGTATTGGTCGATAATGGCATGGTGACTGAGTAGCACAGGATTGCTTGGCGAAGGCAATGCGGTAGGCGTGGAGCCATCAGCAAGTCGCCAAAGTGAGAGGTCGCTCCATAAGCCGTCGGATTGATTGAAGTAGTAGGTCTCGCCCAAAGTGGCAGTGATGGTAATAGGAATCTTAATATTGTGCCCTGCTGAGGTGAAGATAGTGATGGTGTCTGTGACTGTCTGTGGATAAGGGGAGGTTAGGGTGCAAGTGCAAGTGCAAGTGCCAAAACTGCCACAGTCGTTGGTGACCTCAGGCGATAAGGTGAGTAGAGGGTTGAGGTTGTGCAAGTTGGTGACATGGTGCTGAATAAGCGGTACGTCGGAGTAGTCAATGGAGAAGGTGGTATGGTATGGTTGATTGACAATGGCATCCGTGATGATGATCTCAGATAAGCTTGGTGTGATGAACTCTTGTTGACGTATAGTGACCATGTCGAAGTAGGTACGTAGCGTGGAACTCGTGGTGAATCGCACGTATGCCGCACTGTCAGGAACAAGGCAGGAATATGTGCTATGGGCAGTGCTCATGGCAATAGGAATGACTTGCGTGTTCGTCCATGTGCTGCCGTCGCGGCTGAAGTCAATGGTTAGGTCGTTGTTTGCCGATAGGATTTCAGCGTGCGCAATGAATGTCATGGTATCAGCAGGTAGTCCACTGATAGGGAATGTCTTGGTAGGAGAAGTGAGTGTGATGGTCTGCAAGTCGGTGACGTACAAGGCAAAGGAACGACAGGACGGCGCAGTGGATGCGGTGGCCGATAATGTGACCGTGGTGGATAGCACTTGGTCGGATATGGTGAGTGTGGCCGTGAGTGGCAGGGTGTCAGGTGGGGTGCAAGTGCAAGTGCAAGTGAAAGTGCCAAATCCCTGTGCGGTGTCGAAAGAGGTAGGCGTGATGCGAAAGTATGGATTGTCGCATGTGAGCGTGATAGGATTGTGGCATGTGCTCCATGCCACTTGGAACATTCCTGCGAAATGCGTATTTGACCCTATCTGCGTGAGATACAGCGTGTTATCGGGTAATTGCGGTGTGATATAATGCGCCTGCGTGAGGCTGATGTTGGATATGGTCTTCTTGAGTGTACCCGTACCCTTGAAGGTTAAGGACTTGACTATTTTCTGATTGAGGTAGATGGTATGGGTGCCCCTTGCAAATGTATTACTTGCACTTGCACTTGCACTTGCACCTGCAAGCACCTCGGTGGAACCGTCGGTGTATGTGGCAGTGACTTGGACTCCACCTGTTGCCCATGTCTTGTTTTGGTCGTTGGTGAACGTGAGTTGCGCACATGGACGTGGGTCGTCAATGGTGAAGGTCTTCGGCTTGGAGGATGAGATTGATGTCATGACTTCGTATTCGCCTGTATCGTAGATAATGTCGCATTGTGCGTATACAGTGGTTGCCATGAACAAGAAGGCAACAAGGTGTAAAAGGTAGTAGTTGAAGTGTTTCATATATGTCTATCCTATGCTTATTATATACTCATCATATAATGATCTCTATAGTATTACTATAGTAATACTATAGAGATCATTTATTAATATAAATATATCATTTGTTAAGATTTGTAATATTTATTTATCCTTAAATGTTGTAAAAACGTGTGCAAAGTTAAGATAAAGAACTCGAATATGCAAGTTTTTTTGCATATGTATGCGCGAATATTAAGGCATGATAAAAAAAACGAAAGATTTGGCATCTTCCGTTTCTTGTGTATGGGGGTGCAAGTGCAAGTGCAAGTGCAAGCGTGCCACTTGCGTAAAAATACTTGCACTTGCACTTGCAGGCAGTGTGCACCTACTTGCGTATCATAATCTTGCCCGATGTGATTCGATTCTTTTCATTCTCGAAGAAGACATAGAAGAACGCACGGTTGGCCTCAGGTAAGGTGAATACCGTAGGTTGGGTGAAGACATCCAAAAGACGGTCGGAACCATCAGCATTCGTACCCACAGTGGCATCGTTCTGTGTGGACTCGGTAAGCTTGCTGTAGAAGAGGAGTTGCCCCTGCGCCGTGTAAACACCAAGCGATACGTTCTTGCGGATAGTGGCCGCAACAAAGTCCATCGTACCCGCGATGTGCTTGATGATGACATCCTTCTCGGTAGGCGTCTGCGCAGACTGAATGGTGGACTCTAAGAAGTGAATGGTGTAGATACACTCGGTACCGTCGTGAGCCGTGACGTAGATGTAGAAAGGCTCGTTGAGCGCATACATACCGTACTCCACTATAGCATTCTCGTCTTGGGCAATAGCCTCGATAGAAGGTTGTGCCCCTACAATATAATATGTGTACTCGAAGCAGTTAGGGTTGAAGTCTCGGATAAGGACACTGTCAAGGTAAATAGCCGAAAGTAGCGCATTGTCGCTGAGCAAAATGACTTGGTCAATAGTATAAACGCGCGAGTGCTCTCCGTCTTGTGCATCCACCTGAATGGTGAAGTTGACACCATTTGCAGTGATAGTGACCACCGCCTGAGGGTCTTTCGCAATAGCCTCAATATCGGTGATAGTGGCAAGGTCAGCGGAGTCCGTACCGATAGGATAGAAGATTTGGTAGTGTGTGGTGTCAGGATGGAATCCCTCGACTTGCGCTCCACGAACGCTGAGCGATTGGAGCGAACAGTCGTCGTTGAGAGCCACAATGACACGCACATCGTACTCGGACGAATACATTGGGTCAGGAGCAGTAACAGCAAATCGGTAGGTGGTTTGGGTGCGCTCGCCTATGTTGACTTGGAAGGTGTCAGTAGTGACGGTTTGTCCCTCCTTGCCGAGATTGTAGGTGAAGTTAGGATGCTGTATAGTACCGTATGGCAAAGTGACGTCGTAGAGGAATGAGTCAGGACGGAAACCGTCGATGAGTACACCATCTTGGTAGATACCTTCGAGGAAGGAATAAGGCGATTGTTGGTAGGTGAAGATGATGGTGTATGTAGCAGTGTACTTGGTGTCCTCCGCCGTGACGGTGATACGTGTGGTATCGCCATGGAGTATGTCAACGTGCTGTGTAGGTTCTGCCTTCTCGACCATAACCGCAGGACGTGTAGCCCCCTCAGGGACGAGGTGGGTGTAGTTGTATTGCTCAGGGTTGAAGCCTTGTAGAGGCTTTCCGTCGAGGTAGATTTGGAGCAAGTTGGTGTTGGTGGAAAGCACACGGCTGAAGAGGAAATAGATGGTGTATATGCGTGTGCTACCGTTTTGCGCTTGCACGTTGAGTACCTGTTTCCAACCGATATTGACGCCTGCCACCTCGTAAGGTAGGAGTTGTGCGTCCACGTTTTGGAACTCGTCGCCCTCTTGCCAAGCCACAGAAGGCGCGATAGAATCGCCTGCTGCGAGGTAGAGGTAGTAGTCGTTGGTATGCGCGTCGAAGCCCTTGATTGAGTCGCCCTGCACGTAGATCATCTGCAAGGTGTCAACGGTGGACTGCTCAATCTCGTAGGAGATGGTGTAGGTGTTCTTGCGCCCTGACATGGCGATGACTTGCAGTTGCGTGATGCGTCCGAGAGGACTCTCGTAGGCCGTGTTGGCGGTGATTTCCTGCCACTTGTCAGCCTCGTCCCAACTGATTTCAGGCAGTTGTGTGGTGCCGACAGGGAGCGTGTATGCGTAGTAGAAGGAGTCAGGACGGAAGCCATCGATGAGCACGCCATCAGCGTAGATAGCAAGCAGAGTGTCCGCTTGGGATGGGTTGTAGTTGAACGCCAAGAGGTATTGGTGCTTGGTACCATCCTCTGCCGTGACGTAGATAGTGTGCTGCAAGTTGCCCGTGATAGAGTCGAGCACGGTCTGCGTCGCCTCTTGTGGCTCAGCATAGACGTCAGGCATGACGGTCTGACCCATAGGCAGGTCGATGAAGTAGTTGTAGTGCTCAGGCATAAAGGTGCTGAGTGGTTCTCCATCAAGGTAAATCATACGCAAGTGTGCGTTGTTGGACTTAGGAATGTCGAAGTGGAGGGTGTAGGTGTTGGTAGAAACACCATCGGCAGCTGTGACGTGGATAGCCACGATATGACCTTGGTTGGTGATTTGTACCGTTTGTCCCTCGGTGTTGAGTCGTGCTGTCACCTCAGGCAGGTAGAGTGTGCCTGAAGGGAGGTGAATCGTGTATCGCTGCTGCATAGGCGAGAACTCCAATCCCTCGTTGAGCGCAGGCTCGAAGTGGTTGAAGGTGAGCCCGTTGAGGAGAATCTCGGCGAGTGTGACGTCGTCGGAAGCCTCGTTGTTGTAGACCTCGATGGTGTAGTCAGAGGCAGTGATACCGTCTTGTGCAAGCACGTGGAGGGTATAAGAGAAACCGTCGGTGGTGAGGGTGACTGTTTGGAAATTGTCGTTGGAAGCCCATGTGATGTTGGCTGTGTTCTCGTCAATCTTCACGGAGTAGTAATGGCGACGGCTGTCGAAGTTCTCGATAGGTTTGCCGTTGACTGCGATGCCTGTGAGTGCGGTGCAGTGGCTTGGTTCAGCCTCGATGAGGAGTTGGTAAACGGCTTGCGCAGCACCATCCTCGGATGTGACGATGATGTTGGTTGTCTCGCCCAACAGTCCGTACTCCATCTCTACGCGTTGGCGTGCAGCCCCGAGTTGGTAGGTCAGACTTGGGAGCGAAGGCTCAGCGGTCTTGTATGCGCCTACAGGCAGGGTGATGGTGTATTGGAGTGAATCAGGGTGGAAGCCGTTGATGAGTTGGCCGTCAGCCCAAATACCTTTGAGCAGTGGCGAGTGACCAAGGTTAGGCACGATAGTGAGGGTGTATGGAGTACCCACAGTGCCGTCCTCGGCAGTGACGGTATAGGTGTAGATAGTGGTATCACCTTGTGTGGTATGGGTAGCGTCGAGGTGCGCAGCACGGTCGTTGGCTACGGCATGGATATGCACTGTGCTATCGGTAGGATAGACATAGTCGTATATCTGTTCGTTGAAGCCCTCCAAGGCTATGCCATTCACATAGATAGCTTTGAGGAAGGTGCTCGACGAGAGTTGGTTAGGATAGGTGATACGGTAGGTGTGTGCGTCGGTGCCAAACACTTGCCACTGCATGTACTCAGGCGCTTGTGTGAAGATGACCGAGTCGGTGTCGAAACTGCGACGGAAGCCTACTGTCTCAGGACGAGCGATAGTGTAGTCGTAGGTGTCGCTGCTGAACCCTTGCATAGACACGCCATTCACCTCAATGTCTGCCAACTGACCGTTGGTCGTGGTCTCAGGGCGGTTGAGGGTGATGGTGTAGGTGCCTGTAGCGCCGTTCTCGGCAGTGACGTGGAGCACGCCGTCAAGGAGGTTGACGGTCTGTCCGTCCATCTTCTTGACGAAGGTGATATCAGGCATTTGGTCAGCGGTGATGGTGTATTCTTTCACTTCAGGGTCGTAGTTGATACCTGTTGCGGTGATGTTGGCAAGTGTAGTGTCGTCGCTCAGGTCGGTGATGAAGCGCACGGTGTAGGTGGTCGTTTCGCCTACTTCAGGTGTGACGGTGATAGTCATGGTCGAGTCTGCATATGCAGTCGTGATGGTCTGCAGACTGCTACCTGCCACAGGTTGCACGTCAGGTAGGTGCTTGGTGGTCGACGCGAGGTGTACCTCGTAGTCGGTCTTGGTGCCCACGAACGCAGTGATAGTGTTACCACCCACGAGCAGGTCACTCAATGTGTTGATCGTGTTGAGTGGACGACGTACTGCTAAGGTATATTCGGTGCTTGTACCATCCTCGGCGTAGTTGGTGATAGTCGCGTTGCGCACGCTGAATCCGTCGGTTACGATAGGCTCAGCCCATAACACGCGTTGTGCTTGGTCTGCCACTTCGCCTGCGAAGGCAAGTGTTGGCACTGAGGTGTCCTCGCTGTCGGTCAGGGTGTAGGTGAACGCGTTGCCGTCCATCACGGCTGCCTCGCCATTGACGGTGAGTCCTGTGAGGGTGCTGTTGAAGGTCAGGCGGCAGTAGTCGATGAACATGGTGGCTGCTTGTGCTTCTAAACCATTGCGACCTGACTCAGACTCAAACGAGTTGAGGATAATGTTCATTGACTGAGGTAGACCTGCATTGGCATTAGTTTCGCTCAGGTCCATAGTGATAGTAGTGAACTCTGATTGTGTCTCGCTATTGGTGTACACTTGTGTCACATTATTCATCTTAGAACCTGACAGTTGATACACGATACGACTCTGACTATTGCTGAGTGCTGTGGACATAAATCGCACACTCATTTGGTCAGGCGAGTTGCGGAAGGTGATGCCGCCTGTTACAGAGAAACTACTACCTGCTGCCACGGAGAATCGCGCATTGATATCGCCCAAGGTGATATATGCAGGTACGAAGCCACCCAATGGGAAACTGTTGTACACCGAACTGAGTTTCACCACGTCTTCGCCTTCGCGTGTGACCTCATTACCTGTGGTGTATGTACCTACCGACGAGTACTTATTAGCCACGTTGCCGAGCGTGTTCCATCCCACAGGCTTCACACCGTTGTACTGAGCGTTCTCCCACTCGCTGAACTCGGTGTTAGGCACCACATCGTTTTGGTAGTAGTACCAAATGTCGTAGATATTGGTTCTACCGTTGGCGCTTACTTGTGCTTGCCAATGCTTAGCATCTTGTGTCAGCACCTGTACTTGTGCGCCTTCTGCGGCTTGATAGACAATCAGTGGGTTGCCCTCGATGTTGACAATATAGCTGAATCGGTTCTTGTCGAAACCCTCAATGGTAGCGCCATTCACGCTTATGTCGGTGAGCACAGCAGGGTCTTGCATCTCCACTTTAGGTGTGAGGGTATATACCACGTCTTGCTCGTCAGGGCGGTTGCTCTTGACGGTAATGGTGGTAACCCCGTGCACGCCATTAGGTTGCATCCACACGGTCTGCTCGGCAAAGTGCTTGGTGTATGCCACGGTCATAGTGCGTGTGCCATAAGGCAATGCCACGGTGTGGTTGAGCACAGCAGGGTCTAATGCTTGACCTGTCTCAGCGATAGTCAGCGACGCCAATTGATTTGGTTCTGTGGCGTAGGTAGGCGTGAAATGCAGGTTATAGGTACGTTCCTCGCCGTTCTCCGCGGTCACAATGAGTTGTGTGGTCTGTCCCAATGGGCGGGAGATAAACTGCACACGTTGTTCAGGCTCTTGTGCTTGATACAGCACGATAGGAGCGGCGGTCTCGCCATAAGGCAGGGCAAAGTGGTAGTCGGTCACCTCAGGGTCGTAGTCGATAAACAGGGTCTCATGGTCGAGCATGATATACTCCAAGGCCACGTTGTCGGATTTTACCACAGGGAAGTGTATGGTGTACACTTGCTCGCTTGTGCTGTCGGCTGCCAACACGTGGATACGTGTAGTGCCATTGACTGCGCTGTGGTAGGTGGTTATCACTTGGTCAGGGTGTGCACCGATTGGTTGCACACATGGTACCACCTTGGTGCGCCATGCGAGGGTGTGGGTATACTCGTATTGCTCTGCTGCGAAGCCGTCGAGGCTCTTGCCGTCCACAAGGATATCGGCGAGGAGGGCGTTGTCCGACTTATTTCGCTCATAGATAACGCGATAGGTCGCGGTGTTGCCATTCTCGGCGGTTACCACTACTTGTTGTTCGGTGTGGCTCGCTGCATGTATTGCCACGCTCTGTCCGTTTTGTGTCACGGCGGTGAGCATAGGCAGGTCGTAGCCCTCAGGCAGAACGAGATGATACTCATAGGTCGTTGGCTCAAACTCGATGGTGTATCCCTCCACGATAAGGTCAATGAGGTTTGCATCGCTGCTGAGTGGCTCCACGAAGTCAAGGGTATAACGCACGGTATCGCCGCTTGGTGCGCTCACGAGCAGCGAGTAGGTGTTGGCGTCCTGCATACCTGCATGCACCACTTGCGCATCGTACTGCTTGACGTAGGTGATATGGTTGTTTGCGGCGATAGGCAGGGTGTATGCGTACACGTCAGGCGCAAAGCCGTCTATCTCCACGCTATCGACGAGGATACTTGCAAGGCGGCAGTCGCGTGCAGGTGCAAGTGCAAGTGCAAGTGTGTACTGCACTTTCTCTTTGCCTGTTACCACATACAAGGTAATCATATCGCCTTGTCGGAAGATGCTCACCACTTGCTCAGGCAGGGCCTCGTAGCCTATATCAGGCACCTTACCATCGGTGATTGACACGGTGTACTCGAACTTATCAGGCGCAAAGCCTTCGAGTGGCTTGCCGTTCACATAGATATTCTGCAGCAGTGTAAACGCGTTATTGGTCTGTACGAAGGTGATACGATAGGTGTTGGCAGGTGCTGACTCGGGTTTTACCACGATTTGTGCTTCACCTGCGGCGTGTGGGGTAATGATGGTGATTTGCTGACCTTCCTCTTTGTCCACGGTGATGACGGGGCAGGTCGTCTTCTCCAACACCACGGTGTACTCGAAGGTGTTCTTGTCGAAGCCTTCCAATGGCTTACCGTCGAGGTAGATCATGTTCAGGAACGCCGACTCACTGCGTTGGATGATAAACGTAATGGTGTAGGTCTGTACCTTGCCATTCTCGGCTGTGACCTTGATGGTCTGCACGTTATTGGCGCAGATGTTTAGCACTTTCTGCACGGGTTCAGCTTTCTCGTAGGTCACCTCAGGCACTTGGCTCACGCCCATTGGCAAGGTCACTACATAGTCAAGACTATCGGCGCGGAAGCCTTTCAATGGCTTGCCGTCGAGGTAGATCATATTCAGGTTAGCGTTGTCGCTTACTGCCACGCTAAAGTGCAATACGTATGTCTGACTCGTACCTGTCTGTGGACGAACGGTGATCTTATAGTCGCCATTCACGCCGCCATTACGCACGGTCACGGTCTGATACTCGTCGGCTTGGTCGTAGGTGATGATAGGCAACTCGGTCGTACCTTTTGGCAACGGACAGTTGTACTCCAACACCTGTGGGTCAAAGCCCTCCAATGGCTTGCCGTCGAGGTAAATCATCTTGAGGGTTGCGTCGGTGGCTTTGTGCACGCTGAACGCAAGTTGATACACGGTGGTCGCACCGTTTTGTGCGGTCACGGTGATACGTGTCACGCCGTTCACGCCGCCTGTGAGCACGTTCACTGTCTGATACTCGTCACCTTTCTCCACGGTGATAGCAGGCAATGCACTTGTGCCGATAGGCAACTCCACAGCGTATTGCAGGGTGTTAGGGTCAAAGCCCTTCAAGGCTTCGCCACCTACATAAATCATGTTGAGTGTCGAAATCTCGCTCTTTGCTGTGCTGACGCTAATCTTATACTCGGTCGAGTTGATGCCATTACCTGCCACCACGCGTACTTTGCTTGTGCCGTCCAAACCGCCTTTCTCCACGCTCACCGTCTGTGTCGCCTCACCTTTCACGTAGCTTATCTCAGGCAGCACCGTCGTGCCTACAGGCAGGTTCACATAGTAGGTCGTCTGCTCAGGACGGAAGTCGGTGATGAGGTTCTCACCCATTTGCAGGTCGCTGAGCAACGAGTAGGACGATGCCTCCAACTTGAATGTCAGTTTGTAAATCTTAGGCGTTGGGTTGCCCTTGGTGCTGACACTTATCTGATACACGCCGCCGTCTATCGTGCTTGGCTTGGTGTGTGTGATGGTCTGTTCGCCTGCGGCGTATGCTGACACGGCTTCCACCACGGGCATGGTGGTTGTAGTGGTAGGTAGACTGACACGATAGGTGGTTTGGTTAGGGTTGAAACCTGCAAGGCTCACACCGTTTATCTTAATGTCTTTCAGCGTGTTGTCGCTCAGTTGTGCCACCTTGAAGCCAATGGTATATACGGCTTGTGTCTTCTTGTCGCCTGCGGTCACGTTCACGGTGGCTGTGCCCGTCACGCTTGTGGCTTGGGTCACGCTCACCACTTGCTCATCCTCTTGCTTCTCTACGCTCACCTCAGGTATGTTGGTAGTGCCGTATGGCAACTCCACGGTGTAGTTATAGAGTGCAGGTTGGAAACCTTTGATAGGGCTACCATTCACGCTAATGCTTGCCAACTTGGCATTGGTGCTTGCTTCGCGAACGAACTTCACGCGGTAGGTAGTGGTGCTCTTGCCGTCCTCTGATTTCACGGTAATCACACATGGCGCACCGTCAATCTCGCCGTATTGTATGCTCATCTCTGTGTTGGTGAGTTCGCGACCTGCAAAGGATACTGTGGTACCTTTGGTATTGGTCAATGTACCTGCACCGCGCACACCTTTAATCTCGGGTATGGCTGTGGCGCTGCGGCCAAGCGAATAGGTCATCTCCTCGGTACCGTTCGGATTGAAGCCTTTCCACTCCTTGCCGCCGATGTATAGACGGTCAATCTTCGATGAGTAGATAAGTTCCACATCGTCCACGTACAATGAGTTGCCCGTATACATACCGCTGTTAGCACGGAAGTTAGGATAGTTACTTGCCGAGAAGATAATGTTCATCATCTGTGGCACGTCGTTGTTCATATAGTAGATAGGCACACGGATATTGGTCCACTCGCCGTAGGTCTTACGCTCGCGCCACCATCCTTCGGCTATCTGATTACCTTTGGTATCGGTACCACATTCATTGCCGTCGAGGGCGATACGTATATCACTCTCCTCGTTGGTTTGGCTGATAGAGGTACAACCGCCATTCTTGCCTAAGTACTTACTACCTTTGGCAGTGCCTGACCATGCGTAATACAGGAGGTGGAAGTCCTCCAAGTCGGTGCTGCTACCTGTACGCTTGATCCATACAGACATGGTGTCAGGACGGTAGGTGAAGTTGATACCACCTGTGGTACCTGCGGTAGCTTTACCCACTTCGGTGATACTTGGCAGATATGTCCAAGGTTGTCCAAGGCTGAAATAACCCGGTGATACCTCGGTGATACCCATAGCACCGACCTCGGTGTCCTGTACCATCAGACTATAACTACCTGTATGTCCGTTTTCTTGATGTGCGAAGTTAAACTTCATTCCCACTTGTGTCACATTGCTTGTGTGCCATGAAGCAGGTTGGATTTGGCCGTCGTATTTCTCGCCTGACCAATCTTCGAAACTTGGGTTAGGTACTTGTTGTGCCTGCATTGCGAGTGCAAGTGCAAGTGCAAGTAGAGAAAAGATTCTTTTCATATTCATTTGTTAAGTATTTATATACGATTATTAAGATTGTTGTATACATTTTTGCGCGTATTACGCAAAATAACGCTGCAAAATTAATAAAACAAATTGGAATATGCAAATCTTTCGCGCACGCACACGCGTATATATTAAGGAGTGATAAAAAAAACGAAAGATTTGATACCTTTCGTTTTCTTTTTATTGGGTAATGGGGCTACGTTATCTCTAAGCCCGTAGGACATCCCTTATCTGTCGTCCAAGAATCACATATTGGCGTTGTACCATGCGGGGTTGCCTGTGACCTCCTCGCCCAACCATGTGGGTTTCACGAATGGTGTGTCTTCTGTTGGCAACTCCAATTCTGCCAACACTCGACCTGCCAACCGACCATGAAACTCATCCACTTCCCATATTAATAGAGGTGAGAGGTTAGAGGTTTGAGGTGAGAGGCAAGGTACCAACCAACGGGTCTTCTCGATGGTGTCGGGGCAGAGGGCAAGCAATTGTTCGGCATCCATAACGTCAATCTCCTTCTCCCACTCAAAGCGGGAGAAACCATTCTCGTTGGGACGCGACTTGATGGTCAGGTAAGCACGGTCATCTTTGACCCTCACGCGCACCGTGCGGTCAGGGTCCTTGCTCAGGTAGCCCTGCTTAATCGTCTGCCTGCCAATAGCCAACTCTTTATATCTATCGCTATTAACGAGAAACTTACGTTCTATTTCGATATTCTTTCCCACCTAATTCGTTCATTCGTTCATTCGCTTACGAGGTTTACCAAGTGAGCGATACTGTGATACTCGATACCCGAGTGTGTGGTCAGACCAATCTCGCAGGTGCGGGAGTTGCTTACGCCCATGGTAGCGCCTGCTTTCTCCACTTGTGGACGCAGTTTGCGTAGTGCCCACTCGTTGAGTTCAGGTTCGGTGAAACCTTTGTCGCCTGCGAACGCACAACAGCCAATCTCCTCAGGCACCAACACCTTCTTGGCGCATGCTTTTGCCACTTCTACGAGGCAGTTAGCCACACCCATCTGACGTGTCGAACAGGTGATATGCACTGCTACGGTAGTGTCTAATGGCTTGATTGTCAGTTTGTCGAGCAGGAAGGTATGGATAAACTCCGCAGGTTCGTAGAGTTTCAAATGCTGCATGGTGTGTCGCATGCGGTGCAGACATGGACTTTGGTCGCAGAGTACAGGCCAACGGCCATATTCGCTTGCTTTTAGGAGAGCAAGTTCCAACTCTGCTGCCTTGCGTGCTGCCTCGTCAGGCATACCTTTTGACTCCCAAATAGTACCACAGCAGAGGTTCTCCATGTTGGCAGGGAAGATAACCTCGTAGCCTGCTTTGTTGAGCAGTTCGGTCATGTCGTTGACAAGTGGTTTGTCTGCGGTGCCAAGTCGCTGATTGAGGCAACTTGGGAAGTACACCACGCGGAGGTCTTGCAATCCACGTAGTCCGTTTACGGCACCGAAGTCCTTGGCAGTCTGTATGTTGCGTTGTGTGACGGGTTTAGGTAGCGAAGGTGTCCACAGTGGGATTAATCCGCCTGAACCCTTGTGCATCACCTTACCTAATAGCCTTGTAGCCTCATCGCCTAAGACGGTATGTGCCACATGTGCCGCACCGAGTATAGGTGTCAGCACCTTGCCGATAGTGCTGAGGTTCTTGCCTGCCCAATAGCCGATGGCCTTGCCCGTAGGCGTCATATAGTGTTCGCGCACGAGGTGGATATAGTCGCCGACATTGATCTTCAGCGGACAGGAGGTCGAACATAGTCCGTCGCCTGCACATAGGTCTTTGCCCAATCGAGCAAAGTCCTTACGTAGTTGTTTAAGCAACTTCTTCGCCTCTCGCCTTGTTGCCTCATCGCCTGATAGTCTTATCGCCTCACTCAACCGCTTCATCTCCCGTTGTACCACGATACGTTGGCGTGATGAGAGTGCATAGCCACATGCCACGCAGTTTACTTCGCAGAAACCGCACTCGATACAGCGGTCCACCATCTCGTGGAGTTGTGGTAGTGGTTTGATATTACGCAGGTATGATTGTGGGTCTTCGTTGAAGATAACCCCTTGGTTCATAATGTTGTGTGGGTCGAATAGTTGCTTGACATCCACCATGAGTTGGTAGGCGTCGTCGCCCCACTCGCGTCGCACAAACGGTGCCATATTGCGTCCTGTACCGTGTTCGGCTTTGAGGCTGCCGTGGTACTTATCCACCACCAAATCCACCACTGCACGCATCATATGGTCGTACTGCTCGATAGCCGCAGGGCTGTCGAAGTGTTGGTTGAGTATAAAGTGGTAGTTGCCTTCGAGGGCATGTCCGTAGATAACGGCATCGGGGTAGTTGTGTTCGCGGAAGAGTTGTTGCAGGTCGAGTGTAGCCTCGGCAAGGAAATCCACAGGGAAGGCGATATCCTCGATGAGGCAGGTGGTACCAATCTCGCGTGTACCGCCCACAGCAGGGAAGATACCTGAGCGCATTGCCCACCAACCGCTTGTGATATGTGGGTCGGAGGTGAACTCAGCCTCGGCACAGAGTGTATAACTGCTCAGCACGCCTTGTAGCACGCGCTCGTTCTCCATGAGTTCCTCTTCGGTCTTGGCATCGATACGCACCAATACCGCACCTGCGTCAGCGGGTAGTCCTTGCAGTTCGGGAAAGTCTTTCTCGACGGTCTGCATGGCTTTGCGGTCGAAGAACTCTGCTGCGGAGAGCATGCCTGTGCGTTTCATTTCGGTGATAGCCTCGCAGGCAGACTTGGTGGTAGGGAAGAGTAGCAGGTCGCTTGCCGAGTAGGGCTGTATGTCAGCGGTGCTGACGGTGATGCTGCTCAGGAACGCCAATGTACCCTCGCTACCCACCATGAGGTGTGCAATGATGTCGAATGGGTCGTCATACTCCACGAATGGCAGTATGGTCAATCCTGTGACGTTCTTGATGCTGTATTTCTTGCGGATGAGGTCGCAGAGTGTAGCGTTGCGACGTGTGCGGTCGCGCAGTTCTTCAATCTTACGCAGGAAGCCTGCATGGCTCATGGCAAAGGCTGCACGGCTCTTCTTGTCGCCTGTGTCGAGCAGTGTACCGTCGGGCAGGATGATACGCACTGATTTCAGTACGCGGTAACTGTTGGCATGTACACCACAGCACATACCGCTTGCGTTGTTCATCACGATACCACCCACCATGGCGGACTTGATACTTGCAGGGTCAGGCGTGAAGTACTTGCCGTAGGGGCGGAGTATCTCATTGACGCGCTGACCGATGATACCGCACTGCAGGGTGATTGTCTTGGCATCGGTACCAATCTCGTATTGCTCCCATTTCTTGCCACAGACCACGAGCAGACTGTCGCTGATGGCTTGTCCACTCAAACTTGTACCTGCTGCGCGGAAGGTGATATGTTTGCCTTCGCGGTGTGCACGTGCCATGATGGCTTGCACGTCTTGCTCATTGGCGGGGTGCAATACCTCTTGAGGAATCAGGCGGTAGAAGCCTGCGTCTGTTCCCCATGCCAATCGTTCGATATATTTCTTCATTGTTTGGTTACCCGTTATCGTTACCCATTACCCATTACCCATTATCCATTACCCATTACCCATTACTTATACAGATAGTATTTGCTACTTGCTTTGCGATACCAATCCACGTCTTTATACCAAAAGGCACGGATGTCGTCGAAGTTGTAGCGTTTGCCAAACTGCTCACGGATATATCCGCTACCGCATACCTTGTCAAACATGTTGAAGCGCTTTTGGTTGCATAGTTCAAACCAATCCTTCTCAGGCCACAGGCGCATCATCTCTTGTACCACGAGGAACTGCACCTCGCTCAACTTAGCCACCTCATAGTCGAGGATATGGATTTGTACGCCCTCGCAGTGTTCGCCTTTGAAGACGCTATAGTATGGTTTGAAGTAGATTGGGCGGAACTCGATACCTGCCAAGTGGAGGTCGTTGAGTGCGGTAGCAAGGCTGTCGGCATCAATCCATGGCGCACCCATGATTTGGAATGGCAAGGTGTAGCCCACACCGATATTCACATAGCCAAACTCGCCAAAGATTCCCGTCACCGAATAGAACACCGCTGCCTCGGCATGTGGCACGTGTGGCGAAGCCACAATCCACTCTAAGCCTGTGTCTTCCCATGTCATATCACGGCGCCAACCCTTCATCTTCACCACGTGCAACTTACATTGGTTGTCGTACTCGGTGGCATTGAGGTAGAGGGCCAACTCGGCAGGAGTCTGACCATAGACGTAAGGAATCTTGAATTGGCTGACAAAGGAGAAATAACCGTCTTCGACGATGTTGCCTTCGATTTTCTTACCGCCAAGTGGGTTCGGACGGTCAAGAACGACCAACTCCTTGTCATGCTCGATACATGCTTCCATCAGCTTGCCGAGGGTAGAGATATAGGTGTATGAGCGGCAGCCATTGTCCTGAATATCATAGACCATGACGTCGATCTCGTCCATCATCTCCTTGGTGGGCTTAGAGGTCTTGCCGTAGAGGGAGTACATCTTCAAGCCTGTCTTTGGGTCCACTTCGTCGGCTACCTTATCGCCTGCGTGGACGTTGCCACGTACACCATGCTCAGGGCCATAGAGGGCAACGAGGTTAACCTCCTTTGCCTCGTGGAGAATGTCGATGGTGGATTTGAGGTTGCTGTCCACACCTGTTGGGTTGGTGGTCAGACCGACGCGTTTGCCTTTTAACACCTTAAATCCCTCAGCGCGAAGGACTTCGATACCTGTTTGTACACGGATTGTCTCGCCTGCACACAACGTCAGGCATGGCACTGCAAGTGCAAGTGCAAGTAGAATCTTCTTCATGATATTGTTGTTTATTATAATTTGCGCTGCAAAGGTACAAAAAAAAATGCACATACGCAAGTGCGCAGTGCATTTTTTAGGTTATTAGGTATTGGGTATCGGGGCTCCATTATCCCTTACCCCTTATCCCATTACCCCTTACCCCTTATCCATTATCCCTTATCCCTTATCCATTACCCCTTATCCATTATCCATTATCCATCACCCCTCATACGCTTCCCATTCGAGGTTGAAGACAAAGCGATAGAAGGTGCTGTACTTGGATTGCTCCTTGAACGCTGCTTGGTCTTGCATGACTTTGGTTGGGTCTTTCATGCGAGCGCGGGTCGATGTGCATACACTCGCAAACTTCTCTTGGTGTGCCAACTCATCTTGCGAGTATGGTGTCTTACGAGTGCCATAGGCTGTGGTGTAGTTGAGGTTGGATAGCTTGCGGTGGGCGAAGCCAATCTTGTGCGATTTACTGATACGTCCGTGGACCTTGTCCACAGGAAATGAATATTCTACTTTTGCCATAGTTGTTTATAGGTTTTAGTTTGTTATTTTATTATACTCTTGCGCGAAGATAAATCCCCTGAGGGTCTTATACTTACGTTGTTTGGTGTAGGCATCTGCGTACGCGTCAAGTTGGTCAGCAGTGAGTGCTGCGATAGCGGCGATAGTGTCGCTGAAGCGTTGTCGTACTGCCACTTGTTTGTCGGTTGGTTCGCCCTTGTACGGGTTGCAGATCTTGCCTGTATAACGTGTGCCATTTCGTTCGGCGAAGTAAATATCGCTATGGCTGCACACTTTGCCATGAAGGGAACTAAGTAGTTCCATTGGTGTGATTTTTGCCATAATTGTTTAATAGTTAATAGTTTAGGTTATTTTATTGGCTTAGGATACCTTCAGGTACCCCTCGCCATTATTATTCTTGGTCGTTCGACCACGTTTTCGCCATCGATAGAGTATCGACAAGTCGTCGCTCAGACCGTGCGAGCGTCGCCAACGGATGACGTCATGCTTGGTGAATGTGGTGTTTAACTCATTGAACATCTGTTCGTTAAGTTGCTTGTCTGTTGTTTCTGAGGATGGTGCGAAGTACTTGTCTGCTGCCACTGCCTGCTTGTGCAAGTAGGCATACTTATGGTTCATGAAGTTGGCGATGAAGTAGTCGCCCACCCATTTTCCAAATGCCACTGACTCAGCCACTTTCTGCTCATCATAATGGTTTAGCACATGCGCCAAGTATGTGGCACGAAGCATATGTTGAGCCGTCGGGAAAACCATCTGTTGGAGTATCTCATCGTTCGCCCATGCGGCTTGCAACTGTGTGATATATGCGCGGTAAGCCGCTTCTATCTGCTCGTGATGTACATTTCCTGCATAACGTGTAAGTTGCTGTATTTCAGCGGATACGAGCAAAAATGTATCGTTGTCCAACCAATACTCAGGGATGATTTGGTCGTACTTGGTGTGCTCCACGAAGATACATCTGCGCGCCGTGCCACTCTCGGTGGCGTTGTCGTCGAAGTACTTGAACACGTCGTTTGGCGTGCCACATGCCAAGTAGGAGATACGTGGGTAAATCTTGCCGCGAAACGAGTCGCGCTCTTTGTACGCGAACGTATGTTCGGCACCATCATAGCCCTTTCTGAGCAGCGATTTCAGGTCCAAGAACGACGAGCCCTTGCTTGCTCCAAGCGTCTCGCCAATCTCATCACTATACAGCATGATAGTTTCTTTGTTGCTGTATTTCAAGTACTTAGCGAGCATAATCGTACTCGAATTGAAGCCCAACACCTGTGGGGAACGTAGTTGATTCATATCTATCTTCTCTTCGTCTTTCACCGTCCGCTCTTGCTGACGCTCATACTTGTCTATTAGCTCGATGTAGTGGTTATCATTGCCGCCGATGAGCTGTTGCACCAACTGCGCGGGACCGCAGGTAAACTGACTCTTACCACTACCCGCTTTGCCATAGACAGCCACTTGAAATGCCAACGGCATCTGCTTCTTGCCATAGCTTACTTTACCGCAAGCCACTGATAATGAAGGTAATAACGCCAATGTGGCAGTCTGTCGCCACTTCTTGGGCAATGGCTTCACCAAGTTGAAAATTAGGTCAGGCACACGTGGGAGAGGTAGGCTCTCGATGTCCACCGCCTGCTTGTGGCTCTTGGCTATCACTTCTTCTACTGCTGCTATAGTCGCTTTGCTTGGCTTGGGGTCTTCAATCGTGCTATCTGTCCACGTAATCAACGACTTACGTTCATTCTCGGGCAGCCCCAAATCGGGCAACGCTTGCAGTACTTGCTCTGAACTGCCTGCAAGTGCAAGTGCCTGTAGTGCCCACTCTTTGTAGGTTGTATGTCGCTGACCTACAGCCACTTCTGTGGGTAGCGATTGGATATAAGCATCTAACTCACTCATTCGCTCACTCGTTAATTCGTTAACTCGCTCACTCGTTAAATCCCACGCAAGTGCCTCATTATCAGCATATAACATGTAGTTGAGCGGGGTTAGATAACGCAAGCGAGCCATGTCTTTAGTCGCGGCATCTACTTTCGCTGCAATACCGCTAACTCGCTGATTAAGAACGTGTTTCATGCGCTCTTGAGCCCCAATTAGGCTCTCGCCATAGCCCGTCTCTACGAGCATCCAAATGCCATATGCACTCACGCTTCTACTTGCGAAAATGATACCATGTTCTTGGCAGAACTCTTTGGTTAGCAGCGACTTAATCTTATTTCCCTCGTCCGCGGTAATGTGGTCGATGTCGAGGCTCGCCAAGCCATTGCTCACTGCTGTCTTGTTGCTGCGCTTGCCGTCTGTGAACGAGCATGCATGCACCGTAATGCATGGCAACTGCTTCTTCAACTTGCTCTTTTGTTCCTCATAATCAGCGGCTTGTGGGTCCAACGCCAAGATGGCTTTCGCTACGTTATTCACTGTCGCACTACTCATTAGTTGCACGATCTCTGCCCAACTTGCAGGCTTTGCTGCTTGGGCGTAAGCGTTCTCAACGATGCAAAAACGCTTCTTCTCATTTTTTGTAATTTTACTCATTTTTACTTTATTTTATATTTGTTCGTTATTTTCGAATGTGATTTTAACATTCTTTTATTATAAATATATCTTTGCTTACAAAAAAGTCAACTATTTTGAAAAAAAATGTAAAAAATCTTCATTTTTTTTTCATCTGTGGCAAAGATACTCATCTTTTTTTGCAAAATGAAAAAATCATCCAAAAACGAAAAATCACCTGTCATGGCTGACAGATGATCACAGAAGAAGCGTTTCTCTCGCGCGCACGCGCATGCGCGATATATATTTAGGTGCATACTACTTGCACTTGCACTTGCACCCCATGCGGATATTGGGTATTGGGTAATGGATAATGGATAATGGGTAATGGGATGTATATCATAAGAATAGGATGAGTATACTATAGTATACTCATCCTATATTTATGGTATGTATGTTCGCTCACTCGTTAACTCGTTCATTCGCTCATTCGTTAACTCGTTCACTCGTTAACCGCAAGTGCAAGTGCAAGTGCAACTAACCTTGCAGGGCTTGCAGTCTCTCTTCCATGACAAGCAGTTCGTCGCGTAAGCGGGCGGCGCTGACGAAGTCGAGTTTCTTGGCTGCGGCAAGCATCTCTCGGCGTTGGCGATCTACTTGCACTTGCAGTTGCACTGCACTGCTACGCTGCCAATCTGCCGTACGATACGCCTCCGCCAAACGGCGTTGTTTAGCCTCTTCAGCCTCTTGGGCGTCAGCCTCTCGCTGACGCAACACAGCAATCAGTGGCGACGACTCAAGCGACTTCTTCAATGCCGTAGGCGTGATGCCATGTTGCTGATTATAAGCGATTTGTTTGGTTCTGCGGCGCAGGGTCTCGTCGATAGTGAGTTGCATACTGCGGGTGATGGTGTCGCCGTAGAAGATGACATGTCCGTTGGGGTGTCGTGCGGCACGACCTGCGGTCTGCGTGAGGCTGCGGTGGTCGCGTAGGAAGCCCTCCTTGTCGGCGTCGAAGATAGCCACGAGGCTGACTTCGGGCAGGTCCAAGCCCTCGCGCAAGAGGTTCACACCCACCAATACATCGTACACGCCACGGCGCAAATCCTCCATAATCTGTATGCGTTCGAGGGTATCGACGTCGCTGTGGATATACGCGGAGCGCACGCCATAACGCCGCAAGTACTCGTCGAGTTCCTCCGCCATACGTTTGGTGAGCGTGGTGACGAGCACACGTTCCTCGCGGTCGATTCGCTGACGAATCTCCTCCATGAGGTGGTCCACCTGATGTTCGGTCGGTACGACCTCGATATCGGGGTCAAGCAGTCCCGTTGGGCGGATGACTTGGTCCACGCACACGCCCTCGGAACGTTCAAGTTCGTAGTCGGCAGGCGTGGCGGAGATATAGATAGTCTGATTGGTCTTTGCCACAAACTCGTCGTAGGTCAGCGGACGGTTGTCGCGCGCAGCAGGCAGGCGGAAACCGTAGTTGACGAGGTTGTCTTTGCGCGCACGGTCGCCGCCGTACATGGCACGAATCTGCGGTATGGTGACGTGGCTCTCGTCCACGATAAGCAGCATGTCCTTGGGGAAGTAGTCCAACAGGCAGTAGGGTGGTGTACCCGCTTCGCGACCGTCGAAGTAACGGCTGTAGTTCTCCACGCCCGAGCAATAACCGAGTTCCTGAATCATCTCCATGTCGTACTTCACGCGCTCCTCGATACGTTTGGCGAAGAGCGGTTCGCCGATGTCGTGGAAGTACTGCACTTGATTGGCGAGGTCAAGTCGAATCTGCGTCATGGCGGCCGCCACGGTGTCGGGATTGGTGCAGAAGATAGTGGCAGGATAGACGTTGTGTTGGTCAAACTCCTCGATGACGTCGTTGGTCACAGGGTCGAGCGTCATGATAGCGTCCACCTCGTTGCCGAAGAACTCCACGCGCAAGATATAGTCGGCGTAGGCGAGGTGGATATCCACGGTGTCGCCCTTGACGCGGAAGCGTCCACGGTCGAGGTCGTTGTCGTTGCGCACGTAGTGCGACTCCACGAGGCGGTTGAGTAAGTAGTTCATATTGAGCGTCTTACCGCGCTCGATAGTGATACACGCCTGCGAGAAATCCTGCGGGTTACCAATGCCGTATAGGCAACTCACCGACGAGACCACGATGACATCTTTTCGCCCACTGAGCAATGCCGAGATAGCCCGCAGACGCAGGCGGTCAATCTCCTCGTTGATGCTCAAATCCTTCTCGATATAGGTGTCGGTGGTGGGGATGTAGGCCTCGGGTTGGTAGTAGTCGTAGTACGAGACAAAATACTCCACTGCGTTGTTGGGGAAGAACTGCCGCATCTCGCTGTATAGCTGCGCAGCGAGGGTCTTGTTGTGGCTCAGGATAAGGGTTGGACGGTTGAGTTGCGCGATGACGTTGGCGGCGGTAAAGGTCTTGCCGCTGCCCGTCACACCCAATAGCGTCTGCGCCAATGCACCACGCTCAACACCACTCACCAATTGGCGAATGGCTTCGGGTTGGTCACCCATGGGGCGATATGGCGATTGCAGTTGGAACATTATCCCTTATCCATTATCCCTTACCCATTACTTTATCTTGCGTTGGTTCAACTCGCGTTGGTATTGTCGGGCGGTTGCGCTATGTTTGGCGTAAGACGAAGAGAAGACGTGCGTGCCTGAGAAATCAGGGTTGGCGCACATATAGAGGTAGTCGGTCTTGGGCGCGTTGAGCACGGCATCAAGCACGTCGGGACGCGTCAGACGGATAGGCGTAGGGGGAAGACCACGGTACTTGTAGGTGTTGTATGGCGAGTCGTAGGCGAGATGACGCTTGAGCACACGACGGGTCTTGAACATCTGTGGGTCGTTGAGTCCGTGCGCGTAAATCACTGTAGGACAAGCCTGCAAAGGAATACCCTTGCGCAGGCGGTTGAGGTAGAGCGAGGCGATGAGTGGGTGCTCGTCGCGACGGTTGGTCTCGCTTGCCACGATACTTGCAAGCACTTGCACCTCGTAGGGAGTGAGTCCCTTGGCCTTGGCTTTGGCTTGGCGCTCCGCTGTCCAAAACGCCTCATACTCGCGCTGCATACGGCTGATGAGTTGCTCAGGGCTGACTGTCCACCACACCTCGTAGGTGTTGGGCAGGAACATGGTCCATACCGCTTTGTCGCGCAATAGTCCCACGATCTCCGCACTGTCCAATAGCAGTCGTTCGCCAAGGTGCGCAGCCAACTGCTCAGGCGTGCGGATAGCATGCGTGAAACTCAGGCGCACAGGCGTCTGCTCGCCCAACTGCAGGCGACGAACCAACTCACGGTTGCTGATGGCAGCCGCAAACGTGTAGCGACCTGCCTTGGGGGTGGCAAACTCCTTGACCTTGCACACCAAGTCCCACGACAACTCCGACTGCACACGATAGTCCTGCTCCATGCGGTTGAGCACGCTCTCGAGCGACATGTCAGGATAGACCTCGTAGGTGTGCGAGAGCGTGTCGCGAGCAACAAAGTTGCAGTACGCGTAATGGTAGTATTGCTTTGATAAAAAGGCAGTTGCCGCAACTGCGACCACTGCCAAGAGGATGATGATATATTTCGTTTTCATACGTTCAGTAGGTTTGTTTGACAAAAAAAAGGGGTCTTGTTAACCCCTCTTGTACTTGCACTTGCACTTGCACTGCACTCAGCGGAGAGGACGAGATTCGAACTCGTGGTACGGTTACCCGTACGACAGTTTAGCAAACTGTTGGTTTCAGCCACTCACCCACCTCTCCTTTCCATGGTCGTGACCAAATCGGCTGCAAAGGTACTACATTTTTTTGATATGACCAAATATTTCGCAAAAAAAATGCAATTTTCCGCATTTACTGCCATTTTGGCAGACATAGCCACCTGTGGCACTCATTTTGTAGTTACCACTCTACACAATGCTAAACAATTCTAAACAACACAATATTATGACCAAAGGAAATATCGGGGTAACATCGCAAAACATATTCCCCATCATTAAGAAGTTTCTCTATTCCGACCACGAGATATTCCTGCGTGAGTTGGTGAGCAATGCCGTGGATGCTACGCAGAAGTTGAAGACCCTCGCTTCGGTGGGCGAAGCCAAAGGTGAGTTGGGCGACACACGTGTACGCGTAATACTCAACAAGGACAAACGTACACTCACCGTACAAGACCACGGTATCGGTATGACCGCCGAGGAAGTGGATAAGTATATCAACCAAATAGCCTTCTCAGGTGCTGAGGAGTTTGTGAATAAGTACAAGGACAACGCAGCCGCTATCATTGGCCACTTCGGACTTGGCTTCTACTCAGCGTTCATGGTGGCAGACAAGGTGGAGATATTCTCGCGGAGTTACCAAGAGGACGCCGAAGCCGTACATTGGTCGTGCGACGGTAGCCCTGAGTACACCATGGAGCCAACCATCAAAGCCGAACGCGGTACGGATATCGTGCTGCATATCAACGAGGAATATGCTCAGTACCTCGAAGATGCTACCGTGGAAGGACTGCTCAACAAGTACTGTAAGTTCCTGCCTGTGGAGATTGCGTTCGGCATGAAAAAGGAGTGGAAAGACGGTAAGCAAGTCGAACTCGACGAGGAGAATATCATCAACGACGTTAACCCTGCGTGGACACGCAAGCCTGCTGACCTCACCGAGGACGACTACAAGCAGTTCTATCACCAACTCTATCCTCATCAGATGGACGAACCACTGTTCCATATCCACCTGAACGTGGATTATCCATTCAACCTCACAGGTATCCTGTACTTCCCACGTATCAAGCAAAATATTGATATTCAGCGCAATAAGATTCAGTTGTACTGCAACCAAGTGTTCGTGACTGACGAGGTGGAGAACATCGTGCCACAGTACTTGACCCTGCTGCATGGCGTTATCGACTCGCCCGATATTCCGCTGAACGTGAGCCGTTCGTACCTGCAAAGCGACAACAATGTGAAGAAGATTTCAAGCCATATCACCAAGAAAGTGGCTGACAAATTGGCAGAGATTTTCAAGAACGACCGCGAGGACTTTGAGAAGAAATGGGACGACATCAAACTCTTTATCCAATACGGCATGCTCAGCGATGAGAAGTTCTATGACCGCGCTATCGGCTTTGCCCTGATGAAGAACCTCGACGGTAAGTATTTTACCTACGAGGAGTATAAGGAACACGTCAAAGAGACGCAGACCGACAAGAACGGCGACCTCGTTATCCTCTATGCTCAAGACGCCGACACCTCCTACGCCTATATCCAACGCGCCAAGGAAAAAGGCTACGACGTACTGCTCATGGACGGCGAATTGGACGTGCATGCCATGTCGCAACTCGAACAAAAAGCCTTCGAACTTGATACCAATGCCGAGGAAGGTAAACACCGCGGCGGCATACGATTTGTACGCGTGGACGCCGACGTGATTGAGAACCTGATTCAAAAAGAAGAGAAGAGTGCAGTCAGCCTCACTGAGGATGAGCAAAAAGCACTGCGCGAATGCTTCGAGACCTTGTTGCCAAAAACCGACAAAACCAACTATGCTGTTTCACTCGAGGCCGTGTCTGCCGACGCACTGCCCGTGTTTATCACCCAAAACGAGTTCATGCGCCGTATGAAAGAGATGTCTGCACACCAACAAGGCATGGCGTTCTACGGCAATATGCCCGACCAATACAACGTGGTGATCAATACCGCTAACGAGAAAGTGGTGGCACTCTTGAAGGATATCACCGCCGAGAATGCCGACACAGCCAAAGCACAACAACTGCTCGATATCGCCCTGCTCGCAGCAGGACAACTCAAAGGCGAAGCACTCGCTGCCTTCGTCAATCGCTCGGTAGAACTGTTGTAATCCGATATCCAATATCCGATAACCGATATCCAATAACCAAACAAAATCCCCACCGCTAAGTGGGGATTTGTGTTATCTATCAGGAAACTCGCCGTACTCCTCAAAAGTGTAGTTGAGGAAATCGTTAATCGGTTTGGCAGCACGCGAAATATCCATGACCTTGTCCATGAAGTCAGGTGCACACACCTCGGCATCGGTCAGCGGCGTGGAGTAGGTATAAGCCTTGCGTTTCAGCCAATCCACATGCTCAAAGTCCGCAGGAAAACCCTGCGGTACTTTTTTTAACATCTGCTCGGTGTCAAAGTCTTGGAAATACTTGTTGGTCATAGGGTTAGCGAATATGTCCTCCACCTCGTCGTAGTTGGCGAGTACCTCTTTTCGGAGGGCATGTAGCAGGTCTTTGTTGGGGCACCATATACCGCCACCAAACATGCAACGCTCAGGCTCGAAGTGCAGGTAATATCCACTCCTGTCGCTCTTCCGACCACCCTTGGCCGCTATAAACACACCAAACCACCATTTGAAGGGACGTTTGTCATGCGAGAAACGCACATCGCGGTAGATGCGCCATATACAGTCCTTGGGCGTCAGACCTGCCAACTCAGGGTCAATCGCTACCAATCGCTCCAACCATTGTGTGGTAAAAACTTCCACTTTTTCGTAGCAACGCTTGTACCAATCCTTGTGCGCATTAAACCATTCGCGGTTGTTATTGCAGGCTAATTCTGCTAAAAAATCAAGTATCTCTTTCATATGTCATATATTTTTCGTACCTTTGCAGCCGATTCCTGTTTTTAACGGAGTCCCCGAAAATTTTAATTTTTGGGGAGAGGAGGTATGGCAGTGAGCCAAATGCGCAGAGCGCGTTTCTTTCTCGCAAACCAATTCCGACGAGGTCTCATAGTTCAATGGATAGAATAAGGTCCTCCTAAGACTTAGATTCGGGTTCGATTCCCGATGAGACTACAAAACTCGGCACAAAGATACTACTTTTTTTCAACATGGCAAAACAAAAAGCAAAGTTTTATGTGGTTTGGCAAGGTCGCGAGGTAGGTATATACGACTCGTGGGCGGCTTGTGAGGCACAGGTAAAGGGTGTCGCAGCCAAATACAAAGGTTTTGCCACGCGCGAGGAAGCCGAACAAGCACTTGCAGGCACCCCCGAAGACTATATCACTATATCCCATAGCTCGCATTGTGAGCGTCTTGTAGGTACGCAGTGCCGTTCTTTAACCTATAGCGAGGCATCCTCTTCTCCCATCCTCCCTGCCTTGGCAGTAGATGCCGCGTGTTCAGGTAATCCCGGAACGATGGAGTTCCGTGGTGTGATTGCCGACACGGGTACACAGGTCTTTCATCGAGGACCCTATGTGGAGGGTACTAACAATATCGGCGAGTTTCTTGCCATTGTCTTGGGACTTGCTTATCTGAAACTGCACAACCTGCCTTGGGCACTATACTCCGATAGCAAGACGGCTATCTCATGGGTGCGCCAACGCCAATGCAAGACCAAGATTGAGTGGAACGCCAAGAATCAAGACCTCTTTCTTGCAGTACGTGCTGCCGAAAAGTGGCTCCACGAGAACACATGGACTACTCCGATTTACAAATGGGATACAGAGCATTGGGGAGAGATTCCTGCCGATTTTGGACGAAAATAACCTTAAAATACCCTTTTTTGTAAAACAAAAATAACAAAAAACAAAAAAAATAAACACTAAACACTAAACACTAAACAAAAATTTGCACATTTCACAAATTTTCTGTAATTTTGCACCGATTTTGAAGAAGTGGGCAAAATGCCCTAAAACTTTATAAGAAACAAATAGAATATTAACCCAATAAATTAAATCAAAACAATTATGACAAAAGTAGGTATTAACGGTTTTGGCCGTATCGGACGTTTCGTTTTCCGTGCTGCTATGACACGCAACGACATTGAGATCGTAGGTATTAACGACCTCTGCCCTGTAGATTATTTGGCTTACATGCTCAAGTACGACACCATGCACGGTCAGTTCGAAGGAACTGTTGAGGCTGATGTTGAGAACAGCAAGCTCATCGTTAACGGTAAAGTTATCCGCGTAACTGCAGAGCGCAACCCTGCTGACTTGAAGTGGGATGAGGTAGGTGCAGAGTACGTAGTTGAGTCTACAGGTTTGTTCCTCTCTAAAGATAAAGCGCAAGCTCACATTGAGGCAGGTGCTAAATATGTTGTTATGTCTGCTCCTTCTAAGGATGACACTCCTATGTTCGTTTGCGGTGTAAACGAGAAGACTTACGTTAAGGGTACACAATTCGTTTCTAACGCTTCTTGTACTACCAACTGCTTGGCTCCTATCGCTAAGGTGTTGAACGACAAATGGGGTATCACCGATGGTTTGATGACTACTGTTCACTCTACCACCGCTACTCAAAAGACTGTTGATGGTCCATCTGTTAAGGACTGGCGTGGTGGCCGTGCTGCTTCTGGCAACATCATCCCTTCTTCTACTGGTGCTGCTAAGGCTGTAGGTAAAGTTATTCCTGAGTTGAACGGCAAATTGACCGGTATGGCTATGCGCGTTCCTACTTTGGACGTTTCTGTAGTTGACTTGACTGTTAACTTGGCTAAGCCTGCTACTTACGCTGAGATCTGCGCAGCTATGAAAGAGGCTTCTGAGAACGAGTTGAAGGGTGTACTTGGTTACACTGAGGATGCAGTTGTTTCTGCTGACTTCTTGGGTGACACTCGCACTTCTATCTTCGATGCTAAGGCTGGTATCGCTTTGACTGACACCTTCGTTAAGGTTGTTAGCTGGTACGACAATGAGATCGGTTACTCTAACAAAGTTCTCGACCTCATCGCTCACATGGCTAAGGTTAACGCTTAATCCTTATATATATAAGGTATATAGAGGCGCTCGAAAGAGTGCCTCTTTTTTGTAAGATAGACTTTCTCTAGACCTTCCCATATTTCACCGAACAACGACCGACCGATCGCCGAGAGAAGACCGACTGAATAAACTTTGACTAAACCTTGACTAAACCTGAAAAAGGATACCCATATCAATACTAATTGCATAGTATCGGCTATTGCTTAGAGGTGAATAGATGAGGAGATTTATTAATAAATCTTCGATTTTTTGTAACTTTTCTTCGTTTTATTTGGTCATTCCAGAAAAAAACCGTACCTTTGCCGCACGGAAACAAAAAATCTGAGAAGATATGAAACAGATACATGATGAGAATCGTGGATATCGAATCCTTCTCCCGCTCGTGAACTGGATGTTCCGACATTCGTACCGACATATCAAGTACGTAGGCGAGGAGAATATCCCCCAAGATGGGGCAGTGATTTTTGCACCGAACCACACCAACGCGCTACAGGATGCGCTGGCGGTGTTGTCTATCAATTCGGAGCGAAAAGTGTTTGTAGCCCGTGCGGATATCTTCCGCAACAAACGATTGGCTAAGATCTTGAGTTTCTTTAAGATAATGCCTATCCGGCGCATGCGCGACGGGGCGGGCGAAGTGCTCAAAAACGATGAGACAGTTGAGCGTGCAATCGATACCCTTGAGCAGGGCGTTCCTTTCTGCATCTTGCCAGAAGGTACTCACCGAACCAAACACTCGCTTCTGCCTTTGGGTAAAGGAATCTTTCGCATTACTTTGCGTGCGAATGAGAAGTTTGGCAAAGAGAAACCTATCTACATTGTACCAATAGGTTTGGAGTATAGCGATTGGTTCCACCTCTGGGATACGCTCATTATCAACATTGGTAAACCAATCAACATGACTAAGTTTATTACTCAGCATGCTGATTTAGAGCAACCTAAACTTATTTTGGCAATGCGTGAGGAGCTTACCAACCGCATGCGTGAGCAGATACTTTGGGTACCAGATGATGAGAATTATGAGAAAAATTGGAAAGAACTCAGCCAAAATCGACCTGCTCACAAAAACTGGTTCCCTAAACATCGTATGCCTAAGTGGCTATTGTTGCTCATGCTGGCGCTGATGTCACCATTGGCCTTGGTGGCGGGTGTGATTACTTTGCCTTTATGGCTCGCGTGGCTGATTATCCGTTGGGCAATCAAAGACCCTGCGTTCCACAACTCGGTGCAGTTTGTATGGCAACTAATCATCATCCCACTGACGGGCTTTATCACCATGCCATTCTGGATGTTCCTGCAAGAGTACATGTATCTTGCTCGTAAATTTAACAAACCTGAAGAAACGAAATAGGAACCTTAAAAATGTGTTGAATTATGATTAAAGTTTACATTATTCTCGCTTGCTATATCATTTTTCCGATATTAATTATTGAGGCTTTCAAGCGTTGGACTATTGTTCAAAAGATAGGTACTGTGGTACTTGCGTATGCAGTTGGTATCATCGCATCGCTTTGCGGTGTGTTCCATTTTGAGCCAGAAGTGGCAGTTAGTTTCGGCAAAATGCAATCTATGATGATGAATGTGGCAGTGCCATTGGCTATTCCGCTGATGCTTTTCAACTGCGACTTCAAACTCTGGACCAAAGCCCTGCCCAAGACCGCGTGGGCATTAGTGACAGGTCTTGCTGCTATCCTCGTAGCAGTTATATCGGGCTATTTTATTTTCCGCAATCATGTGCCAGATGCAGCAAAAGTATCGGGTATGATGACTGGTATTTATACAGGTGGTACCATGAACTTCACCGCGCTCGGCAATGCACTGCAAGTGGACAAAACTGTCATCTCCATCGTGCTCGCCTTTGAGATGGTGATTACTACTCCTTATATATTCTTCCTATTGGGCGGTGGCTACAAAGTATTCCGTAAGTTGTTGCCTTACAAGGATATAACTCACAAAGGTCGCACCGATGAAGAAGAGGTAGAAACCAACGATGTAGAGAACTACCAAGGCATGTTCGAGAAGAAAAACTTCTGGGGTATGATGAAAGGCTTGGGCTTGAGTTTTGTATTCCTGGCTATTGGTGCAGGGTTGGCATTGCTCATTACAGGCACACTCAACGAGTTGGTGGTTATCCTCACCATCACCACTTTGGCGATTATTGCTTCGTTCTTCAAGAAGGTGCGCGAATTGCCTAAGACCTTCGAGTTGGGTATGTTCTTTATCTTGATTTTCAGCGTGATAGTAGCATCAATGTTCGACATTAATAGTGTCCGTGGCGAGTCGTTGTATATCGGTGGCTTCGTAGGATGGATTATGATTATGTCTGTGGCAATACACCTCCTTCTTTGCCGCATTGCCAAGGTTAGTGGCGATTTGTTCTGCGTTAGCCAAGTAGGTTTGCTTTGTTCGCCTCCATTCGTACCACCAGTAGCAGGTGCGATGAAGAATAAGAAAGTTCTGATCTCAGGTATTGTAGTGGGCTTAGTTGGTTATGCTTGCGGTACATACCTTGGCACAATCATTGCTTGGGTGTTAGGATAATTGATAATAAGAAGACAACATTAACAACCACTGCGCGCGCCCAACATTGGCGCTTGCCTAAGAAAACAGATCACCTGCCGCGAGCAATGTTGGCGAAGCGGACAAGTTGTTTCAGTTGTCTTTAACTAAAAAATGAATCATTATGAAACATATTTGTATTTTTGCATTAAGCATATTGTTTGTATTGCCTATCTTCGCTGCTAAGAAAGAGAAAGTGCAACAAGTGGACTCGCTTGGTCGCAAAGTAAAAACAGGTTGGACCTTTGGTGCCCTGCCTTCAGTAGCGTTTGATGCCGACCTTGGCTTCCAAGGTGGTGCGCTCGCCAATATCTACTACTATGGCGATGGTTCGCAATATCCCGAGTATATCCACTCCCTCTATGCGGAGGCAGCCTATACCACCAAAAACTATGGTATCTTCCGCGTGAACTATGACAGCAAGTACCTGATTCCCAATCACCGACTAACATTGGATGCCACCTATCAACCCGATGCGATGTGCGACTTCTATGGCTTCAATGGCTATCAATCCATCTACAACCAGGATTTCCATAAGTGGAAAAAAGACCCTGCAAAGATGGGTTCGTTGGAGGACTACCAATCGCGCGCGTTCTATAAATACAAACGCGATCTCTTCCGTTTTGCTGCGGATATTGAGGGTACCATTTGGAAGAATATCAAGTGGAATGCAGGTCTTGGTGTGCTTGGCTATATGATTGGCGAGTGTGATATTGACATGCTTAATGGTAAGAAGAATACTTTTGATCCTGCTACCGAGCACCATGCACAAAAGGCACTCGATCCTAATGTGGAAGGTCTTTACGAGAAATATGTGAAGTGGGGACTTATCGATCAAAACGAGGCACTGGGAGGTTGGCACCCTTATCTGCGTGCAGGTTTGACCTACGACAGCCGCGACCAACGTACTTGCCCTACCAAGGGCATCTATGCTGATGCGTTCTTTACGTATACGGCGGCATTTAATGCGAAGTACGGACAGCAAGCTGCAGCGGGGTACAACCACTTGCAATTCAACTTCAACTTCCGCCACTATGTGCCAGTCTATCGCGACCGCGTGACTTTCGCGTATCGTATTGGTACTCAGAATAATATCGCAGGTCGTTCGCCATTCTATATGAACACCTACCTCAACACCCTCTTCATCCAACGCGTGATGTACGAAGGATTGGGAGGTGCTAACTCCTTGCGCGGTATCATGCGCAACCGTATCTTGGCAAACGGCTTTGCCTACGCTAATGTAGAGTTGCGCTGCAAAGTGGCTAAGTTCGACATCGGTCGCCAACACTTCTATATCGGTTTGGCTCCCTTCTTCGATTTGGGTGTAATCACTCAACCATACGAGTTGGATGAAGCAGCAATCAAGGCAGCATATGTGAAGGACGTTTTAGAGGCATCTCTTTCTACTCCATCCGAAAATCGTCCTGTCCCTCCTCTTCCTCTTGGCGATTATTTCGCATTGGATGAGAATGGCAACTTTGACCAATCACGCGTGTATATGCCTCACATGGCTGCGGGTGTAGGCCTAAAAGTCGCAATGAACGAAAACTTTGTGCTTTCAGTGGATTGGGCAATGGCTTTGGACAAACAGGACAACGCCAAGTGGGCGAACTTCTACATCAAGATGGGGTATCTCTTTTAAGCAGGATTTTCCCTGTACGCACCACACAATAACCACACAATAACCATACAATAACCATACAATAACCACACAATTCGGTAATATTCCAGTACCCCGTGATACGACAAACAATACTCACCATATTGCTCTGTCTTGCCGCTATGGCATGGGCAAGTAACGATTCTACTGCACTACAGCCTGCGAAACAGCGTGTTTTCCAAGGCTGTAGCGGTGGTATGATGGGGCATGTAGGCTATCTGTTTGGGCAGCCTGTTGGAGCAACGCTTCCTACTGGCGAAAATATCAGTCCGCAAGGCATGACATACGGTTTGGGTGGTTCTATGCGTGTGAACTTGATGAAGCACTTGCGTATTGGTTGTGAGGGATTTAGCTCCACAGTCAAGAGTGGTGTAACCGACCAACGCGACTTCTTGCAAAAAGGCAGTTATATCCGCATAGGGTGGGGTGGCTTTATAGCTGATGCTTGCTGGCGATTGGAGAAGGTCTGGCCCTATATTGGAGGTTCGGTAGGTGGTGGCGCAATGCGCACATTGTCTGTTGTAGAGGGAAGTCAAGATGATTGGCAACCTGAAGGATTGGCTATCTTGCATAAGCAGGGCTTTGGTTATGTGAATCCGTATGTGGGTATGGATTATTGCATTACTCGTCGCATTCATGCCACTTTTCGTTTGGATTGGATGTTGGCATTTGCCCAGCAGCAACATGGTTGTAGAGAATCTTTACTCGTTCTCCCTACTGGTCCTCGATTATATATAGGTATTATGTTCTGTCATTGATAATCAGAAAATTAAAGGCACTTCCACAGAAGTGCCTTTAATTGTTTAATATGGTATGTTCTACTAGATGCTCAGTACTTGCATCGCTGCCCATTTGTCATTGTTGACATCTTTCTTTTGTTTGATAGCTTTGCTGAGTGGCACGTAGATAATCTCATCATCTTGTAACCCCACCATGATATTGCGTTGATCTTCTAGCAATGCTTGTACAGCCGCAATACCCATACGCGAAGCTAGGATGCGATCGCTGGCAGTAGGTGAACCGCCACGTTGCAAGTGACCCAAGATAGTCACACGCGAACTAAACTCAGGGTGTGCCTCTTCCATCATCTTGGCTACGGCTTGTGCACCACCCTCGATAGCATGCTCTTGTACAAGCACGATACTGGAGTTTTTACTCTTGCGTTTGCCCTGACCAATAGCTGCCTCAATCTGCTCGATAATCGTAGCACGTTCTGGGATAATAGCCGCCTCTGCACCTGCTGCAATGGCTGCATTGAGCGTCAAGAAGCCAGCATCGCGACCCATCACCTCTACGAGGAAAACACGCTCGTGGCTGGTAGCGGTGTCGCGAAGGATATCTACGCAGTGCATGATGGTATTCAATGCTGTGTCATAACCGATAGTGGCATCTGTACCCCAAAGGTCGTTGTCTATAGTGCCAGGAATACCTACAACAGGGATATTATACTCTTGGGCGAAGATACGTCCACCTGTGAAAGAACCATCACCACCAATCACGATTAGTGCCTCAATACCCTCGCGTTGGATAGTTTCGTAGGCTTGTTGACGACCTTCCTTTGTGGTGAACTCTGGACAGCGAGCCGATTTGATAATCGTACCACCACGAGGAATGATACCACTCACATCTTGGGTGGTAAATTCTTTCACTTCGCCATCAATAAGTCCTTTATAACCACGATAAATAGCTTTGACTTTGATGTCGTTGGAAATAGCAGCGCGGGTTACTGCACGCAATGCTGCATTCATACCTGGTGCATCGCCTCCTGAGGTGAGGACACCGATTGTTTTAGGCTTGTATTCCATTGTCTTCAATATATTGTTTTACATTTTCCATTAGCCATTTGGGTGTGGAGGTAGCTCCGCAGACACCTACATGTTCGGCTTGGTGGCATTGTTGTATGATCTCGGGTGTGAGATCCGCTGTACTGCTTACAAAAATCGTGCAAGGATTTACCTCTAAGCAGTTTTGGAAGAGAACTTTGGCATTCGAGGACTTTTGTCCGCCCACAAAAATCACAACATCGTTGCTTTGGGCAAAGTCTTGCAAGCGTTTTACACGATTGGCAACATTTTTGCAGATGGTATTATGGTGTTCAAAATGAGAAGTTGTATGTTGCTGGATATGCGCTACGATGGCTTCAAACTCCTCTACACTCTTGGTAGTCTGTGAAAAGAGATAGATTGGGCGATGGAGATCTAGTTTATTGAGGTCGTGGATAGACTCGATGACAATGGCGGTATTATTGGTTTGTCCCTCTAGTCCAATCACTTCTGCGTGTCCTTTCTTACCGAAAATCACGATCTGTGCACCTGTGTTTTTGCCATGCAGGGTTTGGTAGGTATCACGAATACGCTTCTGCAGATGCAGTACTACAGGGCATGAAGCGTCGATAATTTCAATATTATTGCGTTGGGCGATATGGTAGGTAGAAGGAGGCTCTCCATGTGCACGCAAGAGTACGCGTGCGTTATGTAAGGTGCGCAGGTCATCATAATCAATAGTTTCTAATCCGAGTTTGTCCAGGCGCTCCACCTCTTGACCATTATGAACAATATCCCCAAGGCAGAAGAGTTGCCCCTTTTGCAATTCGCGTTCGGCGGTCTGAATGGCAGTTGTTACACCGAAGCAGAAACCCGAATTTTCATCGATCGTAATGTGCATCTCTAAACACTAAATAGTAGCGCAGCGTTCATTAAACACTTTGATAATATGCTCCATCTGTTCCTCGCGGGTCATGTGGCTATTGTCCACAACTACGGCATCATCTGCCTGACGCAGAGGACTTTCCGCACGGTGTGTATCGCGGTAATCGCGGTCATTGGTATCACGGAGTACATCTTCAAACACAGGATTTTCGCCTTTGCTCTGCAACTCCTTAAAGCGGCGTTCTGCACGCACTTCAGGCGAAGCAGTGAGGAATAGTTTGAGTTCTGCTTTAGGGAATACCACAGTACCAATGTCACGCCCATCCATCACAATTCCTTTCTTCTCGCCCATCGCTTGTTGTTGTGCCACTAGGAATGCGCGCACCTCTTTAATGGTCGAAATTTGGGAAGCAAGATTACCAATCTCTAGGGTGCGGATATAGGCCTCTACATCTTCGCCATTGAGTGTAACATGTTGACCAGAAGGAGTTTGGGTGAATCCGATTTGTATGTCTTTTAATAGTGGTATTATTTGCTCTAGATGCTCTGCCAACCCTTGACGTTGTGCGTACAAAGCAGTGGCACGATACATAGCACCAGTATCTACATAGGTATAGCCTGCGTATTTGGCAAGGGCCTTGGCAATTGTAGATTTTCCGCAAGATGAATAGCCATCAATGGCAACGATGATAGGATTGTGTAGCATAGGATTGTATAAGGGTATTATTTTAAGAAACTATTGATGTCAGTAGATATAGATGCTTGGTAGGTGAAATTGCTCTTGGTGTATTGGCTCATTGCAAAACCAAGGCGGAATTTGTATATCTTAATACCTGCACCAATAGCAAAACCTGCCAAACTTTGTACATCTTCAATATTCATCTCGGCTTGGCGGCGGTGATTGTAACTGAGTGTCAGGTAAAACTTTTCGCTTTTTGGCATAATATCTACAGCCCAAATCGTATGGCGGAAAAGCATATCATACCACTTCACCTCTTCGCCTGCAGGCGCGATGTTCCAGCGCTGCATGTTATGAATAGTGAGTGAGAATCGAAGCGGCGCATGCGCCAGACGGTAGTTCAAACCGAACTCCAGATTGAGTGGTAGCATCTCGGTGTGTTGCCCAAAAGCATCCTCGTAGAAGGATTTGAGTTGCCAACCGATATTGCGCAATGCCAATCCCATCTGGAAAGTACTATCGGCAGTTTGAAAGTGTCCTCCTACATCTGCTCCGAGTGCAAAACTAGTATAGGATTCATAGACGCTAAAGATAGGTTTGATTGTAGCTCCAACTCGAAACATAGGTCCTAACTGTCTGGCATACATCAAGTTGACACAAATGTCTTTGGCGGTAAAAGTCGTGCCAAGCAGATTGCCCCATTCATCGGCATATTGCATCTGTCCGTAGTCTAAGTAGTGGATAGCAGCTCCGAAATAGTTATCTTGGTAATTGTGCCCATACATGGCACTACCAAACATGGTGCTTGCGAGGTAATAGGCGTAGTTGAGCTGTAGCACTTTGTCGGTCTTGGCGGTGAGTAGGGCGGGGTTGATAAATGCCATGCTGATATCATCATCCGAGATCGACACGTTCTCTCCACCCAACGCGTTCAAACGAGAGGAAACAGGTAAGTTCAGAAAATGAAACACACTGCTTCCTGCTCCCTTGGTTTGCGCAGTAAGAGAGGAAGATGCTACGAGGCATGCGAATAATATGTATAGGACTTTTTGTCGCATTTGGATATGCCGAGCATAAATCATTCAACCTACAAAAGTACTGCTTTTTTTGCAAACTTGCAAATTTTTCGTGGCACATAATACATATTTTGAGCATATTTTATATTCTACAGCAGTTTTTGGGGGTGAAATTTGCTTATACAAAATTTATTTTGTACCTTTGCACGTTGATTGGTGTGCTATGTCAAATCAAATTGGAACTACAAAAACTAATTATAAACAAACTAAAACAAAATCAAAAAACTTATGTGGTTAAAAGATTCATCTATTGGCCGTAAGCTTGTGATGAGTGTCACAGGTTTGGCTTTGGTCTTCTTCTTGCTTTTCCACGGCGCGATGAACCTCGCGTTGGTGTTCTCAGAGGAGGCCTACAACGTAATCTGCTCTATTCTTGGAGCTAACTGGTATGCATTGATCGCAACTGCTGGCCTTGCTTTCTTGGTAGTGTTGCACTTTGCTTACGCACTTTACCTCACCATCCAAAACCGTATGGCTCGTGGTAAAGATCGCTATGCTGTTACTGCGAAACGCGAAGGCGTTGAGTGGGAGTCAGAGAACATGTTGGTGCTCGGTTTCGTCGTAATCGGTTTCCTCGTTCTCCACATGGCTAACTTCTGGTTCAAGATGCAGTTCACCGAGATCATGCACATCTTGGGTGCGCACAATTTCTCTGTATCTGAGTTCGCTCCAACCGATGGTGCTGGCCTCGTTAAGGCACTCTTCACTACTCCTATCTGGGGTCAAGTGTACTGCGTATTGTACCTCGCATGGCTCGTTGCATTGTGGTTCCACCTCCGTCACGGTGTATGGTCTGCTCTCCACACCATGGGCTTCAACAACCTCGTATGGATGAAGCGCGTTAAATGCATTGGTGCTATCGTAGCAACTCTCGTAGTAGGTCTCTTCGCTGTAGTAGTTCTTTACTACCTAGGCTACGGAATTGGCCAACTCCTTGCATAATTGAAACTTCTGAAACTGTGAAACTTTTCAACAAATTTTGATAAAAATTTCATTAACATATGGCAACAAAAAAAGAAACTGCGCAGGTAATCACTCCTGAAATGGCGAAGATTCCTGCTGGTCCACTCGAGAAGAAATGGACCAATTACAAAGACCATCAGAAGTTGGTCAACCCTGCCAACAAGCGTCGTCTTGACGTGATCGTAGTTGGTACTGGTCTGGCTGGTGCATCTGCTGCTGCTTCCCTCGCAGAAATGGGCTTCAATGTTCTCAACTTCTGTATCCAAGACTCTCCACGTCGTGCACACTCTATCGCAGCACAAGGTGGTATCAACGCGGCTAAGAACTACCAAAACGATGGCGACTCTGTTTATCGCCTCTTCTACGACACAATCAAGGGTGGTGACTACCGTGCTCGTGAGGCAAACGTTTATCGTCTTGCTGAGGTGAGCAACAGCATCATCGACCAATGTGTGGCTCAAGGTGTTCCTTTCGCTCGCGAATACGGCGGCTTGCTCGACAACCGTTCTTTCGGTGGTGCGCAAGTATCTCGTACTTTCTATGCTAAGGGTCAAACAGGTCAACAACTTCTCCTCGGTGCTTACTCTGCACTCAGCCGCCAAATCGGCAAGGGCAAAGTGAAGATGTACAACCGTCACGAGATGTTGGATGTAGTTATGATCAAGGACGAGAACGGCGAGAACCGTGCTCGTGGTATCATCGCTCGTAACCTCGTTACTGGTCGCATCGAGCGTTATTTCGGTCACGCTGTGGTTGTAGCTACTGGTGGTTATGGTAATGCATTCTTCCTTTCTACCAACGCGATGGCATCTAACGGTTCTGCTGCTATGCAAATGTACCGCCACGGTGCTTACTTCGCTAACCCTTGCTACGCACAAATCCACCCAACCTGTATTCCAAAGCACGGTGACTTCCAATCAAAACTTACTTTGATGTCTGAGTCACTCCGTAACGATGGTCGTATCTGGGTGCCTAAGAAACTCGAGGACGCTCAACGCCTCCAACGCGGTGAGATCAAGGGTCGTGATATCCCAGAAGAGGATCGCGACTACTACTTGGAGCGCCGTTACCCAGCATTCGGTAACCTCGTTCCACGTGACGTAGCTTCTCGCGCAGCTAAAGAGCGTTGCGACAAGGGCTATGGTGTTAACAATACTGGTCTTGCTGTGTTCCTCGATTTCTCTGACGCTATCCAACGCCTTGGCAAGGATGTAGTAGAGGCTAAATATGGTAACCTCTTCCAAATGTACGAGAAGATCGTGGACGAGAACCCATACGAGGAGCCAATGATGATCTTCCCTGCTATCCACTATACCATGGGTGGTATCTGGGTGGACTATGAGTTGCAAACCAGCGTGAAGGGTCTCTTCTGTATTGGTGAGGCTAACTTCTCTGACCACGGTGCTAACCGCCTCGGTGCTTCTGCGTTGATGCAAGGTTTGGCTGACGGTTACTTCGTATTGCCTTATACTATCCAAAACTACTTGAGCGACCAAATCGGCGTTCCACGTATGTCTACCGACCTCCCAGAGTTCGCTGAGGCAGAGAAGGGTATCACCGAGAAGATCGAGAAGCTCATGGCTGTTCAAGGTAACCGCTCTGTGGACTCTATCCACAAAGAGTTGGGTCTTGTAATGTGGGACTTTGTTGGTATGGGTCGTACCGCTGAGAGCTTGAAGACTGCTGTTGAGAAGATCGACGCAATCAAGAAAGAGTTCTGGAGCAATGTATATATCCCAGGTGAGGCTAACTCACTCAACAACGAGTTGGAGAAGGCTCTCCGCTTGGCAGACTTTATTGAGATTGGTCGTTTGATGGCAGTTGACGCTTTGAACCGTGAGGAGTCTTGCGGTGGTCACTTCCGCGAGGAGTATCAAACTCCAGAGGGCGAGGCAATGCGTCAAGACGATAAGTTCTCTTATGTAGCTTGCTGGAAATATACTGGCGAGGACAGCGAACCAGAGCTTATCAAGGAGCCACTCGACTATGAATTCACCGAGAGAAAGACCAGAAATTATAAGAGTTAATTTTGGTTTAGGAGTTAAGGTGTTTAGTAGTTAAGAAGTTGTTGAATGAGTTAAATTAGGTTTATTAGTTTATGGATTTTCTGGGCTATCGCAAGTTGATTGTATATACAAAAGCTAAAGAATTAGTAGCTCATGTATATAAATTGCTTAAGCGTTTTCCTAAAGAAGAACAGTTTGCATTATGCAGTCAGCTTCGCCGCTCAGTAGTTTCCATCACTTCTAATATAGCAGAGGGCGTAACACGCTATTCATATAAAGATAAGGTGCATTTTTTGGAGATATCCTATGGTTCACTTATGGAAGTGATGAGCCAATTGGAAGTATCTATGGAATTAGGTTATATAAGCGAGATAGAATTACGAAATGTAGAAATTTTAGCTGCTGATATAGCAAAATTACTCACCAATCTTCAATATAGTTATATGCCCAAAACAGAAGAAGGAGAAACAATAAAACCCTTTAAACAATCATAACAAATAAACTCAATTAACTATTTCAACTCCCAAAACAACTACTAAACTCATAAACTGCTAAACTACTAAACTAACAAAAGCATTATGGATCAATATATTGATATTAAAGTGAAGGTTTGGCGCCAAGCTGGACCAAAGGCAGAAGGTCATTTCGAGACCTACGAACTCAAACACATCTTCCAAGGTGCTTCGTTCTTGGAGATGATTGACATCCTCAACGAGCAACTCATCAGCGAGCACAAAGATCCTATCGCATTCGACCACGATTGCCGTGAGGGTATCTGCGGTATGTGCTCTATGTATGTCAACGGTCACCCACACGGACCAGACAGCGCTATCACCACTTGCCAATTGCACATGCGTAAGTTCAAAGATGGCGAGACTATCACTATCGAGCCATGGCGTAGCCGCGCTTTCCCTGTAATCAAAGACTTGATGGTGGATCGCGAGGCATACGACAAGATCATGCAAGCTGGTGGTTTCGTGTCAGTTAATACTGGTGGTGTACCTGATGCAAACGCAATTCCAATTCCTAAGGCTCATGCTGACGAGGCAATGGATGCTGCTTCTTGTATCGGTTGCGGTGCTTGTGCTGCTGCATGTAAGAACGGCTCTGCTATGTTGTTCGTTTCTGCTAAGGTAAGCCAATTGGCTCTCTTGCCACAAGGTAAGGTAGAGGCTGCTGCTCGTGCTAAGGCTATGGTGGCTAAGATGGATGAGTTGGGCTTTGGTAACTGTACCAACACAGGTGCATGTGCTGCTGAGTGCCCTAAAGAGGTATCTTTGGCTAACATCGCTCGCCTCAACCGCGAGTTCCTCTGCGCAAAGTTCCAAGACTAATCCCCTTCGGGAAACGGTAATCGGATATCGGTTATCGCTATATATAATAAGAGGTGTGCTCCAGCACGCCTCTTATTATTTTCCTGCCTTTACACCCTACACCTTACACTCTACACCGTAGCTCTGCTGCCCTTCCTAGCCTCTAAACCCTAAACAGTAGGCACCTTGTGCCGTCCACTAAACAATACGAATATTAAGAATTCTTCTCCTTGTACCTTATATATATACTCTGTATCAAAGACCAAGGAAGAACCAAGGAACGACCAAAGAACTCCCAATCTGAAAAAGTGCTTTTTCTTAAGATTGCCCTCTCTTTTCCCTCTCTTATACCTTGCCCTATTCCACCGACCGACGACCGAGAGAACTCCGAGCGACGACCGACTCAACTCCCCACCTACAAAAAGTGCTATTTGTTAAGATTGGCTCCCTAAAAAGGTTTCCTCTGTTCCTGAAAAAGTTGACTCCCATCCTAAAAAGGTTGACTATATTACTAAGATAGTTGACATTGTGCTTTTCGTTCGCATTTTTGAGCATGTCGCAATCTCCTCTTTGTTTATTAATCCTGAATCACATTCGGGTATTCCAAGCCTCTAAACCTTAAACTATAAACTTTCAACCAAAATATTTGCTCAATTCAAAATAATTCACTACCTTTGCAACCGAAACAAGAGAATACCTCCAAATGTCATCTAAGATTATTAAACATACTGTTCAACAAGATTGTGAATACGCGTGTTCACAATCTTTTAATACACTTCTTTCAGATGTGCGCCAGATCATTGAAAATGGTCGTAAACAGGCTTATAACGCTGTTGAACAAGCAGGTATAGCTACTTTCTGGAATGTTGGACGACGAATTGTTGTGGAGCTGCAGCATGGCGAAGCGAGGGCTGAATATGGCACTCATCTTATTAAGAATCTCGCCGAAGCAATCGTACCATTGTATGGCAATACATATAGCAAGAGAAATCTTGATTACTATAAGAAGTTTTATCTTACTTTCCCTGATTTGGAGATTGTGAACACGCGTGTTCATAATTTGGACTGGTCACATTTCCGCCGAGTTTTGTCTGTAGTCAATCCTGATGCACGCCTTTGGTATCTGGAAAACGCTTCTAGAAATATGTGGTCGGTGCGTGAACTTGACCGCAATATATCTACCCAATATTTTGAACGTCGTTTAGCGGCTCAATTGGCTCCTAATGTAGAAGATCTACCTGCCATAATGGATAAAGAACCATTGGAATATATCAAGAACCCGATGGTTGCTGAGTTCATGGGCTTTCACAAAGATGCTGTCTATTCAGAATCCGATATGGAACAAGCGCTCATCAATAATCTTGAGAAGTTTATTTTGGAGTTAGGGCGAGGATTTGCCTTTGTAGAGCGTCAGCAACATATTGTCACAGAAACATCCGATTTCTATATTGACCTTGTATTCTACAACTTCAAGATGAAGCGGTTTGTGATTTTTGAGTTAAAGACACATCGTTTGACGCACCAAGATATAGGTCAGTTGGATATGTATGTGCGTATGTACGATGATTTGGTTAAATCATCAGATGACAATCCTACTATAGGTGTACTACTATGTACAGATACCGATAATACTATTGCGCGTTATTCTGTATTGCATGATAGTGAGCAGATTTTTGCTGCTAAATACATGCCTTATATGCCTACAGAAGAAGAGTTACGCCAAGAGATAGAACAGCAAAAGCAATTCTTTTTAGAGCAACATAAATAGTATAACCCATTCGCTTTGCGGATGAACATATCGTCGCTCACCGACGTTAAACAGTGAGGACATATTTAAATAGCGTTATAAGCCCAAACTCCTCCCTGCCATTTATGCAAAACTCACATAAATGGCACTTTTATTTGCACTACTCTTGCTCAATTCAAAATAATTCACTACCTTTGCACCGTGAACCTGCGCTGGGGATGTCTGCACATCAGCGGCGAAGGGTAGCAGACATAATTAAAAGGCGTTTATTGGCGCTTGTTTTGGCACATCGAAATCCTGCAAAATTTCACATGCCCGAAACAAGAAAGCGGTAAATGCCCCTTGGTATGTATTATTCGTTGTGCATCACAACGATTAGCATATCGGCGTGGGCATTCATTGTTTATTCTTGTATGTAGGGTCTTGCAGGAACCTCGATGTGAAGAATAAGCAAAAAGAGGTTCCACGCTTTTTCTATAATTATACCAACGGGGCGTTTGGAGCCAACTTCCCACAACAACTAAAAAACAATGAAAAAACTCAGTTTGCTCCTGCTCACGCTGACTGTATGCTTCTTCACAGCGTGCCACAAAGACATTTGGGCAGAATTGGAAAACCTCGACCAACGAGTAACCAAACTCGAAGAACTCTGCAAAGAGATGAACACCAACATTACTTCTTTGCAAACTATCGTCTCTGTACTTCAATCCAACGACTTCATCACAGGTATCGTTGAAATCAAGAAAAATGGCGAAGTGATTGGCTATACAATCACTTTCGGCAAGCACGACCCAATCACCATTTATCACGGAAAAGACGGTAAGGACGGAGCAGATGGCAAAGACGGTCAAGATGGACAAAACGGCTCTGCTAACGCCCCTGTGATAGGTGTAGCACAAGACACTGATGGCGTGTACTATTGGACATTGAATGGCGAATGGTTATTGGATGACAATGGCAACAAACTCCCCGTTTCTGGCAAAGACGGTCAAAATGGTGCCAATGGCTCTAATGGTCAGGATGGTGCAGACGGTAAGGACGGACAAGACGGCGAGGATGGAAAAGATGGTGCTGATGGTCAAGATGGTAAGGATGGTATTACTCCACAATTGAAGATTGAAGAGGGATATTGGTATATCTCCTATGACAATGGCGCAACTTGGACACAACTCGGCAAAGCCACTGGCGAAGACGGTAAAGACGGTGCTGATGGCGAGGACGGTAAGGATGGACAAAATGGTACAGATGGAAAGGATGGGCAAGATGGCGATTCTATGTTCCAATCCGTAACCCAAGACGAAAACTTTGTTTACTTCACACTCGCTGATGGCACAGTGATTAAGATTGCTAAAGGGAATGATTCTTCTAAAAATAGAATTGAAGGTCAACTAAATGGTGTATTTTCTGTCTCGAAATATGACAAAGTGAATTTTTCACAAGGAAACTTATTATATAACCCGGCATTAGATACTTGGAGATTTGCCAAAGGACAATATACATGTTACCTAAAAGATAAAACTAATGTATCTCAAATGGATAGTATTTGGATGGATTTGTTTATGTGGGGATCTACGGGATACCGTGATTTAACTCCATTGGTTGATAATTACAAATATTATGAATTTTATAGTTATGAACAAGTTGATATTAAAATTGAAAATTATGATTGGGGAGTATTCTGTTCTATAGAGAATGGTGGTAATCTACGAAACAAATGGAGAACACTAACTTCCGATGAATGGATTTATTTAATGGAAAAAAGAAATAATGCTAGAAATTTGCGTACGAATGCACTTGTTGATAATATAGAAGGAATTATTCTACTTCCCGACACTAGTACAATAGCTATTAAAAATCCTAATTTTTTAGTGGATGGTTTAAGTTATTCTATTAAAACATGGCAAGGATTAGAAAATCAAGGATGTGTATTTTTACCTACTGATAAATATTGGACAAGTAATCCAAATTTGCGTGGTGAACAATACGGAACACAAGTTTACTACCGTATTAGAATGGACGGTCGATACATAGATTTAACAACCAATACTATAAAATTGCAAGGTGTAAGTCTTTATGGGCTTGGTGAATCTTGCCATGTGCGATTGGTTCGAAATAGCAATAATTAAATATCCAACCAACTAACATATTAAATCTATAAAAAATGAACAAATATGTTGTACAAAAATTTTGAACACGATTTTGTTGAAAGAACGATTAATAACTTAAAGTGGATTGACACCAAAAATTCTATTGATAAGACAAATAAAGATTCTACAATATTTTATGAATTTACAAATCTGATTAACCAAATGCTTAGGGTTAATATTACTTCCTAGTCAATTTTCTAATGATGCTTTTTTAAAATGTTTTCCACAAGAGTTAAAAATTTATGAAGTAGATGATTCTATTGTTAAAAAATTAAAAAGTGATGAGCCTAAAATATTGAGCAATGTATTGCGTCATATTCGTAATGGCATCGCACACGGACATATTCAACAAGTTATAGATGGTAGTGATGATATTACGGATGTTAAAATCTGGGATGTAGATCAAAACATAGAGAATCCAACAGAAAAGGACGCACATACAATCATTGAATTTCGTGTTGAAGAATTAAAGTTGTTTGCAATTAATGTGGCTAAAGAATATTGCAAATTAAAAAAAGAAGAATTGGCTCCACTAGCAAATTAGTAAATTCCCTCACCTCGCAGTCATTTGCGGGGTGAGTTTTTTTGTAGATGTTAGAAATACTACCTACTTATGACAAATTAGATATAAGTATATCTCATAGTAGGTAACATATACTGCATGTGTCAATTATGTGCAGATAATCTTCTATTTTCTCATAAATTAACACATTTATTTGCTTATGTCAAAAAAAACTAGTAACTTTGCGCAAAAATAAATACCATGGGAAAAATATATAGCACATCTTATTTTCATTACACAAGAGATTTGAATACATTGATACAAATTTTACAAACTGGATTCATTGGTTCATTCTGCAGAGAAGATTTTCAATATAGAAAGCAATTATTCTCGTTACATATACCGATGGTTTCCTTTTGTGATCTTCCGTTGTCACAGATTACAAATATTACATATGGTGATTATGCAATAGGAATGACTTCGGTGTGGGGGAATAAAGAAAAATTGACTCCTGTGTGCTATTATCCTAAACTAGCGAAAAATCCACTTACTAAGTATATATCAAACCTAGCACATTCATTTTACACTGGGAATATAACTGTCCGAAATGCAACAATCGTTGCCTATGCAAAACCGAAAAACAAATATATTACCAATGGACATCCTTCTGATAATTACAAGGAAAAGGAATGCCGCAGAGTACTTTCTAATTCCATGCTGACGGCAGAACCTCAAGATAAACAATGTCCTGCACTACGACTGAAATTTACAGAAAAAGATATCTCATTCATTATTGTTGCTAACGAGAATGATAGAATGCATCTATTGTCAGCACTTCAAACATGGACAACGATAGGAGGAAACCAATTAACAAATCAATGGCTTTTATGTACAAAAATACTCACAAAAAAAGATGTATGTGATAATTTTTAAAATAAATCTGTGTATAATAAGTAATAAGAATAATGGAATAATTGAAAATTGGTTGAAATTATGGATTTAGAATTAGAAAAAGCAATTATTGGACATTTAGCTGTAGGTTTCGAACAAGAGTTGTTTAATGCTGCTATTAAGAACTTGGATGACACCAATGTACTCAATTTAAATAATTTCGCATATGCCATCCGAGAATTAGTTAGAAATTTTTTAGAAAGACTTGCACCTGATGAGAAAGTTAAAGGCGCTCCTTGGTATGTGGAAGTTCGCAATGCAGATAAGAAAGTTACAATCTCACGCGCACAGAGAATGGAGTATGCAATACATGGTTGGCTATCTAATGAGTTTCTAAAAAATGTATTAAAACTTGATATAACAGATACAATAACCAATCTAAAAAAAAGCATTGACAATATGAGTAAATATACTCATATATCTCCCGAAACATTCAATCTCTCTGAACCTCAAAAAACAATAGAGGCGTTAGAGATGCTTAACAATTTGCTTCGATTCTTAATGGATATAGAAGAATGTAAAAGTAGAGTTCATAAGACTATAATAGAAGATTTTAATACTAACATAGATGAAATGTTTACCATAGCAACCTTTGATGATATTGATATCTTGTCTACTCACAGTAGCATAAAAAGTTTTGGGATACAAAACATCATTCTTAAAGAATTGGGAAGTATTATCAATATAGAAGTTTTAGGTTTTGTTCATACGAGGTTACAAATTGGATCTGATGGAGATGTTCGAAGAGATGATGGATATGTCACTTATTTAGATTTTCCTTTTCAAGCTAGTTGTGAAGCCAATATTCAAAATACGATAGGTCGTATTATATATGGAGAACCTAATATTCATATTGACACAAATTCCTTTTATGAATAATTACTGATTAAAATATTCTTCTCTCGAGTAACCAACGCATACAAAACATGCTGCGCATGATTGGTTATGGTGAGAATATCGGTTCTGGTTTTCCGCTAATATTGAGTGCTTGGAATGAAAAGCATTGGATTAAACCTGAACTGATTGAGCAAACCGAATTAATGCAAGTCAAATTGGTTCTGCATATACTCAATGAAGGTGACACTCAAAGTGTCCCTCAAGATGTCCCTCAAACAATAATCGAACTCATTTATAATAATCCAAATATAACAAGAGAGGATATTGCCAAACAAATAGGAGTAAGTACAAAGACTATTGGACGCTATCTTAAAAAACTAGAGGATAAAGTTAGATTTGTTGGTAGCGGTTATAGTGGTCATTGGGAAATAATACAAAAGTAATTTTCCATCTCTACAATTTTACCTGCAAACTTTCGGCACAATCTTCGGTACAAATAAAAAAATAACAAAAAATCACTCAAGCGGGAGGCGTTGGTAATCAACACCTTCCGCTTGCTTTAAGTACCTTGTTACAACAAAATTCACAAATCTTCGGCACAAAACCCCTTCCGTGCCGAAGATTTTTGCAGCATTATTATAGAGACACATCACAAAAGCCACCGAAAGCCCATAGATGTCCTAGAGATCTCCTTGTTTTGTTCTGTGCTTGCGCTGATTCCTCAAAGTGGGGACTTTTCGGGCGCTGCGCTCGGAGTGCGTTCCATCGCACTCCTTCAGGTCGCCTAATATATTCGCCAAAACGAAAAGTGCGCTTTTTACAAAACGAAAAGTGCAACAAAATTTCAAAAGCAGCAAACTCCTATCGCGAAAGTTTGCTGCTTTTTTTAATGTTTGAATAGCACTCGAACATCATTCAAAAGGCACTCAAAAAAAAAGTGAATTTTTATTGATTTTTTTTTGTCAAAAAACTTGTGTATGTCAGATTTTTTTTGTACCTTTGCAGTGTATTTGAGAAAGTGTTTTTGCACCATCACGCAATCCAATATAGTTGGGCTGTTTTGGTATATCCCTTCTTAAATACAAACCAAGCATAGTTCACTGCTGAACCGGTCATGCTGGCAAAGTCACCATTTTTGGCACATTGCACCCTTCTTGGGAATATATACACTTCTTTCAGTGCACCACGCGAATATAGGCGTTCATAGCGGGCTTTCCCTGCCAGTGCGTTCACATTCAAAAGGAAAATCGCTTCACCGCCTTCAGGCAACAAATCCAATGAATGTTCTATGAACTCCATCGTGAACTTGTACGGCGGATTAGTCAATATACAATTGCAATCCTCTGGCAAACTCTCTACTTTGAGGAAGTCCACTCCACCAACACCATAGCCACGAGACACAAGGTCAGTAGCAACAACACTATGCCCTTGCTCCACTAACACCTCTGCCAAATGACCCGCGCCACATGCACACTCATAGACTACATGCGGAAGCTGCTTTTGTTTTAACAGGCTTGCCAAAGCATTTGGATCCGTCGCGTAGTAGTCGTGTTCCTGGCGTACACCTAATGCGCCCACATGAGAGCCTATCATGGCGTGTGCGCTGCGTTTGTTACCTGTCCAGTCTTTCATACATTCAGCTCAAACTTCACACCCTGTGCGCCGTTCAATAGTTCGTAGGTGCGCAAGAGGTTGGATTCATAGATATGCACATTGCCCAAAAACAATGTGATAGATTTGAGAGGCAAATCTATTTGACGCGCCATCAAATAGAGGTGGTAGATGTCAGCAGGCAGTCCCAAATTAGCGTCAGAACTGCGTTGGTAAGCGCTGAGTACCAACATGCCATCTTCTATTTGAAATTGCACCAGAGACAAACATGGTTGCTGATTAGTCTCTACATTCGTTTCGCCCAGGAACAGCACATAGTTCTTGCTATTCTTTTTCTCAGCATTGATCTTCTTGATGAGTTTAGGCAAGCGCTTGAAGTATGTGGGATAACTGTTTTTGAGTTGCTCCCCACAATAGTCCCACCATGTAATGCCCTCCTGGCGATATTGCTCTGTAGAGGTGATTCCTGCTTGGAACATACTCAACTCCGTCTTGAGCTTCTTACGCGCAATGCCGTGTGTCTCGAATATGTCGAGCAAGTCGGCTGGAGTGAGGTGCAGCACTTCGTTGGTTAGGTACTTGATTCCGCCCTTCTTATTGGTCTGTGTGCGACCGTCGGACATGATTTTGTCCAACATTTGGTAGTAAAGATTCATGAAAATTCTCCTTTCCTGTTCAAAAATTTGGTTATGTCAAAAAAATGTAGTAATTTTGTGCGCTCTTACCTCCTACGGGGTCTAATTGTAGGGACATAGGCGTCTTTGCCAACAAATATAAAGCGAGTACACCGCTTACTAAGGATTATAATGTCCTCGGTAGCGGTGTACTCGCTTGCAAATGTGGTCTGATAAGAAAGGTAAGAGCGTTTTATCAGCCACAGCCGGGGGCTTTTTTTATACCCAACGGCGTTGCTTCGTATATGTTATGATAGGTTTCCCTATTTAGCTATTCTATTTCTATTGTCCGGTTACTATTCAAAGCGGGCAGAGAGATAGGCATCATAGGCCTCTGCGCGTTGCTCATCTGTTAGAGAGAATGCGCCATTTTCAAGATAATAGTTGAAAATTATGGTTTGGTAGTGATGTTTGCTATCAAGTGCAGCTGCCAATGGCTGCAACTTTTTGAGTTCATCAATAGTTAGACCTATTTCCTTGGCAAAAGCAGGCACAAGAAAATTTCCAAACAATAGTCCGTTGCCACTTTCAATGGCCTTTTGAATCATCACAGAAGTTGGCTCACGCAATAAACGATAAACGATATTACCATGTATGCTCAATTTGCTTTCCAAGCGCAATGGTGCGCGATTAGAGACAAACTTGATAAAATTGCGGTTGTCAGACTTAAAACCATCTACACCACTAAAAAATGCACGGCTGCCTACTAAAATCTTTGTCATTGTTGTATTCGTTTGCGACCTTTTTTGAGATCATTGGTTATAGCTTTTCGGTCCACTTCGCTATATATTTGTGTTGTTTGTAGCTTTTGGTGACCAAGTAGCTTTTGAATGGTTGTTAATTGTACGCCACTTTGCCCTAAATGAGTTGCAAATGTGTGGCGTGATGAGTGGAATGTTATCTTTGGATCTACTTTGATACGATCCAATATATTTCGTAGTGTCTTATTGACAGATGAATTTTTTGAGAGGTTTTTTGTAAGGCGCTCAATGTTGCTATTGTACTTTTCAATCAGTTGTACCATTTTACCTCCGAACAACTCTGCAATTGGGACTTCGACAATAAAGCCAGTCTTTGCCATCTTCTTAGTCAGCCATCCTCTTGCTATGTGCTCATTCCGGAGTGATACAATATCCGAGAATCGCAATCCAGTGTAGCAACCAATAAGGAACGCATCACGCACTTTATCCTCATAGCCTTTTAGCTGCATTTTCTCCAGTCTGTGTAGTTGCTCTATTGTCAAGAACCCTTTCTTTGACACCATTTGTTGGATTCGGAACCGGTCAAACGGGTTTGTGTGAATAATATCACGCTTCCGGGCTTCATTAAGCAGAGCCCTGAGCAATCGAAGTCGGCTAATGCGTGTGTTGTGTGCAATCCCACTTTCTCGCAACCATTTGTCATAACTGACTAAAAACTGATAGTCAATGTCAGTGATGAGTGCCCCTCTTCTGAATCGTTCAATGTTATTGAGCAATGTCTGGTAATTGAGTTTTGTGAGGTTTTTGCGTTCACTTTGTCCAACAACCTGTGTCCCAAAGTCTGTTAGTTTAGCAGCCGGCGATATTTGAGAACGCACAGCTTCACGTAGCATAGGCAACTGGACTTCTACACCTTTTTTGATGTACTCCAATTCTACCAGCTCCACTTCCTGCATCATCTGATAGAGAACATAGTTTAGACTGTCGGCATTCGGGGTCGCAACAACTGCCCCATGACTGAAATTTTCTGGTTTAACATACGTGTGTGTACTAAAATAAATTCGTCGTTTTTGTTGTGTACACTCAATCTGAATAAGACCTTCGCCTCTTTGATTGAGTCTTCTCGATCGGTTAAAAACCAATTTGTAACTAATTTTTTTGAGCATAGAACTTTGTTTTTATAAAGGTTGATATTTGGTTACTCCCCAAATTATATGAGGATTAGTTCGGGAACAACTAATACATAACCAAATACCGTGCCCTTACAATATGCTCATTCATATACATTTAGGGTACAAACTGATTTTGTGAGTTGGATTTTTCTTTGCATATTATTGCGATGGTGGCGCATAAATATGCAAATGTGCATGTCAATTAGGCAGCATCAGCGGGGACCCAAATCTTCAAAATTCCACTACTATTCTGCCCAGCAAATTGGCAATAATTCACATTCGATTGGAACGATATTTGTAGCCTATTATTTGAATCTTGGCCACGCGTGCCATTTAGAATTTGGGCGTATTGTACATAGGAATTATTGCTTCCGCCTGTCACGGCAACACATTGAACACCATCATGTACAGTGAGATAGCGAACGTTGTTCCCGAATGTATTCCAATAGCAATCGTTCCCGAATGTGTTTCTATAGCAATCGTTCCCGAATGTGTTGTAATAACAGTAGTTCCCGAATGTATTACTGCCACAACCGTTCCCGAACGTGTTATCATAGCAATTGTTCCCGAATGTATTACTGCCACAACCGTTCCCGAACGTATTGTAAGAACAGTAGTTCCCGAATGTGTTGTAATAACAGTAGTTCCCGAATGTGTTGTTTTTACACTCAACACCAAAC
>JBGVMY010000002.1:0-279575 GCA_045124995.1 Paludibacteraceae bacterium | reverse complement strand
TTTTTAAGCAACTTTTTTCAATATTTTTTGCTTTTCTTTGTAAGTGGCTGATTTTCAGCATTACATTTTTTAGCAGTTTCGCAGTCAGTAGTCGCTCACTTGCGTTCATTGCGAAATCGGCTGCAAAGGTACTGCTTTTTTTTGGACTGACCAAATTTTTAAGCAACTTTTTTCAACATTTTTTTGCTTTTCTTCGTAAGTGGCTGATTTTCAGCATTACATTTTTCAGCAATTTCGCAGTCGTTAGTCGCTCGCTTGCGTTGAGCGCGAAATCGGATGCAAAGGTACTGCTTTTTCGTGAATTGACCAAATATTTCGGATTTTTTTTGATGAGTATTGGGATTTTGATACATCAAAGTGGCAAAACAAGTCACATATCCCTCATCCTACGCGCGCGCGTAATAAATAATGTACGCGAGCGTACGCGCGCGCGAGAGGCCAACTATTCCGAATGCCACAAAAGATCTCTGAATAAGACGCCGTAAACAAGCAAAATCGTCATTTCCGTCACTTCAGTTACTTCCGCCACACTATGTTTCTACCCTTAGAAGCAGTTTACCGAAAGATTTTGTATGTCCTATAAGTTGGAATAGGATTCTAAGAAGTAATACAGGACCCTTGCCGATGGGGAAAGAATCACATAGTAATCACATACTAATCTCATAGTACGGACAAGAGAAAAGCGGTAAATAAGCCACAGATAGGCTTACGATGTGCACCTATCAACCCGTCAAGAACCCGTTAAGAACCCGTAATTAGTAGCATTTTGGAGAAAAGAGAAACACATTAAATTCTTGAAATAAAAAAAAAATAGGTTCGCGTGCGCGAACCTATTTATATATAAGCATACGAATCGTATTAATGGCGACGGAGACGTGCGCCATCTGCCTCTGAGTTGTGACGCTCTGGGCGTGGACCACGACGCTCTGGACGAGGACCGCGATCACCACGAGCTGGACGCTCTGGCTCTACATAACCCTCTGGTTTATCCTTCAATGCCTTAGCACTGAGTTTGAACTTACCAGTCTTTTGGTCAACCTCCATGAGTTTGATAGTGATCTTGTCACCCTCTTTAATGCCAGTCTCTTCCATAGTCTCATAGCGCTTCCAATCAATCTCAGAGATATGGAGCAAGCCCTCTTTACCAGGCATAAACTCTACGAAGCAGCCATAAGGCATGATAGACTTAACGGTAGATTGATATACCTCGCCAACCTCTGGGATAGCCACGATAGCTTTGATCTTAGCGATAGCAGCGTCCATAGACTCTTGGTTGTTAGATGCAACCTCTACCTTGCCACCCTCTTCGATCTCGTCGATAGAAACCACAGCGCCAGTCTCCGCTTGGATACCTTGGATAATCTTACCACCAGGGCCGATTACTGCACCAATCATATCCTTAGGAATGATGAAGCTTACGATGCGTGGAGCGTGAGGTTTGAGGTCAGGACGAGCCTCTGGCATGGTCTCAACGATCTTATCGAGGATATACATACGTGCCTCGTGTGCTTGTGCAAGTGCGTTCTCAAGGATCTCGTAGCTCAAACCGTCCACCTTGATATCCATTTGGCAAGCGGTCAAACCGTCGCGTGTACCAGTGGTCTTGAAGTCCATATCACCGAGGTGATCCTCGTCACCAAGGATATCGCTAAGGATAGCATACTTAGTACCCTTGCACTCAGAGATAAGACCCATAGCGATACCAGATACTGGTTTGATAGGTACACCAGCATCCATGAGGGCGAGCGTACCAGCGCAAACGGTAGCCATAGAAGAAGAACCGTTAGACTCGAGGATATCGCTCACTACACGGATAGTGTATGGATAATCAGCAGGAACTACAGACTTGAGGGCACGGCAAGCCAAGTTACCGTGACCAATCTCACGACGACCTACGCCGCGTTGTGGACGAGCCTCGCCAGTAGAGAATGGAGGGAAGTTGTAGTGGAGGAGGAACTTCTCAGAACCTTGGATAAGTGCCTCATCTACCATCTTCTCATCGCGGCTGTTACCGAGCGTAACAGTAGAGAGCGATTGAGTCTCACCACGGGTGAAGATAGAAGATCCGTGAGGTCCTGGCAGTGGAGAAACCTCGCACCAGATAGGACGGATATCAGTAGTCTTACGGCCATCAAGACGCTTGCCCTCATCGAGGATAGAGCGACGCATAGCCTCTTTCTCTACATCGTGGTAGTATTTGTTTACGAGTGCATCGATGTCATCCAACTCTACGCCGAGTGCCTCAGCACGAGCAGCCATATACTCCGCGTTCTCTACCTTGAAGTCCTCGCGGATTTGGGTGAACATCTCCTCGCGGTGATGCTTGTTGGTGTCAGCAGCAGTAGCTTGTGCGTAAGCACGAGCGTAGCTAAAATCGTGAACTGCTTGGCGGAGTTCATCGTCGTTAATCTCGTGGCAGTACTCACGTTTAACGGTCTTACCATAAGCCTCCATCATCTCGATTTGAGCTTGGCATTGTGGTTTGATAGCCTCGTGAGCGACCTTGATAGCCTCGAGCATATCTGCCTCGCTAACCTCTTTCATCTCACCCTCCACCATCATGATGTTGTCGAGAGTAGCTGCTACAACGAGCTCGATGTCCGCTTTCTCGCATTGCTCGAAGGTTGGGTTGATGACAAACTCGCCATTCACGCGTGCTACGCGAACCTCAGAGATAGGACCCTCGAATGGGATATCTGAGCAAGCAAGTGCAGCTGAAGCAGCCAAACCAGCGATAGACTCTGGCATATCGATGCCGTCAGCAGAATAGAGAGTTACGTTCACGAAAGTGTCAGCGTGATAATCGCTTGGGAAGAGAGGACGCAAGGCACGGTCGATGAGACGAGCAATCAAAATCTCGTAGTCAGATGCTTTGCCCTCGCGGCGAGTAAAACCACCTGGGAAACGACCAGCTGCAGAAAATTTCTCTTTGTACTCAACGGTAAGCGGCATGAAGTCCGTACCTGGAACCGCATTCTTAGCGGAGCAAACTGTAGCAAGAACCATGGTATTGCCGAGAGTCGCCATTACAGCGCCGTCTGCTTGCTTAGCCAGCTTGCCAGTCTCGAGCGTGATCACACGCCCATCAGGAAGAATAATCTCCTTTTTTACAATATTCATCTTATTAAAATTAGTTTTACGGGTACCTTTTGCACCCAAGTTAGTTATAGACCATTAAATGTCGTGCAAAGGTACAACTTTTTTTTCATATACACAAAAAAAGAGCCAAAAAAGGCTCTTTTTTTATCATTTTAAGTATAAAATACTTATCCGAGCATAGTCAGCAAGATACCTGCTGCCACAGCCGAACCGATCACACCTGCTACGTTTGGACCCATAGCGTGCATAAGGAGGAAGTTGCTTGGGTTAGCTTTTTGACCCTCCATTTGGCTCACACGAGCAGCCATTGGCACAGCACTCACACCCGCAGAACCAATCAGCGGATTGATCTTCTCCTTAGAGAAGAGGTTCATGAACTTAGCCAAAAGCACGCCACCTGCAGTACCCATACTAAATGCCACGATACCCATTGAGAGAATCATGATAGTCTTGATATTCAAGAAGGTAGCACCAGTAGCAGTAGCACCTACAGATAAGCCGAGGAAGATAACCACGATGTTCATCAACTCGTTTTGAGCCACTTTGCTCAAACGGTCAACCACACCGCACTCCTTCATCAAGTTACCCAACATCAAGCAGCCTACCAATGGAGCAGCGTCAGGCAAAATCAACGCAATGATAGCAGTGATGATCACAGGGAAGACAATCTTCTCAACCTTGCTCACAGAGCGAAGTTGTTTCATCTTGATCTTACGCTCCTCTGGAGTAGTCAACGCACGCATGATAGGTGGTTGGATCACTGGTACCAATGCCATGTACGAATATGCCGCAATAGCGATAGGACCGAGCAAGTGAGGAGCCAACTTCGATGTCAAGAAGATAGAAGTAGGACCGTCAGCACCACCGATAATACCGATTGAACCAGCCTCGGCAGGAGTAAAGCCCAATGCGTTGGCGCAGAAGAATGTGATGAAGATACCCAACTGAGCCGCAGCACCCAACATCAATGATTTTGGGTTAGAGATCAGTGGACCAAAGTCGGTCATCGCACCTACACCGATAAAGATCAAACATGGATACAATCCTGCTTTCACACCGATATAGAGCACATCCAACAGACCTGCATTCTTCATGATGTAGCCATAGCTATGATAGCCCTCGTGGCTTGCATCAAGGAAGTTTGCCCACAATTCTGGGTGGTACATATTCGCATTTGGCAAGTTGGTAAGCAACATACCAAAAGCGATAGGAAGGAGCAACAATGGCTCAAATTCCTTCTTAATCGCCAGCCACAACAGGAAGAACGACAGGAGAAGCATCACACCTTGACGCCAATCCATGTGTAGGAATCCCATTGTCTGGAAAAAATCTAATATACCTTGCATACTATTGTGATTAACCGATTACTACGAGCAGGTCTTCCTGCATTACACTTTGACCAGCAGCTACAGCGATCTTGGTCACTGTACCGTCGCAGTCAGACAAGATAGGGTTCTCCATCTTCATACTCTCGAGTACGAGCAAGGTGTCACCTTTCTTCACTGCTTGACCTTCGGTCACATTTACTTTGATTACAGAACCTGGCAATGGGCTAGTCACCTTAGTGCCACCTACAGGAGCTGCAGCAGGTGCTGGAGCTGGTGCAGGAGCTGGCGCTGGGGCAGGAGCAGCCTTAGGTGCTACTGGTGCTGGCTTTGGAGCAGCAGGAGCAGCAGCCACAGCAACTGTCTCAATCTCAACGAGTTTGTCGTCTTGCATTACGTTTTGACCTGGTTGAACGAGTACGTTCTTCACTGTACCAGTGTACTCGCTTGCCACGATGTTCTCCATCTTCATTGACTCCATGGTGAGGAGGGTATCGCCCTTCTTCACGCTGTCGCCTGGCTTAACCATCACCTTCACAATGCTACCTGGCAATGGACTCTTCACAGTTGCAGCACCAGCAGGTTGAGCAGGAGCAGCAGCCACTGTTGTAGTTGTAGGAGCAACTGGGCGAGCTGCTTTCACTTTCTTTGACTCATTTTTCTTGAACTCTACAATGAAAGAAGTACCGTTTACAACTACTTCTGCAATATTAGGTTCTTTTTCTTTGACGGTAGTATCGTATTTTTGACCGCCAATGATAAAACTAAATCCTTTTTTCATGTTCTTAACGATGTAAATTGTTCATGCCGTACATCTTGTTGTTCCATTGTGTACGGTGTGGTTGAATAGTAATTTTGGTATCTTCCTCGTCGTGTACACCATTATAATAGAGGTGCAACGCGAGCGCGATAGCTGCGGTACAGTCAGCTGTCAGCGTCACTGTATCGCTAAATTCGCTCTTGGTGTAGGTCACATTCTCCTCAGCTATTGCGGGAGCGTTCTCCACTTTCTTTGCTTTCACGCGAGGTTGCATGATATAACCCAGCAACTTCATCAGAAAGACAAACACACCCAAAAGAGCCACCACCATACCGAAACCGAGTCCGGTGATGATCCATGTTTGAGATGTTATTGCAAGTAGTGTCATATTACAATGGAATATTTGAGTGTTTCTTGAGAGGGTTGGTCAAGCGCTTAGTTTGCAAGTTCTCGAATGCGCGAACGATACGCTTACGAGTGTTGCGTGGCTCGATGATATCATCGATATAGCCGCGGTTTGCTGCTTGATATGGGCTTGCGAACAAGTCTTTGTACTCAGCCTCCTTCTCAGCGATAAATTTCTTTCTTTCTTCTGGATCCTCGATAGCTTTGATAGCTTTAGCTTGGAGCACACCTACTGCACCACTTGCACCCATCACAGCAATCTCAGCATTTGGCCATGCGTAGCATACATCGCCGCGCAATTGCTTACAGCTCATCACGATATGGCTACCACCGTAAGACTTACGGATAGTCACAGTCACCTTAGGCACAGTTGCCTCGCCGAATGCGAACATCAACTTTGCTCCGTGATCGATGATACCAGCGTACTCTTGACCTGTACCGCAGAGGAAGCCAGGAACGTCCACGAGGGTAAGGATTTGGATATTAAATGCGTCGCAGAAACGAACGAAACGAGCTGCTTTACGGCTAGCGTCGCAGTCCAACACACCTGCCAACCAGCTTGGTTGGTTAGCGATAATACCTGTTGAACGACCGTTGAAACGAGCGAAACCGCAGATGATATTCTTTGCGTAGTCTTTTTGAACCTCCATGAAGTCGCCATTATCTACGATAGTGTAGATGATGTCCTTCATGTTGTATGGTTTGTTTGGATCATCTGGAACGATCTCGTTCAAGCTCTCCTCCACGCGCATTGGATCATCGGTGCACTTCATGAGTGGAGCCTCCTCCATGTTGTTTTGTGGGATGAAGCTAACGAGACGGCGAACCTCTGCCAATGCCTCTTCCTCGGTAGCTGCTACAAAGTGAGTAACACCAGACTTGGTTGCGTGTACTTTCGCGCCACCCAATTGCTCTACGGTTACGTCCTCACCTGTCACGCTCTTCACTACCTTTGGACCAGTGATAAACATGTATGAGTTTTGCTCGGTCATCATGATGAAGTCGGTCAAAGCTGGGCTATAAACCGCACCACCGGCGCAAGGGCCAAAGATCACAGAGATTTGTGGAACTACACCAGAAGCCAAGATGTTACGCTCGAAGATCTCAGCGTAACCTGCCAATGCGCAAGCACCTTCTTGAATACGAGCACCACCTGAATCGTTCAAACCAATGATAGGAGCACCCAATTTCACTGCTTGATCCATTACGTTGCAAATCTTGAGAGCCATAGTCTCGCTCAATGAACCACCGATTACGGTAGCGTCTTGTGCGAATACGAATACAAGGCGGCCGTCGATAGTACCACTACCTACTGCTACACCGTCACCCAAGAATACTTTTTTCTCCATACCGAAGTCGTGGCAACGGTGTGTGAGGAACATGTTAACTTCCTCGAAAGAACCCTCATCGAGGAGCATGTTGATACGCTCGCGAGCAGTATAGCTGCCCTTAGCGTGATGTTTTTCTACTGCTGCTTCACCGCCACCGGCTGCTACCTTCACGCGGTTGTCAATCAGTTTTTGCAATTTTGTTGTATCCATTTCTTATAATGATTTTATTAGTCCGAATTACTTAGGTTGCTCGCAGAGCTCTGTCAAGATACCCTTGGTTGATTTTGGGTGCAAGAATGCGATCATGAGGTTCTCAGCGCCTTTGCGTGGAGCTTTGTCGATGAGTTGGATGCCAGCTGCCTCAGCTTCTGCCAATGCCTCTTCTACACTATCTACGTTGAATGCTACGTGGTGGATACCACCCTTGCCACCGTTCTTCTCGATGAACTTAGCGATAGATGACTCTGGGCTGGTAGCCTCAAGAAGCTCGATTTTTACTTCACCTACTTTGAAGAAAGCGGTTTTTACTTTTTGGTCAGCTACCTCTTCGATAGAGTAGCACTTACCACCAGTTAAGAACTCGAAGAAAGGCATAGCCTCTTCCAAACTTGTTACAGCGATTCCAAGATGCTCAATGTGAGTTGGTTTCATTGTTTTTAGATTGTTTTGTGACTTCGGATGGGGGTGAGTACTTATTCCTGTTCCTCGATCCTCAGTCGGGTTAATGTATAAAGTTGTTTGTTATGTTTATTTCCGCATTTTGCCAAATTAGCGCACAAAGGTAGTTATTTTTTTCGAACTACGCAAATAAATAATTGTTAATTATTTTTTAATTCGTTTTTTGTTACTTGCGATTGTCAATTTTACAGTGCGATGAGTGGTTGATGTCTCATAAAAAAAAGAACTATACACGCGATGACACTACAATACAAAACAACAAGAATTATTTAAATCAACAACATCAACAACTTGTTTCAACAACTTGCGCGGCAATCAACTCCCTGCCGCGCTCAAGGAATCTCATGTAAGTGTCAACATTTATATACTTTAAAAAGTACGATTATTAAGATTCCCTTCCCTTGTTCCTTGTATATGTGCTCCGTGTAAAAGACCAAGGAGAAACCAAGGAAGGAATAATCGTTCGAGCCCTTGGGCGAGATAAGAACCAAGGAACGACCTAAGAACTATAAATCACAAAATATGCGTTTTATTAAGAATGTCATCTCTTTTCCCTCTCTTATACCTTCCCCCATTCCACCGAGAGAACACCGAGAGACGAGCAAGAGAAGAGCGAAGCGTTATCGTGCCCTTACGGCTAAGAACTCCGTGCATTTTCTTAAGATTGCTTCCAAATAAGGTTATCATGATTCCTAAAAAAGTTGACTTCATTCCTAAAAAGGTTGACTCATCTCCTGAAATAGTTGCCTATCCTCCAAACAAAAAAAATCGCCCCAAAAATCACCCTTTTCTTGCACATCTCAAAAAAAAAGTGTATCTTTGCGCCCAAATATCCAAAAGAATTGACATGCGCAGCAACGAAATCTCATATTTCATCTCTTTTTGCATTGAGCAATACAAGCAAAAACACCATCTGACAGGCGAGCAGGCAATGCTCGAACTGGACAAATATGGCGTATTGGAATATCTGGAGGAGTTTTACGAGGTATTGCACACGCAAAGTGCGCAATGGATTGTAGAAGATATTGACAACTATATCAATCAGCGAAAACCATGAAAGTTTATCACGGCAGTTTAGAGTGTGTTGATACACCTGAGATTCGCGAACCTAATCGCACCCTTGATTATGGTAGCGGATTTTATACCACGACTTCGTATGAGCAAGCCGAGGAATGGGTGCGTAGAAAGATGAAAGGCAACCGTGAAGCCAAAGGCTTTGTCAATGAATACGAATTGGACATAGATAAGTTGCAATCAGTTAAGTGCTTGCTCTTTGAATCTCCTACCGACGAATGGATTGATTTCGTGATGAACAACCGCCTCAACAAGGACTTTGTACACGATTATGATATTGTATATGGTCCTGTAGCAAATGACCGTGTTTATACATGCTTTGCGTTGTACGAAGGTGGATTGATGAGCAAACAAAACCTGCTTGCTGAACTTAAGACATACGAACTCGTTGATCAATATTTGTTCCATACAGAACACGCATTGCAACTATTAACATTCATCCAAGCGCACGAGATCCTCTTATGACCAAAGTGACCCAAAATAACTTGCATTTGCTTTTGCCATCCAAAGTGAGTTGGCTAGCAGACATGCTGTGTGCGGATAAGCACATCAGTGTCATTGAAGCCATGCGACAAATCTACTCTTCGGATATGTACAAAGAACTGGAGCAAGAGAGCACCAAACGTTGGCACGAAGGTCCCGTTGCCTTGTACCAAGCATGGATGAAGAAATAATAAACAATGCTAATCTCTTAAATTGTAAATAACCCAATAAATTGTACATAGTAAATCAGTAAATTGTAAATTACTTCGCAACGATACCGTTGCCCGACATATTTAATATAGCGTTATAAGACCCAAAAACATATTGCCATTTATGCTAAAATCGCATAAATGGCTTTTTTATTCACACAACTCTTGCTTAATCCAAAATAAATTTGTACCTTTGCCAAAACAATTTAGTTCACAATAATACCATGACATCGATTCGACAATTTCAGCGTTATATTTGGCTCGTTGACTTGCTATATTCGCGGGGAGCATTAACTCGCCAACAAATCAATGATTATTGGCAAAACGCATCACTCAATGATGAAAATGAAGCAACTATTCCACGGCGCACATTTTTCCGCATGAAAGATGATATTCTTATTCTGTTTGGTATTGAGATAGAATGTGTAAGTGGCAATAAATACGCAATAGCTAACCGTGATGACATAAAGAGTGATGATGTCCAAAATTGGTTACTTAATTCGTTCTCTGTCAGCAATCTTTTGATGGAGGGGCAATCGTTAAAAGACAGATTACTTTTAGAAGACATACCTTCTGGCAATAAATACTTGACACAAGTGATTGATGCTATGCGGCAAAATCTAACACTACAAGTAGAGTATCAAAGTTTTAAGATGAGTGCTCCAAGAAACTTCGAGATTGCTCCCTATTGTATCAAGGTATTCAAACAGCGATGGTATATCATCGGTCTGCGAGAAGGCAATGATGAGCTGCATTTCTATTCGTTGGATCGTGTGTTATCCATGGCAATAACCGAAAATGCTTTTAAGGTTCCTAAAAGTTTTAACGCAGATGATTTTCTACACAACTATTATGGTGTAATGGCTGGTACTATGCCAGCGGAGTCCGTTCTACTCCGTGTAACACCCTTCCGTGCTAACTATCTGCGTTCACTTCCGCTGCACCACTCACAGAATGAAGTAGAGCGAACAGATGAATATTCACTATTTGAGTATTGGATTGCTCCGACTGCGGATTTCATACAAGAGATACGCTCGTTCCTACCAGAAGTAATAGTCCTTCGCCCATTATGGTTGCGTGAGAAATTTGTTAATGAAGCAAAAAAAGTCTTGGAAAACTATAAAAAAGAGGAATAAATTATATTTTCTTCTATGCAGTGCCACAAGTTGGCACTATTAAGTAGTAATTTTGCAGCCAAAACAGAAATTAAGCGCGCGAATGAATAAGATAGAGCAACCATATAATACACAGAGCAAGGTGATATTCTTAGACTTTGATGGTGTTTTGAATACTGAGGAGTATTTTGCTTCGTTGGAGGAAAAAGGTTTGCCGACCGAGGACGCCTTTGGTACGTTATTTTGTCCTAATGCTGTAGGAAACTTACAACAGATAATCGATGCTACTGATGCTTTAATAGTGGTGTCTTCCTCGTGGCGCTTTGCTGGTTTGGAGACATTAAAACAAATGTGGAAAGAACGTGCTTTACCTGGGACTCTTTATGATATTACTTCGTTGTATGTTGCAGACGATTATATCTGCACTCATATAGAGGACAAAGATTTTGATTATCACGAGGCAATGACATCTACTCGTGAGATGGAAATCTCCACTTGGCTTCAAGAACATTCTGAAGTGACGGATTATGTTATTTTGGACGATCTTGATTCCTTCCGTCAGCACGAAGCGCACTTTATCAAAATAAATCCCAGAATTGGCATTACAAATGAGGACATCAAACGAGCAATAACAATATTAAATTCTAATTGATATGAGACAGTTAAGTAGCAGATTTGTCAAAACCTTAACAGGAGAATTAAAAAATCTCTTAGATTGTATTGTTCAAGACAAAGAATTGGATATGCAAATTCGAGACGGTTATGTAAATGTGTACTACCATGGTGGTAACATTTTACGTATTAAGCCAAGGAGTTTTGAGTTTGACGAGATGTACTATAATGATCCATCCGTAATGAGGAGCACCTATGCAAGAAAAGATGCCATTATCCATAAGCAGTTGTCCGCAAGGCGTGATGAGTTAATAAAGTTATTACCAAACAATCCGCAAGAGTACTTCCGCCAGGCAAAGGCAGCAATGGATGAATGGGCTGAAAAATTAAGTGATATTGCCGAGTATGAAGAAAAGAAAGAGCAACAACAGATTGCTCTTGCCAATAGATGCGAAACGGACTATGTCGTGCTTGACTTAGAATATGCGGTAAGTAGAAATTCCGCGTTCGCATATAATGGCGATAAGAAAAAAGTAGTGCCTCGTTTTGACATTATTGCTATTGGCAATGGACAAATCGTCGTAATCGAATTAAAGAAGGGTCTTGGAGCTATAAAAGGAGTGTCTGGTATAGGACCGCATATAGATTGTTATGATCATACCATAGGTAGAGATAATGGTGGTTTGTTCGTTAAAGAGATGCGAGAATTGCTGGCACAGAAGCAAGAATTCGGTCTATTGGATTCCAAATTGAAGATTACGAAAGAAAGACCTAAATTTATTTTCGCCTTTTCTGATGAAGATGGTAAAGATGAGTTTGGTAAGTTCCTTGATCGTCTTCCAGAAGCATACAAGGCAAGTGCTATTTATCTTGATAAGAATCACAAATTAGTTAGTAAAAAGTAAAGTTCTATGAATACAGCATTTTCAGAACAAGAAAGAAAGCATCATTTAGCATTATTGGCAGATCCGCAGAAGCACAAGGAATTATTTGAGAATGCCGAAGGTGGAGGTTGCTGGTGGAACCGTGACGAACAGAAATGGGATCACTATCCTCATATACTCAAACATGAGAATAGTATTTGTAATCTTTATGCTCCTGTTCGTCAAATGGCATTGGACTATTTTGAACGTCACGATATCGCATGGTGGCAACAAGATACAGACCGGTATTTCCCAACAGGTCACTTATTGTCCTCGCAAAATCATTGTTTGAACCATTTAATGGCTATCCAGCGTGATAAAAAAGCGGTAATGGCAATGATTAAAGCTATATGCCCTACCATAACGGACATATATCCTTCGCCCATTGATAGTAATGTTGAAATAAAGGATGGTAAGCTACATCGTTTTAATTCATACATTACTTTTGAGTTTACTTGTGACAATCGAAACTTACTACATGAGAGTGGAGATAAACGAGGCAAGAAGTGTACTTCTGTTGACGCTTTGGTGTACGCCAAGGATAAGAACAAGGGAAATGTTTTGATTCCGATCGAGTGGAAATATACTGAATCTTATGAAAAGACTCCCAAGGAACGTGCACACCAAGAGAGCGTTAAAAGGTATGTGGATTTGGCGAACCTGAAGTCTTCTAATTTGAAAGAATGGATATTAGACTATGAGTGGGATCCACTATATGAATTTGCTCGCCAAGAACTATTGATGGAGCGAATAATAGAGAAGAAACCCTTATGTGGATTTGGATACAAAAAGCAGCCATTGGAGGCTAAGGATTTTATCCATGTCGTTGTTCGTCCTAATGAAAATGCAGAAATAATAGAAGATATAGCAGCATTTAGAAAGACTATCGTAGATGAGTCTAAATTGATAGAGATTGATCCACAGACTATGCTTGCTCCTCTTAAAAAGTTTGATGAATATAAAGAGTTAATCACTTATCTTCAAACCCGCTACTGGAAAAAATAGATATTTTTGTATTAAATACTCATTTTCTTTACGAGAGTGCCGCAAGTTGGCACTCTCGCGTAGTAATTTTGCAGAAAATTTCAAAATTACTGCATTATGAAAAGAAAAATTTCTATCACAAACAAGGCAAAAGAGTCCACTAACCACCTCAAGAAAGTATTCTCTTTCCCTGAAGAAAGCAAGGGCAATTATTTTTCCACCTACACCGAAAATGTTTATGTCGGCGGTCGCAAGGCATTGACGGAGGGCAAGTTTCATGACATGTTCATGGCTGGTGACGGTCATGAACTAGAGGACTATATCGACAAGAATGGTGTACTGCACCTTGCACATGCTAAGTCAATCTATTCATCATCCATGCTGGCATACAATTTCTTCTACTGGGTGAGTCCGGAAAATCCTCTAATACTAAATGGTACAACTTATGACAAAGTGTATTTTGAGGTAAAATTCCATGTTCTATCGAAAAACTCTAACGATAGTAGCAATAATCATCCATCAAATATGGATGTACTGCTCATTAGCGATGATTGCCAAAGCATGTTCTGCATTGAAAGTAAATATACCGAGCATACTCACCACCAAGCAGCTATATTTAAGGATGCTTATTTCAAGCCCTCTTGCTACTACAAGGATAATCCATACCGAACTTCTTTTATCAAATGGGCACTCCGCTACAATGAAAAGAAGAATGGCTATTTTGCCGGTATCAAGCAAAATATCAGCCATATTATAGGTATTACCAACATCTTGCACGACGCTGATGCGTTGGCTTGGTTCAAAGCAAATAATCCATTTATTGAGCCAGAAGTATTAGCGCAAATCAATCAAAATACCGAGATTATCTTCACCAATCTGCTGTATTACTGCCCCGAAATAGGAACAGACATCTATGGTGATATCCATGCAGAAGAGAAAACTTACCCATACCTTCTCGCAGAATTTCTATTTGACCATCTGCAAAATAATTTGGACGAACCTTTGCTCTTGTCCCGTTTCATCACGACTTATCCAGAACTCTTTGCAGAGATACAATCGCAAATGCCAAACGGACTTGTCGAATACCTTGATAATAAATATGTACTTACTAATCACGCATAATATGGAAAGAATAATTGCACAGAATCGAGATGAGATTATGCATATCATCCGAACATCTAAAAACACCCAAAGCGCTTGTTCACAAATTCAAAGGCAATTTGAGGTTGGTTACATCAAAGCGAAACAAATTATCAATTATCTAAGTATGTCACCTCTGCAAATCCAATCTCAAAGTTCAATGTTTAATGATCTTATTAAAATCCCCAAAGGCTTTGAGTCTTTGTCACAATACTTTATCGCCAGAGTGAACGCTGGTGCGGAGTTGCGATATGGATTAGATAGGGTGTCATGTGACAATGCATTACATGACCGTATCGAACATGAAGTAAAACAAATCTGTGATTTGAGTTTTGAATCCTATTTTCTCTTTATTGCAGATCTTCTGCATGAGACATTTGAAAAAATGAATATCTATCATGGTCCAGGTAGAAGTTCTGTCGCAGGTTCGGTGGTTGCATATTGTTTAGGGATAACAGATGTTGACCCTCTGAAATATGGACTGCTTTTTGAACGCTTTATAAATCCCATAGGAGTATCTAAAGTCCAAATAGATATTGATGTGGAATATGATGAGAGGTTGCGCATTGTAGATTATCTAAAACAAAACTATGGAGATGATCAAATAACTCAGCTAATTGACTTGGAGTGTCTTGCTCAACAGTCCGCTGTCATACAAGTTGGTAAGGTTTTGACATTTGATATAATAGGGCTTCGAATATTAAGCATAATGAAAGAATGCTTAAAAAACATTGAGCACAAGTATGGTAGTGAGATCACGAAATCTGCAATGAATCCTCCGAAAGATGACCCGCAGACATTCCGCCTATTTCAGGAGGCTCATACAGTTGGTGTGTTCAACTTTGAATCGGATGAAATGCGCAAGTATCTAAAGATATTGCAACCATCAACATTTGAAGAACTTATTGCACTAAATACCATGTATCGTCCAAGAATAATAGATTGCATTGACGGCTATACAAAGCGAAAGCATGGATTGGAAGCGATTACATATGATCACCCAATGATGGAGAAGTACTTAAAAGAAACCTACGGTGTTATCATCTATCAAGAACAAATCATGTTGCTTAGTCAGGAGATTGCAAACTTTACACCTGAGGAAAGTGATTTATTAGCAAGGGCTGTTTGCTATCACAAACAAACTCAATCAGAAACTGCTTGGAAAGAAAAATTTATTAGAAGTGGTATGGAAAATGGATATACGGAAGAATTTCTTGAAGAAATTTGGAGAGATTGGATGAGATGTGGTAATTATCTCTTCAACAAATCTCATGCAGTTTGTTATACATGGCTTGCGTATAAAATGGCATACTTAAAAGCGCATTATCCTGAGGAGTTCATGCACGCCTATTTTACTATTAACGACAATGCCATATAACATAGGGAATGCTTCAAAAGGAACTGGAAGTGATTTCAACATCCTATCACTTCGGCACACTAAGACTTTTTTCTAAAAAATACACTTGTTGCCAATGTGCGTGATTAAGAATGGATCATTGATTTTTAGAGGAAAATGTTCTTGCAGCGGATTCCTGCGGACTTTTTAGAGTGTCTAAGAAAATGTCCGCAGAAATATCAATTGTTTTGTTAAATGCTTTATTCTCAACAGCACTGAAACTAAATGACAGATACCGTAAATACCGTATTTCCCGTATTGCGTAAAATCAAATACGGGAAATACGGTATTTACGGTCGTTATTATTATTCGATTTGCATTGTTATTACCGTTATCACCCCGTTACCACTTCGAAAAGATAAGCATGGGCTATGAAGCACATAGTTATCACATACTAATCTCATAGTAATCACATAGTATAAACCCGTCGTGAACCCGTAATTGATAGCATTATAGTAAGATATTAGCACTATTTTCGATTCGAGGGTATCAATCTCAGTCCTTCGGCGAAAGGATATCCCGCAAGAGCGAAAACAAGTGCTGCACTTGTGACCAATCGCGGCGGACTTCTGCCATGTCGCGCTCAAGTAACTCGCGCTGCATAGCAGATTGGTTCTCAATTGCTTGCTTTTGTTGCTTTAGCGGTTGCGGATTATCCATTACCACTTCGCCGAGGTGCTTCTCTATCGGGCGAACAAACCACAGTCTTCTGCCCCAAAACACCCCTAACGCAATCAGCAACATCGCTCCTGCGATGACGAGATACGACGCCCACATGGGTAGCCATTGTTCGAGCCATGCCGCCAAGGCAATAGCCAAAAATATCAGTCCAATGACCACGATTGCCGTCATGGCAAACAGTGTGATAATGAGCCCCAATAACTGGCTCGTTTGCTCAATGCTGCGCACTTGCAGCAATTGGTATTGCGTTTTTATATATCCCTGAATATCAGTTAATAACTGATTGTACAAATCCGTCATGGTTGTAAATGATTAAATAACAAAATTGTAAATAAATCGAACATTGTAAATGGTCAAATTGTAAATAGCGCAGAGGAACAGTTGTCCTCTGCGCATTGTTTACTTCTTAGCTGCATCTTCTACTGCGGCTTCCAGGTCGGCTTTGCATTGGCAATTGCAGAGGCCGTTCTTGATGCGTTTCATCACCTTGTCCACGAGATGAGAGATCTCATCCATGTTCATGTTTTGGTACTTCTCGCGAGCGATAGCCGCGATCTCTGCGCGCAATTCCCTGCCGCTCTTTGGAGCTAGCATCAATGCTGCTGTGGCTCCGACTACTGCTCCGCCTAAGAGAGCAAGTAGCATCTTGGTTTCAGTTGTCATAGTTGGTTTTGGCTTAAAAATTTCGGAACATGTGTTCCTTATATTTCCAAATGCAAAATCTATGCCAAAATAACAGAATTGCATCATCTATATTGCGCATATCAAAAAAAAATACTACCTTTGCAGCCAAATCAACTGACATATCAGATGAATCGTTTAAATTCGAATATATTGAGTGTAGTCATTACAACTCTACTAGGCATTGTTGTAGTGGCTAGTTCGTTAGTCACTAGCCATATCGTAGAACAGTTCGAGCAAGAAGAGCAAAAGAAAATCGAACTATGGGCAGAGGCAACACGTCAGTTTATCTTAGCTGGAGAGAATGAGAATATTGACCTGCTACTGCAAGTCATGGAAGGCAATACCACCATCCCCGTGTATATGGTGGACACCAACTACAATCTGTTGCTATCACGCAATGTACCAGAGCCAAAGCGCAATATAGAACAGTTCTACACAAAAAAGATTAATGAGCTGCGTGCAACCCAAGAGCCTATTGAAGTGCGCATTTCGAACAATGTGATGCAATACATCTATTACGAGCAATCCTCTACCCTACAATGGTTATCGTTTTTCCCATATATTCAGTTGATTGTCATGCTGGCATTAGCCGGATTAGCTGCCATAGCATTGCTGATGGTACAACGAAGTGAAAAGAACAGCCTGTGGGTGGGACTTTCTAAAGAGACTGCCCACCAACTTGGTACACCAATCTCTTCGCTCAACGCATGGAATGAGTTACTGAAAGCCACCTACCCTAACGATCCACTCCTCCCACAAATGGATGAGGACATCCGCCGTTTGCAGATGATTGCCGAGCGTTTTTCTAAGATTGGCTCGCAACCTATATTGGAGCAACACGAGGTACTACCTGTAGTACAATCCGCCATGGATTACATGCGCGCGCGAACATCTAATAAAATCACATACGCGCTACATGCAGAGGGTACAGAACATTACCAAACAATGCTCTGTGTGCCACTCTTCGAGTGGGTAATTGAAAACATCTGCAAGAATGCCATCGACTCAATGGAAGGGAAAGGAGCAATTACTATCAACATACAACATGCTGACAATAAACTCTATATCGACATTACCGATACAGGAAAAGGCATTGACCGTAGAAACTTCAAGCGTATTTTCCAACCAGGCTATACGAGCAAGAAACGCGGTTGGGGATTAGGATTGAGTTTAGGAAAGCGTATCATCGAGAATTACCATCGAGGCAAACTCTTCGTGAAGCAATCGCAGTTGGGCGTCGGTACGACCTTCCGCATCGTTCTCGAACAATCCAAAGACTGTTGAGCCTGAACCCGACATAGCTGCATACACAGCGCCTGCATCCAGCAGGCGTTGTTTTATTTCTGCAATTTCAGAATGCAGAGGAAAGACCGTCTGCTCAAAATCATTGACTAGCAACGAACGCATATCCACCAATGATTTCTCCTCTGCCAATGCTTGCTTGATTTTTCCTTCTGCCTCTGGATGACGTATTATTCCACCATATGCTTCTCGAGTAGAAACACCACAGTTTGGCTTAATCATCACCAATCTCAATCCACTCAAATCCAACGAGATAGGGGATAATTTATCACCAATACCTTCAGCATAACAAGGGGTATTATACACAAAGAATGGACAATCTGCCCCCAAAGGACGCACCTCATCTGCCAATTGTTCACGTGTTAACCCCAGTGCAAAAATCTCGTTCAGCGCAATCGCCATATGCGCAGCATCGCTGCTTCCGCCACCAAGACCTGCACCAAACGGAATATTCTTTTTGAAACGAATCCGCACATCACCAACCTGTGGGTATTTCGCTTTCATATTCAGAAAACATTTAACAATTAGATTGTCTTCTGGTTTACAATCAACAGCTAAACCTTCTTGAATAAATTCAAATTTCGATGAGGGGACAACCTCCAATTCATCATGCAAGCCCATAACAGGATAGAAGATAGTTTCTAAATCATGATAACCATCTTCACGTTTACGCACTACACGCAAACCAATATTAATCTTGCAATTGGGAAAGAGTTTCATTTTATTTCACGTTATGTCGGCTTTGCCGAGGTTGTGTCGCTTTGCGAGGTTGTGCGCCGTTGGCGGGTCAGTGCGACATAGTCGCCGTTACCGCTCGAAGAGCCACTGCCCACGCGCAGCGTGCGTCACCTCGCGTTTGCGCGACATTACACAGTATCCATAAAGGATTTTTGCACTTTATTAAACACCACGATACCCACAGCCAAGAGCACTACCATAAAGCCGAAACTATAGCCCAGCATCCACCAATCGTGATTGCCGACACCCAACATACCATACTTGAAAAACTCTACAATACCTGTCAGAGGGTTGAGCTGCATCACAAGGCGCAACTTCTCGTTGGTGATAGTCGAAAGCGGATAGATTACTGGCGTAGCGTACATCCACAAACTGACAAAGAAACTCAGCAGCAGTTGCAAGTCACGGTACTTCGTAGTCATACTAGAAAACAGAATACCAAAGCCCAATGCCAAACCAGCCAACATTGCCACTAGCACAGGGAACATCAACGCATATAAATTGGGTTGAATAACCGCATCTGTGAAAATGACATAATATAGATACACAATCAAGAATAGTCCAAACTGAATACCAAAACGCACTAGGTTGCTAATCACATCGCTCAACGGAGTAACTAAGCGAGGGAAATAGACCTTGCCGAAAATACCCGCATTATTCACAAAGGTATTTGATGTCTTCGTCAAACAATCTGCGAAATACTGCCAAAAACTAATACCTGCCAAATAGAATAAAGGTTGTGGAAGACCATCAGTAGAGATTTTGGCAATGCCACCAAATACCACCATATACATCACGGTTGTCATCATTGGTTGAATTACAAACCATAACGGACCAAGAATCGTTTGCTTGTACTGCGTAATGATATTACGCTTTACAAACAGCATCATCAAATCACGATACTGCCAAATTTCCTTAAAATCTACGGATAATAATTTATCTTTCGGACGAATCTCCGTCGTCCAACCCTGTTCCATTTCTGCCATAATTACAAAATTTGACTGCAAAGGTACACTTTTTTTTGGAAATGTGCAAATTTATTTGTACCTTTGCAGCGTATTTTAATGAACCCCGCTCGAAAGGGCGTAACTTTTTACAATTATGGCAAATGAAAAACAACAGTTCGTTAGCGAACTAAAGGAACTCCTACAGAAGAATGTAGCGGAAGTGAAAGAACAAGTAGACATGTTAAAAACACAATTCTACCGTCAGTATCATCAAGAATTAGAGGCACAAAAGAAAGCCGCTTTGGAAGCTGCTCAAGCAGCTGGCGAAGTGTTGGAAAATTGGTTGCCATCCGTGGATGAACTAGAGCAAGAGTTCCGCGAATTGTTGAATCAATACAAACAACGCCGTGCTGAATTGCAAAAGCAAGTAGAAGAGGAGCAAGCGCAAAATCTTCTCCGCAAAGAGAACATCCTGACACAAATGAAAGAGATGGCAGATGCAGAAACCGCAGATGTAATGGATAATCTCAAGAAAATGCGCGAACTGCAAGCAGAGTGGAAGACCATCGGTCCTGTACCTGCGCCTAAAGCACAAGAGATCTGGAAAAACTACCAACAATACCAAGAGCGATTCTATGATCTAGTAAAGATCAATATTGAGTTGCGTGACTTAGACTTTAAAAAGAACCTTGAATTGAAGACCCTTCTTTGCGAAGCTGCAGAGAAATTGCAAGAGAATCCAAATATTGTAGAAGCAAGCCGTGCTCTCCAACAATTACATGACGAGTGGGCAGAGATTGGCCCTGTAGCACGTGAGTTGCGCGAGGATTTGTGGAATCGTTTCAAACAAGCTAGTAGCATCATCAACAAAAAACATCAAGCATACTTCGATGAATTGCATGCAAAAGAAAACGAAAACTTGGAGAAGAAACAAGCATTGATCGAGCAATTGAAGGCAATTGATCTGACTGCACTCAAATCCAACAAGCAATGGGAAGATGCTACCGAAAAAGTACAAGCGATCCAACAAGAATGGCGTACTATCGGTTTTGCACCAAAGAAACAAAACCAAACCATTTACGAGGCATATCGCCAATTATGCGAAGCGTTCTTCAAAGCTAAAACCGCATTCTACAAAGGCATGCGAGATGAATTGAGCGAAAATCTAAAAAAGAAACGCGCATTGATCGCAGAGGCTGAGAGTTTGAAAGAGAGTACCGATTGGAAAGAAACTACAGAAAAACTCATTGAATTACAAAAGCAATGGAAGGCTATTGGTCCTGTAGCACGCAAATATTCTGATGACCTGTGGAAAATGTTTACCGCAGCATGCGATACTTTCTTTGAGGCAAAACGCGTAGCTACTAAGGAAGTTCGTGAGCAATTTGCTCAAAAACGTGCGGAGGCTAAAGAACGTTGGGCTAAGAAAGTAGATCAAATGAGTGATCGCCAAAAACTCGTAAAAATGTACGAGAATCTGGTACAAGAAATCAAAACTGCAGAAAACAACATCCTATTCTTTACTGGTAAATCAAAGACAGCCAACAAATTAGTGGATGATATGCGTAAGAAGATCGAAACTCTCAAAGAGCAACTCCACGATTTGGAAAACAAGATCAACCAACTGGACAACGCTGAATGAGCCAATTGATTTCATATAAAGATGTTGAGATCTGTCAGGATGAGCAAATCGTACTGACAGATGTCAATTTGACTATTTCTTCAGGCGAAATGGTATATCTTTTGGGGCGCGTGGGTAGTGGAAAGTCTAGCTTTATGAAGACTATCTATGGCGAATTACCTATCACAGGAACTGAAGCCACAGCATTAGATTACGACCTACTGCAACTTCATCGCCGCGATATTCCATATTTACGTCGCAAAGTAGGAGTGGTTTTTCAAGACTTCCAACTCCTTGTGGACCGCAATGTAGAAGAGAATCTACTATTTGTACTCAAAGCCACAGGCTGGAAGGATAAGCAATTGATGCGCAACAACATACACGATGTATTGCAGCAAGTGGGAATGGCAGAAAAGGCCTACAAAATGCCCTATCAACTATCTGGCGGCGAGCAACAACGTGTCGTCATCGCCCGTGCATTGCTCAACGCTCCAGGATTGATTCTTGCTGATGAACCTACAGGCAATCTCGATCCAGAGACAGGACAAGGCATTATGGAACTACTTTATAGCATCAGCCAAGCCGGAATGACAGTCATTATGTCAACCCACAACCCTCTTTGGCCAGAGCAATTCCCAGGGCGTAAACTCCAATTTGCTGACGGAAAAATAACAGAGTTATAATCCCACTATTAATATCATAAAAAAGGACACTTACGAGTGTCCTTTTTGTTAATATGTAGAAAATCTATTTCACCAACCAAACTTATAGGCAAGGAGAATTAGATGTTTGGTCGTGTACTTATTGGTAAGGGTAATGTCACCCGTTGTATCATTGATACTAAGACCACGGTCATAGAGATAATTGTAGCGATAGGTGAGCGTCAAAGAGTTTTGCTTGTCTATCTTCCATTGCAATCCTAACTCCGGACGCAACTCGCTGATATATTGACCGTATTTTGAGTCGGACGCTTCGCTATTGGATATTGGATATTGGTTATCGGACAAGCTATTGATATACGCTACTGGCGCATTCAAGGTATTGAGAATCTCGAACTTACCAACAATCCCAAGTGGCGTTTCAGGTATAGAATACACCGCCTGCAAGCGGCTACGAAGTGTGAAATCCACCTGATTCTTTACGCGTTTATCCACTTCCCCAGCACGAGCATCCAACATCACACCCTCGCGCAAAGACAAGTTCCATTGACCGAACTTCACTTGTCCTGTCACAAGCACATTGGCACGATGTTGTAGGTATTTATTGGGATCTGTCCAACCTTGATTACTATACAACTTCAGAGTATATCCCGCGTAAATATTGAGATATGGGATAGGCGTATATCCCAAGGCAATCGTGGTATGTGCACGGTTGGTGGGTGCAGAGCGAAGCTCTTCCTCTATCGTGAGCGATAATCCGTGGTCAAACGACTTGACAAAAGTGGCAAATAAATGTACCTCGGGGGTTACTATAGCAGTATCTTTTTCAATGATAGTTTGCGCAGAAAGCAGGGATGGAAAAAACACCAACAAAATTACTATACAATCTCTTAATTTCATACTTAGATTTTTGCTTGATAAGTTAATGCAAACAATCGCATCTGTTTGAGCATGGCGTTCAATCCATTGCTGCGTGTAGGAGAGAGATGTTCGCGCAAATTGATCTCATCAATAAAATAGAGTTCGGTTTCTACAATCTCTTTTGGAGTGTGATCACTCAATACGCGGATAAGCAATGCCACAATACCCTTGACCAAAATAGCATCCGAATCACCATGGTAAATCACTTTTCCATCTTTCATTTCGGCTGTAAACCAAACCTTTGACTGACAACCATCAATCAAGTTTTGTTCGTTTTTGTCTGCTTCAGGAAATGGATCCAATCCATTTCCATAATCAATAAGCAACGAATATCTGTCCATCCAGTCATCAAAACTGCTGAACTCCTCAATAATCTCGTCTTGTATATCGTTTATTAACATAGTCAATTTACATTTTATTTACATTTGCCTTCTTCCTAAATTTTGTATACCCTTGCGCTACCTTTGCCGAAGAAATATACTACTTATCCACATGCAGATTTAACATTCTTTAACTATCATATCATACAATATATCTGCTATATGTTGATCATCTTCTGCTGCGATCGCTTTCACTGGGGCCTGTATGACATAATCAGCCTTCATATAAAATGGCTCGCGAGCCTGTAATTGAGGTGTTATGAAGGTGAGAAGTTCTTCTTCTGTGCGCCCTTGCAAAACAGGGCGAGTGGTTAAATCCGTAAGCATCAAGCGTTGGGCCAAATGCTTGGCTTCCCATTTGAGATAGATGCTTGTACCTAATTCTGCCAAACACTCCATGTTATCCTCCCAACATGGATAACCTCCTCCTGTCGCATAAATCACCTTTTCGATAGGCAACTCAGCAAGATCTTCTACCACATATTTCTCCTTATAGCGAAATTCCTCAATACCATATTCACGAATAAACTCCGCAGGCGTTTGACCATGAATCTCTGCAAACGCTTCATCCAAATCAACAAAATGCCAACCTAGACGCTCTGCCAACAAACGACCGACTGTCGTTTTGCCAGCAGCCATATAACCTATTAAATATATCGGATATTTCATCTTTAACACGAAAGTCAACCTAAGTATAACATTAGAGTGATAACGGAGTGGTTACGGTATTGGCGAGTAACTGAGGGTATCATTATCACGCCATAGAAGTTTTTCGTTTTCTATATATGCCTCTGGAAAAATGGATTTAAAAGGTGCTTTGAGTACACCTATCTCTTGCCACTCCTTATTGTATATACGCGCGTGCGAAGAACATATAGGCGCACAAACGGTGTGAATAACAATAATACTATCGTTGGTTATCAATGTATCACGTGTAGAAATAACATCATACACCACCTGCGTTGTATCATTAGCTCGTGCCAATCCAGTTAGCAATAGCAAGATGCTCATCACAAATACTACCGCCAACCACCAAACGATATTTTCGCTCTTCTTAACTTGTTCCATATCCGTCTATCTTCAGCCTATCCTCCGCTTATCCTCCGCTTATCTACCCGATAAAAGCACTACGGCATACGCAGCTATTCCCTCACGTCGTCCAACAAAACCAAGATGCTCTGTAGTAGTGGCTTTGATACTGATTTGCCCTTCTGCCACTCCCATCACCTCAGCAAGACAAGTTGTCATGGCAGGAATGTGAGGATTAAGTTTTGGAGCTTCTGCACAAATCGTACAATCACAATTACCCAATTCGTATCCCGCGTCGCGAAGCATAGTCATCACCTTGCGAAGCAGGATCTTAGAATCAATATTCTCATACTCATTCCCCTTCACAGGAGGGAAATGATAACCAATATCACGCATCGCTGCCGCACCCAAAAGGGCATCACAGAGCGCATGAATCAGGACATCCGCATCAGAATGTCCAAGAAGTCCTTGTTCGGAAGGTACACGAATGCCTCCCAACCACAACTCGCGATTGGGGGCAAAAGCGTGTACATCATATCCAAAACCTATACGCATTATTTACGGTTATTTACGAGATCTTTGATACCAGCGAGATCAAATCCGAGCGTAAAACGCATGGTTTGATCCAATGGGTTGGAAGCTGCAGTAGCGATACAATAAGCAACATCCAAAGAGAATATACTGAGTTTGAAACCAGCACCCAGTGTTACATAACGACGGTTACCTTTGTAGTAATTCTCATGGCTATAACCTGCACGGGCAAAGAATTGGCGGTTGTAGCTATACTCCAAACCAATTCCCCATTGTACCTCTTGCAACTCTTCCATTGCAGGAGAAACGGTCTTGTTAGTCTTATCATCTACATAGCCAGGAGCATCACAGAATGACATCCACCAACCATTTGGAGATGAAATATCAGAATACCACTCTTTCAATTGTTGACCTTCCAACTCCTCGCCTTGCTCGTTTACTGCATATTTAGATTGGTAAGTTGGAACCAACATCTTATTGGCCTCTACACTTAACATCAATCGGTTATAATCGTCAAATGGCAACTCATAGCTAGCACCAAGACGCATATTAGCTGGAATAAAGTTTTGAGTATCACCATCATCATACGACATCTTACCACCCAAGTTGCTAAGATTGAAACCCAAAGAGAAATAACTATCACCCATTGGCAATGAGATTGGTTGCTTGTAGTACAAAGCCACATCCGCTGCCATTGTCCATGCTGGGTGCATCTCTGTACTATTTTCCGTAACAGATGCATTAACACCATTGTTCAAGTCGCTATACAAGAAACGCAACGCCACTGCCATACTCACATACTCGTGTAATTTACGAGAATAAGCAACATCAATAGCCCACTCATTAGGGTGTGCCTCTTGGAATGCAGTACCTGTATAATCTACCAATTGCACAGCACCCATAGAGAAATAACTAAAACTTCCCGAGAGAGTTCCAGCCATCTCACCCATATTGTAATAACCTGCAATATACGCCAAATCAATATCAGTTACCAGTTTTGTCAACCATGGTGTATAGTTGGCTGTTATACCACCTTTACTCTCCATGAATGTGTACTTGGCAGGGTTCCAATGTTGTGAATTCAAATCTGGATTTGTAGCAACACCTACATCACCCATACCTGCAGCATGAGCATCTGGTGCAATACTTAAAGATGGCATAGAAGTAATTACTGGGTTTGTTGCCATCAATGACATTGTGAGACCAAAAATAGTCAACACAGCTAAAAGAATCTTCTTCATTTGTTTTATAAGTTTTTATTTGTTTATTAATTTCTTGATAGTTGAAATAGTTGATAAATGGATTTTCTAAATCTGTTTCATAGGCTATTATTCACAAACGATTATTTTTCCTGCCTTCGACACATAATCCGAAGTAGGAGTATTTATTGTTACTTGATATACATATATCCCTGGTACAGCATTCATATCACTCATGTTCCATTGAATGCCATCCGTACCTCTTTGTTGGTATTCATGTACTAATCTACCACTTAAGTCATACATGCGTATGGTAGTCTGAATCACCTCATCTGGTTGATCATATTCGATACGGAAATTCAAAACACCTGTCATTGACACTGGATTTGGATAAGTAATTACCTGATATATAGTAGGATCCAAACCTTTGACCACCTGAAAATGCAACATCTCGGTATTACTATTATTGAGCAAATCCCATGCCCGGAAGGTCAACGAATGTGCTCCTTCTGTCAATTCTGGCATCTTGTAACTAACAATACCTTGTTGATAACTATTATTTTGCGCAGTAAAATAATCATTGAGAATGTGCATATTCTTTGGATCATCATCAATGATAAGCAACAAATCATGTCCAATACCTGATCCTACTGTATTTATACCATTTTGATCATATATCTCTGCATAGAAACGAGGCTCTTCATAAGTCTTGTCACCATCTACAAAAGCTGGATTATTAAGATATAAACGCAGGTCTGGTCCTATTGTATCGATTATTTCAACGCTACTACTACCACCTACCACAAAATCCTCAAAATGACCTACTCCTTCTTCTCCAGTTTCCGTGTCATACGCATAATATACTATACGACCATTTCCATAGTTATAGCGAATGTCTTTAGGCACCATAAAGGTAAATTCAAACTTTCCATCCACAATATCCGTTTGTCCGGCAAACAACTTATTTGGATAATCCTCATATTTTTTCTTTTCCTTTCTATTCTCTTCGGGCTCATCATTATCGCGCGTCATAATCTCTTGCATCTTATCCCAAATAGTCACATCCAATACACCATTAAACCACGAAGCCGTATCCCTATCATCGGTCATCACATAACCTTTGATCGTCTGCACAGTCAAAGCCTGTAGAGTATCTAAATCCGCTACTGTCTCTATGTGATAATCAGTAGGATAATTCAACCGTAATGCAGGGTCACCCAATAATACATACGACATCTTATTCACATCACGACCTGTCATGTTTTTCGCAATACGAGTTGCCTCACCTATTGTCATTTTCAATCCAAATGCATCTCTATGACCAAACAATGTATCGCACACATTGCGATTAAATACAGTATTTTGCGTTACATACACGGTTCTACATGCCGACAATACACCTATCGCACCACCATTCGGATTCAACACAGCCTCTTCTGCTGCAGAAGGTGTATAACCATCAAAGTGCGAGAAGCTACAAGTAGCCAACACCCAAAATCCTTGTCGCGCATTACTCATATTTTTGATATCGCGTGTACGCATGATCAACTCACTCGTAATATTGTTATAACCTCCATGCCCCGAATAGTTCATCATCAAAACGCCATTGTTCAGCATATTATGGAACTGATTTTTCGCCAAAGGATAGGATTCACCCGCAGCATTAACCTCTTGGTTATGAGCGTCTAAATATATCTTCGTCAGAGCAAAACTTGGGGCGTGAGCACTAATTTTCTTGGCACCAGCCTCTGCTGTAAGAACATGTTCGCCATGGTCACCATCATCGGCCAAAAAACATAGTTGGTTTTTCCACTTCCCCAATAATGCGTTATCCATATACGAACACAATTTATCCACCACTTGATTCGCCTGTTCTAACGTACGGACTGGTAAACGCCCTACGCCAATATTCATCGTAGCACGTTCTTCTCTGAATTGTCCCTGAGTATCAATACCTGCATTATCCTCTAGAAAACCGCAATAATCATCCGTTCCATAGGCATGTGTCTCCACAGTGGAATTCTTCGCCTCATACACCAACAACTTGCTCACACCCGAGAGTCCTAATAATTTTCGATTATCATATGACGCATTACCCATCAGCAACAGTGATTTTGGAGCTTCCACTTTATTGCCACCAGCACGATCATATAGCATCTTCATCAGCCAACGATAAGCGCTCACATCTGGCGTTCCTGACGAAAACTCATTATACACCTGTTCGTCTGTCACCACAGCCCAAGTCAGATGATCCATCTCCTCATGCTTCTTTGCCAAACGAATAGCTGGCTCTACGAATTCTTCTGGACATATAATCACATAATCCACATTGCGCAATGCATGCAGATCTTGATTCTTGACCGCACCCATGTTATACGGTTTCTTCCAATTGGACGCATTCACATTGACAGCTACATACTTCTCGGCTTGTGTATTGCCACCTACCCATTTCAATATATCACCTTCTCGTTGCGTTGTCATCTGCTGGATGTTTACACCATCAGTCACACGCCAAATTTGCGTTGAGTTACTAGCACCCGAAAGCACAAAACGCGTATTTACTTTCTTATGCGGATTAGTAGATAGATAGGCCACATTACTAATCGCCATCTCATCACCTTGCATCACCAACGCACAGGGCACATTCAACTCAATATAATTGAGATAGCCCACCGCATTATCCAAAGTAGCGGAATAACTGATATTCACTTTTTGAGCACCATTACTCGTTGCCTTGGTAGACAACTCCAATGTGTCATGCTGTGCTTTGATATAAAAATCCGATGATTTGATAGCAGCAATCGATACTGTTGCTCTTTCGCCTGCCAAGGTCACAACAAATCGCGACTTTTCTGATGCCACACCTGCCAAATCCACGTAGCATGTCATCACTTTATCCAACAACACGTTTCGCGTATCAAAAGCCACACTCAACTGTTTATTCTCCCCTTGGAATGCCTCTCCATAAAATTCGCGGCCACCACCACTTTTACCTGAGATATCAATCAAGTTAACGAGATCCTTTTCATGCACACGGTAATCCACATACCAATCAACATCATACGCATTCGTTCCGTCCAACTCCTCCGCTTGATCAATCAAACGTTGTTCTCCGGCATTGTCACTTAGAAAATAATAACCATATTTGCTATAGGGATTTTGCGTATGACGCCAGCGTCCACCCTTATATTCCCATTTCACTGGACCTTGAGCATAGAACAACACATAATCACCACGGCCAAACACACCATCTGTCCCCTTATGCATATACAATGCCACCGAAGGCAGATCATCCCATTTGGCCTGCGTGAAGTTCTCCGAAAGCATATTACCTCCGTAACCTAATACACGTACCTTATCGGGTTGCAATCCCCAAGCCAACAATGTGTCATAAGGCAAGCAATGTATACCAGTCTCCTCAACACGAATCTTAATGATTTTGCCATCGCGAAGCACCGAATGATCTACATAACTATGCCGACCCGCCCACATAGACAAGGCGAGTAACGTAACACACATTATAACTACCAATCGTTTCATTTTACTTTACAATACAGCAACTCCTGCTCGTGGGCATTCACTGTGATTAATTCCTCTCGTACTAGTGGACGCGATGGCACATCGCAATCTACAAATATCAAATCCCCTTGGCGAATTGTCATTATCTCGCTCACACGATGAATGGCTTCATCAAACGACAGTATCGTCTTCTCCGACTGCCATTCCGACAAACCTACCAACTGTCCCAACGGTAACGAGTAGTCAAAGGCCCATGCCTTGACCCAATCACCCTTTGCCAATATATCCGCAGCACAGATATTCAACCCTGGGGCTATAGCATCGTAATAGCGAGATGCAAACTTCACACCAATATTCTTACCCAAACGGCTTACACGGAGCACTGCGCAAGGAGTCATACGCACATCCTGACTCCAGTCTGGAATAAAGAACGGCTTGCGATTCACCAACAATGATGAATCACCTTTCAGTACCATCTGCACTTCTCCGTCTATTTTACTAAAGCCTACTATTTTCATTTAACCTGCAAAGTTACAAAAAATCTCACACGCGCGCAAGTTTTTCTTAGCAAAAGCAAATACTTTCTTAAAAATTCAACGCACAAATATACTTGAGATCTCTCGAATATTATTTCGCACGAACAAATATCTGAATTGGTGTACCATTAAAATCCCACCACTCACGCAGTTTATTCTCCAAGAATCGACGATAAGGTTCCTTTACATATTGTGGCAAATTGGCAAAGAACACAAAAGTAGGGATTTGAGTATTAGGCAATTGCGTACAATACTTAATCTTAATGTATTTGCCCTTGGTTGCTGGCGGAGGATAATTCTCAATCAATGGCAAGAAGCGCTCATTCAATTGCGCTGTAGGCACTTTCTTTTGTTTATTCTCATACACGTGCAACGCTGTTTCCATCACTTTGAAGATGCGTTGTTTTGTCAATGCGGAAGTAAAGATGATTGGAAAATCGGTAAATGGTGCAATACGCTCACGAATAGCACGCTCATAACCCTTGATATCAGCATTAGTCTTGCTCTCAATCAAGTCCCACTTATTCACACACACTACCAATCCCTTCTTATTCTTCTGAATCAACGAATAGATATTCAAGTCTTGCGCCTCAATACCACGGGTTGCATCAATCATCAAGATACACACATCCGAGTTTTCTATCGCACGAATACTGCGTACTACCGAGTAATACTCCAGATCCTCATTCACCTTCGCTTTTTTACGAATACCCGCTGTGTCTACTAGATAAAAATCCTTTCCAAACTTGTTGTAGCGTGTGTAGATACTATCACGAGTTGTACCTGGGATGTCTGTCACTATCGTACGCTCTTCGCCGATAAATGCATTCAAAATACTACTTTTTCCAGCATTTGGACGACCTACAATTGCAAAACGGGGCAATTCTTCTAAGTCTTCGCCTGCCACAGTATCTTTGAATCGGCTACAAATCTCATCCAGCAAATCACCTGTTCCCAAACCGTTTTCTGCTGACAAGATATATGGCTCACCCAAACCTAGTTTATAAAACTCTGGTGCACCATATTGTTGATCAAATTGATCTACCTTATTCACTGCCAGCACAGTCTCTTTCTTTGCTTGACGCAACAGGTGGGCCACTTCCATATCAAATTGTGTCACACCCGAGTTCACATCCACAACCAGCAAGATCACATCAGCTTCTTTGATTGCGAGGTTCACCTGACGATTGATCTCGCTCTCAAAAGTATCATCTGAGTTCACTACCCAACCACCAGTATCAATCACCGAAAACTCTTTACCACACCATTCACTCTTGCCATATTGGCGGTCGCGGGTGGTTCCTGCGGTGTCATTTACTATCGCTCGACGAGTCTTTGTCAAGCGGTTAAACAGGGTCGATTTCCCGACATTGGGACGGCCCACTATCGCTAAAATATTTGCCATAGTATTTTCTTTTAATTTTTAGATTATACAATTAACATTCACAATTTCCGCCACAATCGCTACTGCAATCGCTGCAATTTCCTTTACAACCACCACAACCGCGATGATGCAATGCTTTCAATTCGCCTTCTGTTACTTCGCGGATATTCAGCACCTTACCTACAAAATGCAAGTTCTCGCCTGCCAATGGATGGTTCAAATCAATGGTCACATTATCTTTGGTTATCTCCGCAATTTGTGCATTGATTATTTGTCCATCCACTGTATTCATTGGCACGATAGCACCCACATACACGCGCTCCGAGTCAAACTCACCATCACCATTAAAAAACATCTTCTTATCCAAGGTCAGCACGCCCTCGTCGTCATACTCGCCATATGCGTCTTGACAAGCAATTCGAAAATCGAAAGCATCTCCTTCTGCCAAGCCTGCCATCTGTTGCTCAAACGCTGGCAACATCATGCCCTCGCCGTGGCAATATACCAATGGAGCCTCAGCGGTTGCTTTCTCCATCAACTCTTCTTGTCCATTCTCGCCATCCACATACAAATCGTACTCCAGCGTTACTACTTTTTTTGCTTCTACTTTCATATATTTTGTATCTTTAAACGTTAATCGTTAAACAAAATGCAGCCTTGCTGCTCCTACCACCAGTCGATACGTTTGCCAGTGGCATCTGCGCTACTCTTGTCATACTTCAAGTCCTTCAACATGCTTGCATTCACACCTATGTGGAAGGTATAACTCTTATACGGACCAAATGGTACAAAACTTGCACTCATACTCCAGCAGTGTAGGTCTCGGCTAACGTTGATGCTCGAGTATGCCAATTTCTTTGCATTCACATCATAACTCAACGACGTACTCGCTTTCCAACCTTTACCTAGTCCTATTGATGCCGAGAAACTCAAGTTATGTCGAAACTCCATCTTGTAATAGTTGCGTTTCTCATCCCACACATTACCTGCACCATAGCGCAAGCTATACGACACGCTCAAATTCCATGGGATCTCTGCAAACAGATAGCCATCATTTGTTGTCTTATCTTTCTCTCGTTCTTTTTTCTTTGGTGTTGTTTCTTCAGGCTGAATAATCTCGCCTGTCATCGGATCGATACTGGGCTCCATCAATGGGTCTTCCAACGTAGTATCATCCTTGTCTTCATCTTTGCGATCGCGGTTAAACCAACGCTTCACCACATCGTTGTTAAAGGTATAGCTAAAACTTGTGCTTGTACCCAAGAAATGTGGGAAACGACCATGATTCCAGTACAACTCGTTGCAACGCACATGTTGTCCGCTTGCCGTAGTAGTGTACATATAGGGGTCAAACTGGCCGCTCAGGTTGATGGTATAGTTCACTTTCGGGATCTTGATACGCAGGTTCACCGAGAAGTTCTGCCAGTTCATCGAATCTGCGATAAAGTTATATCCGCCACCTATGCTCAAGTTATCAATGATGCTATACACCTTATATGGTTCTTTGCCCGTTGTATCTTTATCATTGCGCAATTTCATTTCCAAGTTATTACCCAACGAGAACGACAAACTGGCCGCACTTCCCCGACCAGGAGTCTCACGAAAACGGGAATAATTCACCACCTCAAAGATCGGCAAACCATTCTCATCCAATTTCGGCACTATATTTCCTGCCTCATCGCGCATGGTCACCATCTTATCATATGTACCATAAAAACCGCCATAACGTTTGGCCCACATAGGGTCACTAAAATCGGGATGGTAGTTAAAACTAATCGATGGCGTCATCACATGACGGAAACGGTCCACCTTATCGCCGAACCACTTGCGAAATGGGATATAGAATCCATACAACTTTGTTGACAAACTCACGCTCGCATTAAAGTCATACACATTATAGAAGCCCATCACTGTATCTTTCTTCACCTCATAATTATCGGCATCCCAATGTTGATCCACGCGGCTGAAGAACATCCTGTCATTAAAGCTCAAACTTGGTGTCACGCTGATATACTTAAACAGCATAAACGACGCCGAACTGCTCAATGTATGCTTCAAACCATTCTGCCAGTCTTTCACAAAGTTCGATTTCAGGAAATAATCTTCCTTACAAGTAATTGAGTTATAGAAGTTTCCGCTATACTGCAAACTAATCTTCTCATACCATCTCTCTTTGCCCACACGTTGTTTGCGTTTAAACGGATAGATGCGACTCATGCTCACGTTGATATTTGGCAGGCTCACCATCAAGGTCGAGTCTTTTGTTCGTTGCGTGATCGACATATTCGCGCTCAAACTCCACGGACTATCAGGGAAGCGCTGCGTATAGTTCACCGAGCTACTCGTTGTATTTTCCGCATTAGCTTGCACATTGTAGTAACTATTGATATTACTGCGGTTATAGCCACTCGTCTTAAAGTTCACACTTGCCGAGAAGTTGTTATACGGATTTGCCTTAGTATCTTGAGTATGAGTCCATTGCACCTGCAAGTTCTTTGCCACATTATGATCGGGCATATCTTTTTCACCAGTCACGTCCCAACGGTAGTTGATACCGAAATTACCCCTAAACTTATACCGTTTCGCATATCGACTTGTTGCCGAGATTGCCCATGTACCGCGGGTATAAATATCGCCTTTCACCTGCAGATCCACATAGTCATTGATTGCAAAGTAATAGCCCAAACCCTGCAAGTACATACCGCGAGTATAGTCATCACCAAAGTTTGGCATGATGATACCGCTCGAATACTTATCCGTAAATGGGAAGAAACCGAAAGGTACTGCCAGCGGCAATGGCACCTCGCCCACTACCAAGTATGCAGGACCAAACACCACATTCTTCTTTGGCTGCACCTTACCTTTGGTCATCTGCAAATAGAAGTGTGGATGATCGTGATCATCGCAGGTGGTATATTTTCCGCCATGCATCATCAGCGTGTTATCATCCATCTTTTTCGTCTCATCTGCAATCAGATAGCCTTCGCCTTGCTCTGTGATCACATGGCGAATCTTACCCTTCTGTGTCTTCAGGTTATAGGTAATCTCTTTCGACTCATAACTATCATTCGCATCCTTAAACACAGGCAAACCTTTCCACTCATCCTCTATCGTATCCAGCACGCCACTCGCATACAACGTACTGCTATCCAACGACACACGGATATAATCGGCTGTCAGCTCCAATGCTTGATATTTCACCTCGCCTTTGCCGTACATATATGCTATTCCATTGCCTGTCATCAGCATCGAGTCGGTCGAGCTGTACTCCACTCGAGCGTCGATCATCTCTTTTTTCTTGGGTGCAGTATCTTCCTTTAGCACCACTTTCTCGCCCCATATCGGACCACTACCCAACAACGGATTTTGCGCCATAGCCGAATCCCTTGCTGTCTGAGCCAGCACAGAATCCACCGCAACCATAGGGATACTATCTTGCGCTGTCATCGGCATCGCCAACAACAGTAGCATTCCAAGCAATATGTTTATCCCTTTCTTCACTTTCCGTTACCCGTTTCTTCGCGCGTATACGCGCACATTTGCGCAAAATAAGCCTGCAAAGGTACTACTTTTTTCCGATATACGCAAATTTATTTGCATTTTTTCTCCGAAACAACTTTATTCAACCTCCAACCATTAGCCTATGGGCGTTTGTACCGTTCCCTGCCAATTAGCCGCCAATAGTTAGTGATTAGTTAGTTATTAGTTAGTTATTAGTTAGTGATAACTTAGTTATTGCCGATACTTTACCAAGAGGATAAGCACATTTCCACACCACCATGTCGTAAATTATTTTTCCAACTTTTCGCATTTTTATTTGCATATATGCAAAATTTGTTGTACCTTTGCGGGTTAATTGGTGGATTATGCGCCACCACACCTAGAATTAGATTATGACTATCAAAGAAAAAATACAAGACCTGCTTGCTCAAGTAGCTGATTTGCAGGCAACTAACGCAGAGCAATTAGAGGCACTGCGTATCAAGTACCTCAGTAAGAAAGGTTTGGTTACCGAACTCTTCAACGAGTTTCGTGAAGTGCCTAAAGAGGAGAAACGTGAGATTGGTCAAGCGCTGAATGCGTTGCGTCAAGCCTACGAAGCGCGTCTTAACGAGCTCCGTGAGGCGGTAGAGGCGAATGGCGCGAAGGCAGCTGCCGAGGAGCTCGACCTCACCCGCACGCCAGACCCTATTGCTTTGGGTACACGTCACCCACTCTCTCTCGTGCGTGAGCAGATCATCGACATCTTCTCTCGCGTGGGCTTTACCGTAGCGGAAGGTCCTGAGGTTGAGGACGATAACCACGTTTACTCGTTGCTCAACTTCGCGCCAGAGCACCCTGCTCGCGACATGCAAGACACCTTCTTTATTGAGAAGGAGATTGGTGTGCAAAAGCCATCCGACATCTTGCTCCGTTCGCACACTTCCAGCGTACAAACACGCACCATGCTCAGCCAAGAGCCTCCAATCCGCGTGCTTTGCCCTGGTCGTGTGTACCGCAACGAGGCTATCTCAGCCCGTGCACACTGCTTCTTCCACCAAGTGGAGGGACTCTATATCGACAAGAACGTATCGTTTGCCGATCTCCGCGAGGTGCTTCTTTATTTCGCAAAGGAGATGTTTGGTCCTGAGACACAGATACGTCTTCGTCCAAGCTACTTCCCATTCACCGAGCCATCGGCTGAGATGGACATCTCTTGCGACCTCTGCGGTGGTAAGGGTTGTTCGTTCTGCAAAGGCACTGGTTGGGTAGAGATTCTTGGTTGCGGTATGGTAGATCCTAACGTATTGGAGTCTTGCGGCATTGATTCGAAAGTATATACGGGCTATGCCTTCGGTTTGGGTGTAGAGCGTATCACCAACCTCAAATACCGCGTAAAAGACTTGCGTCTGTTCTCTGAGAACGATGTCCGCTTCCTCCAACAGTTTGAAGGTTGCTAAACAACCATTGATGTGATTCTAAGCGAAATCATACAAGCCATTCATCCTCTGCAAGTTATCGGCATGTCCGACAACTTGCAGAGTTTGGATATTCGCCACCTTCTCACGGATAGTCGCCGACTTGGCAGCGAACCAGAAGCAACGCTATTCTTCGCCCTTAAGACGGCGAAAAACGATGGTGCAAAATATATTCCTCAACTCACTGAGCGCGGGGTAAGGGTGTTTGTGCTAGAGAAAGATTCTCTAGATCAACTAGTCCAACTAAATCAACTAGTCTTCCTAGTTGTTGATTCCTCTTTGGCGGCTTTGCAACAACTCGCCGCTTACAAGCGTTCACTTTACCATGGTCCTGTGATTGCTATCACGGGTTCCAACGGCAAGACCGTGGTCAAAGAATGGCTTTACCAACTCCTCAAAGACGACTACCGCATCACCCGTTCGCCTAAATCCTACAACTCGCAAATTGGTGTTCCGCTATCTGTGTGGCAACTCAACGAACAGACAGAGTTAGCCATCTTTGAAGCGGGAATATCCGAGATGGGCGAGATGGCGCGCTTGCAACCCATCATTTGCCCTACAATAGGTGTCATCACCTATATTGGCGCAGAGCATGGCGAGAATTTCCCTTCGCTTGAAGCCAAACGAGCAGAAAAGATGCAGTTGTTTGCAGACTGCACCACTATCATCGAAGACCCTACACATCAAAATATACGTACATGCGCGGCCGTCATGCGCGCGTTAAGCTACGACGAAGAAACGATTACCCAACGTATTTTGCACCAAACTCACGAGACGATTCTCGAAGTAAATCTCTCTGCTTTGGTGGACAATGTACGCTATTTCCGTTCGCTAATGTCCCCCACCACTCGACTCACTTGCATGGTCAAGGCCTTTGCTTATGGTGCTGGTAGTGTGGACGTTAGCAAAGCACTACAGCAATCCAACCTCGTCGATTATCTCGCGGTAGCAGTGGCAGACGAGGGTGTCGAACTTCGCAAAGCGGGCATCACGCTGCCTATCATCATCATGGACCCAGAGGTGGCGGCATTGGATCTCATTATCGAGAACAACCTCCAACCCAATATCTACTCCTTCCAAGTCCTCGATGACATTATTCATGCCGCCGAAGCCAAGGGATTGGAGTCGTTGCCCGTGCATATCAAGATAGATTCTGGCATGCACCGCCTTGGATTTTACAAGGAGGACATCCCTGCACTCATTGCCCGTTTACAAGGACAAAAAGCAGTACGCGCAGCCAGCATTTTCTCCCATCTCGCAGGCAGCGATGAAGCGCAGTTTGATGCTTTTACCCACGAGCAAGCAGAGTATTTTAGCGAGTGTGCCAATAGCCTCATCGCCTCACTGCCTTATCGCCCATTGCTACACATTTGCAACACAGCAGGCATTGAACGTTTCCCAGAATACCACTTCGATATGTGTCGCTTAGGCATTGGATTATATGGTTTCTCTTTCCTTCCTTCCGATACCCGATACCCGATACCCACTCTCCGAAACGTCTGCACGCTCAAGACTACTATACTGAGTATCAAGACCGTACCTGCGGGGGGTACCATTGGCTACGGACGCCATACTACACTCACCGAACCACGACAGATAGCCGTGATTCCTATCGGTTATGCCGATGGTTTTGACCGTCGTTTCTCCAACTACGGAGGCGAAGTGCTAGTGCGCGGGAAACGCTGTCCTGTAGTCGGAAATGTGTGCATGGATCAAGCCATGATTGATGTCACAGGCACCGATGCACAACCTGGCGATTATGCAATTGTATTTGGCGACCAAATCCCTATTCAGGAATTAGCCACCAAACTCAATACCATTCCATACGAAGTACTAACATCCATTTCACGCCGTGTCCAACGCCTCTATTTCTACGAATAACCTCACGATTGGTTATGACCAAAAGGTCGTTCAACGTGGTTTATCTTTCTCGCTCTATCAGGGCGAGATGATTTGCATGTTAGGGCCTAACGGCTGCGGCAAATCAACCCTCTTACGTACTCTAGCAGGGCTGCAACCTGCATTAGAAGGGGAAATCGGGAATCTAAAGAATAAAATCGCTCTTGTACTGACCGAACGTTTGAGTTTGGAGAATACCACCGTCCACGATGTAGTGGCTATGGGACGCTATCCATACACCTCTTTCTTAGGCAGTTTATCGGCTACAGATGAGCGTATCATTGCGCAAGCATTGGAAGACGTAGGGCTTTCCGATACCCGACATCCGATATCCGCTACTCCATTCAATGCCCATTCCGATGGCGAAAAACAACGAACCCTCATTGCCAAGGCTATCGCACAAGAGACACCCATCATTTTATTGGACGAACCTACAGCGCATCTTGATCTCCCTAACCGTATCAAGATCTTGCAACTGCTTCGTCGCCTAGCACACGAGCAAGGAAAAACCATCCTCATCTCTACCCACGAATTGGATTTGGCAATCCAACTATCCGACCGTATTCTGCTGATGTCTAAGCAGGGGATTCAATTAGACACTGCCAAGAATCTCCGCGAACAAAATGCATTCACAGAGGCATTTGGTATGGACATATTCCATCCACTTGATAGCAATCAATAAACTTTAGTCTAAAAAATTTGCATATATGCAAAAAAAATTGTACCTTTGTCGCCGAAAGGCGACGTTTGTCATTTACCCTTGCCTTTCAATATTCGAATTTCGACTATAAACAACAAGATTATGGATACAAAAGAATTACAAAAACTCATTGCCATCTGGTTTGAGGAAGACATCCGCGATGGCGATCATACATCGCTAAGTTGCATCCCAGAGACAGAGATGGGTTGCCAACAACTGATTGTGAAAGAAGAAGGTATTATCGCTGGTATCGAAGTGGCGAAAGAGATTATTGCGTACTTCGACCCCGAGTGCCGCATGGAGCAACTCATAGAAGACGGCACCCATGTGAAGCCAGGCGATATTGCGTTCCGCGTATACGGCAAGGAGCTCAGCCTTTTGCAAATTGAGCGCACGATGCTGAATGTGATGCAACGTATGTCGGGTGTTGCGACCACAGCACATAAATACCAAAGCCTCATCGAAGGCACTGGCTGTCATGTCCTTGATACCCGCAAGACTACCCCAGGTTTGCGCTACTTGGAGAAAGAGGCAGTGCTGATTGGTGGCGGTATGAACCATCGCATTGGTCTGTTCGACATGATCCTCTTGAAGGACAACCACGTGGATTTCTCTGGCGGGATCACCGCAGCACTTACTCGCGCAAAGAACTACTGCGAGGAGAAAGGCAAAGACCTCCGTATTGAGATCGAGACCCGCAACGAGGATGAGATCCGCGAGGCATTGGCAACGAATATTCCAGACCGTATCATGCTTGATAATTTCAGCCCAGAGCGCACCAAAGGTGCGGTGGAGATTATCCGCGCATGGGAGAAAGAGCATGGCAAGCATATTGAGATTGAGTCAAGTGGCGGTATCACCATTGACACCATCCGCAGCTATGCAGAGACGGGTGTGGACTTCGTAAGTGTAGGTGCATTGACCCACTCAATCAAGAGCCTTGATATGTCGTTCAAGGCGGTGAAGTAAGACAGAACGACTACAGCTGTTAGAAGTCAGACCGTGCTGCGCACTGTTGGACCGTCCTATGGACTGTTAGATAAAACGAATATACTATGACAATATTAGAAAGACTTGCGGCGCTACGCGCGCTGATGAAAGAGCATGGTGTGACGGCCTGCATCGTACCAGGTACCGACCCACACGCCAGCGAATATATGGCAGAGCACTGGACAGAGATGTCCTGGATTACTGGTTTCCTTGGCGAGACAGGTACTGCGGTCATCACCTTGGACCAAGCATTGCTTTGGACCGATAGCCGCTACTATCTGCAAGCAGAGGCTGAGTTGCAAGGCACAACCGTAGAACTGATGCGCGAGAGCGATATCGACTGCCCAAGTATCCCTGAGTGGCTATGCGCGGAGATCGGGAATCGGGTATCGGGTATCGGAAAAGTAGCTGTCAACCCAGAAATGTACAGCGTCAACGGCTACCGCGATCTAAAGGCTACGTTGGAAGAAGGTGGTTTGGAGTTGGTATCTATTGACCTGATCTCTCCACTGTGGACAGAAGGTCGTCCTGATATCCCAACCTCTTTGCTCTATGAATATGAAGAAAAATATACAGGCGAGAGTGTTGAGAGCAAACTAACACGCGTGCGTCAAGCTCTCACGGAGAAACATTGCGAGGCACTCGTGGTGTCTGCTTTGGACGAGATTGGTTGGCTGCTGAATATCCGCGGCAAGGATGTGGATTATACCCCATGCCTCATCAGTTATGTAGTGGTGGAGATGGACAAATGCACCATCTTCGTGGCGCCTAACAAATTGGATGATGCGGCACACGCATACCTCAATCGCATCCATGTATGCGTACAAGATTACGATCAAGTATTTGACTATCTGAAAGATATCAATACAACGGCTATCATGTATGATGGTGGAAAGGTGAATGAGGCATTGTACGAGGCTATCAATCCTGCTGCCAATAAAGTGAATGTCAGCCCAAGTCCTGTGCTGAAGATGCAAAGCGTGAAGAACGCTACTGAGCTAGAAGGTGAACGCCTCGCAATGCACAAAGATGCAGTGGCATTGACCCGCTTCCTGCGCTGGTTGGAGAACGAGGCACTGCAAACGCCTCAAACCGAAATCACATTGGCTGCTAAACTCGGCGAGTTCCGCGCTATGGGCGAGAACTATACCGATGATAGTTTCTGCACCATCGCGGGTTGGAAAGGCAATGGTGCTATTGTGCACTACCATGCTACCCCAGAGGAGTGTGCCAAGATCGAAGGCGATGGCGTCTTGCTGTTGGATTCAGGTGGTCAGTATCTAGATGGTACCACCGACATCACCCGCACCATTTGGGTAGGTGATCCTGCGAATATCCCTGCGGCTGTTAAGCGCGACTATACCCTTGTCTTGAAAGGACATATCGCATTGGCATGCGCACGTTTCCCTAAGGGCACACGCGGCAACCAGTTGGATGTATTGGCACGCCAGTTCCTTTGGGCAGAGGGTATGACCTATGGTCATGGTACAGGTCACGGAGTGGGTCACTTCATGGGTTGCCACGAGGGTCCACAAAATATCCGCACGGACAACAACCCTAACCCATTGCAGGTGGGTAATGTATGCTCCGACGAGCCAGGTCTCTACCGCACCAATGAGTACGGTATCCGTATTGAGAACCTGATTGCAGTTCGCGAGAGCAAAGAACTCGGTGCACATGCCACAGGTGAGGCCTTCTTCGAGTTTGAGACACTGACCTTGTGTCCATACGACACGAATATGATGGATCTCAGCCGCATGACAGCCGAGGAGATCGCTTGGGTCAATAATTACCATGCATGGGTATATGCCGAAGTTGCACCGCTGCTCAATAAGGAGGAGGCAGCATGGTTGAAAGAGAAATGCATGCCGTTGGCAGTTTAAAGTTTAGAGTTTAAAGACAAGAATATATGAAATTAGAAGAAATACTTATTCCTAAGGTACAAGAGGCAGTAAAGAACTTGTACGGAGTGGAGATTACCCCTGCGCAAGTGCAGTTCCAGAAGACTCGCGCAGAGTTTGAGGGCGATATCACATTGGTGGTTTTCCCATTTGTAAAAGCCGCACGCAAAGCCCCTGCACAAGTGGCACAAGAGGTGGGCGAAGCGCTAGTAGGCGAACTCGTAGAGAAATACAACGCAGTACAAGGTTTCTTGAACCTCAGTATCGCGCAAAGTTATTGGTTGGAGCAGTTGCAAGGTATCTCAGCAGCAGAGAACTATGGTCAACTCTCACGTGGTGAGGGCGAGAAGCCACTCATGATGGTGGAGTACTCATCTCCTAACACCAACAAGCCTTTGCACCTCGGTCACGTGCGCAATAACCTGCTGGGTTACTCCATCGCGAAGATTCAAGAGGCAAACGGTTGGGAAGTGGTAAAGACCAATATCGTGAACGACCGCGGCATCCACATCTGCAAGTCGATGTTAGCTTGGCAGAAGTTCGGCAATGGCGAGACACCCGAATCAAGCGGCAAGAAAGGTGACCACCTAATCGGTGATTACTATGTGCGTTTCGATAAGGAGTACAAAGCCGAGATCAAAGAGTTGATGGCAGGCGGTATGGACGAAGAGACCGCCAAGAAAGAGGCTCCACTCATCAAAGAGGCACAAGCCATGCTCGTAAAATGGGAGCAAAACGACCCAGAGGTACGCGCCTTGTGGCAAAAGATGAACGAGTGGGTATATGCTGGTTTCGACGAGACATACGCACAAATGGGTGTGGGCTTTGATAAGATCTACTACGAAAGCGACACCTATCTCGTGGGCAAAGGCGAAGTAGAGCGTGGCTTGGCTAAGGGCGACTTCTACCGCCGCGAGGATGGTAGCGTATGGGCTGACCTGGCACAAAATGGATTGGATGAGAAGCTGCTGCTTCGTGCAGACGGCACATCGGTATATATGACCCAAGATATTGGTACAGCGAAGTTGCGCTTCCAAGACTACCCTATCGACAAGATGGTGTATGTGGTTGGTAATGAGCAAGAATACCACTTCAAAGTATTGAGTATCTTACTTGACCGTCTGGGCTTCCCATTCGGCAAAGAGTTGGTGCACTTCAGCTACGGTATGGTGGAGTTGCCAAACGGTAAGATGAAGAGCCGCGAGGGTACGGTGGTAGATGCCGACGATCTGATGGCACAGATGATTGCTGACGCGAAAGAAATATCCAAAGATAAAGTCAACACCCTACCCGACATCACCGAGGAAGAAGCCAATGAGATTGCTCGCATGGTAGGTTTAGGAGCATTGAAGTACTTTATCTTGAAGGTGGATCCACGCAAGAATATGCTCTTCAACCCAGAGGAGAGTATCGACTTCAACGGCAATACAGGTCCATTTATCCAATACACCTACGCGCGTATCCAGAGTGTGCTGCGCAAAGCGCAGGGAGTTCAGGAGTTTAGGAGTTTAGGAGTTCAGGAGTTGTCAGAGAAAGAGCTGTCGCTTATCCAACGCCTCGTAGATTATCCTGCGGCAGTGCGTCAAGCAGGTGATGAGTTCTCACCTGCGGTGATTGCGAACTATGCATACGCCTTGGCGTGCGACTTCAATAGCTTCTACCACGATCATAGTATCTTGAATGAGGCAGATGCCGACAAACGCGCATTGCGATTGTTGCTCTCACAAACAGTGGCAAAAGTGATCAAGAGCGCCATGGCATTGCTCGGTATTGAGGTACCAAATCGTATGTAAGTGAAATGCTATACAAAAAAGAGTCGAAGTTCCACGCTTCGACTCTTTTTTTTGTATTAATCGAGTAACACTATTTCGTCACATTCTTCACCAATCGAACACTTCGACCATGATAACGTTCTCCTGTACGAGACTCCACCTTACCTGCAGAGAAGAAGGTATAGTAAGCAGTATTGGTTCCGTTGGCTGTTGATGACCAGTAGAATGCATCCACCTGTGTGTTTCCAACATCTATGCCCATACGAAAACCTGCAGCAGGCAAGAAAATAGCACCAGCGTGTTCCAAGGCTATCCACTTTGCCTCATCTATATTCTGATAAGCTCCATAGCCAGCTTTGTCTTCGGACTCATAGAATCCTGATTTAAAGGTAATACCATCAGGGCATTGCCAGTCATCAGGCAATAGGATAAGTCCTTTGACGCCCATCACTTGCGCACAACCTATAAGGGCATGGCAGTTCTTTCGTTTCGTAGTCACATATGACCACTCATCCATAGTTAGTGTTCGCCAAGTATTGGGTTTGTCTTTTCCGATTGGCTTACATCCCCAGTCCTTGAAGGTACCAGTATAGTAGTTGGCGGCAGTATCGGTACTCACGCCGAAATAGGAGAATCCCTCTTCGGTACTCCATCCGAATAGATCAATCCATCCATCATAGGTCAGCGCCGCGTTGCGATTAGCCGAACCCAAGTAATCCACCTGTTGGCTAGCAAAACGCCAAGTAGTAGCATTGGGTTGATACTGCAAGTTTCCTGGAGAGAAATACACTTGATGTTTCGAACTTACAGAAAATGGTTTGGGTACATAGTTCGTATTAGGATGCTCCTCGCCTTCGGGAATACCCGTTCCGTCCAGCGTGGTGAACGCGCTAATCTTGCCGAAAGACTTATCTTCGATCCTATTCACCGCCACCCATGTGCTGTAGTAGTAGTGTGTATTGGGTTTCAGTCCATAGACATTCACATGAAAAGCCTTATCGTTGATAGCAGCAGATTGGTAGAACTTACCCTTCTGCTTTTTGATCTCCTCTTGTGTCTGCGCAATTAGTATGCCACAGTAGAAGCTTGCATAGCCATCTGGATCTACGTTCAATGTACCATGCAGACGCGCCGAGTAGTCCGTGATGTCTGTTGCATCACCGGTCACCACTTTCTTCATCACAGGAGAATTACCATCGCAACTCACGAGCACTATGCTCAAGCAGCAAAAGAGAAAACACCAAATCTTCTTCATATCATTTATCATCATTATCGGACATATAACCACCTATTGTCCGTAAATTAATTCAGGCAGCAAAGGTACTGCTTTTTTCCAACATGCGCAAGTTTTTCGTAGAAAACTTCATATTCACCACTAGCCTTTCCCTAGAATTGGTTGATAGTTTTCCCTACTCTTTTTTATCCAACTGGGCATTGACTTCGACTTGACTGACTACTGTCCAGCCATCCTCTAGAATAATATTCTCCTCTAAAAGTTTGATATCCTTATTGGTGATTATCGTTGTATCGGCTTTGTATATATCCGCCGTATCTTTAACAATCACACGCATCGTATCAGGATAAACATCATGAGAATAGATTGTGAAATTTCCCGCTTTATCCGTATATTCAGCATCTGCTATATTTGCCCATTCTTTGCCATATTTAATATCGCAAGACACTTGCATCGATTCGAGTATTCTATTCTCATTATTAGTCACTTGTCCATTAATCTGCAGCAGATCTCTTGGCGCTGGAGGGGCATACATTTCCACAAGAGGTCCATACATAGGAACCAAATTATTACATGATATAGCCAACCAACCCAACACGGTAGTCAAAAAGGCATTGACCCACATTTGCCATTTAGTTTTAAGCTTTTTCATATCTTTCTCAAATTTAGGATTGTAACTTATTGTGGTGGCAAAGCATGAGGGAGCCGTCTTCGCGGCGGAGGTGCATGCCCCCACCCTCACAATAGCGGAAGAGCTTGCATGTATTGCAGGGCTCTAGCTTTTTCATCCACTGGCGATTGCGGTATGGTTCGAAGCGATTCTCCCACACATCCCAAAAGTCGTCGTGATAGATATTGCCTTGGTAGTACTTACCACGCACACTCGTACATGCCGAGATACTACCGTCAATCAAGATAGATGCCACACTCACACCTGCAGCACAATGGAAGAGGTGGTCGCGGATCTCTGCTTCGTAATCAGGCATAAAGCCTTCGCATGAATAAGAGATATGCAAGCCCTCTTTGCGCTTCTCGCGGATATATTCTAGCACCTGACGATGCTGCTCTGGCGTGAGCAAGAGTTCTGGATTCTCCGCCGCACGCCCCATAGGGTCAATAGTGATGAGACGCCAGTTGCGTACCCCTATCGACCATAAGTATTTCTGCATCTCATCAATCTGAGGAAAAGAGCGTTGGTTGACACATGTGACAACATCCCAAGTCAGCGATGGCGTAGCTGCAGCCAGTTTGATTGCTCGGGTAGCACCGTCGAAGGCAAGTGGGTGCTGGCGCATCCAGTTGTGGTTGTCACGCATGCCGTCAAAGCTAATCGCCATGGAGCGTAAGCCCGAAGCCATGAGTTCGCGGAAGCGTTTCTCGGTGAGTGCCAGTCCGTTGGTGACCATACCCCAAGGGTAACCACGTTGCTTGAGTGCTTTGCCCACTTCGGCAAGGTCGGTACGCATGAGCGGTTCGCCACCCGAGATGATGATAAGCACTTTATGTGGATCGACATGAGGCGTGACGGACTTATCCAAGACATTGAGGAAGTCGCCAGCAGGCATGTCGGGCGTTACTTCGGAACTGGAGCAATCGCTACCACAATGCAGGCAATGGACATTGCAGCGGAGCGTGGACTCCCAAAAGAGTTGTTGCAGTGGGTGCAACTGCTGGAGGTTCTTGCGGCGCAGCCGCTCAAGCTCGAATATAATACGTTTACGGAGTTTCATCATCTATTTCTTCTTCAATTGAAAATCAGCATCTACCGAATATTTAACGGTCCAATCCGTCCTTTCTGTTTCTTGCATTTTTCGGGGAGCAACATGCATTGTATCTGACTCATACTCGCCAGTAGTATCATTCACTATTACCTCTAAACATTCACCACCGAAAGAATTCAACATAATCTGCATATTATACATTCCTTGTTCGTTGGTATAAACATTTTTTGGCCAAGTAAATTCATCTACAACCTTCAATGATACTTGCATAGACTCAAGTGCCTCGCCATCTTCATTGGTCACCTCACCCTTTACATTATACTCCGCATGTGGCGATCCATATAAAAGTTCTTGTCCCCCACAAGAGACACCAAAAAATCCCAATAATGTAGTCAGTAGGCTACCTACCAATAAATGGAATTTGTTTTTAATCTTTTTCATAGGTTACTTCTTATCAGATGGCTCGAACTATTATTTCTTATCTCGCCCAAAAGGGCTCGAACGATTACTTCTTTTTGAGGCGGATGTCAGCACGGAGGGAGTAGGAAAGGCGGTAAAGATTATCGTTAACCATTCCCTCGTCCTCAAATACCACATCGTTGGTAGAAAAGGACAGAGAGTCAGTCTCATACACACCATTGGCATCATATACGACAAACTTTATCGAATCCGCATAGAAGAAACCATCTTTATATTGCGCTTGGAAAGTACCATCCTCTTGTGTGAGAAGGGTATCTCTATTCTGTTCCCAACGATTCTCACGTTTTACAATCACTTGCTTGGAGGCAAGAGGTTCATCGTTCTCTCCGAGTACTTGTCCTTGTACATTCAAAACCTCTTCAATGTCATAAGGTGGCGCTACACCATAACAGGCGGTCACGACAAAAGCCACACTAGTAAGTGAGAATAGACGAATAAATTTCTGCAAGAGGCCATTGTACTTTTGGCGAAGATCTTTTAGTTTCATGACTGTAATATTTAGTTAATGGGTTGCAAAGTTAGTATAATTATTTGAATTGTACATCAGTTATTATTCATTTCCAACTGGACATTGATTTTCACACCATACCTTGTGTAGGAACCTTCTCCAGGGCAACCGACAACCTCAAGAAGCGTCATATCTTCCTCTGCAATCTTCAGATATGCAGATTGATATACACCAGTAGTATCACTAATCGCTACAGACATTGTATCAGCCCATCCTGTCCGAACTCCCCATTCCAACTCAAACAGTCCAAGACTATCCGTATAGACAATAGGAGAAAAATCTTCATACTCCATCGTAAACCCTACTTTTACAGCCGAAAGAGGCTCGTTTTGTTGATTAGTAACGCTGCCTTCAATGTAATATATTTCGCTAAATAAGGGTGGGCATGCTTGCGGTCTATCAATATCGCAAGCAATCACACAACTTGCCAATAAGACAACAACTAAAATACGGCATGGCCATCCAAGAATAGTTTTAATCGTTTTCATAAGACTGGAAGAGCAATAGGGATATTTATATTAAAAATGATATGCTAGGCCTATGCCATTGTTAGAGGACTGTATGCTCCAATAGTTTTTGGCTGTTTGTGGCTCAGGCAGCGAGATATTATAGGCATCAATGCTTTGTTGCATGCGTTTTTTACCGACACAGACCATAGGTATACCTGCAATATTGCAAGCAAGTCCAGCAACGCCTACAGGGAGACTAACCAACAAAAAGACTATACCCGGTCCCATTGTTGGATGTTCTGGGTCTTGCTCAAAAGAAAGGCCTAAACCTAACGTCAACCCTATTGCAAAAGCATCTAAAGTCAAGCCCGTACCGAGCAAGCCCCAACCTGCGTTGTACATGCGCAAACCGCTTCGATATTGGCGGTAGATGTCCTCTTGGGCATTCAGTTGAAGGAATGCTTGGCAGTCTCTCTTACTGATTTGATTGCCTTCGTAATAGATCTTATTCTTTTCGTATGACAAAGCCGTGGTGGATGGATAAGGCAATTGTACCTCTTGGGCTAGCGTGCTACTAGCCGCAAAAATTAGCAATAGGCTAAATAATGCAATTCGTTTCATAACTGTAATATTTATTGAGTTTGCAAAGTTAGTATATTTTTGGGGATTGTGCAAATATGTTGCTGATTTTCTTGAGAAAAAGCAGATTATTTTTTCTTGAGGGTAATATAGATATTGTCTATCGCGTATGCGTCATACCATTCGCTGCCTTCTACTACTTCCATGCGACGATTGGAAACGTGCACCGTATCTGACTGATACTCGCCCTTCGGATCATTTACAATCAATTCCAAGCAATCTCCAGACGAACTATGTGTAGCATAATCGTCATGAAACTCACCCTCTGCGTTGGTGTAAACGGTGTCAGGTCCTTCGAACTCACTATAACTTTTGATAATCACCTGCATACCTTCTAGCCCTTGCCATTCCTCATTTTGTACGACGCCCTTCACGTCGTAGTCAGCGTGTGGCACGCCATACATTACTTTGCAGGCTGTAGTGGCAATACCAAATACACCTGCTAAAATAGCATTCAGCCATTTGAGCCATATCTTATTCATTGTTTTCATATCAACTAGTTTGATTTATTGGTTTATTTTTCCATACTTCAGTCTTCTCGAAAGGTAGAGAATTGTGCGCTTATTGTCCGTTTATTGTGCGTTTATTGTCCGTGAATAGTGCGTCTATTGTGCGTCTATTGTGCGTGAATTGTGCGTAATCTATGGCTATTTTTTGGTAAAAGTATATCTCTACACCAACGAAATAGGATTAGCGTAAAGAAGAGGTCCGCCTTAATACAACACGCTTCTTTTCTACAAAGTCAGTAGTAATAATAGGGCCTATCTTCTCTTCATACGCATAATTAAAACCATCTATGACCAAATTATGATTTCCTCGAAAGAAATACGGACACACATATGGTGTGCCTGAAGGTGCCCAACCACTTTCTGTATAAGCAATTGCGTAAATATACAAAGAATCTGCGGTTGCCTCATAATAATACGGATGAAAGCAATCATATTTAACCGACGAAATAGTAAGTTCGCCCTCGTCATCGAAATCGGCCGTCCAATGGTCGCCAATAACACGCCAATGTCCAATAAGTGATTGAGGACCTTCTGGTTGAGGTTGCTCACAAGATGTCATAAAAACGCCTAACAGAACAAGGAAAATAAATGATAACTTTTTCATATTCATAATATTTAGTTGTTAATTATTCTTATCAAAATCTATACCCGATCGCTACGGAAAATAGGCGGGAGCCGTAGAGTCCGTGGGTGCCAGGGAAGGAGAATGCCCAAGACTGCATACTGCCGAGTTCTGCCTCCGCATACCAATGTTCGTTGCCCACATTCACACCCAACAACGTGGCATTCAAGGACATACCATGTGCTGGAGATTTTTCAAAAAGATAGAGAGAGTATCCCACACCTAATGCCGAATACAGTTCCAGAACTCGTTGGCGGAAATAGGTAAAGCGAATAGTCGGCATTAGGGTGAGATGCTTGAGTTCCTCGTATCGACAAGGTCCCTGCCCTGCCACCAAATACGTTTTGTAGCCGTCATAGACCTTATTTTCGCGATGCATACTTAGAAAATCTACATCCGCGCCAAAGCTAATTACAGGGGTAAACTGATAGCGATAACCCAAGAAGAAATGACCTAAGGTGCGCATTCTGCCTGTTTCCACTACGCGGTAATTACGCAGGTATTCATCTGCTAGAGGTGCTGGCATGCCCTGAATGAATTGCAACGCCTCATCAATGTTGCCATAAGGCGATCCAACACCATCGTAAATAACGCCATACAAGCCCTCAAAATCGTATTGATGAGCAGGAATAGCAGCGTCACCCCAACCTAAACGGATGGCATGGCGACCGTGAATAAACTCTGAAGCAGATTGCTCGGCTGCCAATGGCATACATACCAACAGCAACGCTAACACCATATATATATTATACTTATTCATATCTATTTAGATTTGATTATTTGAATATCTTATTAGGTAAAATATGATATGTGGCCAGTGACAAGCTATCGAGTAGCATTGTAGGTTTAGCCGTAACAACGATGGTATCACCTACAGCAACATTCTCTAATAGCGGATTATTCAGGCGCATGAGATAGATAGAGCCATTGTCCGTCAGGAAGTAATTATTGTCATTCGTACTGCGGATAGCACAAAAGAGCGATCCTTGGAAATACTCCAACTGCAATACACCACGAAAATAGAATGCATCAGGTACATAGGGCACCTCATTCATCGGATTACTCGGAGGCGTAATCGTATCACGAAAAACACGATCACGGTCTTTGTTCTGAACCGATCCAGATAAATCAGCAACAAAAGATTCTGATCCTGTAAAAGGACGGTCATTGAGAGGTGAATCAACACCACATCCTGCACAAAGCAACGCAACAAACGCAACTTGCGCAAAACGGCTAATTCTTTTGAAATTTGTACTCATAAAAACTTATGTTTTGAAATCCGCTGCAAAGGTACTGCTTTTTTTTGACATGACCAAAATAAAAACTGATGCAGCAGTGAAAATTCGAAAAACGCAATGCGCTGATTATTAAGACATTAACTTTGTTTCAAAATAAAAAACTGATGCAGGTGACAAAAATCGTTTGCAAGTGACGAAAAAAAGTTGTAATTTTGCATCGCGTTCGGCAAGCCAAGCGCAAAATTACTAACCATTTTAGCTAATTATTAAAAAAAATCTAGTTGTATGAAAATGAGATATATTCTGATCATCTGTATTCTAGTGGGATGTATCGGTTGCTCGGAGAAGAATGTAATAGAAGATTCTGCATTAGCGCAAGTAGTAGAACAAGTATGGCCTGCTACAGACTCGGCTATGGCAGGTTGGCAACAGATCAATGCCCAAGCGCTGAACGACTACGACTATCATCGCTATCGTTTGGCAGAAGCACACCTGCGTCTGAAACACGGAGCGAAATTGCCAACCGAGTTGGATATGGTCGCATTGGCAGAGTACTTTGCAAATCGCGGCGATATGGCATCAGCAGGTGAAGCCTATTATATACAAGGTGCATACCTCAACTGGTTAGGTCAGAACACCGAAGCAATGCAAATGCTGAAAGATGCCGAAAGCCACCCAACAGCGCCAATCATAAGAGGAATGACCTACTACAAGATGGGACGTATCAGCGAGAGCGAACAGCTATATGACATCGCCCTAGAGAACTATCAAAACGCACTACCCTATCTGGAAACAGCAGGATTGCCCCTCTATCTGGCATCCGTGTATCGTGAATTGGGACGTATGAGCAATGCAGAAAACAGGAATAGCTATTTCGACAATGCCTTGGTACAAGCCAAACGATATGGCGATACGATATTATATCTAGATACTCGTTATGCGCAACTAGCTGCTAATCAGAGCCAATCGCCTGAACTTGCCCAGATTTGTCAATACCTCTGTCACCAAGCAGGACAAAAGCGCTATGCCTATGACCTTGTGAAATACTATATCCGTTCACAAAAAGCCGATTCTGCGCGTATATACCTAGACCTACTATCGGCAGACACCACCGCACAGATATGGAGCAAACAGCAATATGTATTGTGGAATAGCCAATATCTACGATTGAAAGGCAAGCACAAAGAGGCATATAACGAGCTGTATCAGCTTTATAATGAGAACTATAGCGTGATGGAGGAGAAAGGTAGAGCTAGCACGTTTGTCGTATCGGAACATTATGATAACGAAGTAGAGCATGCCAAGAACTTGCAGTTGCAATTGGAGAAACAACGCTTGTACATGGTACTGGTATTGGTGATTGCAGCGATATTGTTCGCCACCATCCTGCTGATCCTGCTAAGTGCAAGGCGTAGAACTGTACGATTGGTTGAGAAAGCACGTACCGAGCAGAAGATCAAGGATTTGCACAAGGAATTGCAGTTGCGTCGCGAAGCACTGAAGCAGGTATTAGACCAGCGATTAGCACTCAACAAGAGTTTGCAAGAGGCATTGTTGCTCAAGAAAGAGGAAGAGCGTATCCCCGATTGGGCACAACAGTTTATCGACTCGAACGTATTGGCAAACGATGTGGAATGGGAGCATTTCTTCAGCGAGTTTAACGGCTGCTATGGCAATCTGATTCAACGCTTGCAAAGTGAGTATCCACGACTGACACAAACTGATACACAGGTACTTGCGCTATATGTATTAGGCATGGACAACTCAGATATTTGTCTGCTGATGGGTCTGACCCAACGCACAATATGGAGCCGAAGAATGCGCATCAAGTCGCGTGTGGGATTGAGCGAGAAAGAATCACTGGATAAGTGGTTGGAAAAGGAAGTGAAGAAAGGATAAGTCATCTACCGCTTATCCACCGCTTATCCACCCGATAAAAATACCTCCGTCACAGCTATGCGACGGAGGTATTTTATCGGGTAATGGGTATCGGGTATCGGATAACGGATAATGGTTAATGGTTATCGGATAACGGATATCGGATATTGGATTACTTCGCGTAGGAGACAGCGCGGGTCTCGCGGATGACCGTGATACGGATTTGGCCTGGGTAGGTCATCTCGTCTTGGATACGCTTAGCGATGTCGAATGAGAGCAACTCGGTCTCCTTGTCAGAGAGCTTGTCCGCACCTACGATAACACGGAGTTCACGGCCCGCCTGAAGGGCGTATGTCTTGGTGACACCTGGGTAGGACATGGCGATGTTCTCCAAGTCGTTGAGACGCTTCACATACGCCTCGACGATCTCGCGGCGTGCACCTGGACGAGCACCTGAGATAGCATCACACGCCAAGACAATAGGCGCAATGATAGACTCCATCTCACACTCCTCGTGGTGAGCACCAACAGCATTGCAGATATCTGGTTTCTCGCCATACTTCTCGCAAAGACGCATACCCAATTGTGCGTGTGGCATCTCCATATCTTCGTCGCTGACTTTACCAATATCGTGCAAGAGACCGGCACGGCGCGCCTTCTTGACATTCAAGCCGAGTTCCGCCGCCATCGCCGCACAGAGATTAGCCGTCTCGCGTGCGTGCATGAGCAAGTTTTGACCATAGCTAGAACGGTACTTCATCTTACCAATGAGGCGTACGAGCTCAGGGTGCATGCCATGGATACCGAGGTCGATCGTGGTACGTTTACCCGTCTCGATGATTTCCTCCTCGACTTGCTTGGTGACTTTCGCCACAACTTCCTCAATACGTGCAGGGTGGATACGACCGTCTTGCACGAGCTGGTGCAACGACAAACGTGCGATCTCGCGGCGCACTGGATCGAACGCCGATAGCGTGATAGCCTCTGGGGTATCGTCCACCACAATCTCTACGCCCGTAGCCGCCTCAAGGGCACGGATATTACGTCCCTCACGGCCAATGATACGACCCTTAACCTCATCATTATCAATATGGAAGACCGTAACAGCGTTCTCGACCGTAGCCTCAGAAGCAATGCGCTGGATAGACTGGATGATGATCTTCTTGGCCTCCTTGTTGGCAGTGAGGCGCGCCTCGTCCATGGTGTCGTTGATATACGCCATGGCAGCAGTCTTGGCCTCGTCCTTGAGTGCATCAACAAGCTGCTTCTTTGCTTCCTCAGCCGAGAGACCCGAGATCTGCTCAAGCTGTTGCTCCGCCGCTTTCTGGAGACGATCGATCTCCTGAGTCTTGCGCTCGAGAGCCTTCTGTTGGTTCTCAAGGTTCTGACGTTGGGTATTGAGTTCGTTTTGCGCACGTTGTACCTCGCTCTGCTTTTGGTTGAGCTGTTGGTCGCGTTGTTGTACGCGTTGCTCCTGCTGATGGAGCTTTTGCTCCGCCTGACGTACGTGGTTCTCGTGCTCAAGCTTGAGAGCAATGAACTTCTCCTTCGCCTCGATGATTTTGTTTTTCTTGATTACTTCGGCCTCTTCTTCCGCCTTGCGGAGAATGCCAGCCGCAGTGTAACGGAAAATTAGATAGCAGATAATTGCCCCTAATAACAACGCTACTATTGCGACTATCATGGTAGTGATATTCATATTTTAATCCTTTGAAGTGTTATTTTGTAATGTATTAATTATCAATTGATTGAGCTCCTGTATTTTTTCCTCTACAGGCTGTAGTCGATGTGCATGCGCATCCGCCTGCAAGTTGACCGCCATCTCCAATGCGACATATACCCAAATCTGCTCCGCCGATTGGTTGGGCAAGAGACGACGATAATAGCGATAACGCTCGTTGATCTGCTCCGCCGCATTACGGTAAAGCGCCTCCTTGTCCGCGAGGACATTGAGGGAGATGTGGTGAGCGTCCAGCTGAAGGGTGATATGTTGCTTGCGATTGTCCATTATTGTTTGAGCGCCTCGAGAGCACGGTCGATCTGAGCAATGAGATTGGCAATACGCTGGCGCACCTTGTCGCGCTGGTCAGGATCAATGCTCTCCGACAAAAGCGCATGCGCCGTCTCGAGATGGTTGTAATCCGCTTTGAGTTGCACCAACTCGGCGTGCGTACGCATCATCTCCTTACGCTGACGCTCGTACTCCTGTTGCAGTTCAAGCACCTGGTGTTGCATCTCCTGGTACTGCGAAAGCAATACCTTGATGTTGGATTCCAATGTGCTTAAACTCTCCATGACAGGTCGCGATTAGAAGCTATAGCCGATACCTAAGCCAAGGACACCCTTGAATTGAACACGCTCAGCCAATACGCCATCCGCGTCAGCAATCTTAACACCATTGTAGTACTTCAATGATGTAGAGAGCGTTACGTTGAGGCACTTGAGGAATTGGTAAGAGATAGCTGCGTCCCAATCTACGTCGAAGTTACCGAAACGACGGTTGTTGTCGCGGTAGCCGATGAAGTTGTTGTCAGCGTCAAACATCTCAGTCTTGTCCCAAGCATATGGGGTGAAGAGACCCAAAGAAGTGATGATCTTGAGGTCTTTGTAGGTATAGTTGATCGCTCCCTTGAAGGTGAGACCGAGCTCAGCCTTGACGTTCTTGTAGATCTTGTCGTAAGTGCCATCAGCATTGGCAGTCTTGCTGTAGGACCAAGTAGCGTACTTCTCTTGCATAGCTTGGCGAAGACCACCGTTGTCCAAAGCATACATGTCGGCGTACTTTTGGTTCATGGCGTCGCTGACCACAGCAGTGGTGATCTTACCTGCTACAGGAGAGAGGTAGAGCGAGAAAATAGAATTGGGCTTCCAGTCAATACCGACAGAGATGTCAGTATAAGAAGGAGCCAAGAACTTAGAAATGATAGGATCCTCAGCCTCGGTGCCATCATATGCACGACCCAGATCCATCTGGCTCTTGAAACCACCCGAGAGGGTGAGGAACCAAGACTTGTGGAACTGCCAACCAAGTTTGGTTTTGAAGTCGATCACATCGCTAGACTTTTGGAATGGATCGAACTTTTGATCAATATAGGAAAGACCGTACTCGAGGTTGAGGTTGGTCTCCCAAGAAATGTCGTTTTCGTTGTAAAGCAGACGGAGCTTGCCAAAAGCTACGCCATTGACGTTGTTGTTACCACCAGCAGCCCAGTTGACAAGACCTGTAGCACTAGCATTCAAGCCAACAACACCAGAGAAATCCCATGGAGAAGGTTTTTGTTCTGCCTCTTGTGCAACCATGGTAGCTGCCAAGCAGAGTGTAAAAATAGAAAGTAAATATTTTTTCATTTTCCTTATCAGTTATTAATTATTTTTCAGTGATTAATATTGTGCAGCATCGTATACTTGATCTGCGATCTCGCTGCCGACCAACTTCTCGATCAGGCAGAAAGCAAAGTCGCTGCTGAGGCCAGGTCCCTTGGCAGTGATGATGTTCTTGGACTCGACAACAAGACCATCGATATAGCTCTCGCCGAGATACTCCTCGAAACCAGGATAGCAAGTAGCTTGTTTGCCCTCCAACACACCCAATCGGCCCAACACAGAAGGTGCTGCGCAGATGGCTGCGATGAGTTTGTCTTGTTGATTATGCTTAACGAGTAACTCGCACAATGCCTGACATTCGTGCAACTTGGTTGCACCACCAGGCAAAATCAACATCTCTGCATCCGCAAAGTCGGCATTAGCGATTAACGCATCCGCCTTGACAGAGATATTGTGAGCACCAAGCACCCATTCTTGTCCAGTGACAGAAACGGTGGTCAATGCGATGTTTGCACGGCGCAAAAGATCAATAGTAGTAATAGCCTCGATCTCCTCGAAACCATTGTCTAAGAAGATGTAGTTCATACTTGTGAGTTTTTAGTTCAACTTAAATTTGTATTTAATAGTACCAATTTGTGGTGTTTTTCCTTCAGTAAACTTAGCTTGACGCGCAGCCGTCAGTGCCAATTGTTGGGTGTGGCGATCGGAGATAGTCGTACCCTCATGGATAGTGGCATTGGTTACATTGCCGCTAGGATCCACCCAAATCTGCACAACGACCTCACCGTCCTGGGTGAAGTTGTCGGATGGTTTGGGCAATCGCTTTACATTACGTCCGTAGAGCGTCCATTGTGCGCCATTGCTTTCTCCGTACCCCTTTCCCACAGGGTTGCCTTTGGTGGAAGCAGATGCTTGGGCATCATCAGAATTAGCGCCCTCGGTAGAGCCAGCCTGTCCAAAGAGAGCTGCGAGTTGGTTGGCCTTGTCGATAGCCTCTTGCTGCTTAGCGCGCTGTTCAGCCAACGCTTTCTCTTTGGCAATACGCTCTGCTTCGGCTTGCGCCTCAGCCTCTTTGTGTTGGCGGATCAGTTCCTCTTCGTAGGCTTTGCGCTTGGCGTCTTCCTCTGCCTGCTTGGCAAGCGCCAAAGACTCTTCGTCGTCTTGCACAATCAAATCATTATCAGAAGGGCGAGTAGGAGCCGCAGGTGCAGGAATCTGCTCAACCTGTGTAACCGCATCCATCTGAGGTACAGAAGGCATACCGCCACCCATGTCGGAGTCACCAAAAGCAACAACAATACCCTCGTCCTCCTCTTGGATAGGCGCCACGATCGTGAGCTTGAAAAGCAACAAGAAAAGCAAGAACATAAGCACGAGTGTGCCTACCGCAGCTTTGATATGTGAGTCGATGCGTTTCACTTCTTTGTAGCCAAAACAATCTTCATCTTGTGCTGGTTAGCAATATCCAACACGTTTACTACATCGCGATAAGGTATATCTTGGTCTGCATGCAAGGCGATATACATGGTGCTGTCTTGCGCCTGAATTGTACAGAGATATGCCTCTAAATCCTCCGCAGCAATCGTCATCGGCTTTTGACGACCGAGCGCTACGTAGTAGTTGCCCAAATTGTCAATGCTCACCTTGGCCACCACCTGTTTGGTAGTCGTCTTGGCACGCGCTTGGGGCAAGTTGATTTTGATATCATTAGGCGAGGACATGGTACTTACCATCACAAAAAAGAGCAACAGCAAGAAAATCAAGTCCGTCATGGATGACATGGCGAACATTGCCTCGACTTTGTTTCTTCGTTTAAGAGCCATATTGGGGCGTTTAGTGTTTAGTGTTTAGTGTTTAGTGATTGGAGTTATGCAGGTTCGTTCAACAGGTCCATAAACTCCATGGTGCGAGACTCCAACTGACGCACTACGCGATCAATACGAGAAACCAAGAAGTTGTATGCAAACATCGCCAAGATACCTACGATCAAACCACCTACAGTGGTTACCATGGCTTGATACATACCTTCGGATAAGGTAGAAATCTCAATGACACCACTAGCATTTTGTGCCATGTTGAAGAAAGTCTGCACCATACCAAGTACCGTACCCAAGAAGCCAAGCATAGGCGCACCTGCCGCAATAGTAGCCATCAACACCAAGCCTTTCTCCAAAGTGCTGATCTCTAAGTTACCTACGTTCTCAATAGCAACCTGCACGTCTTGCATTGGGCGACCGATACGAGAAATACCCTTTTCGACCATGTGCGCAGCAGGTGTGTCGGTACGTTGGCACAACTTTACAGCAGAATCAATCTTACCCTCCTTGATATAATCGCGGATACGATTCATAAAGGTCTTATCTTCTTTTGTCGCCTTGGTAAGGACTACCATGCGTTCGATAAACAAATAAATAGCAAACGCCAACATCAACGCCAACACAATCATAATCCAACCACCATATTGCGCCATGGTGAAGAGATTGATTGATTCTTGTACTGGTTGATCCATCATTGCCAACGAGTCTTGTACAGCAGTCAAGGCTGTATCCATGTCAGTTTGAATTTGAAAGAGCATATTTGTATTGTTTTATAGTTTCTTCGATTCCTAAATATAATGCATCCGCGATGAGAGCATGGCCAATACTAACCTCATCCAGCCAAGGAAACGCATCAGCAAAATCCTTGAGATTGTGGAGGTTAAGATCGTGCCCCGCGTTAAGACCAAGATGGAGTTCGCGCGCCTTCTCCGCAGCAGGACGGTACATATCAAGTGCCCGTTGTGGATCCTCGGCATAGATCTCGGCATAAGGTCCCGTATAGAGCTCTACACGATCAGCACCCGCCTTGGCAGCATACTCCACCATCTCGGGATTGGCATCTACAAAAACAGAGACACGGATGCCCGCGTTCTTAAAACGCTGAATAATAGCAGTAAGTTTGGCGAGGTGCGCCTTGGTATCCCAACCATGGTTGCTGGTGAGCTGGTCGTGCGCATCAGGCACAAGCGTCACTTGCACAGGCTTAACCTCCAAGACCAAATCCATAAAAGCAGGCTCAGGATTGCCCTCAATATTAAACTCAGTGGAGACAATATCCTTCAGCGCACGGACATCCGCACGAGTGATATGTCGCTCATCAGGACGAGGATGCACCGTAATACCCTCTGCACCAAAGGCTTCGCAGTCTTTTGCAAACTGCTGTACATCAGGTAGATTGCCACCACGCGCGTTGCGAAGGGTTGCCACCTTATTTATATTTACACTCAATCGGGTCATAATCGCTGCAAAGGTACAAAAAAAATTGCACATATGCAAGATATGAGAAAAAAAACTTAGGAAAAACACGAACAAACCCCTAAGTAAGTCACAGAGAAACCTCATTAAAGTATCGGCGAGATTCCGATGAGGTTCCGATGAGATTCCAATGAGGTTCCAATGAGGTTCCAATGCCGACAGGTGGCAGTGTAGTGGAAAACAAGGGGAAAATAACTATGGTAGTGTAGGAGATGGTTCAAAGAATTGCTGCATTTCATCAAAACGAGAAACGGCAGCCGAACCATATTTCCACATGTGCTGGCGAATCTTGGACATCGGTTTATCTTGCCCCAATTTGGTTTTGGAGTAAAACTTATCTGCATAGCAGATTAGTTTTTCCTCGAGCGAACGAGGACAATAATCCTTGACGGGAATAGGCAGCTGTTCGCGCAAGATCTGCTCCATATCAATGCCAGTCCCAGTGTGTCGCTCTGCTACCGCAGCATGTTTTGGCAATCCCTCTTGACGCAGGATCTCGGCACCTAAATAACCATGCTCGATATAAGCATGCGTTCCCATACAATGAATCTTAGGCGCATCACATAATGTGACACCAATATCGTGCAACATCGCCGCTTCCTCGACAAAAATAGGATCTATCTCCCCCGACTCGACCCACTCAGGGTGCGCCTGGAGAATCGCTAAAGCACGATCAGCCACCTGACGCGAATGCGTCAGAAGGATATGCTGCAGTTCGGTATTACCTGCACAGTATTTTGCTATAAGAGATTCGTAATCAATCATTTGCCCCAGTTGAGTTTATCCTTGAGCGATTGCATGAATGTTTGACCATCAATGCGCACCAACTTGATTGTACGTTGCGAACGTTCGATATGCAACTGGATGTCTTGGCTCAGCACTTGGCCGCGTCCGTCCACACTCAGCAAGAAACTACCATTACGACTGGATATCTTCACATCAATCTTGCTATCATCCAAGACCACTAAAGGCCTGATATTCAGGCTATGTGTGGCTACAGGCGAGAGAATAATGGCATTCACATGAGGGTCCAATAATGGTCCACCTACGCTGAGATTATAAGCAGTGGATCCAGTAGGCGTAGCGATAAGTAAGCCATCGGCCTTGTAGTTATGAAGGAATTCGCCATTGAGTGTCACATCAATCGTGATCATACTGCTTAATCCCGACTTCAAAACACCCACCTCGTTGAGTGCAAAAGATGAAGCAATCTTGCCTTCTTGCTGACACGTCACCTCTAACATACGACGCTGCTCGATGGTGTAATCATTGCTGATTAGTTGGTCCAAAACAGCCTCAACATTCTCCATCTGCACTTCTGCCAGATAGCCCAAGTGGCCACAGTTGATACCTAGAATAGGTATATCCAGGTGACCCACCAACGAAGCTGTAGTCAAAAATGTACCATCGCCACCTACAGACAACGCGAAATCAATAGTTTTTTCGGTATGCGAAGCGTAATCATCTACGGAAGGGAACTCACGACTAAAAGCCTCGTGGCGTAACTCTTGCGAGAGCACAATATCCACACCACGTAGTTGTAAAAAATCGACGATATGCTTCACCTCGCGGATCGTTTCAGAACGAAGGGTATTTCCAAAAATAGCAATTGTCATAACTACTTGTTTTTTAATCCATTAAGCAGCGCTGCCGCATCCATACGTTTTTTGCCAGGCAGTTGAAGTTCGAGGATATCAATATAGCCATCTGCACATGGGACAATGATATGCCCCTTTTGCTCGGCATGTTGCGTCAAAGCAACCTTGTAAACTTTGGCTCCTTTTAGGACATCTGCCAACGGATGGGATGTCGGCATCTCGTTAATCCACGCAGCAGGATATGGACTGAGTCCGCGCACGTGATTGCGAATCTGCTCGGCTGTTCGCGAGAAGTCTATCGCACATGTATCCTTGAAAATCTTAGGAGCAGGACGCAAAACAATAGACTCGTCTTGAGGAATTGTACTGATAGCAACTCCTTGATTTTCAGCATCTATAATTGCATCTACAGTACGAGTAACAAGACCAGCACCCATAGTCATCAGGCGATCATGAACAGAGCCCACATTCTCATCATCGGCTATTGAGATACGCTCTTGCAAGATGATATTACCTGTATCTATCTCATGCTGAAGCATAAAAGTAGTTGCTCCCGTTTCACTATCACCATTCATCACAGCCCAGTTGATTGGTGCAGCACCACGGTATTGAGGGAGCAACGAGGCATGGAGATTAAAGGTACCCAAACGAGGCATATCCCACACCACCTCTGGCAGCATACGAAATGCTACAACTATCTGCAAATCTGCCTGATACGAGCGCAACTCCTCTAAGAAAGACTCGTCTTTGAGGCGCTGAGGTTGCAGCAAAGGCAAACCCACCGACAAGGCATATTGTTTCACAGCAGAGTATTGCAATTGGTGTCCACGTCCCGCAGGTTTGTCAGGCATCGTGACCACAGCCACTACATTGTAACCACCTTCTACCAACGCACGCAAACTTTCCACCGCAAAATCGGGTGTGCCCATGTAGATGATACGTATTGATTGTTTGTCCATATTTCTTTTTTAATTAATCAGTTAGAGGTGAAATCATCTAAATGTATGTGAGAAACCCACACTAATCAGCTCTTTGAACTGGATCTTACTTTTTTGGCCCTCTGCTAATTCTATTGTACTATCATATCTAGGATGCACCATCAATTTCGCAGAGAGATAACGGTTGATGATGAAATCTATATCTAATTCTAATTCCGTTTCGATTCGTTTGTAATTGGTAAAGAAATAGAAATTAGCCTCCACCTCTATCTCACGCAAAGGACGCCATTTCCAATCTACACGTACCGAACTACCTAATTCATTCAATATATTACTTCCTGCCTCAATACCAAAATCAGTGACATTCACTCTACCCTCCTCATATACAGTAGCATATACCAATTTATACGTGGCAGGCGAAATGTTGACACTAAGTCCTTTGATTGGTTTATAATCCACACCGACACCCAGATTGAATCGAATAGGCGTTAGAAAAGTGGTTGACAATTGGCTTGTGTTGGTTCGATAGTTAGGCCAAAAGTTGGTTTTGAACTCCCCCACAGCAGACACATACCACTTTTCGTGTACTTGAAATCCAAACTTTGTGTTTAAGCGGAAAACATCATCTGTCACTTTGATCACTCGCAATGAATCTCCACTAACCGTACTCAAACCCGTACGCCACTCTCCCGAGTTTTCCCAAACAATATGATCATCTTTGTAATTAACAAATCCCTTTACTCCCGCCAACATAGCGAACGCATTTGCAGCTCCTTGATACCAATTGTTGGTGGCGTAGTTTTGGGTTATTTGCAACGAAAGATTCAACTGATGACGCCAATTGGTTTTCATCTCACGTAATGCACGCTGCCGTTCCAATCGATCTTCTTCAAGATCTTTGATCATCGCACGCTGCACCTGCACGTGCCCCATCTCCATCTTCTTCATACGACGAGAATCACTCATCGACACATACATATCTGCGTGATTTTGTGTGATATATCGGCGAGCATTCGCACGAATCATCACAATGGAATAAGGATCATCTTCGGTAGTGTCCATCAATGCACGGAAACAAGGTGGCACGTACATCATTGGCATACACAACGGGTGTGGATAACGCTCCCAAACAGTATCATTGGCATGCAATTCTTGGCTTTGCTGCGCGACCAATCCCAACAATATATCATCTTCATTGAGGGTTGTGCCTAGCAACGTATCCAACAACACTGAAGGCAAAAGAATCGTGGAATCCGAATCATTTGCCAACGAGTCTATCCCTACTACTTGAGACTGAGCTGGTAAGGAAATAAGACTCATCAAAGCAAGCATTAATATGCAGCAAAGTGGTCTCAAGGCAATGCAGGACGTTTATACGCACGAATAATCAAATAGATACCCCAAATCACAAAAGGCAATGACAATAATTGTCCCATATTTAGAAGATGGTCAGCTTCAAACAACTCTTGGTCGTTCTTGATAAACTCAAGCATAAAGCGAGTGAAGAAAATAATCTCTAAGAACACACCCAGCAACAAACCTTCGCGTTTGTATGCCTTACCCTTCCAATACATCAACCATGTCACCACAAATGCTACGATACAATAGAGCATCTCATAGATTTGTGTAGGATGGCAAGGAACAGTTTGTCCATCACGTACGAAGATAAATCCCCAAGGGAGATCGGTAGGCGTACCATAAATTTCGGAGTTCATCAAGTTGCCAAGACGAATCAAAGTGGCTGTTACACAGACACCTACGACCAATCGATCCATAATCCACAATAGCGATGTATGGAACTTGGGTTCCTTAGAGAACACCTTTTTATTCAGCAACCAAGCCGCAGTCAGCAAGCCAAATGCTCCACCATGACTTGACAAACCGCCCTCCCAAATCTTGAGAAGTTTAAGCGGATGCTCAATATATGGATTGCGGTAATTGATGGTCCAACCAAAGATCTGCACAGGATCTGTAGAGATACCCATGTATTGGCAATATGCCTTCATACCAGGCAACGTAACATCATGCCACTCATAGAACCAACAATGCCCTACTCGTGCACCAATAATCAAGCCGATAACCATCCACATGAATAGTTTGTCAATCCACTCAGGTGGGCAATTTTCGTGCTTATACATCTTCAGCTCAATCAGATAGCAGATATAAATACCTATCGCCCACAACAATCCATACCAACGTATTCCACCATCGCCGATATGAATCAATATTGGGTCAACATTCCATGTAACAAAGTCTAACATCATGCTTCCATCTTACCGTGACATTGTTTGTATTTCTTGCCAGAGCCACAAGGACATGGGTCATTTGGACGTGGTTTCTTATCCACGCGCAATGGCTCAGGGCGTTGCATCTCGCGGGTATCACGCGCCGCTGCTGCCGCTTGACCGCTAGCCGCTGCCGCACGGCTTACAGCATCTTTCTGTGTGCGGTAGCGAGAATAATCGTGACGCTGTTGTGCATGTGCCTGACGAACCTCCTCTGGGTCGCGTGTTGGGATTTGACCACGCAACAAGATAGAGATTGCACGGCGATTGAAGCGATCCAACATCTCCTTGAAGATATTAAACGACTCCAACTTGTAGATCAATAGCGGATCTTTTTGCTCATAGCTTGCGTTTTGTACTGATTGTTTGAGTTCGTCCAATTGGCGCAAATGCTCTTTCCACTCATCGTCGATAACAAAGAGCAACATGCGTTTCTCAAACTCACGCACTACTTCGCGACACTCTGTTTCGTATGCAGCCTTCAGATTAACTGCCACATTATAAGCGCGTTTACCATCAGAAATAGGAACCAAAATATTCTCATACATCGCACCGCGCTCCTCATATACCTTTTTGATTACAGGATATGCTACCTTTTGCAAAGTGTCCATACGACGCTTGAAGGTCTCCAAAGCCTCCTCTGCCAATTTATCAGCCAGAATATTCTCGCGTGTAGCACGGAACTCCTCCTCGGTGAATGGTACTTCCATCGCGAACACTTGCATCACATCCATCTGCAAGCCCTCGTAGTCCATCACCTCACGAGCGTCAGCCACCACAGAAGCAGCAGTATCATAAATCATATTGGTAATATCCACACCTATACGCTCACCCATGAGTGCGTGATGGCGTTTTGCATAGATCACATTACGCTGTTGGTTCATCACATCATCATACTCAATGAGGCGCTTACGAATACCGAAGTTGTTTTCCTCTACCTTCTTTTGTGCGCGCTCAATCGAGTCAGAAATCATCTTATGCTCAATCATCTCGCCTTCTTGGAAGCCCATGCGATCCATCAATCCTGCCAAACGATCAGAACCGAACATACGCATCAGGTCATCCTCCATACTTACGAAGAACACACTGCTACCTGGGTCACCCTGACGACCTGCACGACCACGCAACTGACGGTCCACGCGGCGGCTCTCATGGCGCTCAGTACCCAAGATCGCCAAACCGCCTGCCTCTTTGACCTCAGGGGTGAGCTTGATATCCGTACCACGACCTGCCATGTTCGTAGCGATAGTCACCATACCTTTGCGACCTGCTTCAGCCACGATATCTGCCTCGCGTTGGTGCAACTTGGCGTTCAATACATTGTGCGAAATCTTACGTAGATTCAACATGCGGCTCAGCAACTCACTGATTTCCACAGAAGTAGTACCTACCAATACTGGGCGACCTGCTGCTACCAATGCTACAATCTCATCAATCACCGCATTGTATTTCTCGCGCTTGGTGCGATAAATGCGGTCATTCATATCCTCACGGGCGACAGGACGGTTGGTAGGAATAACCACCACATCCAACTTGTAGATATTCCAGAACTCGCCTGCCTCAGTCTCCGCTGTACCCGTCATACCCGACAACTTATTGTACATACGGAAGTAGTTTTGCAATGTAATAGTCGCAAAGGTCTGTGTAGCAGCTTCCACCTTCACATTCTCTTTTGCCTCCACCGCTTGGTGCAGACCGTCCGACCAACGGCGGCCTTCCATCACACGACCTGTCTGCTCATCCACAATCTTCACTTGATTGTCATCGATGATATAATCCACATCCTTCTCGAAGAGGGTGTAAGCTTTCAGCAGTTGGTGAACGGTGTGTACGCGCTCCGACTTGATACTATAGTTTGCCAGCACCTCATCTTTCTTTTGGCGTTTCTCCTCATCGCTCAGTCCTGCTTTCTCTATCTCAGCCACCTCGCTACCCACATCAGGCAACACAAAGAACTGCGAATCTTCCATATTACCCGTCAAGGTATCAATACCTTTGTCGGTCAGCTCGATGGTTTTATGTTTCTCATCAATCACAAAGTAGAGTTCATCGGTCGCCACGTGCATATGCTTCTCATTCTCTTGCATATAGAACTCTTCCGTCTTCTGCAAGCGCACTTTCACGCCAGGCTCGCTCAGGTATTTGATCAGTGCTTTGCTCTTTGGCATACCCTTAAAGCAGCGGAACAATGCCAATTCGCCAGCCTCACGTTCCTTCTCATCTGCGCTACCCATTTTCGCTTTCGCCTCAGCAAGCAACTTCGTTGTCAAGGTGTTTTGCGTACGCACCAATAGCTCTACGCGGTGTTTGTATTCATCATACATCTGATCCTCGCCTTTTGGCACAGGACCACTGATAATCAGCGGTGTACGTGCATCGTCAATCAACACGGAGTCCACCTCATCCACAATCGCGTAGTTGTGTCCGCGTTGCACCAAGTCCATCGGACTGGTAGCCATGTTATCGCGCAAGTAGTCAAAGCCAAACTCATTATTTGTACCGAAAGTAATATCGCACGCATACGCGCGGCGGCGCTCATCCGAGTTGGGTTTGTGCTTGTCAATACAATCCACAGTCAGGCCATGGAACATATACAGCGGACCCATCCATTCCGAGTCACGTTTAGCCAAGTAGTCGTTCACGGTCACCACATGCACGCCCTCGTGGGTCAATGCATTGAGGAACACAGGCAAGGTAGCCACAAGCGTTTTACCCTCACCTGTCGCCATCTCCGCAATCTTACCTTCGTGTAATACCACACCACCGATCAACTGCACGTCATAGTGCACCATATCCCACACGTGCTCATTGCCGCCTGCGGTCCAGCGGTTGAAGTAGATAGCCTTGTCGCCTTCTATCTCCACGAAGTCGAAGCGGCTATCGGCTGCCAAGTCGCGGTCCATTTGTGTAGCGGTCACCTCTATCTCCTCGTTTTGTGAGAAGCGGCGGGCGGTACTCTTCACGATGGCAAAGGCCTCTGGCAATATCTCGCGCAGTACATCTTCGTAGGCTGACTTGATATCTTTCTCGATGCGATCTACCTCGTTATATACTTTCTCGCGTTTATCAATCTCAAGGTCTTCGATATTGGCTTTGAGTTCCACGATACGGGCTTTCTTATCTGCCACGCGTTCTTGGATACGGGCCATCAACGCTGCGCTACGCGCACGCAGGTCATCGTTGCTCAGCGCATCGATTTCCTCATATACCAATTTGATTTTCTCCACATACGGCATAATCTCGCGCATATCTTTTTGCGACTTATTGCCGAATAACTTAGTAATAAATTCTACTAATCCCATTGTATTATTTGTTTTATAGTTTACAATTTTACACAATTACACAAATTAGGGCGCAAAGTTACTAAAAAAAAATGACATATGCAAATTCTTGGCTATTTTACCTATACTTTCACAAAAAGGGGACTGCCGAAGCAGCCCCCTTTGAAGAAGATATAACTCGTTATATTACTTAACTACAGCTCCCAACACGTTATACTCTACACCATTTTTCATAATGATCAACTGACCATTCTTGATTACTTTGGTAGGAGCAATCATTGATTCTACATTCTCAACATCAACTGTTGGCTCTGTAATCTTTACAGCAAACTTAACGAAACGCTCTGCTGAAGCAGAAACAACTGCGAGGTCACCATTAGGATAGAATGCAACACCATCAATATTGCTACCTACAGCTGGAGTTGCACCAATTTTTGCAATAGAAGGAACACCAGTAGCAGCATCATAAGTTACCTTGAAGAGAGCAACCACCTTATTACCACCAAAGGCCAAAATATCCTTCTCTGCGTTGTAAGCACATTGGCCACGGTAAGAAGCATTAGCATCTTGTGAGAAGAGACCTCTAACCTCTTCTGGAGAATCTTTAGTTACCATGAAGTCAACCTCGCCAGCAGCATTTACGTGTGAGAGAACAGCGTAATCATCTACATTCCAACGGTTTTGAGCTACCCAAAGACCGCCCTTGCCATCAGAAGCAAGAGAGAGGTCTTGATTGCCCCAAGTTGCATTTTGGGCAACAGTAACAAGTTCACCGCCAACAACTTTTACAATTTTACCACCATCTGAGGTATTAGCATTATCCATTACATAGAGCGTGCCCTCCTCATCAAAGCAGATAGCGTTAGCCTTGGTAATAGCCAAGCCCTCGATAAGATTGGTAGCTTCACCAGCGAGGTTAGCAGGATCCATGCTCCATACAGCAGAAGCACCTTCTACATTGTAGCAGAAAACAACGTGATCATTTACAGGGTTGACTACCACGCGGTGCATTGCTTGACGAGAAACATCAGTCATCAACGCTGATGCATTTGCAGGCAAAACACCAACGTTGTCTGGATTAAGATCCTCAAGTGTTGGAGAGTACACAAAGATACCACGTTTTTGGGTATCTGCACGATCAGAACCACCATCAGAAGCTCCATCAGTAGCTGCAGCGATGTAGGTGTAACCATAGTAAGGAGAAGCAGAATTTGTATTTACTGCTACACCTTGTGGAAGATAGAAGTGAAACATCTCCTCATCACCAGTAAGTTTTTCGATCTCAACTGTAATACCCTCAGCAGTAGTTTGCTTTGGAGCCTGAGCGAACAACGATGCGCTGAATACGAATGCCATCATAATGGCAACGAAAGAAAGGAAAAATTTTTTCATGTGTTTTGAATTTTGGTTAATAATACTGGTTAATTAGAATACTTGTCTAAACAAATACAAATGGGCTACCAAGTTAGTAGCCTATTTGTTGTATCAAGGCATTACTCTACTACAGCACCTTGTGCATTGTACTTAATGCCGTTGAGAAGGATATAGAGATAGCCATTCTCAATAATCTTAGCCTTGTCAGCGGCAGGAGTTTCCACATTCTCTACGGCAGAACCTGGGTCTTGGTAAAGTGCGTGGATATTATCAATATAGAATGCACCTGAACCAGAAAGCAAGTTGCTACCACCTACAAGACGCAAGCCCATCAATTGATAGTCTACACCTGCTGGCAATGCAGAGAGTTCAGCCTCGCAATAGCGCCAACCTGCATAATCGAGGTCGCATACCTTCACAAATTGGTTATCGCCATCTACACCATAGTGTACATACAAAGTATTGAATGAGTAATCAGAGAACACATACATACCCAATTTGGAATTGCTATTGCTAATCACCAATGTAGGATCGGTCACTTGGAAACGAGCCTCACCACCTGCAGCTGCAAACACATAAGAGAATTGGTTAGAAGCAGAACCTGCATATTTCTTATTGGTGTATTTAGCCACATTCACAGACTCCACGTCTGTAGAGTTCTCCTTGTCACCCTCAAAGAGTTTGGTTTCCATATCGTGCACGAGAGGCAAAGCAGGCTCTACCTCTTCTCCTGTGCGGAATGCAATAGAGATGGTCTCATTGAGCAAAATACCCTCATTGTCTTTGATATCTGGATAGAGTACAAATGTATAATCTGTATTTGGCTCTAGGGCTTTGGTCAACTCGAATGCTGCATAGCCGTAAGGTTCTGGAGCAGCATTGTACTTATAAGAGCGAGTATTCACTGTCAGTTTATTGCCCGCAGCATCCAACACAGCCACATTGCTACGTACAGATGCTTGTACGATAGTAGCATCAAACACAGCAATAAACGATGGAGCCAATGGTACATTGGTCTCACCATTGGTTGGATAAGTTTGTACCAAGCCCAACGAACCACGATTGCTAGTAGTAAACTTGAATGAAAAAGGCTCTTGCAGATGGTTTTCGAAAGTAGCATCTGGGTGACATGCACCAGTACCTAGTGTAACAGTGTATTCTACACCTGGCTCAAAGCGCTTAGCTGGAGTAAAACGCAAAGTATGGTTGTCATCCTCAAAACTGATAGTACCCTCTACCTCTGGAGTAATTGTCAATGCAGCAGCGGTAGCCTCTGTATCCATATCCCAGTTGAAGGTAAGTGTCACCTCAGTAGATACCAATACCTCTTCGCCTGCCGCCACCTTTGGACTATAGTCGATTACTTCTGGAGGAGTTTGACGCATCATAGACATCGCAAACAAGCCATAAGAAATCTCGTTTTGCTTCACCTCAAGAGTTTGCTCTTGTGGGTAATAGCCTTCTGGTTTTGCCTTTACGGTATAAGTACCTGGTTGGAGGTTCCAGAAATAGTACACACCATTATACAATGTATCGGTAACATAAGTCTTGATAATTTGGTCATTTTGCCAAAGTTCTACCAAACCACGGAGGATAGGACGATACTCATCGCGTGTGCCCTTACGAGCCTTGTAGTTAGGGAACTCTTGTTTGAGATATACATCGTGGATACGACCACCGATAGCGCCATCTTTCAATTGACCACCGCAGAAGTACTCTACAAAGGTCTTTGCAAATTGGAAAGACTCTTGACGCTTATAGTCGATATTCATAAGACGATATGTCTCAGGCAAATAGTCGTGCATCATACCCTCAGAGATGGTACCAGGCACTTTCAAGTTACGCATCACACCATAACCATTGCTCCAACCCATGATGGTACGAGCAAAGGTCTTGTCACCTGCGATATTTGGCTCGCGTGACCAGCAACTTACTTGGTTAGAATATTGGTATTTACCCATCAATGTGGTAATAGCACGTGCCTCGTTGCAGATTTCCTCTGGCACTTTCTCTGGATAGCCATTCAAGCCATAAGGGTCACCTGGAGTGATACCTGAGTGGAGGTGCAAGATATAGTTAGATGGGTTACCTGCATTAGAGTGGATAGAGAGCATAAAGTCTGCATTCCAATTGCTAGCCTCAGCAGAAATACCAGACAAGCTACGGTCATCCTCCTCTGTATTGGTGATACGCGACATCTTGGTTTGGAAACCGAGATCACGCAAGATTGTATCCAAGCGAAGACCTTTATCCAAGTTGGACACACTCTCCCAGAAACTTTGCTCACGAGTATATTGACCCGACTCATTCAAGTTGCTATTACCGACATCCTTAAAGATTGGATAGAGATACATCAAGCGGTCGTCCGAGCCATATCCACCGTGACCAGGGTTGATGTAGATCTTGTAATCAGCAGGATTGGTAGAAGAGGCACGCTTAGCTTGGCGCTTCATATTATTGAGCAAAGTGCCGTCAATCTCTTGCACCATGCGAGGCATCTCCTTGCGGATTGGCTCTTCGGTCAAGTTGAGCTGAAGCATACGAATATCACCATCCTCGGTATTGTACACGATACGACCAGATTTCGCATCCACGTTAGGATACATACCAAAACCTGCAGGATCGGTCAAGCGTTGTACCAAAGAACCATCTACTGATGCAATCATAATAGAAGACTCGATGTTGTAATAACCATCGTGGTTATCATCCATACCTACCACGTAGTCATTGCCGTACCACACAGGAGCATCAAAGTCGAGACCCAAGTTGATAATTTCATTACCATTGAGATCACAGATACCTGTACCATGCTTGGTATTGAACAAAATCATTTGTTTGTTAGGAGATAGTGATGACCAGATATAGTTAACATCACCATGAGGTTTCAACACAATCTTCTCGCCATTGCGGTAGAGGTTGAGATCCAAGTTCTCGTTATCTACGCGGAGGGTGGCATCATCAACGGTTTCGCGATAATCTGCGTTGCTATGCGCAAGATAAACAACCGTTTCAGCATCCACAAAGCGAGGAAAGAAACCTTCGCCCAAACGTGTGTCGCTCAACACACGGATATTTGCGCTAAGCGAAAAGCTCACGCAAATCAATGCTACAAAAGTAAAAAGTTTTTTCATAAAAGTATTGTTTTGGATTGTATAGTATCGTATAAAGTTACTTAACGTTGGGTGCCCAAGATGGTATATACCTGACCATTATGACGGATAAAGAGCTGACCATTCTCCACAAATTTGGTAGCCTCTGCATCTATTCTAGTCACATTCTCCACGTCAGAGGTTTGTGATTTCTTGCCATAGATTTGAGTAATACCTGGCAATGTCACGTAGCGCTCACCCTTCTCTGTCGATGTATTGAGAAAGCATTTTACCAACTCGAAATGCAATGGCCAAATAGCCACATCGGTACCAAAATATTGCTCCACAGGAATATCCAATGTCACATCACCCGCGTGGTTTGGTTCAATGGTGATATTAACTCCTTGTAGCGCATTGTTCGCACGTACAGTCGCATAAATTTTGCTAAAAATCGCATCCGTAATCATAGGAACACGGATAGTATCAGGGCGCGAATAGATAGGAGCCTCACGCGCAAATTGAACATATGGGCTACGAGCAGACTTATATTCAAACAACATATTCACTGGTGCTGTAGCATCTTCTGGCACAGACAAGGTAGGATTAAAACCTGTCGAACCTTTCAATGTCCAATTTTCCACCACGCGAAAGTCATCCCAAATCACCTCATTGCCTGCAGGTATTTCTACATTCACCAAGATTGTATCTTTGAAATCGCCCAACTGACCCACTACCAAAGTAGAGCCATTAGTTACGCCCACAAGGGTACCAGTCTCATCGATTGTTGCCACCTCGGGGTTGAGCGATGTCCAATCCAACGCATCGGAGAGCAAGTCAATAGTCGCATTACCAACTGTTCCTTGTACCTCAACTTTGTATGGATGCGCTGCATCGCAAAGCACAGAGTCCAAACGAATAGCAATAGGAGCTGAAGTCATCAAGCGTACTTCCAACTCGGTTGTAATATCACCCAAGTGCGCATACAACGTGCCACCTTTTTCGCCAGAGGCCAAGAAGCGACCATCCTCCAAAATCTCACCCAACTCAGGTGCGCAAGAGAGTGTCACACCTTGTACGTCGGTATCAATCATCACACCATACTTATTGTAGCCCAAGAACTTAGGCAGTGCCACACCATAACGAGGCAATGAGTAGATTGGCATGTAAGGTGCAATAGCTACAATTGTGTTATCTGTTTCTGGCACATCAGCCACAGCAAACATACCATTGCCGCATGCGCGTTCTTGACCATCTGAACCATTATTCATCTGACCCAATGAACGTACATAGATACATGAGCTACCACCGCCATCCCAGTTCACAGCATTATACGCACCATAGTGTTGCAACATCTCGCCTACAACGCGGGTATTACAACCAGCACTAATAGCACTACGTCCATCTACGACCAACATATAAACAGTATCACGAGTATAGGAAGTACCAAAACCAGTACGAGGGTGCAACTCATTCCAGAATCCAGACTCAGCCGCTTTTCCGTTCACAAGGATCTGCTCATAGTTGTCCGAACCAATGGATTGTGCAATATTCACCAACTCACCATCAAAACGGATTTCAAAATCCAGAGTCAATTCATCACCTACGTTCAGTTTCTTGAGCTCAGTTGCCATAGTACCATGACCTGACAACACGGCATGTTCCTTATCCAATGCCATCGAACCTACTTGATCTTCCACCTTGGTCACTTTAGCTTTCATGACACCTGTGGTATTCCATGTTTCACCTTCTAGTAATTCGATTTGAACCTCTGTACCATACGCATTGGTAGCTGTGGTTGAACCATTGTGGTGATTGTAGAGTACCAACTCATTTTCCAAACGCTTGTAGTTTGCATGTGCAATTTCCAAAGTAGTATCTGCCAAAACAAGCTTCATCGAGATGGTATGACGATACGCTGTAGCACCTCGGCCGTCGGCATCTATTGCACCCAAACGACGATTTGTACGATTGTCGTATGGAGTATGCGCATACTCATTATTTACGATAGTTGTACTAACTGGCAAACCCACATCACCTTGTGTCACGAAGAAGTCACCATTGGAGCCGGCAAAGAAAATCTTATTCTCTGTAGTACTACGTTCTGCCATTTTTGAAGGGCGCTCAGTACCGATAATCTTGCCGCTACCTAAGACTTGCTCTACATGCACGTAAGGATTACGGGTATCTACTTCAATCAAAAATGCATCCATGCGACCTTTGCCATTATCGGCACGTAGGAAACGCAATTCATAATAGGTTGTACCTGGGCCTACGGGATACATTGACAATGTGTCAATTGTGTAATCAATGCCATTCAATGTGACATTGGCAAAAGATGCTACACTAACGCAAAATGCGAAGAGAGGGAGTAAAAATTTCTTCATGGTATTCCAAGTTTATAATTTGCCCGCAAAGTTACTACTTTTTTCCGACATACGCAAATTTATTTACATTTTTTCTTCGAAACAACTTTTTTCCACCCTTTAACCTTTAGCCTATAGGCGCTTGCACCGTCCTATAGCGAGGCGTCCTTTTCCCTGTCAATTACCCGTCGATAGTTAGTGATTAGTTAGTTATTAGTTAGTGATTAGTTAGTGATTAGTTAGTGATTGCCGAACCTTTACCGATAGAACACCATGAAATGCACCTAAAACTAGACAAAAAAAGAGTGCACCCCGAAGGATGCACTCTGAAGTATGGTTTGTCAGTTAAATTACTTAACCTCAGCACCAAGAACGTTAAATTTAACACCATTCTTGATGATGTAAACTTGACCGTTCTCAACTACCTTGCGAGCACCGTTCTCGATAGCGTTCTCAACGTTCTCAACGCCAGAGAAGTCACCGATTGTAAACTCGTAAACGCCATAACCGTTGTCGTTAGCGTAGAGATAGATAGTAGCTTTGTTGCCATCCACCTCAACAGAAGGAACAGCTGTACGGCAACCGTTAGAAGCAGAACCAAGACCATTAGCTGGGAAGTACCACAATGGCTCGATACCGTCGAAGCTACGAGCCTCGTCAGCGAACTTGTAGAGACCAAATGCTGAAGGAGGAGTAGATGGAGTGTGGGTAGCGATCATTACGAAGAAGTACTCGTCACCAACTTGGAACTCTTGGATACCGTTCAAACCTGTTGCAAGGGTAGTGGTATCACCTGGGTTGTTCCACAATGCAGTACCAGCTGGGCACTTGATGAAGTCCTCAACCAACATACCGCCCTCGTCGAAGAGCATTGGCAAGGTGTTGAAACCATCAGCATAGAACAAAGTACCTTCTTCATCTTGTGGGAAGATTTGAGGAGCAGTACCCCAACCTGCAGCAGATTTAGCCAAATACTCATCAACTTCTGGATCGAGAAGCATAGAGATTTGCTCACCTGGTTGAACCTCTCCATCTTTAATCAACCAACGATAGGTATCGAATGTACCTGAAGCGTCAGCAGCCATGATACAAGCATTTCCGTGGATATCACCGTTTACACCAAATGCGTCGAAACGGAATGCAGTACCATTGATATCAGGGTTGTCCCAAAGAACCTCGTTGATAACCTCAGTAGCAACACCAGTCTCAAGATCTACCTCGTAGATGAAGAATGGTTGGCAAGAAGTACCAGCAGAGATACAACAGCCGATCAAGCAGTTGCCTGCACCGTCGAACTTAATATCGTTGAATTTCAAAGTAACAGCATCAGAATATGTGCCATCCTCGTTTTGCTTTTGATAGAGATTCTCGCCAGTGATCTTGATTGGCTCAAGCATATCACCAGTAGCACCATTTACGCGAACGATAGACTCAGTCTCACGGTTGATGAAGTACATGATACCATCCTTAGCAGCCATACCACGAACAAAACCAGTACCACCTGGCTTGTTAGCAGCGTAGTTGTCCTCTACTACAGAGATAACCCACTTGTTCTCAAGTTTGTAGTTCTCATTTCGGATTGGATAAGCATAAGTATCCTTTACACCTGCAACAGCAAGTACGATACCTGCAGGATCACCAACGAATTGGAAACCATTGTAGTAAGCAGCAACAGCGGTGATAGTGCACTTAGAACCAATTGGATAAGCAACTGGATCAAGAACCATCTTGTAACCCTTAGCAGAGTTAGTACCATCAGAAAGAGTTGGGTTGTTGTAAGAGTCGTACTCTGTAATAACCAAACCAGGAACTGTAACGAGTTGACCGAAGTATTTGAGAGTAGAATCGGTTACGAGTGGAGTAAGGTTCTCAAATGCAACAGGAGCAGGCATCTCACCAGCCTCAGCAGAAACCTCAACGCAGCCAGCTACCTCAGGAGCACCACCATAAATCTTGGTTGTACCCTTAACGATAACTTTTTGACCAACAGCGAAAGTAGGATCAGCAGCCATGTAAAGCAACATACCACCAGTAGCGTCTTGAACGTAAACGTTCTTGCCTTGGATGAATGTTACAACACCAGCAACTTGAGTCTCTGTACCCTCAGCCATAGCCTTAACCTCTGCGATAGTAGGAACGTACTCAATCCACTTAGCATAGAGAGTACCAGTAGTCTCAGCATTTACGGTAAGCACTTTCTCACCAGAGAAATCAGCAGCAGCATACCAACCATCGAAGGTATAGCCCTCTTTGTAAGGAGCGTTCAAAACGAACTCAGTTGTAGGCTCAGTTGGGTTAGCAAAAGCATGTTTCCAAGCTGGGATAAAAGCCTCTGGAAGACCAGCAGCAGAGAAGTCAGTAGAAACAGGCCAAGATGCACGCTTGCCCTCCATGAAGAAAGCAGCCAAAGCATAACGCCAACCAGCAGAAGTAGTACCTTCCACCAAAGCTGTAGCAGCAGCATCAGCATTTTGTACATCCATAACATACTTCTCAAGCCAATCCCATTTCTCGAGATTCATCATGCCTGAAACATCAGTTAACTTTGTACAAATAGTTGTCAAAGCAGCATCATTACCAGTAGCTTTCAACTCATCAAGAGTAGGCAAAGAGGTAACGCCACAATCAGCCATACATGCAGTAAACATGTCACCTTTGTTCAACCAATTGTCATCATTGGTCACACCACCGTTCAACTCATAAGTTACGGCAGCAAATGAAGTTGCAGCTGCAAAAAGAGCTGCGCAAAAGATTGAAAATCTTTTCATAAATTTGTTGTTTTTTTGGTTAATAAATTGCTCCCTCATCCGTTGTGGACACGTCCACGGTGGACCTCGGTTGCGTTAAGTAAAAATTGTTTATTGTTAGTCTTAATGAACTATCATGAATAACTTAGTTATCTCATAGTAATCACATAGAAGAACCTAGTAAATCATAGCGTTTACCATTGCGATAAATCACTACTTTACCATCCTCAATGGTCTTGATAGGATTATCATCCACATAATTATCTTCTACACCTGATGGGATATCCATTGTGAAGGATACCACCTCAGAGTAGTCGGTCAATCCACCCTCTTTCATTGCAGCCACACGCACATACCATGTACCCTCTGCAATATCCTCATAGGTATATTCGTGGGTATAGATATCTGTGCGGAACTTCTTCGTGCTACGACTTGGGAAGGAAGCTGACTTAGAGAATTCCACTTGGAAGCCTGAAGACTGTTGGTTTTGCCATTTCACCGTTACCGAAGTAGCATTAATGATCTCACCCGAAGTAGGAGAGATAATCACTGGCACAGGAACAGGCAATGCCAATGTGCGGAATTTCACCACATCAGACTCTACTACGACCTTATCAAAACGCACCATAGCGCGCACATAGTAGTTCTTGGATGCCATCAGTACTGAATCTGGCAAGGTAAGGCGAGGAGTAGCTGATTTGCCCGAGAAAACAACATCTTCTGTAGCAAATGCTTGAGTAGTTGCTACCTCAAAGGTGTACTCTGCATTGTCAGCGAGTACGCTATCGCATATGAAAATAGGAGTAAGCGATTGCACGGTATCACCCTCAGCAGGATAGATAATATTGAATAGCGAGCCCGTAAAGGTACGAATATCAGAATATGTATCCTCCTTATTGATGCTACGTGTGCGCACACGCCAATGGTAAGTCTCATTCGACTCCAACCAATAGATCTTACCGATATAGAAAGTAGTATCTACAACTTCGTATTCGTAATCTATAGTAGAGAAATCAGCCGACTTTGAGAGTTGGAAGAAATAAGAATCCGCCTCTGGAGCAGGGTTCCACGAGAAGTAGCAAGGAATGAGCACATTGTCGTTGTTGGCAGGATAGTCCAATTGCGCAGCAACAGATTTTCCCCAAGAGGTATTGCCCATTGTGCGTGCAGGGAACTCGTTGCCAAAACGATCAAGGACAGCCACCGCAAAGGTAACAGGTGTTCCCTCTACGATCGGATGGCCATCCAATTCAAAGGTATTGGTGTAAGAAGTTCCCAACAGATATTGACTTGTCCCTACAGCACCATGCTGTCCTATCTGATTTTCAGGAATAGCATAGATTGCGTAGCGGAGGTTGTCAGCAGGAGCATCCCACGTGAGATAAGAGCCTTTGTCTTGGATGTTGCTAACATAGAGGCAATCATCGGTGCGGTACCATGTCATCTGTGGCACGACAGCAGGACGAGGGTTGACCACATCTCTCATGTATTCAATAAAGCCATTGGTAGCAAGACCTGTGGATAATCCATACCAGCAACTACCTGGAGCTCCCATACGATCGTACTTACGATTGAGCTCAGTTTGCGCACCAATCTCCGAAGGATAGAATTGTCCGCTAGAGAGCGATGCTCCTTCTGGACGCATTGCACTAAGGCTATGGCTGACATACATATGACGATCGAAGTGACCTGCCATATCCGACCACCAACGCGAAAGGACATCATAGTTGGTATAAGAATCAATCGTCCAATAGATTTGTGGTGCCATATAGTCAATAGTATGCTCGTTGTACCACGCGAGTGGGTCGGCATAAATACCATTGTACTGCCAATCGCTAGATGGAGAAGGACAGGGTTCTACACCATATACTGGCGCAGAAGTATTGGCTTTACCAGCCACACCCGCAGGACCAATACCAAATGTCACCCAAGGTTTGATAGCCTTGATGGTGTCATTGACCATGCGTACCATAAGGTTGTTTTGCGCACGACGCCAATCTGCACGCGACATGCCATTGGCAGTCGCATTGTATTGCTCTTGGTCGTACTCGTCTTTGTAGCCCGATTGGTGGAAATAGTCATCAAAGATGATACCATCCACATCGTAGTTCTCTACGATATCGGCAACTACCTTGCATATTTGTTCGCGTACCTCTGGGAGAGATGGGTTGAGAATGGTGATATCACCACATTGCACAAGCCACTCTGGATGAGTAAGATAGTAATCTTTCTCATGTTTCTTTCCGAAGGTAGCATCAGAGCTTGCATAACGATAAGGGTTGAGCCAAGCATGCACCTCAATACCTTTGAAGTGCGCATACTCAATAATAAGTTGCAGCGGGTCATAGTTAGGTGCTTTACCGCGTGTACCAGTAAGGTACTGGCTCCAAGGTTCGTACTTGGAGTTGTACATTGCATCCGAGAAACCACGTACTTGGAAGAATACAGCATTCATATTTGCCTCCGCCAACTTATCCACTAGCGCGAGCAAAGATTCTTGTTGCTTTTGTTGTTGAGAAGCAGTAGAAGCATTGTATGGGTTTGGCCAATCAATCGCCCAAACGGTGGTTAACCACGAAGCACGAAACTCGCGCTTGGGCTGTGCTTGGAGCGAAAGCGCCAAGCACAAGCCAAGAACGAGAAGCGATATTTTATTCAAAAACTTCATTAGAAGAGTTTAGATGGGGTATTGTTAACTACGATACCATATACATTGTCGCCAGCAAGCACTTGCTCAACCTGATCGGTAGCAAAGTTGTAGCGATAAATACCAGTAGGAGCACATGTAGCATCGTTATGGGTATTACGATAGCCAAAGTATGCGCAATCGTTCACCTCATCATAAGCGATTTGGCAGATAGCAGCAAACTCAGAAGTGTGACCCTCTACAGCAGCAGGCTTTCCAGTCATGTTTGGAATGAACTCAAGCTTACCAAACAATTTCTTGTATGGTGTAAGATTCTTCTTAGAATCACCAATAGCATTCAATTCATCCAAGGTACAAACATAGAGTCCTTCGTAGTTTGAATCAAAGACAGTGAAGCAAATCTTGTTGCTCTTAGTAGAGTATGCAAAAGATTTTGGTTTGCAACCATTCAATGCAATACCTGCATCAGGAGCAGCAGTACCACCAGAAGTAGCTGATGGGAGAATATCAGAATCTTTGAAACGGAAGATACCATAACCATTATAGTTCTTACACCAATACCATGTACCATTAATTACACCTAAACAACCACCGATACAACCATAGTTCCAACCATTGTTGTAGTAGCCCAAAGTGGTGTGTTGTACATAATATGGGTATGCACTAGAACTATACACAGCATCGCGAGTAGACAAAGGCACTTTGATAATACCAGTGTTACGATCAGCAAAATAGAGATCGTTGTCAACAATGCATCCATAGAATGGATCTTGGAAAGCAGGACCACCCGCGTTTGAAATCATAGTCTCCAATTTCGAACCATCTTTCGCTACAACAGAGATCTTACCATCACCACCATTGGCTTGGGCATCTTCATTTTGGAAGTACCAAGCAGCACCCGCATCCAATACATAGAGTGAAGGCTCTTTGTAAAGGAGGTTGAATGGGTGTTGACCAGAAGCAAGTCCGAGGTCGAATGGAAGGATATCCATACCCTCTGGTGCGTCGCTAATCAGTTTGTAAGCCATCAAGTTGCCACCTTGTACTGCGTAGTAAAGGGTTGGCACCTCTTTGTTGTAACCTACAGGTACGTTCAATACACCCTCCTCCAGGAGGCGACCATCCATAGTCACTTGGAGACGAACTGTTTGTGAACCTACGTTACCAAACTTCAACTCACCTGGGAGACGCTCAGTGCAACCTTCCATTGCATCACCTGCAACATTGGTAGTACGAGCTGGGAAAATCCAGTTGTAGGTCAGCTCACGATTCTTTGGGTTAGGAATCTCCAAAGAGAAAGATACTGGAGTAGTTGCTACCTCGCAAATACCACCCTCAATAGGATTGATGGAGAGCAAAGGCTTGATATCAGAAATCATAATCACTTGCTCCTTCTTAAAGTCACCAATTGTAAGGGTCACTTTATAAGTACCAGCTACATCATATGGGTGCTTCACCACATCACCTGTAGCAGTCTTGCCATCTCCGAAATCCCAAACAGCTTCACCTTGTGTAGGAGAAGTATTCTTGAAAGTAACATCAGAGTCAATATAGTAGTCCAGCGCATAGTCACCCTCGATAAGGTACTCGAAAGAAACTGCATCGCGTGGGAGCACCTCTACTTCAGGTACATTTGGCACACAAGAGGCAGCCAAGATAGGCAGAAGTGCAATCATGCATATTTTCAAAAAATTACTTTTCATATTCGTATCTTTTTTAGTTATTTACACTTATCAATTAATTGATTACGATTTCCTTAGAAATAGTCTTACTCCAAGTATTAGCTATATCAAACACATGCAATTCAGCATCCAATGAATAGTTACGTTTGTAAGACACATCGTATTTACCTTCAGAGTTGAGAATAAGATTCTCGAAGGTCACCATATCCCAATAATAGTTCATAGAGTCCATTACCCATGCTTGAACATTACCATTCTCATCCAATGGGAAGTGGTAATATTTAGCTACAGCTGAGTCTGGTGATACGTTCCAGTCATAAGAGGAGTCGGTGTATTGCTTGAAATCGGTCACAAAACCCAACTTCATGTAGTTATCACGATAAGTAGCGAAGGTCATCTTGGCTTTCACCGCATCCTTGAAGTCTTGCATATATGTCTCACCGAAGTACAACTTCATCTTTTCAGCATCGAACTTGGTAGGTTGTACCCATGTAAGTGGCGCCAATGTACCACTGACTGGGAATGCATCGGTGAATGTATATGCGTGCAACGAATCACTCCAATACTCTTCTGAGTGAGGATATATCGAAATTTGTTGCAACTCACGCTTTTTTGTCTTTACCGAACTAGTCTCTGAGTGAGAGAGCCATGAGCAGTTTACTGCCTTATCAATTGTTTCGCTGATGCTATACCATGCTTCAGAGTGATCAATCTTCGTTACCGAAGAATAGTATTGTGCAGTAAAGCCCATTGAGCCACCTGCTTTAACTGCAGAACTCTCGATCTCCCAATACGCCTCAGGACCTACGGCACCTGTAATAGTATTCTTATCAAAGGGATCGTGCATTTCGCAGGCTGCAAAAGCCACTACCAAAGTAGCCAATGCGAATATTTGAAATATCTTTTTCATATCTTTTCTGTTGTTAGAATCCTAAAATTACATCCATGGAGTTGGGTCAGCGCAAACTACCCTATCCGAATTGTTGTGTGCCCAAATCATACGTCTTTTGAGTACATTGTAGTCAAGAATCTTCTCACCAGCAGCATTAGTGGTGTAATAACCAATGCGGTCGAGCTCTTTCTTGTTGTACTTGGTCTCGGTCTCTGTATCAGCATTGAGACGGTTAACCCAAGCGTTAGGAGAGTTCTCTGCGTTGGTACCATAATCGGATGGAGTGCACCAGTATGCCTCATAGAGGTTGAATGGACGACGAAGTTTGTACTCTGCATTGTAGTTCACTGAGTCTTGCTTAAACTGAGAAGCTTTACCATTGTGTACGTTCTTTACGCTATACACAAAGATTGGAGTTCCTGAAACTGGATGTTTGTAAGCAATACCATTGGTTGGTGAACTATAGTTGTAGCGGCGCATATCGGTCCATTGCTCTGGTTGGAGATACATAGCCACATACTTTTGTTGCATCAAGTCAGAGATATCAAACTTATCAGCACCTGCGAATTTAATATTCCAGAAACGCATGTATTGGTTCTTAAGGTTGTTACCCATCGCACCTGACATAATCTCAGCTTCGTGCAAGCCATAGCGCTCCATATTGAAAAGGGTAGCCGCTTTAGCAGTCTCAAAAGCGCCATTGATATCACCTGCCCAGTATTGAGCCTCTGCCTTGATGAACATCAACTCCTCTTGGGTAATCAATGCGATATAACCAGTATTTTGTGTATAAGGGTTGCTCAAGCCATTAGAAGCATAGAGGTCTGGATAATTAGTAACCTTCAAAGAGATGTCCATACCAATGTTGCTCTCAAGGTGAAGCATAGGGCCCTTCTCAGAAGAACGTTGCTCCATAATCTTATTGGCACGAGGATCCAATGCATAACCACGGTTTGCTACGTAACGACCATCGATACCACCCAAGATACCATGCAAGAAGAAGGTAGTTGGGATAGAAGAAGCGAGACGGTTGTCGCGGCTCTCCCATGAGTTGATCTTTGGAGCATAAGGACCCCAAGGGCAGTTGGACTCGGTCACACCACCAGGATAGTTGTAGCGTGGCTCTTCCCAGTTAGCATCGTTGAGCACATCATCTACCATAGTAATAATCTTGTTGCAGTTGGCTTTGGTATTATCCCAGTTAGGCAACTTGCGCAACCAAAGACGTGCTTGCAATGCTTTAGCAAAGAGTTCCCATTTAGCCATATCACCAGCATAGATACGGTCCATCTTTTGAGTGATAGGAAGGTTGGTTGGGCAGTCAACCCACTCTGGGTCGTTGTAGAGTTTGATAAGCTCCTCTGCCTCAGCAAACATCCAATCGTACACCTCTTGTTGAGAGTCGTATTTTGGAGAAGCTGCTTGGTACACCTCTGACAATGGCATATCACCAAATGCATCGGTAGTAAACATAGTTGACATCAGCATCACGGTACGGCCAATGAGAATAGCATTACGATTGCCTTTCTCCTCTGCAATCTCGTTCATCTTTTTAATATTTGCACCGAGATCGTAGAAGTGACGACGCCACATTGGGTGACGGTTTACACCGAGGAACTCCCAACCTTGGCTATATGGATACGAACCAGTTTGGCTCTTACCACCTGTAGTCAACGCTTGCGAAAGATATACGCCATATTCAGCATGGTCGTAGCAGATTTGCGAAGCATAGAATGTAGCCACAGGCAACACTTGGTCCACCGAAGTTGTAATAGGAGAGTCTTTTGTGTAGTTGACATCCAAGAATCCCTCACAACTGGTAAACATCATTGCTCCAAGAAGAGCAGGTATAATAAATAACTTTTTCATACTCCTTATTTATATTATAGGTTTAGAATGAAGCCGTGAGGCTGAGATTATAACTACGTGTGTTAGGAATTGGGGTATTATCAATACCAGCAGAACCAGTACCACCTTGACCAGTAGATGCGTTGCAGACAGGATCTGTACCTGTGTACTTAGTCAAGAGGAATACATTGTTGCAAGTAAAGTTGAATTTCAAGCCTTTGCAAACTTTTTGATTCTTCATGAGTTTCGCAAAGTCATAACCCACTGTCACGTAGCTGAGACGCAAGTAAGTACCATCCTCAACAAAGTTGGTAGATACGTTGTAGAAGTAGTTTACGATAGTAGTATAGTCGAGTGTGATAGGCTTAGTATTTTGCTCGTAATATACGTTACCAGCATCATCAGTATGCTCGGTTACACCCTCAAATACTACTTGGCGACCACGGTATTGCTCAAGCATACTGCTATTACCGTTAGAGATCAAGTTACGACCAGTAACGTTGAGCACATCACCACCCACGCGACCATCGAAGAGGAATGAGAATTGAACACCGTAGATGTTCATGCTAGAGTTCAAACCAGCTTGGAACTTCGCCTCACGGTTACCGATAAGCTCGTTCTTGTTAGGATTGATCTTTGGATAACCATTCTCATCTACAATGACTTGACCCTCAGCATTGCGTTGGTAATCTTTACCAGTGAGTGCGGTAGTAGAACCACCAAGGTAAGCAGAGGTAAATACGTCACCATATTGAGGACCAGTGATCTCGTGTACATCTTCAGGAAGACCAACTACCTTACCACGGTTAAGACCGAAGTTGAGACCCATTGTCCAATTGAAGTTCTTGCGTTTGATAATATCTTGATCCAATGTAAACTCAACACCTTGGTTGGTAATCACACCCTCGTTACGAGTTTGGAGGATGTAACCAGAAGATGGAGATACACGTACCGTCACGATTTGGTTGTCTACCTTAGTATTGTAGTAAGCCACATCAAGACGGGTCTTGTTGTCAAAGAACTTGATATCCATACCGATCTCCCAAGAATAAGACATCTCAGGTTGCAAGTCACGTGATGCAGAAGACATGGTAGGATCGATACCATAGCCACCATCAGGATAAGTACCAAATTGCTTGAATCGGCGGTCATAGAGGTTAGCAGGAGCATCCTTACCTACTACAGCGTAGTTACCACGAAGCTTCCAGTAAGAGAACCAGTTGTTCTTGGTATCGTTCAAACCAGGGATCAACTCAGAGAGGATGATACCACCAGTAACAGAAGGATAGAAGAATGGGTTGTTGTTGATGGTAGAAGACCAGTCCCAACGACCTGTAACAGAGAGTGATGCCAAACCTTTGTAGTCACCACGGATCTCACCAAAGTAACCGAAACGACGACGCATAGAGTGACCTAAAGTACGATCAGACAACTCCATGTACTCACGGTTGGTGTTAGACAAACTGTAGGTACCAGGAATAATGAAGTCGCAACCATATACAGAGGTAGAGAAGCCCTCTGACATCTTCAACTCACCACCGGCCATCACGTCAATAGAGAAATCTTTTGGCAACTCAATCTTGTAGCTGGCATTGAATCCAGCAGTAAAGAGTTGGCTACGACCCTCAGAAGCAGAGACTGCACCGAGGCTAGATTTGCTCATATTCTTGATATCCTCGCTAGTAAGAATATAGTTGTAAGGATATTCAGTCAACATCCAATTGGTATAGTCTTCAAATGAGATAGAATCCTTCAAGAATTTTGAATAATCTGAGCGATAAGCAGCCAATGCACTTTCATACTCTGCTTGGCAAGTAGGGCAAGTGTGCATATCACCGCAAGAAGGACACTTATGCTCTTTTGGAGCTGTAGGGATAGTTGGAGCAGTTGGCTTAGTAATAGTAGGACGCACATATGTATCATCCCAACGTGGGGTAGTATAACTCTCAGAAGTAGTATTCTTGATATCATAGCTTACACGACCTACGATTTGCAAGTTCTTGATTGGTTTGAGGGTTACAGTACCATTGATCACGTTACGGGTAGCCTTCGCTACACCACCGTCGTTGTAAATACCATACAATGGGCTAGTAGGCGCGTTGTACTTCTCTACGTCTGGCAAATAGCGGAAACGTGGATAGCCATCCTCACGTTGATAGTCCATCATGTTATCGGTAAGAGGCCAGCTATATGCTGAGCTCACACCACTAGTAGAACGAGACTTGGTATCGCTCACGTTGATATTCATGCTAAAGGTAACCCAATCAGCAGGAGTAAACGAAGCCTTAACCAACGCACCAAAACGTGTCTTATAATCCTCAGGGATAATACCCTCAGACTTAGACCAGTTGGCAGAAGCGTATGCTTGGAATTTCTCGGTACCACCGTTTACAGAGAAGTCATACTTGTGGTAGAAACCAGTCTTAAGGAAGTTACCAACGTTGTCATAAATCTCTTGACCTTCGTTGAGCATAGGACCCCAACCACCAGAAGTTTTCTCCTTGTAGAAACCTTGAGAACCAGGCATATAGGTATCTTGCAATACTGGGAGACGAGTTGGTTGATCCCATTGCCAGCTACCATTAGCTTGCACCTTAATCTTACCTGCCTCACCTTGCTTAGTGGTAATCATGATGACACCGTTGGCAGCATCTTGACCATAGAGCGCAGCAGCCGCAGCACCCTTCAACACGGTAATATTCTCGATGTCGTTAGGGTTGATATCCGCAGCAGCAGAAGCACCTCCGTTTACAGGCACACCGTCGAGGATAAACAATGGCTCGTTGCTTTGGCTATTGTTTACAGACGAAATACCACGAATAATAATTTGGCTACCAGAGTTAGGGGAACCACCTGCATTGGTAACAGAGACACCAGCAATCTTACCTTGAAGTGAGTTAACGAAGTTAGAGTTTTGAGACTCATTAAGTGACTCACCACCAATGTTTTGCACAGCAAAGTTCAAACGTTTTTTCTCTTGAACAACACCCATAGCGGTGACTACAACCTCTTCCATTGCGATTGCATCAGCACTCAGTTGAACGTCCATTTGAGGACCTGTAACCTTCAACTCTTGTGTCACCAAACCTACATAACTAACAACAAGTGTTGCATTGTCTTGTACGGTCAGCTCATACATACCATCAAAATCGGTAATTGTACCGTTTGATGTACCTTTTTCAAGGACAGAAGCACCAATTACTGGCAAACCGTCCTCTGTAGAAATAACCACACCTCTCACCGTTACACTTGCCATCATAGCAACTGACAACAGCGAGCAGGCTAGCACAAAGAATAGTTTCTTCATAAATAGATTGTTTTTATTGTGTTAATTGTGTTTTATGCTTGATTTTCAGCACGATAAGCATCCATCGCTTTCTTCACGCTACCATGGAGAAGAAGTAAGTCTTTAGCCTTATCATATTCCAAACCGAGTTCATCCACGAGCATGCGTGTACCACGGTCAACGAGCTTTTTATTGCTAAGTTGCATATTGACCATCTTGTTGCCTTTCACGCGACCCATCTTGATCATGGTAATGGTAGTGATCATGTTGCACACGAGTTTTTGCGCAGTACCTGATTTTAGACGTGTAGAACCAGTCACGAACTCAGGACCTACCATAGGCTCAATAGCGATCTCTGCCACCTGACCTACTGGCGAACCAGGGTTGCATGAGATAGATGCGGTCAAGCAACCAAACTCACGCGCGCGCTCGAGCGCGCCTATTACATAAGGTGTTGTACCCGAAGCAGCAATACCTACCACTGTATCAAGGGTAGTAATATCGTGATCGAGCAACTCTTTCCATGATTTCTCAGGATCATCCTCAGCATTCTCTACAGGATTACGCAAAGCAGTATCACCACCTGCGATCAAGCCAATCACAAATGATGGTGGCATACCAAATGTAGGAGGAATCTCGCTGGCATCCAACACGCCAAGACGACCACTCGTACCTGCACCCATGTAGAAGATGCGACCGCCCTTTTGCATGCGCTCAACAATACCTTCTACCAATTTTTCGATTTGAGGAATACACTCCTTGACAGCCAAAGCCACCTTTTGATCTTCCTCGTTCATCTCCACCAACAACTGACCAACTGACTTTTGATCCAAATTGTCGTGCAATGAACTTTGCTCAGTTACTTTTGTAAAAGCCATAATGATTTTTTATTTTTGTCTCTTCGGGGTTCTCTCGGTGGTCTCTCGGTAACTACCCGACATGAACCCGTCAAGAACCCGTAAGAGAAAGGTTATTACATGGTAGGTTCAACGTCTTTCTTGTGATACTCCTTCAAGCCATCCATAGGGCCTTGAAGAATCTTGCCAACTTGGAAACCATTGTCAGCCAACACCTTCTTCAATACATCTTGATAGTAGTAAGCGATAGAACCAATAAATCCGACTGGCTCAGCAGGATATTGTGGCAAAATACGCTTAGCGAAGTAATCGAAGTGGTCGTAAACAAGTTGTGCAATCAATGGGTTTTCCATGTTTTCTGAGCAGAATTTGCTCAATGAGGCTAAGTAACGATTAGGGAAAGGTTTGCGATATACGTTATCGATAACGTCAGCAGCAGTAATGCCGTATTGGTTTTGGAACTTCTCTTTAAGTTCCTCGCTCAATTGATTCTTGAAGAGATCAGATACAAGGCGTTTGCCGAGCACTGCACCACTACCTTCATCACCAAGGATAAAGCCCAAAGCAGGTACGTTCTTCACGATCTCTTTACCATTCCAGTAGCAAGAGTTGCCACCTGTACCCAAGATACAAGCTATACCGCTCTCTTCGCCCAAAACACCACATGCTGCACCTACCATATCCGAGTAAACCTCGATCTTAGCAGATTTGAAAATTGCCTCCAAAGCATATGCTACTTGAGGAGATTTTTCTGGAGTACAACCAGCACCGTAGAAGAAAATCTTGCTAACGCTACCAGCCCACATCAGATGTGCCATCTGAGGAAGAAGCTGATTGTTCACACTGTTTTTAATCGCGTCAGAAGTTTGTTGGAATGGATTGATACCATCCGTAAAAAACTCCTCGCAATGGCCATTTGCCGCCATCAAGCACCAATGGGTCTTCGTTGAGCCCGAATCTGCAATTAAAATCATATCGTTCATTATATTTATGTTGTTTTCTCGTTCTATTTTACTCGTAGAGTACCCTAATTCTTCACTCAAAAGCACACTGTACCCCAAAAGTAGCTTGCAAAGGTACGATTTTTTTTTCACGCGCGCAAGAGCATATGCCTATTTTATGTTGTACAACATATAAAAAAACTTTTTTTAACAAAAACAGCTGCAACCGTTTGCAGGATTCGTATATTTTTTGTACCTTTGCAGCACGATATATCATACAAATTCTATAGAAATATGAGAAATAATCTTAGTCAACTGATTTCTCTGAGCAAAGTAGCAGAGAAGTTGTATCGTCCTGCGGATGCGTTTGAGTTGTCTCGCGTAACCCGCATGGAGCATGTAAACACCACTATCTATGAAACCCCTCAAGAGGGTATCGCATGTGTCGCAGCACGCATCGCCAAGTTGATTCGCGGACGCGAAGCTGGCGGTCAAAAGGCTGTATTGTCATTGGCATCGGGTCGCTCTATGCGCGACTTGTTTGTAGAGTTGGTTCGCCTGCACAAGGAAGAGGGTTTGAGCTTCAAAAACGTAGTTGTATTCTGCACCTACGAGTTCTATCCACTCACCGACCTTTCTACAGGTAGCATGGCGCAAATCAAGAGTCAACTCCTTGACCACGTGGATATCTTGCCAGAGAACGTGCACGCTATTCCAGGTGATTTGTCTAAGGCGGACATCTTGACTTTCTGCGATGATTATGAGAAACTTATCGCCAGCGTAGGCGGCATCGATATCCAAGTGCTTGGCATTGGTCAATGCGGTAACATTGCTATGAACGAGCCTGGTACACAAGCCAACTCCTCTACTCGCTTGGTGATCTTGGACAACAACTCACGCAACGACGCTAAGTCATTGTTTGGCAACACTGCTCAAGTACCTGCAAGTGCTATCACTTTGGGTATTGACACCATTCTCCAAGCCACTGAGGTTGTTCTCTTGGCCTTTGGTCAACACAAAGCAGGCATCGTTAAACAAGCTGTTGAGAACACCGCTTCTACCGCTTGCCCTGCATCTTTCTTGCAACTGCACAAGAACGCTTCTGTAGTATTGGATTTGGATGCTGCAAATCTCTTGACCCGTATCAATCATCCTTGGAAAGTGACCAGCTGCGAGTGGACAGATCAACTCGTTCGTCGTGCTGTAGTTTGGCTCTGCGAGCAAACCAAAAAGCCTATCCTCAAGCTCACTAATAAGGATTACAACGACTTCGGCCTCAGCGAGTTGATTACCAAATACGACTCTGCATACAATTGCAACATCAAGGTATTCAACGACTTGCAACACACCATTACTGGCTGGCCAGGTGGCAAACCAAACGCAGACGATACCAACCGCCCAGAGCGCGCTAATCCATTCCCAAAAGATATCGTAATCTTCTCTCCTCACCCAGATGATGATGTCATCTCTATGGGTGGTACATTCCAACGTCTCATCAAGCAAGGTCACAATGTACACGTGGCTTATGAGACCAGTGGTTGTATCGCAGTTTGCGACGAGGAGGTTGTACGCTTTATGGACTTTATGAAGGGTTACAAGCAAATGCTTATCCCTGGTGACGAAGTCATCGAGGCTAAGTACGAAGAGTACATGAACTTCTTCAAAAACGAGAAGATTGGCGACAACGACACCCGCGAGATCCTCAACCTCAAGGCGCTTATCCGCCGCGGTGAGGCTACTGCAGCTTGCCGCTACATGGGCTTGCCTACCGACCATATCCACTTCCTCAACTTGCCATTCTACGAGACTGGTACCATCAAGAAAGGTCCTCTCACACAGGCTGACGTGGATATCGTGAAAGCACTCCTCGAGGAGGTTAAACCACAACAAATCTTCGCTGCTGGTGACTTAGCTGACCCTCACGGCACACACCGTGTATGTCTCGACGCTGTGCTCGCAGCTTTGGACGAGCTCAAGCACACTGCGGCTTGGGATGAGTGGTTGAAAGACTGCCGCATCTGGATGTACCGTGGTGCATGGATGGAGTGGGAGCTTGACCTCGTAGAGATGGCTGTGCCAATGTCTCCAGAGGAACTTCGTTCTAAACGCAATGCTATCCTCCGTCACGCTAGCCAAATGGAGTCTGCTCCATTCTTGGGCGACGACGAGCGCTTGTTCTGGCAACGTGCTGAGGATCGTAACCACGATACTGCGAAGATGTACTCTGACCTCGGTTTGGCTGAATACGAGGCTATCGAGGCTTTCGTACAATATCACATACTTTAACATTATTTAACACTTAATCTTCACTTACCTCCGCTAAGCCATTTAGCGGAGGATAAGCGGAGGATAAGCCGAAGATAGGCTAAAGATACAACTACGAAACAACCAACTTATTTATTAAAAAATATGAAAAATATCACATGTTTTATTCCTTTCCAAAGTGAGGAACAAGTAAAAGCTACCGTAGCTAACTTGAAAGCGCAAGAGCTCGTAGCTGACATTCATTTCATTCACGGTGACATCCGCTCTACAGCGAACGTAAAAGAGATCGCTGCTAAGGCTAACACCGAGTACACTTTGATTTACACCAAGTACACTACCCTTTCATTCGTTCTCTTCGCTCTCGAGCGTATGGAGGCATTGATCGAGGACACACAAGCAGCTATGGTTTACGCTGACCACTTCAACCAAGTAGGTGAGGTTCGTACCAATGCTCCTGTGATCGACTACCAATTGGGTTCTGTACGTGATGACTTCGAGTTCGGCTCTGTTCTCTTCTACCGCACAAGCGCATTGCAAGAGGCTGTTGCTCGTATGGACGTTGATTACCAATACGCTGGTCTCTACGATTTGCGTCTGAAAGTGAGCCAAAAGGGCGCTTTGGAGCACATCAACGAGTACCTCTATTATGATGTAGAGCTCGACAACCGTACCACTGGTGAGAAGAACTTCGACTATGTTGATCCTAAGAACCGTGGCGTACAAATCGAGATGGAGAAGGCTGTTACCCAACACTTGAAAGACATCAACGGTTACCTCGCTCCTGGTTTCAAGGATGTTGACCTCCTTGGTGGTGGCTTCGAGTATGAGGCTTCTGTGATTATCCCTTGCAAGAACCGCGTTCGTACCATTGGTACCGCTATCAAGAGCGCACTCAGCCAAGTGGTTAAGGCTCCTTACAAGTTCAACGTGATCGTTGTAGATGACAACTCTGAGGACGGTTCTGTAGATGTAATCAAGAGCATCGTTGCTGAGGGTCACGACAACCTCGTTTATATCGCTCAAGACAAGACTTGGCACGCTATCGGTGGTAACTGGAACGTAGCTCTCCACCACGAGAAATGCGGTCGCTTCGCTATCCAATTGGACTCTGACGATACATACTTCGATGAGAACACTGTTCAAAAGTTCATCGACGCATTCCACGAGCAAAACTGCGCAATGGTAGTAGGTACATACCAACTCACCGACTTCGACGGCAATATGATTCCTCCTGGAGTAATCGACCACAAAGAGTGGACACCAGACAACGGTCGCAACAACGCTCTCCGTATCCACGGTCTTGGCGCACCACGTGGTTTCTACACCCCAATGCTCCGCACCATCAACTTCCCAACTACCAAGTATGGTGAGGATTATGCAGTAGGTTTGCGTGTAAGCCGCGAGTATCAAATTGGTCGTATCTATGACGTAGTTTATAACTGCCGTCGTTGGGATGACAACTCTGATGCAAACTGCGATATCGTGACCATGAACAACAACCACTTGTACAAAGATCGTATCCGTACATGGGAGTTGAAGGCACGTATCCAAATGAACGAGAAGAAGTAATAAAGTTTAACCGCGACGATGTCGCTGTTTCATTGTTTCACGCGCTTTGCGCTTGTTTAACTTTGAAACCCTTTCTACTTTGAAACTTTGAAACTTTTCGAAGAAATATCCGACATGTTCTCCCGTGAGCTTGCTTCTCACGGGAGAGCATTCGTTAATTACCAAGCCTTATCTGGGGTCGAAGTCAAGGATATGACTATCGACGGCTTCCCCGCTAAATTGTTTTTCAACCCCGCTCGCGTGCGCAGCGTCATGGCTGATGTCAGCCCCGAAGCCCTGCAAGAACGAGCATGTTTCCTCTGCCCCGACGGCGTAGAGGAACACCAACTCACCCACAATTGGGATTCACCTACTGGGCACACCTATTATATTCGCGTGAACCCCTTCCCTATTTTCTCTCCGCACTTCACCGTTTCTTCTTCCGTACACGAACGCCAAGAACTGCTGCCTCACCTCGAAGCCATGTTGCACTTGGCGAAGGAGTTGCCCGAGATGACTATTTTCTACAACGGTCCCATGTGCGGTGCTAGTGCCCCCGACCATATGCATTTCCAAGCTGTGCCTCGCCACAGTCTCCCTATAGAAGACCATTTCTCCACCAACTATGCCAACGCTATCTTGGTGCAAGAAACAGATTCACAAACCCACTTAGAAGCCGTTAAGCGAGTGCTTTCTTTAGGCACTATCCCGGAGGATGCCAGCCAAACAGGCTCACTCACCGCAGGCGCCTCTCATGCCGAAGAATACGAACCCCGCTGGAATATTGTTTCGTGGTATGAACCCGCCTCATCGCCTAATAGCCTTATCGCCTCATCGCCTAAATTCAACACAATAGTATTCTTTAGAAAAGAATCCCGCCCTCAGTGCTTCTTTGCTCCCGAGCCAGAGCGTATATTATTTTCTCCTGCTACTGTAGAGATGGGCGGTATTGGCATTGTAGCCAACCGCGAGAGTTTTGACCGCCTTACTCCAGAGAAACTCCGAGACATCATCCGCGAAGTGGCAGATAACCCGCTATAGCAAGAATTACCGCAGCTATGCTGCCACCACCTCGCCTTTGGGCGACACGCCCTCACAACGTGACACCACCTGCGCTTGCGCAAGAACGGCTTTTTCTTAAGATTCCTTCCCGCTGTACCTTCCCTATTCCTCTCGGGTAAAAGACCAAGGAAGAACCAAGGACAAACCAAGGACGAACCAAGGAACAACCTAAGAACTCAAAATCTCAAAAAAGGCTTTTTATTAAGATTTGTTTTCATCTTTACCTTTCCCTACTCCACCGAGAGACGACCGAGAGAACACCGAGAGAAGAGCGACAGAACTTTTTACAAAAATTCGCGTTTTTTTACACAATTCTTGCACATCTCAAAAAAAAAGTGTAACTTTGCCGTCAAATTATACTAATGCCGATATTATGAACCTATCAACACTCATAAAACAATACTTCCATTCATCAAATAACGATGTGACCATTGATGTATTTGATGAGAAAAACATTTACTCTGTTTACCAACGAGTAGTAAGTGTTTTAACGCAATATATTGATATTGAAACTACTGTATTGCAGGCTATGAGTTATTGTTTCTATGAGATTTTGGATAATGTCCTTACTCATTCTGGCAAAGAATTAGGTACTGTTATCACGCACTACGACCCTGCCAATCATATCCTCAGTTTTTTAGTCGCAGATGATGGCATAGGTGTACAAGCTTCGCTTTCTGAAAACGAGAAGTTTACAAACATCTCCGAAGAAGAGGCACTGAGAATGTGCATTCAAGATGCAGTAACTGATGGTAAGGGTATGGGGTTTGGTTTGTATTCTACATCTTTGCTTGCGCGCGATGCGGGTTTGCGTTTTGAGGTTCGCTCGGGCAATCACACATTGCAAGTACAGAATGGTAATGAAGCTACAACGGAAAGTGAATATTGGCAAGGAACAATCGTTTATTTGCAACTCTGTACTAATAAAGAGATTAACCCCTCAGAGGTAGTTGCCAATCGTACTAATGTGGCAGCACAATATAATGAAGTATTTTTAATTGACAACGAATTAGAAGAACTATGGTAACATTCAATTTTATAGAATTTGGCGAAAATTTAGGTACACGCCCATTGGGTAAGCGTGTACGTGAGCAGTTGCTTCCCTTGTTGGAAAAGGACGAGCGTGTTGTGCTTGATTTTACAGGAGTGAATGTGGTAAGTAACTCATTTGCGGATGAATGTATTGCCAAACTTCTACTCACAATGCCTTTGTCAGAACTAAAAAGTCGTACCACTTTCCGCGGACTCAATCCTATCGCCTCAGAGTGTGTACTGACAGCCCTCCAACGTCGCCATTTGACTATGGCTTAATCCCGTTCGATTTTCAAAATTATATGCGATATGAAAAATGTATTCATTGGTCAATATAAAGCATTACGATTTCTTGTGTATGTAATTTTATTCTGTAATGTTGTAACTATGGCAAACAATACTGCACAAATTAGTATAGACTCTGTAAATAATAATGACAATCTCACAAGACAAATATGTAACGTTTCTCCAAAAGATGATAATAATCAACAAAATACACAGCATGATTACTGGTTTTATTTTATAAACATCATTATAACTTCATTATGCACAATGCTCATCAACTGGATAACATCTAAATTTGACTTAAAGAAACAAGATAAAGAACCAAATATAGATCGTTTAAAAACAATAGCGATAGAAGGGATAAAAGTTGAAAAAAGGATTTATAATGATTTGAAAACAGCACAAGAGCATTTATCATATGGTAGACATAAAGATGCATTGGAACAAGCAACGTATGTGTCTAATTATTTAGAAGATAACAAACTAGATGTACAAGATATTTTATACACAGATGCTGTTTCAATTATTTCGTACATTACAGAAGTTTCTCAGAAACGTAAAACTAGAAATGAACAACATGAATCACAATTATTTACTACATATTATAAACACTATCGTACATGACAAAATTAGAGAAAATAGTTTATTTGCCTTCTAGAATTACAAGAAACACATTACCAGAGCTTATACGAAAGACTAATTTTATATATGCACTATCAAATACTCAACAACCCGGAGTCTATTTTTTTATAAACAAAATAGAAGAAATGGATTTATTAGGGGTTATGATGATATATAAAATTTTAGAATATTCTTATAAGCATAAATGTTTCGCTAATCCTATATTGTCAAAAAACGATCAATTGATGCAACAAGTAAAAAGGTATGGTTTCGGAGAATTAATTTCAGAATGTTTTAATGACTCCGAAAAAGCATATAAAAATCTTAAAACTGAAACAATTGATGGCTTTTTAATAGCTCCTGTTGCTTTAATTAATAATGCTTGTATGGCAGAAAAAATGGCTAATACAACAATATTAAAAATAGAACAATATTTAGAAAAAGAAAATATACTACATACGCAAGACATCTGTATTATGTTAGGAGTTGTTTTGAGTGAGTTATTTAGTAATTTTTATGCACATTCTAGTGATGAAACAAATTCAGTAATTGTTGTACGTGGAAATAAAAACTATATTCAGATAACATGTGCTGATTCTGGCCTTGGAATCATTGAAACGATGAGAAATATTGATGGTTATAGGACCAAAACAAATCAACATATTTTACAAAAAGCGTTACAAAAAGGAGTTACTTCGAAACCAAATACAAACCATATGGGACATGGACTTTGGCTAATTGATGACATTGTCACTCAAAATAATGGCATACTATTTGTATATACACAATCAGTTAAATATACAAATTTTTATAGAAAGAAAAAAATACAAGATGCTCCTTTTTGGAAAGGAACAATAATTGATATAGTTTTGAATCTTACTAACCCTTGTTATTGATATGAAAACAATTATTTTAGCAAAAGAGTATAATTTGCAAATTATACAAACAGAAGAAACTGCAAATAAAATATATGAAGATTTGACAAAAAATCTTCAAGCAGAAGATGTTATACAGATAGATATGGCAAACATCGTCTATATTACAACAAATTGTATGCGGAAAATGTTAGGACAAGTATATCGAGATCTGGGCAAAAATGATCTTTGTTTTTATGAGAAAATAAAAACAATAAATGTAAATAGAAAAATCAGTTCTATCATAGATTTAGTTCTTGAAGAAGAACGTAAGTGTTAAACAGAAAATCATTATATTTTTGTTTATATTACATTCTAATAATAAAAAGTTGCATAAATTCAGATTACCAAAACAACAACTTACAATTCATTATTTTGCCTATGAACAACCAGCACCGTAAAGGCGGAGCATGACATATAAGATATAGCGTTATAAGCCAAACTTGAGTTTTTGAAACTTCGACACTTTTAAAAACTTATTATTTGTTCAAGTCACGGTTTATGCACGCTCACGTTATCAGCGTGAGTTTTCTGTGCGTAAATTTGAACAAATAAGGTAGTCGAAGACCTCAAAAACTCAAATGAAGCGAACGAAAGTTCACGCTTTTTTTGTGTATGTAGGTAATTACATAGCTTTAACAAACAAAACATAAATTCAAAAATAAGCAACGGAGTGTGCCGAAAATCCGACAAAGAGTAGGTAAAAAAAAAGATTCATATCATGAAAGAAGTAGTTTATTTTGTATTTTTTCTAATTGGCACTATTTGTTGTGCTACTGCTCAAATTAGTACCATTGCACCAATTGAGCAAGCAAAAACAGAGAAACCGGTTCCTACGGAATATGTGGCGAGTGAGCCAAACATGACTCAACATGTCCATTTATTTAAAGGACAAGAGTTAGTAGTAAAACCTTTATCTAAAGAAACTAATAGTGGATATAGCGATTGGGATTATGGATATAAAGGATTCCATACAATGAAATTTGATGTAAAAAAACATAAAAAAGAAAAACACATTTATGGTCAAGTAGATAAAGTTATAGGAACAAATACATTAGCATCTGAATTAGAAAACAAAGTTTTTATTGTTGAAAATGTTGAATCTATTAGAGGTACCTTTCGTGTAGTAGGTAGTATTTTAGATAATATAGAAGCTGATACATGTGTACTTATTTTGAGTGAAAAGAATAATCCCGAAAATAAATGCAAATTTATTTATGGATATGGTTTTGGAGGATTAGGTCGTTATGAAGTATTTCCTTTTGTGGTTATGTCCCATTACAATTATTTAAAAGATAAACTAGTCGGAAATGAATATAGATTTGATAGAGGCGGGGTGTATAGCAAGGATGTTAAAACTGGAGAAAAAATATATAATCCACATGAATTGACTTGGAAGTGTGTTGATATAATAATGTCGCCTGAATGTGGAGAATTAACCATGTTGTTAGAATCTAATGGTAAGCAGACTTATGCAGAAGTAAGCAAATATGTTGGAAAAGATATTCCTGTAGATTTAGCAAAATATGGTTGTGCTCACAACATGGATAAGTATCCTAGGATATATGCCATGTCTAAGACAAGATGGAATCAGAATGTTGAAAAATATGGTTTGGATTTTATGAATGCAGTTTTAACGCATTCAGTATTAGAGGGAATGCCTGTGGAGGTATTAAAAATGAGTTTAGGTAATCCAAATAAAATTAACACTTCGTCTTCTACAACTCAATACGTGTATGAATTATATGGTGGAAAGAGACGATATGTTTATTTAGACAAAGGCATTGTAATAGGCTGGAATTAGGATAATTTATGTAAGTTTAATTATACTCAAACAAAAATATAAATATTAAGATTATGAAAAAATTAGTATTGTTCATTCTATTGAGCGTATTTTCTCATTCGGTATACTCTCAAGTAGCTTATGTAGCTGGTGCAAAGGTCAATCAACCATATGACGGTTTTATGAAAAGTATTGACACTTCTCAATTTACCCAAACTGGCGAGAAAACTTTTGTCGGGACTTTTTCTGGATTTGAGAATACTACTCTCTATGTTACAGGATATGACGGTTGGGTTGATTGCGTTACCATAAATGTACCAACAGATGGAACACTAGAACATGGAAAGAAGATTGTGGACTCTTTTGTTTTGGCTTACCAAAAAAAGTATGGTTCTGAAACAATGAAATTTAAAAAGGAGGAATACTGTGAATATGGCTATCAACTTTGCAATGGAGAAATATGTTTTACTATCTCTGTAGCTTATAATTTAAAAAGTGTTCGAATAAGTTATGTTGTAAGAAAAAGAGATTTGAATATTAGTGAAGATGAAATCTAAGTTATAAGTTCAATCTTTAAACTTATAAACCAAATAAAAATCGTAGAATAATGGTGTTCTACGATTTTTATTTGTTATTTTACGAAAAATAGCGTATCTTTGCAAAAAAAATAAAAATAATATGCATCAACCTCTTTCTGAAGAAAGTAAAAAGAGTTTATATAATACAATGGGAGATATTATTCAACAGTATACTCCCATATTGGATTATTTTATACAATATAGAAAACAGATACCAACTATTAGTAATCAAAATTATTCTCTAAACAATATCAAAAATTTTATAGAGTTATTTTGTTCTACACTGTATCTGAATATCGAAATAGCTACTATTCTACGAGCAGATTTAAGAACAAATTTGGTAATCGAAAAAAGAGTAAATTTAAAATATATTGTTTCTATTACTTGCGAATTTTATAAAGCAATATTTTGGGGTAAAAAGTCATTATGGACAAAAGTTAGGGCACACCTTGCTTCCTTCAACGAGGACACCCTCAATAGTAATATTAGCAGGATTGAACAATTGTTGCTAGACTATGAAACAAAGTATTTTAACAATGATAAAAGCTTAAGGGATATATCTATTCACTATGATTTAGATATAAATGAGTTATACAACTTTCTCTTACATATTAATGAAGAACAAGAAGCACAAAGGATTTGTGACTTATTGACATTATTAGAAACATTACACAAATCTTTAACTAAAATTCTTACACTATTTAATTTTGAAAAACAGACACCTTATCAAAGTATTGTACACGACACAAAACTAGATCAAAAGATTATTGATACATTTCGAAAACGTGTGTATGATGAAATTGGGGATAGAGTAGCATATTTTGCACAAAATTTAGATAAATTAATGCGAATGTATTCTATGCCAGAACAAATATCTCAGGCATTCTCGCTAACAATATCAAGTAAGATTCTTACCTCTTCAAAAGAATATTTACAACGTATTCAAATGCCAATCCTATTGCATTATTTCTACATTGATTTAGGAGTGGCGATTAGAGGTTTTATAGCTTCTGAGTATCCAATAGAAAGACGTTTTAACTTAATACGAATAAACTTAATAATGTATGAAGCGTATCTAATAATATGCAAAAAGGCAATAGAAAATCAAAATACATTATGGGATATCTGCAAACAAGATATTAATTTACATTGTAATGATGAAAGTCTAAAACAAGAAATTATTGAGATTGATAATTTTCTGATTTCTTTCAATGAAAACATAAAAATGATTCGTCATAACTATGTTCATCTTAAAAAGAATAAAGATTTTTATTTACCAAAGATGTGGGATGTTCTAACAACTAATCCTATATATATTGAAATTGAAAAAGCGACCAAATTTCTGAACATCCTCAATAGGATTATTTTGTTCAGCAAACTTGCCATAAAAGAATTCTCAAAAAACAAGAAAAAGACTCAAGAAAAAGAAATAACGAAAATAATTGAATATAAAAATAGATTAGAACATGTCGCTGTATCATCTAAAGAAAAACAACAATTGTTGGCTACTATTGATAGAATTATAGAAATAGTTTCAAATACATGGAACCAAACATAGTAACGAATATTTGGGGTATGCAATCTTCGGCACAACTTTCGGCACGCGAAAACTTTTTTTCTAAAAACACAACAAGCAGTAAATGATTGATACTCAACCCATCCCGCTTGCTATATCTAGCGAATAAGCCACTCCTTTCTCTAATCTTCGGCACAAAAGCACCATAATGCCGAAGATACGGCATCACCATATTATATAGAGTTGTTTCTTTGACTGCTCGCGGTGTTGGCGAGCGCAATGTTGTTGATATTATGTTGTTGTGGTTGTTGCCAAAATAAAAAAGTCTTGTGTTCCATTCTGCATCGTATTTACTTAAGATTCAGCGCACGAGTATCAGTAGTCCCGATACGAGGAGCGGTGGCAATTTATTTCGGAGAACTTAGTAAAAGCGAGGTTTGTAGCGTAGCAAATTGGATTTTATAAGATTTCTCGCGCTCAGCGCGTAGGAGATTACATCACCCTTATCCTTCCCATCAATAGTTATTTCCTACAAATTTAATACACCTCTTGCAAATCTCACAAAAAAGCAGTACCTTTGCAGAGTATTTAGATTTTCTAGTACATAGACCAACGGAAGTTCATAATTCTTAATTCAAAATTAACATGGTGCTCCGCAAATACAACCGACATATATACATCGCACTGTTATCCCTGCTCTCGCTTTGCTTGCTTTGCGATTATATCCCAGCGCTCCGTTTCCTTTCGACGTGGGTAACTCCACCCGTGGTGCTATTTATTGGCTTGGTTTTTGCCTTGCTTTGCGGACAAGCTTACCCCACTTTCAATAAGAACATATCCAAGAAACTTCTCCAATACTCCGTCATCGGTTTGGGCTTTGGCATGAACCTCCAAGCCTCACTCGCCTCGGGTAAGGAAGGTATGCTCTTTACGATTATATCGGTCATCGGTACCTTGATTATTGGTATGTTTATTGGCTGTAAAATACTGAAACTCAATCGCAATACCTCCTATCTTATTAGTTCGGGCACTGCTATCTGTGGTGGTAGTGCTATTGCTGCAGTAGGCCCTATCATCAACGCCAAAGACACGGATATGTCTATGGCATTAGCGACAGTATTTATCCTAAACGCTATTGGTCTTTTCCTCTTCCCCATTATGGGGCATTGGCTAGACCTAACTCAACAAGAGTTCGGCACATGGGCTGCCATCGCTATCCACGACACTAGTTCGGTAGTGGGAGCTGGTACTGCATATGGAGAAGAAGCACTGCAAGTAGCAACTACTATCAAACTCACCCGAGCCTTATGGATTATTCCATTAGCGTTGGTCACTTCTGTCATATTCCGCAGCGAAGGCAAGAAAATCAGCATCCCTTGGTTTATCTTGTTCTTTATCGTCGCAATGCTCATCAATACCTACTTCTTAGCAGACTATCCCGAGATAGGTAAGTTCATAGCAGGTGTTGCACGCAAAGGATTGATTATCACGATGTTCTTCATTGGAGCATCCCTATCTATTGATGTCATCAAATCCGTCGGCATCCGCCCCTTACTCCAAGGAGTTTTGCTTTGGATCATTATCAGCGCCGCCAGTCTTGCATATATCCTACTCAAGTAAAAACGCATAACCATCATAACATCATGAAACCCTTTCCTATCCTACTTTGCCTAATGAGTTTTTTAGGTTGCAAAGCAGCTGACTTCCGCTCGGTGGATGCGGAAACTTTTGCGCAGATTATTGAAGATACCACCGTTGTGCGCCTAGATGTAAGAACAGCCAACGAGTATGCGCAAGGACATATCCCTAACGCGCTACTTATAGATGTGACACAAGCCGACTTTATGCAAAAAGCCGAGCAACTGCTTCCAAAAGATAAAACCATCGCTCTCTACTGCCGTTCAGGCAGAAGAAGCAAAACTGCCGCCATGCAACTCGCCAAACACGGCTACCAAGTCATCGAACTCAACACGGGCTTCAATTCCTGGAAGGGCGAAGTAGAAAAGTAATACATATAAAACACAATATTATGAAAAAAATCCTCTTAACCACAATGGCACTAGCCATGCTACTGAGCAGTTGCACAACCACATGCGACAAACCTACCAATGTGATTTACCTCATCGGTGACGGTATGGGTTTTGGTGCTGTATCATCCCTGCTGCTAACTGCAGAAGAACAAACTGGCTTTGAGATGGCTCCAGTCATCGGACTCTGCGAGACAGGATCAGCCAACAACTATGTCACCGACTCTCCTGCAGGCGGTACTGCGCTCGCTACTGGCACACGCACCTGCAATGGTTTTATGGGTGTAGGACCAGATAGCATACAACTCACCAGTATCCTCAAGAAAGCGCAAAAGATGGGCAAGAAAACGGGTATCGTAGTCAATACCACCCTCACCGAGGCGACTCCAGGTGCTTTCTACGCGGGAGTAACCGATCGCGACGAGACCTTTACCATTGCACAACAATTCACCGAGAGCAATGTGGATATTGCTATCGGAGCGGGCTTCAACGACTTCATCAACCGCCCTGATTCGGTGGATCTAACAGCCGTTCTAATAGATAAGGGATACGACGTATATCTCAATTGGGGTCAAGTAGTCAATACGCAATCCGAGAAATTCGTAGCTATCCTCCAAATGAGTGACGTGCATCGTCCTAGCAGACTTACCCCACATGTAGCAGGAGCTGATGACGGGGCAAAAGTATGCTTAGCCGCACGTTTAGCCGCTGCTGAATTTGAGAGCGATACCACACGTTTTGCAGAGCCTGAGGTATATCTCGAAAAAGCTTGTACGAAAGCGTTACAACAGCTAGAAAAGAACGCACCAAAAGGTTTCTTCCTGATGGTGGAAGGCGCACTGATCGACGGATTCGAGCATAACAACTATGCCGAGGGACTCATCGAAGAGATGCACGAGTTTGACCGCGTACTCAAAACGCTCATCGCCTACGTCAATAGCCATCCTAACACCCTGCTCGTGGTGACTGCCGATCACGAAACTGGTGGCACGTGCATACGATACAAGAAACACCCTATCAACCAACCTGAAGGCATAGAGATTGGATTTATCAGTCAAGGACACACAGGCACTGTGGTTCCAGTCTTTGCATATGGCGTAGGTGCTGAGAAATTTGCAGGTATATTCAAGAATAAAGAACTACCTGGCATCATTGAAGAATTAATCAAATAATCATACACGCATGAAACACGAAATTGCAGTGGGCGTAATGACCGCCCAAAAGATTGAGGCCGTAGTGCCTGGTCCACATTCTACACCAGAGTGCCCAACATTCCTACTAAAAAACGTACGCATTGGTATTGGTTTCCACTGGGATCGCCTCGAAGACCAAGAGTTTGAAGGAACACTCGAGATACGCGACAACGCAGATGGCACACAAACGGCTATCAACCGCCTTGACGTAGAAGACTACCTCAGTTCGGTTATTACCTCCGAGATGTCAGCTACCTCTTCATTGGAGTTATTGAAAGCACACGCTGTTATCTCTCGCAGTTGGGTACTTCGCCCTATAATCAGTCCTTCCACTGGTACCGACAAACCCGACCTGAGCGACCCTGATCGCCATGTGATTTGGTACGAACGCGATGCACACGAGGGCTTTGATGTATGTGCAGATGACCACTGCCAACGCTATGAGGGTATCACCCGTCGTGATGAGCATCCAGAGGCAGCTGCTAACGTGCAAAAGGCCATTGACGCTACCCGCGGACAAGTACTCATGTACGACGGCAAAGTGTGCGACGCACGCTTCTACAAGTCTTGCGGCGGTGCAACTGAGTTGTTTGAAAATGCTTGGGCAAACGAGCATTATCCATACTTGGAGCCTGTGCGCGATGAGATTGGCACTCCTCTACCCGACCTAACGATCGAAGAGAACGCACAAGAGTTTATCCGTACTTCGCCTTCTGCATACTGCAACACCAATGACGCACGCGTACTTGGTCAAGTGCTCAACAACTACGACCAAGAAACCAAAGACTTCTACCGTTGGACCGTGCAATACACCAAAGAGGAACTCAGCGAGATCATCCGTGACCGTTCGGGTATTGACTTTGGCGAGATACTTGACCTCGTGTCTATCAAACGCGGCCCTTCCGCTCGTTTGTATGAAATGCAAATCGTTGGTAGCAAGCGCACCATGGTGATTGGCAAGGAGTTGGAAATCCGTAAATGGTTGAGCCGCAGCCACTTGTATAGTAGTGCATTTGTCGTTGACCGCAACGAGAATGGCGATTTCATCCTCACAGGTGCAGGTTGGGGACACGGTGTAGGATTATGCCAAATAGGTGCCGCAGTTATGGCAGATAAGGGCTATACCTACGAGCAAATCCTTGCGCACTACTTCCCAGGCAGTGAGCTTAAGACAATTTAATGAAAAGCAAAAGCTACATATTTATAGCATTATTGCTGTTATGCGTTTCGTGTCAGCCAACCGCTGACACGAAGTCGCATAGTGTCGGCTTTGATATTTCGCAATCAGGTGACACCACACATATCACCGTCTATTCCCCTTGGCAGCAAGGAAAAGTGATGGCACAACATACCCTCACCAAGCCATTGGAACGAGTGGTATGCTTCTCTGCCACACATATCGGTTTTATCCATGAATTGGGGATGATGGATAAGGTAGTCGGTGTACCCCGCCCAGACCGCGTTTACTCTTTCACAGCGGAAGATCGCCTGCGTATCAAGGACTTAGGCGATGACTTACAGCCCAATCTAGAAGCTATCTTGCTCACGCAACCCGATGCTGTGATCATCTCCACTTATAGCGAAGGAGATGAACTTCCTCGCCGATTGGAAGCATTGGGGATTCCTGTCTTCTACTGCAACGAATGGACCGAAACCACCCCACTCGCTCGTGCCGAATGGATTCGATTCTTTGGTGCTTGCCTCGGCTGTCAACCTATAGCCGACAGCATCTATAATGCAGTAAGCGAGGAATATAGGTTAAAGGTGAAAGGTGAAAGGTTAGAGGCACAGAGCATTATGTCTGGCATGTCGTTCCGCGGAACGTGGTATGTGCCTGCAGGAGGAACCTTTATGGGTAATCTCTTCCATGATGCAGGAGCACAATATCGTTATGCCGACAATCCTTCTACTGCTTCTATTCCATTGACAATGGAACAAGCCCTACAAGACTTTGCTGAGACAGATGTATGGGTTGGTTGCAATGCCTATTCGCTTGCAGAACTCAAATCCATTGATGAAAAACATACTTGGTTTAAGGCATATCAGACTGGTCAAATCTATAATTTCTATCGTCGCACCTTACCCAGTGGTGCCAACGACTTTTGGGAGTCTGGCACAGTACATCCTGAACGTATTTTACACGATCTACAACACATCCTACAAGGCGATACTAGTACATTATACTACGCGGCACCGCTGCGATAAACGACCTTTATTCACTAATTTGCATCCAAAAATAGCATCGAAGATTAACTTTCTTCGATTTTTCTTGCATATTTGCATTTTTTGTAGTACCTTTGCGAGTTAATTTGTCTCTGACGAAATACTATTTGCATATGAGTAAAAAACTACATATTGACACGCTATGCGTGCAAGCAGGTTACAACCCAGGCAAGGGAGAACCACGTCAAGTACCTATTATTCAGAGTACTACGTTCAAATACGAGACCAGCGAACAGATGGGTCGTCTCTTCGACCTAGAGGATTCTGGCTATTTCTACACCCGTCTGCAAAACCCCACCAACGACACTACCGCAGCGCAAATTGCTGCTATGGAAGGTGGTGTAGCAGGTATGCTGACCTCTTCTGGACAAGCAGCCAACTTCTTTGCGTGCTTCAACATTTGCCAGGCAGGCGATCACATGATCACTACTACTAGTATCTATGGCGGCACCTACAACCTCTTTGGTGTGACCTTCCCTAAGATGGGTATTGAGATTACCTTCATTGACCAAGACGCGAGCGATGAGGAATGGGCAGCAGCATTCCGCCCAAATACGAAATTGGTGTTTGGCGAGACACTCTCCAACCCCAATGTGCGCATTCTTGATATCGAACGCATTGCCAATATCGCGCACCAACATGGCGTACCATTGATTGTGGATAACACTTTTCCCACACCAGTCAATTGCCGTCCATTTGAGTTCGGCGCAGATATCGTGACCCACTCTACGACCAAGTACATGGATGGTCATGGTGTACAAGTAGGCGGTGTGATTGTAGATAGCGGTAACTTCGATTGGGAGGCTCAACACGATAAGTTTGCTTGCCTCACCGAGCCTGACGATTCCTATCACGGTTTGCGTTATACACAAGCATTTGGCAAACTGGCATATATTACCAAGGCGACTGCTCAACTCATGCGCGACTTAGGTTCTATCCAAAGTCCGCAAAATGCATTCTATCTCCACCTTGGTTTGCAAACCCTGCATGTGCGTATGCCTCGCCACTGCGAGAGTGCAAAAAAGATTGCGCAATGGTTGGAAAAGCACCCCGATGTAGCATGGATTCGTTATCCAGAATTGGAAAACGATCCCGAGCATGCACGCCAACAGAAATACATGCCAAACGGTTCATGCGGTGTGATGGCATTTGCAGTGAAAGGTGAACGCGCTTTTGCCGAGCGATTTATGGATAATCTCCGCCTCGTGACTATCGAGACACACGTGGCAGACTGCCATACTTGCATCTTGCACCCTGCATCGCACACCCACCGCCAACTCAGCGAAGAGGCACTATTGGCAGCAGGTATCGACCCTAACCTCATGCGCCTCAGCATCGGTCTTGAGAACGCAGACGACTTAATAGCAGACATCGAAAATGCACTTACACAAGCTCACAACGCATAATTTCTCTTTCGAAGCAGGCGGCAGCCTTGACCAACTGGAGATTATCTACCACACCTCACCTCGCGAATATCAAAAAGGTGAACGCGTGGTTTGGCTCTGTCATGCCCTCACTGCCAACTCCGATCCACTGGATTGGTGGCCTGAGATGGTGGGAGAAGGTTGTTGCGTCAATCCCGACAAAGACTTTGTAGTCTGCGTCAATATCTTCGGCTCAGCCTACGGCACAACAGGACCACGAAGTATTGAAAATCCACTCTCGTTCCCATTCTTTACTGTCCGTGATACAGCGCGCCTCTTTACCTTGGTGCGTGAGCATTTGGGCATCGAGCAAGTGGATCTCTTAATAGGCAGTTCAATTGGTGGCTTCCATGCCTTGGAATGGGCGATTATGGAGGGCAAGGTCATCCAGCATGCCGCCTTTATCGCCACCGCACCACGCGTGTCGCCATGGCTCAGTGCATGGATGGAAGTGCAACGTATGGCATTAGAGGCCGACCCTACTTTCCGCGCTTGCGAGAATCTGGATGGAGGTCGTAAAGGACTAGAAGCTGCACGCGCTATCTCACTGATCTCCTACCGCAGTTTTGATGGCTACAACCTCACACAATACGAAACAGATGACGATTGTCTATTTGCCAATCGTGCTGCCTCCTACGAGCGTTATCAGGGCGAGAAACTGGTAAAACGCGGATTTGACGCCTACTCCTATTATTATCTATTGCATTGCGTGGATAGCCAAAATGTAGGTCGTCATCGCGGTGGTGTAGCCACAGCGTTGGGGAAAATAAAAGCCAAGAGCATTGTCATATCCATCACGTCCGACGGGCTTTTCCCTCCATGCGAGAGCCGCGAATGGGCAAAGCATATCCCTAATGCACAGTCTTACGAAATAGAATCCCGCTTTGGACACGATGGTTTCCTGCTCGAAACAGAACAGATAACACGGATATTGAACACTCAAAATTCATAATTCAAAATTCATAATTCGTTATGAAAGTCCTTAAATTTGGTGGAACCTCTGTAGGTTCGGTAGATAGTATTCGTCAGATACAGCATATCATCGCTAAGCAAACCGATGATTGCGTCGTGGTGGTGAGTGCCTTAGGTGGCATCACCGACCAGTTGCTTAAAGCAGCGCACATGGCACTTGAGGCTGGTGAACAGTACTTGGAAGTATATCAATCCATCCGCCAACGCCATCTTGATATGGTCAATACCTTGATTGAGAATGCCACCGTGCGACAGATGCTCTTCCACGAGATTGAACGCATATTGGATGAGTTGCGCTCTATCCTCTTCGGTGTGCATCTTATCAAGGATCTTAGTCCCAAATCCGAAGCAGCCATTGTGAGTTATGGCGAACGCATGAGCAGCCGTATTGTGACTGCTGCACTGCCCGGAGCCGTGCGCAAGGACTCGTTGCAATTTATCCGTACCGAACACAAGCACGGACAAATCTTGCTCAATAGCGAACTCACCGAACAATTGATTCACGAGGCATTTTCTCCTATGCCTCATTTGGCAGTATGCCCTGGTTTCATCTCACGCGATAGTCAAACCGACGAGATCACCAACCTCGGACGCGGCGGAAGCGACTATACCGCCTCAATCTTGGCTGCCACTTTGGGCGCAGAGGTCTTGGAGATTTGGACGGATGTCAATGGTTTCATGACCGCAGACCCACGCCTTATCCCCGATGCTTACACTATTCAGAGTTTGAGTTACGTAGAAGCCACCGAGTTGTGCCACTTCGGAGCCAAGGTGGTCTATCCACCTACTATATATCCCGTGTGTGCAAAGAATATCCCTATCCGTATTCTCAACACCTTCTGCCCCGACAATGCAGGCACAATCATTCAGGCACAAGCTGAAGCAGACGCCCGCTATGTATGTGGTCTAAGCAGTATTCGCGATGTGGCAATGATCACGGTTTCGGGTCTTTCGATGGTAGGCGTGATTGGTGTTAACCAGCGTATCTTCAGCGCATTGGCAGCCGCAGGAGTATCTGTCTTCTTGGTTAGTCAGGCTTCCTCCGAGAACTCTACCACCTTAGGCGTGCAGGAGAAAGATTGCGAAGTGGCAGTAGAAGTGCTTACCCGCGAGTTTGCTGAGGAAATCAAGGTTGGCTCCATGTACCCAATGCTGGTACAACAGGGCTTGGCTGCCGTGAGTATCGTAGGCGAAAAGATGCACAATATGCCTGGTATTGCAGGCAAACTATTCGGCACACTTGGCAGAAATGGTATCAGCGTGATTGCTTTTGCGCAAGGTGCAAAAGAGACCAACATCTCGTTCGTTGTACCTCAGCAACAACTCAGCAAGACCATGCACGTGCTGCACGACTCGTTCTTCCTCAGCGAGAACAAGGTACTCAATATCTTCATTTGCGGTGTGGGCACTGTTGGCGCACAACTCATTCAGCAGATTCAGCAGCAACAAGCCATGCTGCTGAAAGAGCAACACCTGCAACTCAATGTAGTCGGTATCGCCAATAGCCGTGGCTATATCTTCAATGCCGAGGGATTGGATCTGAGCAACTACCGCGAGCAACTCCAATCGAGCCTCCCGCCTTTCGCCTCTAACCTCTCGCCTCATTGCCTCATCGCCTCATTGCCTAACTCCATCTTTGTGGATTGCACCGCAAGTGCCGAAGTAGCAGATACTTACCTCGCTTTGTTAGAGAATAATATCTCCGTAGTAACAGCCAACAAGATTGCTGCTTCTTCCGAGTATAGCCACTATCTCCGTCTCAAACAAACGGCTCTTGACCGTGGCGTGAAGTTCCTGTTTGAGACCAATGTGGGAGCTGGTCTGCCAATCATTAACACCATTAACGACCTCCGCAATTCGGGCGATAAGATTCTCCGCATTGAGGCTGTCTTGAGTGGCACGCTCAACTTCATTTTCAACGATATTGCAGCCGATGTGCCATTCTCCGAGACTATCCGTCGTGCCAAAGAGCAAGGCTATAGTGAGCCAGACCCACGCATTGACCTCAGCGGTAAAGACGTAATTCGCAAACTGGTTATCTTAACACGCGAAGCAGGCTATCAAGTGGAGCAAGAGGATGTAGAAAAGCATTTGTTTGTGCCAGAAGACTACTTCCAAGGCGCTGTGGATGACTTCTGGAAGCGCTTGCCTGAGTTGGATGCCGACTTCGAGGCACGCCGCCAAGAATTGGAGGCAAAGGGTCTGCGTTGGCGTTTCGTGGCTACAATGGAGGAGGGCAAAACCAAGGTAAGTCTGCAAACAGTAGATGCTGCACACCCATTCTACCAATTGGAGGGCTCCAACAATATCATTTTGATTACTACCGAACGCTATCACGATTATCCGATGATGATTCGTGGTTATGGCGCTGGTGCTGGCGTCACCGCCGCAGGTGTCTTCGCCAACATCATGCAAGTGATTCGATAATCCATATCAAATATTCCACAACGACCGTCTGCCATTTTGGCAGGCGGTTTTTGCTATTTAGGGGTTTGGTATGGGTTTTGTGATAATATTGATGATAACACCCCTTGGCGCCCAAGGATGTTGATTTGGGCGCAAGTTGTTGAAGTTGTTTTTAATATAATATAATCCGTTTTAAACTATGAAAACCGAAAACCTACAAAAGTTCGCTATTAACCTCTGCGAACGCGCCCAACAGGGCAAACTCGACCCTGTAATTGGTCGCGACGATGAGATTCGCCGCGTGTTGCAGATCCTCTCCCGTCGAACAAAGAACAACCCTATCCTCATCGGTGAACCCGGTGTGGGTAAGACAGCGATTGTCGAAGGTCTGGCGCATCGTATCATCCGTGGCGATGTCCCCGAAAACCTCAAGCGCAAACAAATCTACTCCCTCGATATGGGTGCCCTGATTGCAGGTGCGAAGTACCAAGGCGAATTCGAGGAGCGCCTCAAAGGTGTCATTACCGAGGTCACCAACGCTGCAGGCGAAATCATCCTCTTTATAGATGAGATACACACGCTTGTGGGTGCGGGCAAGACCTCTGGCGCGATGGATGCTGCCAATATCCTCAAACCTGCCCTTGCGCGAGGCGACCTCCGTGCCGTGGGTGCAACCACTCTCGATGAGTACCAAAAATACTTCGAGGCTGACAAGGCCCTCGAACGCCGCTTCCAAATGGTGATGGTGGACGAGCCCGATGAGGCTGCCACTATCTCTATCCTGCGTGGACTCAAAGAGCGCTACGAGACCCACCACAAGGTGCGTATCAAGGATGATGCGCTCATCGCTGCCGTCACCCTATCCACCCGCTATATCACCGACCGCTTCCTTCCCGACAAGGCCATCGACCTGGTGGACGAGGCCGCTGCTAAACTGCGTTTAGAGGTGGACTCCAAGCCCGAAGAACTCGACAACCTCAACCGCCAAATCATGCAACTCCAGATCGAGCGTGAGGCTATCAAGAAGGAGCATGACAAAGCTAAACTTGCCACTATTGAGGAGCAACTAACCAAGCTCCAAGCCGAGGCGAAAGAGATGAATGCGCGTTGGGAGCAGGAGAAAGGCTATGTGGCGACTATCCAAAACGAGAAAGCGAATATCGAGCAGATGAAACGTGAGGCGGAAATTGCCGAGCGCGAGGGCAACTACGAGAAAGTGGCCACCATCCGCTATGGCAAGATTCAGCAAGCCGAAGCCAATATCCGTGCCGCCCAAGAAGCCCTGCACACGATGCAAGGAGAGAGCCTCATCAAAGAGGAAGTCGATGAGGACGACATCGCCGAGGTAGTGGCTCGCTGGACGGGCATCCCTGTGAATAAGATGATGCAATCCGAGCGCGAGAAGTTGCTCCATTTGGAGGAAGAACTGCACAAGCGTGTAGTGGGACAAGACGAAGCTATTCAGGCTGTTAGCGATGCTATCCGCCGTTCACGTGCGGGCCTGCAAGACCCTAAACGCCCTATTGGTTCGTTCATTTTCCTCGGCACGACGGGTGTAGGTAAAACCGAGTTGGCGAAAGCCCTCGCGGACTACCTCTTCGATGATGAGAACATGATGACCCGCATCGATATGTCGGAGTACCAAGAGAAGTTCGCCGCCACCCGCCTCATTGGTGCGCCTCCGGGATACGTGGGCTATGATGAGGGCGGACAACTCACTGAAGCTATTCGCCGAAAACCCTATAGCGTGGTGCTATTTGATGAGATTGAGAAGGCGCACCCCGATGTGTTCAATGTGCTGTTGCAGGTATTGGATGATGGTCGCTTGACCGACAACAAAGGTCGCACCGTCAACTTTAAGAATACCCTGATTATCTTCACCTCCAACCTCGGTAGCCAACTCATCCGCGAGAACGAAGAGAAGGGCATTGACCACGAGACAACCAGCCAACAGGTGCTTGACTTACTCCGTCAGACTGTTCGCCCCGAGTTCCTCAACCGTATTGATGAGACGATTATGTTCACTCCGCTCAACGAATCGCAAATCCGCAACATTGTCGGCTTGCAGATCGAGGGTGTACATAAGATGCTGATGCAGAGTGGCATAGACTTGCGCATTACCGATGACGCAATTGATTATATCGCCCACGAGGGCTACGATCCGCAGTTCGGTGCTCGCCCTGTGAAGCGTGCCTTGCAACGCCTCGTGCTCAACGAATTGAGTAAGGCGATTATCGCAGGTAAGGTTAATCACCAACAACCCGTGATTGTCACCCTTCGCGATGGCGAGTTACAGTTTACGAATTAAATCAAACGAGCGTGCATTTAAGCACGCTCGTTTTTACTTATCCCAATAGATATACTGCGTATTGCTGACTTGCTTAGCAGCGGGTTCGACGATGAAAGTGGGCGTTTCCTTGTCCCATGCTTGGCGATGACCATTCACCGAGTCTTGTACGAAATGTTGCACATTCTCTGCCCATTGCAGCCAATGGCGCATATCGGCATTGCACTGTGTATCCATCGTTGTAAAATCATCATAGCGCGTTTGGCGACCAACGATATTATTGTGCAGATCCATATAATAATCGCACGGAGCATTGGGGCTTTTCCACTCCCAAAACACATCCATAATCGCATGCGATAGCCACTCGCCTACATACGTACGCAATAGCACATTCACGTAGATATGCTTGAATGCATCGCCAGGACGACCATTGTTGGTGGCTTCGCCATAGTAGTAATACGCCAGTTTCTCTGCGCGCGCTTTGCTCTGCAATACGCGATAGAACATTCTCGGACCACGCCACAAGAGTAATGTGAGCAAGATATTCTCCTCTTCAAAAAACGCAATATCCAGCGTATCAAACGCTTCGCGGGTAAGCGGTTGATCGCTTTCTATCAGTGATTGCAATGCATTCCAATCTGCTTGTTCTTGTGGCGTTAACTCTAATGCCATGATCTCCTCTTCCACCGAAAGCGAATCCAAGATGGCATACAAAGCAGTATGGGTGGACGTGTGAGCAGATGCAAACATAATCTCCTGTTTCTGAGGCGCAAAGAACGTTGGCGTGCGATGTTCTGCTATAAGCAGACGATCCGTAATTGCACACAAGCGTTGCATATATCCCTTGTATGCCTTTTCGGGATAGAGGCGTATGAGTTCCTGCTCAATATACTCAGCTATCGTATATTCTTGTTGCAGTAGGCTATCCTCCTCCCATAGTGCACCCAAGACATACAACGCCTCCGCAGGGAAAGTAGGGAGGATAGTGGTGTCTGGCGACAAGTCAACGAGGTGATTGGACAATGGGGCTAACTTTTGTGTGCGACAACTTATCAACAGGAATAGGCACACTATGAGCCATAGAGAATTACGCATATTTTATTTCTTTTTCAAGATGATCCACAGGATTATTGGTGCACCAAAGAGGGCACTCATCGTGGATATTGGTAGAGCATAGGTGCCTAGATTACATAATATATCGCAGACTAATAAGATATTAGCACCAATCAATGCGGAAGCAGGCACAGTCAAACGGTGGTTGCTGGTGCCAAGCACGCCACGTGCGATATGAGGCACTGCCACACCTATAAACGCTATAGGTCCGCAGAAGGCGGTGACACTTCCCGCTAAAAGGCATGATGCCACCACCATCATCCATCGTGTGCGCTCTACATTGATGCCCAAACCGCGGGCATAGTCTTCCCCCAAAAGCAAACCATTGAGAGGTTTGATCAATAATAATACGACAACCAGCGCAATAACCACACCAATGGCTAGAGTGGGCAACTCGTTCCACCCCACTCCGCTGAGACTACCTAACGTCCAGACGATGAATAGTTTGAGAGAATCTGGATTAGCGAAATTCTGCATCATATTCACCAACGCACCTGCGATATTACCCACCATCATACCTACGATAAGCAGTGTCACATTACTGCGGATACGTTTAGCAATCAGCATCACTAGTAGCATCACCAACACACTACCCACAATCGCCGCTCCGCTAATCATACCGATTTCCGATACCCGATATCCGATACCCGAACTCACCATTGTCACCAACGCCACACCTAGACTTGCGCCTGAGGAGACACCAAGAATATAAGGACCCGCTAGCGGATTACGAAAGAGCGTTTGCATCATCAAGCCCGCTACCGAAAGCGATGCGCCTGCCAAAATAGCAGTCAGCATCTTGGGTAATCTCAGCTGCAAGAGTATCTGCTCTTGCATTGGTGTGAATGATGAGAAATGCCAAGGGCTAATCCATACCGAACCACTGCAAGCGTTTATGACGGCTAAAACACCTAACAGAAGCACCAGAACGACAAATATGATTGTATTTCTTTTCATTGATTGCGCTGCAAAGGTACTACTTTTTTTTGATATACACAACACCTCCCCTCAAAAAGTTAGGAGTGATAACGGAGTGGTAACGGTAACGGCAAGAAAAAAAGAAGGCTGCCGAAGCAGCCTTCTTGATTATATCAGATTGTTGAAAATTACCAACCTGGGTTTTGACCGATTTGTGGGTTCAAAGTAGCTTGACCAGATGGGATAGGAGCCAAGTAATGTTTCTCCTCGAACTTACGATGCTCAACACCATCAGTTTTGCACTCGATATAACCATGATCACCATTGGTCAACTTAACGCTTGAAAGCTCAACTGGCCAACCTTTCTCAATCCAAGCACCTTGAGTTTGCTCTGGATACTTCTCAGTATCGAGCTTATCCAATTGGTGCCAACGGATGAGTGACCAATAACGATCGTTCAAGTCGAACATCAACTCTACGCGACGCTCACGACGAACCTCCCAAATAAGGTCGCTAACACCCATGTTGTTAGCTGGGTCGTTTTGCAACTTCAAAGGAACCATACCTGCACGTGTGCGGAGCATATCTACATACTTCTTAGCTTGTGCTTGGTTGCCCAACTCAGCATAAGCCTCAGCAGCGTTCAATACGATCTCTGCCAACCAGAAGATAGGGCCATCGGTCTCGTTACCATTGGTAGCTTGACGATATTGACTTGGAGTAGCTGGCTCATCGAACTTGGTAATACCATAACCAGTTGAAGAAGTGCTCTCAGCTGCAGTCTCTTGCCCAGGCATACCCTCGTAACGAACACGACCGTTACCTACATAAGCCAAATAGCTATCGATTTGTTGACCAAGACGTGGGTCACGTGCTTCAACAAGATCAATAATAACTGGTTTGCCTGCATTTACACCTTCTTCTGCTGTACCAAGACGACCCTTGTCGTCACCTGTTGGGAGAGAACCATCAGCCATCAAATAAGCGTTGAAAGCAGAACGGCTCAAACCTTTTACTTGAGTAGAACCACAGCAGTAGTCTTGAGTAGCGTGAGGAAGAACGCCAAGAACGTACTTCTTGTAGAGAATCATCTCAGTGTTGCCAGCGAGGTCAAGAGAGTTGTAGTTAGCACGGTAACCCTCAGCACCTGGAGTCAAAGCGAATTGACCACCGTTGATGAGAGCCTCAGAAGCCTCAATAGCAAGATTCAAATACTTCTCAGCACGAGCGTTGTCTTTGAGGTGATACTTAGCATATGTACCCTCATACAAGCAAACGCGAGACTTGATAGCATTAGCAACGTGTACGTTGTAAGCAGTACGAGAAGAAGCATTCTTGTCACCCATGTTCTCAACTGCAAATTGGATATCTGCCACGAGGTTATCCATAACGAGGTTGCGATTTTGACGTGGTCCATAAAGAACGTCTTCGTCAGCCTTGGTCAAAGTTTTGTCCACCCAGTAGCAGTCACCAAACTTACGCACGAGGCAGAAGTGTTGCCAACCACGATAGAGGCGAGCGAGAGCAATGTAATATTGCTTGGTTGACTCCTTTTGGAATGGAACACCCTCGATATTCTCGAGCAAAATGTTAGCACGACGAATCTCGGTGTAGCAAGCGCTCCATGTTCCATCAGTTGCAGGAACATTCTTGAAGCTCCAAGTAGTAAGACCTGTCACAGCTTGGTTATCGTTCAAAAAGTTGAAATAGAAATCACCACTTGCACCACCAGTACCGTATGCAGACCACTCGTTGTAGAAATAGTTGGTGTACATCTCTACGTTAGTCTCGCTGGTGAAGAAGTTACCTTTGGTGAAAGAATCGTATGGATCATTGTTCAGCAAGTCGCAACTTGTGAAGAGCACGATACCAGCCATCAAACTTAAAATTATCTTTTTCATAATTGTATTCAATTTAGTTAATAGTTAATAATTAGTAATTAATATTTATTCATCTGTTTCCTAAACATTAATTACAGTGTTACTTGCAAACCGAATGAATACGAACGCATGAGAGGCTCGGTACGACCGTATGTACCATTGCCGAAGCCACCAGTACCGCTACCTGAAGAAACCTCAGGGTCGAAACCGTATTGAGCAGTATGGTTGATGAGGTCAGCCAAGTTGTTGAAAGAAGCGTAGATACGTACTTTCTCGATAGTAGCCTTGCGAGTCAAGCGTTGTGGCAAAGTATAACCAACGGTCAAGTTCTTCAAACGGAGATATGACAAATCCATCAAATATTTATCTTGTGGATAGAAGTTGTTGCAACCAATAGCTGTAACGTTAGCACCTGGAACACCTTGACCAGCGTTACCTGGGTACATACGTGGATAAGCAGCATCTTGATTGATAACCTTAGCAGCATAGTCAGCCTCGGTAACATAGTCTGTTTGCCATGCATAGATAGCGTCAGCACCACGAGTCAAAGGCATAACGAATGCAGAAGGAGACCACATATCACGTTTACCTACACCTTGGAAGAACAAGTCAATATCGAAGCCCTTCCAGTCAGCGCCAAGACGGAATGAGTATTGGTAGCGTGGAGTCTCGTTACCAATCTTCACGAGGTCACCGTGGTTGTTCTTGGTACCAGGAGCAAGACCCTCTGGGTTGTTAACAGCATCGTCAACTGCATAACCCCAGTTGATAACGCCGTCACCGTTTTGGTCAACGAACTTAACGTCACCAGGACCATAAACGAATGAGCCCTTCTCCAAAGCAGTTTGATCTGCTACGCCGTCCTTGTAAGAACCATCAGCATTGAAGTCATCGAATGTAAAGTAACGATCAGTCTCGAATCCCCAGATCTCACCATACTCTTTACCAGTATATTTGGTATTGGTTTGATCTTGAGAATCCCATTGAGTGATAGTAGCCTTGTAGTCAGCGAGGTTGAAGTTAGCGTGAACAGTCAAATCACCTGCATCACGGAAGGTGTGGCGCCAGTCAATATTCAACTCCCAACCACGAGTGCGGAGAGAACCGGCGTTCTCATAAGCTGCACTTGCACCGAGTACTTGAGGCAATGCTTGACCAGGAGCCAACATACCAGTAGTATTACGTTGATACCAGTCGAAGTTTACGTTCAACTCGTTGTTCAAGAAACCGAGGTCGATACCTACGTTAGTAGTGGCGATAGTCTCCCATGTAAGGGTTGGATCGACCATCTTAGGAGTGCCGAAGTAGTCATATTTGCTTGAGCCTGTACCCAACCAGCTAACACCGTTGGTAGTTTTAGACATAGTCTCGAGGAACATGTTGCTACCAATTTCTTGGTTACCGATAACACCATAAGATGCGCGGAGCTTCAAGTTAGAAACATACTCCTTAGCCTCTTGGAAGTAAGCTTCCTCGCTGAGGCGATAGCCGAGAGAACCTGATGGGAAGAATGCCCATTGTGTGTGAGTTGGGAACTTGCTAGAACCATCGTAACGACCGCTCAACTCAACGAGGTAAATACCCTTGTAGTCATAGTTGATACGTGCGAACACACCAGCAGAACCGCTGTGGCTGTGGCTGTGGCTATAGCTGTAGTCCTCTGAACAGAGTGCGAGCTCTGGGAGGTTCTCATCTTGCATACCGTGACGCTCATAGTACAAGTACTCATACTCGCTCTTATCCATGTTAGCACCAACCATTACGTTGAGGTTGTGACCGCTCCAAGAACCATTGTAGTTCAAGAACATGTTAGCTACGTGGTTGTAGTAGTGAGTATTCTCAGTCTCGATGAAGGTAGATGTATTGATCTTACCATGAGTAAAGTTCTCACCGAAGAGTGACCATGTATTCACGAGATCCTCGCTATAACCTACGCCTTTGTAACGACCTGCGCGATAGGTGAAGGTATAGTCACCATTGAAGGTCAAGCCCTTAGCGAGGTTCAACTTGATGAAACCACCAGCGCGCATGTTCATACGTTTGCGCCATGTGTCACCACCCTCGCCGTCAGGACCAGCAGCTGCCTTACGGAAACCAATCATTTGACGACCATCATATTGGTTGCCTTCAGCATCCTCGAAGTAACCATAAGGACCGAAGAAAGAACCCCAGCGCCATACGTATTGGTATGTACCCTGACCGCGAACATAAGGATAGGTATAGATACGGTGTTGCATATTGAAGCGAGCACCTACCTCTAACCAGTTATTAACCTTGGTAGAAATGTTAACGGTAGCATTGAACTTATCCATCTTATCAGGATTGAAGTTCATCAAACCTTGTTGGTGGTTGTAACCGAGAGACATATAGTAGTTAGTCTTACCAGAGTTACCAGAAACAGAAAGGTTGTGTTGTTGGCTTGGAGTAGCATCATTAAACATGATACCAGCTACGTCCCAGTCAGCATAGAAACCATTCTCATCCCAATCCAAACCGTAAATCATCTTACGATATGGAGACTTGCCATTCTTAATACCAGCAGCAGCACCTTCTGCAGAGTTAGCCCAGTCAAGCCATCTTTGAGCACCAGATATAAATGCCTCAGTATCAAGGTACATACCAAAGAGCTCAGAAGCCAAACCAGCACGCTTGTTAGCATCGGTCAAAGCTTGTGCTTGTTCAAGTACGCTTGGATACTCTGGCAATGCAGTAGCACGACTCCATGCGAAGTTGTTGTTGTATGTTACAGACACTTTCTCTTGGGTCTTAGCAGTTTTGGTTGTTACCAATACAACACCAAAAGCAGCGCGAGTACCATAGATAGCGGTGGAAGAAGCATCCTTCAATACGCTGATAGACTCAATGTCGTTAGCATTGAGATAACCGAGGTTCTCTACAGGTACACCATCTACGATGTAAAGAGGAGTAGAAGTACCACTGTTTGACAAAGTACCGATACCACGGATAACTACGGTAGGATCAGCATTCAAGTCACCAGTTGCGTTGGTGATAGTCAAACCAGGCACAGCACCTTGCAATGCCTTAGTCACATCAGACTCGGTCTTAGACTCGAGAGTTTTAGAAACATCTACGGTTGTCACAGCACCAGTAAGGTTCGCCTTCTTTTGCGTACCATAACCGATTGCTACTACCTCGTCAAGGATTTGTGTGTCCTCGCGGAGCATAACAACCATGTCCTTGTGAGCGCGAACTTCTTGATCTTTGTAACCTACGTAAGAAACTACGAGAGTCACGTTAGGCTCAACGCTAAGTACGAAAGCACCATCCAAATCGGTAATAGTACCATTAGATGTTCCCGCTTCTACAACGCTGGCACCAACAAGAGGTTCACCATTAGCATCTACTACTTTACCTACTACTGAAATAGGAGCTGCCATAGCACTGATGCTAACCAACGACATTGCAAATACTGCAAATGTCATGAGGAGGCTACGAAAGCCATTCTCTTTGTGTTTGTTCATCATAACGTGTGTTTTGTTAGTTAATATTATGTGGGAATTTCACCCACGTTGTTTTGTTTATTGTTTTTTATGTTTTGCCTATATATTATATATAAGGTGTACCCCAAAAATGCCTTGCAAAAAAACATTCATTTGCAAGCATAAGGACACCGTAGTCCACATTTCAACGTGCAAAGTTACTCATTTTTTTTCAACCACACAAGAGTTTTTGCAAAAAAATATCAAAAAAAGTGCACATTTTTCAAAAGAGTGCAAATAACATGTTTTATAACATATTTTTTAGATTATATAATCTCGACTTTACAAATTTTACACAAAAAAAGAGGAGCGCAAACTCCTCTTATTACGAACTCCGACAGGACGGATAAATATTCGTCTAGTATGATTCAGAATCGTTAGGGAAGGTAGACTGCTTCACCGCATCGATATACTCGCTAACAGCCCCTTTCACAGCTTCTCCTAACTCTGCAAAGTGGCGCAAGAACTTGGGTTTAAATCCAAGATTAAGGCCCAACATGTCGTGCAAGACAAGCACTTGTCCATCGGTTACATTACCCGCTCCAATACCAATAGTAGGACATGACACGGCTTTCGTCACACGTTCTGCTAAAGCAGAAGGAATCTTCTCCAATACAATCGCAAAGCAACCTGCCTCGTCCAAGAGTTGAGCATCACGGATTAGTTTCTCGGCCTCTGCCTCCTCCTTTGCACGCAGACCATAGCCACCCAATTGGTTGACACTTTGTGGAGTGAGTCCGAGATGTCCCATCACAGGCACACCAGCTTGCACCATATGTCGAATAGCAGGCAATATCTCCTCACCACCCTCAAGTTTCACTGCATCGGCTCCCGACTCTTTCATCATGCGAATGGCATTACGAACAGCCTCCTCTTCGCTCACTTGATAGCTACCAAAAGGCATATCCAACACCACCAAGCAGTGCTTAGCAGCACGCACCACACCACGCGCCAAGAAAATCATCTCATCAATCGTAATAGGCAACGTGTACGCATTGCCACAAACAATATTCGATGCACTATCACCTACCAAAATCATATCTATACCCGCCTCATCCAAAAGGGTCGTTAGGGTGTAATCATAACTAGTGAGCATTGCTATCTTCTCACCTTGTTGCTTCATCTGACGCAGGCGAGTCGTCGTCATGCGACTATTTTGTACATGTACTGACATTTTATTTATAGATTAGTATTTGTAAATAGATTAGCGTTTACAACATGAATTTTCATTCAACCCGCAAAGTTACTACTTTTTGAGGAGATATGCAAAAAAAATGTGTTTTTTGGGGCAATTATAGCTTAAAATAGGGGCAAAAATCAAAAAAATCACCGAAAATTGCATTTTTTTTCAAAAATATTTGGTCATATCAAAAAAAAGCAGTACCTTTGCACTCGCTTTCGAAAAGGAAGTAGACATACAACAATTGGTGCGGTAGTTCAGTTGGTTAGAATACATGCCTGTCACGCATGGGGTCGCGAGTTCGAGTCTCGTCCGCACCGCAAAGAAGCAATCCAAAAGGGTTGCTTCTTTTTTCTGTAAAATCTATAGGATATTACGCACAATACACGCACTATTTACGCACTATTCACGCACTATTCACGCACTATTCACGGACAATAAACGCACAATAAACGCACAATAAGCACACAATTCCCCGCCTTCCGAGAAGACTAAAGTAGCATATAGCCAGCCTTAACATATCAAAATACCACAAAAAAAACGCCATTGACCGCATGTCAATGGCGTTTTTCTCATTTCTGCTTATAGTTTATACTGTTGCTTCGATGTTCCACATAAAAGCACGTACGCCTACTTCTTCGTTGCGTTTATCGAGCTTTTGCACCGCTTCGAGCAGAACAGGAGCTTTCTCATCTGGCACAATGGTGATAACGCACGAGTTCATCTCTGGCCATGCGTGGGTACCACGGCGGGGCTCACCATTCTTGCTGCCGCGGCCTTGCACGTCCTCAAAGAACGTGAAACCGCGTATCTCTAACATATCAAGCATATACTCCACACGCTCGGTGTTGGCTTGATTGAATATGATCATTACACTTTTCATAACAATTATAAATTTTGAATTATGAATTATGATTTTTTCGCTTCATCTTTCACATCAATGTCCATGAAAATGAAGTTCTCGCGGACCTTCTTGAGTTTGTCGCGCTCGCCTTTCTTGGAGATTGCACCATATACAACAGGCACGATATACAGGGTCAAGAAGGTTGCAACGGTCAAACCACCAATCACGACAATACCCAATGGACGCCACATCTCGGCACCTTCACCTTGGCTCACTGCCATTGGCACCATACCCAAGATAGTAGTAAACGCCGTCATCAACACAGGACGCATACGGCTTTGACCAGACATCTGGATAGCTTCGTTGAGTTCGTATCCACGCTCGCGCATGAGGTTGATATAGTCCACGAGCACAATACCGTTCTTCACCACAATACCGACCAGCAAGACAATACCCAATGCACCAATCATATCCAGTGACACGCCTGTAATCCACAAAGCGAGAATCACACCCGAAAGCGCAAATGGTATGGTAAACATGATGATACCTGGATTAGAGAACGACTCAAACTGAGACGCCATCACGATATACACAAGGATAAGAATCAGTGCACCCAACATACCCAATTTGCCGAAGGACTCCTGTTGATCCTCATACGAACCTGCCAAACGGATAGAGTAACCAGCAGGTTTGTCGATTTGAGGAAGTACCTGTGTCTCAATAGCTTGAGCTAACTCACCCAATGAAGTCTCGTATGGAGTAACCTTGACGGTCACGATACGTTGGCGAGACTTACGCACGATTTTTGGTGGTGCCCAATACTCGTCCACCGAACAAATTTCAGAGAGTTTGATACTCTTGCCCGTTGGTGTTGGTATAGAGAAGTCGAGCACGTCAGAGATAGAGTTGCGGTTCTCCTCTTTCAAACGCACAAGGATATCGTACTCGTTACCATCCTCCTTCAAATAGCCTACTGCCATACCATTCACGCGGTTACGCAGATAGCTGGAGATGGTAGCAGAGGTCAATCCGTGGCGAGATGCCTTCTCCTTGTCCACGATAATCTTGATCTCAGGGCGGTCGTCATCACGGTCGGCATAGACGTCACGTGCACCAGGTAATTGCTTGGTAAGAGCAATGATTTGTTGCGCCATTTGGTTGGTAATATCAAAGTCGTAACCATAGATTTCCACATCCACCGTATTACTACCACCAGGACCACCACTACTCAAAGCAGCCTGATACTCAATGATTTCTGGATATTGTGCCAACTCTTGACGCAGCACCTCAGCGATTTGCCAGATAGTGCGCTCACGCTCCCATTTCTTGTTCAAACGGATCGTCATAGAGATGGTATTGTTCATTGTAGTAGAGAAGATAGCACCTGTACCATCATCATCGTTGCTACCCGCGGAGGTAGAGATCATCTGAATCTCAGGTACGAGCAACATGAAACGCTCTTCCAATTTGCGAGCTGTCTTGACGGTCTCTTCGATGCGCGTACCACGTTGCAACTCAACCGTTACGCTCAAGCGTGCATTATCTTGTTGCGCCATAAAGTCGGTACCCACTTTACCCATAGCAAATGGCACCAATGACGCTGCAAAGAAGACAAACAATGCAATGATAGTCAATGTCTTATGACGCAAGCACCAACCCAGCGACTTGGCATAAGCAGCATCCACTTTGTCAAGGAACGCAACGACAGTGCGGTCGTACCAAGTCTTCTTGGCGCTATCATCAATCAGTTTGCCATTCTCCACATGGAATTTGCGTGCTTGCAATAGTTTCGAGCAGAGCATAGGAGTAAGGGTGATAGCGATCACGGTAGAAGTACAGCAAACAACTGTAACGATCCAACCCAGTGACTCAAACATGATACCTGCCATACCATCCATCATGGTCAGAGGCACAAACACAGCCACAAGCACAAGGGTAGTTGCGATAACGCTGACCCAAACCTCGTTGGTGGCATAGATAGAGGCCTCGCGAGGGTTCTCACCACGCTCAATATGGCGGGTGATATTCTCGAGCACCACAATCGCATCGTCCACTACCATACCAATCGCAATACTCAACGAACAGAGCGAGATAATGTTGATTGAGGAGTCTGCCATCTTCAAGTAGATGAAGGCTACAATCAACGAGATTGGAATAGTGAGCGAGATGATAATCGTCGCACGCCATTTACCCAGGAAGAACAATACCACCAACACCACGAACAAGAGCGCGTACATCACTGACTCCTCCAAAGAGTTGATACTATTGCGGATATTGTCAGCCGAGTTGTAGATCTCTTGAATCTTCACGTCGGTAGGCAATTGCTTTTGAATCTTAGCCAACTCCTCTTGCACATCCTCGCAGACTTGCACGGTATTGGAGCCTGATTGCTTAGCTACAATCAAACGCGCAGCCTCACGACCGTTGGTCTTCTCGTCGAGCGAGAGATCCTTGATGGTATCGCGCACAGTAGCAATATCACGCACAAAGACTTGTTGTCCCTGTGGGGTGATAGTCACCATCAGGTCGTTGATCTCGTTACTCTCCACAAACTCAGAGCGTACTTGCATTTGGTATTGCTCCTTCTCCATCTTCACCGTACCTGAAGAGAGGTTGAGGTTGTTGGCGGAGATTACTTGACCCACTTGCTCCAGCGAGATACCATAAGCATCCAACTTTTGTTGGTCAATATCCACATACACATAGCGGTCTGGTGCACCTGACACAGACAAGTTACCGATACCATTAATCTTGTTGAGCTGTGGGATCACCTCATCGTTGAGGATTTTGTCGAGCGCAGGATACGACTCGTCTGCCGTGATAGAGTATTGGCAGATAGGCATGGTGCTGGATGAGAACTTAAACACCATTGGTGACGAACAACCGTCTGGCAACTGGTTCTTCGCCATATCACAGAACGACCGCACGTCGTTGACGGCCTCCGTGATATCACATCCCCACTCCAATTCCAAAATAACCAGTGATACGTTATCCTTACTAGTCGAGTTGATATACTTCAAGTTATCCACCGAAGTCAAACTATTCTCCATAATCTTGGAGACGTTGGTTTCTATCTCCGAGGCGGATGCTCCAGGATAGGTAGTCATCACCATCACATAGGGAGGATCCATCTCAGGAAACTGATCCACAGGCAGTTGCACAAAGCAGAACAGACCTATGATCATCACCGCAACGAACACAAGCAAGGTCGTTACGGGATTCTTAATCGCGGTTTTATAAATTGCCATAGTCGTTTAGAATTTATTTCACTTCAATCTTCACGCCATCCACCAACTTGCTTTGACCTTTGTGGATATACTCAACACCGGGTTGAATCTCTGGAGCGATAATCTCAATGCTCTCGTCGAAACGCTGACCGAGTTTCACGCTGACACGCTTAGCATAACCATTCTCATTGATAAATACAAAACGCTCGTTCGAACCAATCAATTTCTCTACTGATTGATAAGGAACTACGATGGTATTCTCCTTGCCAAGTCCCAGAGTAGTAGTCACATACATACCTGGACGCAATTTCTCGCTTGCGTTAGGAATCACCACTTTGCATTGGAAGGTGTGGCTCGCTGCATCGATAGTAGGATAAACCACTTCAATGGTTGCAGGGAAAGTCTCCTCTGGATAAATCTCGCTCTTCACTGTGAGCTTCATACCCTCTTTGATCAAAGGATAGTATGTCTCTGGTACAGCGATGAGAGCTTTGAGTTTCTTCACTTGGGTCAAAACCACGATTGGCTGACCACCATAGAGTTCGCCATCTTCGTAGGTTTTCGCAGAGATTACACCCTCGAAAGGAGCCTTTACATAGGTATTCTTTTCCAAGAAAGAGAGATTTTGCTTCAATTGATCATATCCCACTTTGGTTTGATCATAAGTCTGTTGGCTTACGCTTCCAGTAGCAAGCAATGCCTCCAAACGACTCATCTCTACCTCTAAATTAGCCAATTGAATTTTCGAACTAAGGTATTGGTTTTGATCCATACGCACCAGCATATCGCCCTCTTTTACGCGATCACCTACCTCCACAAAAATGTGCTCAATCTTGCCTGTCAAAGAAGGTGCTACGTTCTGTGTCAAGTAGCCTTGTAGGTTAGTACTTACATGGAGCACACGCTCAATCTCATGATTTTCGAGGATCATGGTGCCCACCACTTCCACACGCTCAGCCTCTTGTTTTGTCTGAGCATCTTTCTTGCCGCAGCCAATCATACATACTGCTGCTGCCATCAATAATACAATCTTTTTCATTATCTTATTTTATTCTTATTATTCCTAGTTAAAGATTCAAGAATTTCTCCAATTCCACTTGTGCATTCACCAATGTCAATACCGCTTGCACATAACTAGATTGTGCAGTAATAAGGTCATTGCTAGCATTTACCAAGTCCAGATTACTTGCTGCACCTTGGTTAAACTTATTGGTTGTTGATTCAAATACACGTTGTGTAACGTCCATATTATCCTTTTCGTTCATGTAGGTCTCATAACCATTTTGCAGGTTATAGCGCAACTGCTCGTTCTGAATACCCAGATTATTGGCTGTCTCGGCAAAGGTATTGCGTGCCTCTTCCAAAGCAATTTTCTTCTCTACGACACCTGCAGCACGTTTACCCGATGACCACAAAGGCATGCTGATATTCAGCGAAATAGCATTAGGAGGGGTCATATTAAGACCCGCTTCTTTTCCAAAATAATGCTTGTCGCTATATTGATATGCTAGTGCTACTGTTGGACCATATGCCCAACCTGCCATGTGTACGTTCTTCTTGGCAAGGTCCACATTCTTCTCCAAGAGTTGATAGTTAAGGTTGTTCTCCAACACAAAATCATTGCCGAGCAATGCCAACACTGCCTCTGCAGAGAGGAAATCTTCTAGGGTAGAAGTCAACACCAACTCGGTTTCCGCAGGCACATCGAGTAACACCTTCAAAGCATTCGTTGCCAATTGTGTGCTACGCAAATTAGCATTGATATTGTTTTTCAACGTGTTAACACGCACCTTGATAAGATCAGCAGTGGTTTGCTCCGCAGCACCTACATCTACGCTACGTTGTGTCATCTCCGCCATACGCTCAATATTTGCGAGCGAACTTTCCAACAATTTCACCACATTTTCCAACACCAATACACTTGCATAACTCGTCTTGATATTCGCACGCAAGTTGTCCTCTGATTGTTGGAGATTCAATTTCTGCATGTCAATCGCCACATTGTTAAGCAACGCACCTACAATAGCTTGACCATTAATTCCGACAGCAGCTGTAATACCCAATGTTCCATTATCGTTCATTGGAATAGACATGCCGCCGAAGTCCATCTTATAACCCATCATAGAGGTAAAACTCCATGATAAGTCAGCAGATGGCAACATACTTGCTATCGTCTGCCAACGCTGCGCATACGCCTTTTGCACCGCAAGGCTTGCATTGCGCAAACTGCGGTTGGTTTCTACGGCATAATCTTGCGCCTCCGTCAAACTTAGGTTTAATGTAGCAGGCACCTCACGCGTCTCTGCTTTCTTCGTAGCAGCCATCACATGATCTCCTGCCCAAATGCCATTCGCGCAAATCGCGAACAAGCAAATTGATAAAACAATCTTTTTCTTCATTTTACACCTTATATATTATATGTTATTTTTCTAATTTATTTTTAAGAGTTTCCAATCCCTCTAGCGTAAGTATACCGCGCATCAAAATATCCATTCCTTGACGTCCAATACGCTGAATCTCCTCACGAGGTTTCTCCCCTGTTGCCATAAACGACATCAACTTGTATTGAATATCCATAAAGACCATTGCCACTATTTGCACATCCATCTCCTGACGAAAAACACCCTCGCTAATTCCCTTTTGCAAAAACTGTACCACTATTTTTTCAGTTGCTTGACGCATAAACCGCTTGTGTTGCGCAAACAATTGTGGGTAATACTTCTCCAAATCATAAATCATTGGAGGGGTCTTAACCATCGATCGCTCGGTATGTTTGGCTATCTTAGACCACTCTATAATACACTGTGCCACAGTGCGTTTCTGAATCGCCTGCGATAATTCGCTCGCAACCTTTTGCTCGTGTACTTGCAGAATCTCGCTAACCAAATCATCTTTTGATGGGAAATACACATAAAAGGTCTTTTTTGAGATACCCATCTCATGACAAAGATCATCAACAGACACACTACGTATGCCAACTTGCTGCATACGTAAAATAGCACGTTGCAATATTTCACCTTTAATATCTGCCATACTCCGCCATTTTACAAAAATCGTGCAAAAGTACTACTTTTATTTGATTTGACCAAATTTTCTAGGAAACTTTAATACTTTTGCAGTTTCCAAGTTGCAATTTTGACAACACAAGATATCAAAATATACAACAATGCATTTTTTTATGCAAAAAAAATAGGAAATTCCATTTATTTTTTGTACCTTTGCGGCGATTTTGGAGTATTATGTAACATTGTTACATTCTCCACACGATTGAAATAAATTTTTTAACTTAAAAAAATAACCAATTTATGACAATGACAAAAAGCCCATTGCAAATTGCACGTGCTGCGTATCAACCTAAGATGCCAGTAGCTTTGCAAGGAAATGTAAGCCTTAAGGAAGGCGCAAAAACACAATCTGTAGCTGATCAAGAGGAGATTCAAAAGCTCTTCCCTAACACCTACGGTATGCCTGTAATCGAGTTTGAACCTGCTGCTGAGGCAGTTGAGGTTGCACCATTCAACGTAGGTGTAATCCTCTCTGGTGGTCAAGCTCCTGGTGGTCACAACGTAATCTGCGGTTTGTTCGACGCCCTCAAGCGTATCAACCCAGCAAACAAACTCTATGGTTTCCTCGGTGGCCCTAGCGGTTTGGTAGATGGCAAGTATGCCGAACTGACTGCTGACGTAATCGACGAGTTCCGCAATACAGGTGGTTTTGATATCATCGGTTCTGGTCGTACAAAATTGGAAGAGACCGAGCAATTCGACAACGGTATCAAGGTTTGCAACGAGTTGGGTATCAAGGCTATCGTAATTATCGGTGGTGACGACTCTAACACCAACGCGTGCGTACTCGCTGAGTACTACCTCCAAAAGAACTGCGGTATCCAAGTAATTGGTTGTCCTAAGACCATCGACGGTGACCTCAAGAACGAGATGATTGAGACCTCTTTCGGTTTCGACACCGCTTGTAAGACCTTCGCTGAGCTCATCGGTAACATCCAACGCGATGCCAACTCTGCTAAGAAATACTGGCACTTTATCCGTCTCATGGGTCGCTCTGCAAGCCATATCGCACTCGAGTGCGCATTGCAAGCACAACCAAACGTTTGCCTCATCTCTGAGGAGGTTGAGGAGAAGAACATGACCCTCAACGAGGTAGTAGAGCAAATCGTAGAGGTAATTGTAGCTCGTGCGAATGCGGGATTGAACTTCGGTACCATCCTCATCCCAGAGGGCCTCATCGAGTTTATCCCTGCTATGCGTGTTCTCATCCAAGAGCTCAACGATATGTTGGCTGAGAACGAGGAGTTTGCTGCTTTGGAAGGTGACGACGCTAAGCGCGAGTACGTAAAATCTAAACTTACTTCTGCATCTTGCGACCTCTATCGCAGCTTGCCAAAGGGTATTGCTAAGCAACTCACCCTCGATCGTGACCCTCACGGCAATGTGATGGTAAGCCAAATCGAGACCGAGAAACTCCTCATCGAGATGGTACAAAAACGCCTGGCTCAACTCAAAGCTGCTGGTACATACAAAGGCAAATTTGCAGCTCTCAACCACTTCTTCGGCTACGAAGGTCGTTGCGCAATGCCATCTAACTTCGATGCTGACTACTGCTACAGCCTCGGTAATACTGCTGCTCACCTCATCGCAGCTGGTAAGACTGGCTACATGGCATTGGTGAAGAACCTCACCAAACCTGCATGCGAGTGGGTTGCTGGTGGTGTACCTGTAACCATGATGATGAACATGGAGCGTCGCCACGGCAAGATGAAACCAGTAATCCAAAAAGCATTGGTTGACCTCAATGGTGCACCATTCAAGTACTTGGCTGCTCACCGTGCAGATTGGGCTGATCCACAACTCAGCTACATCTACCCAGGTCCAATCCAATACTATGGACCAAGCGAGGTTTGCGACCAACCTACTCGCACTTTGATGCTAGAGCAAGAGGGCAAGTAAGACCGCCCGGAGGGCTGTCAGATGAGAGACCGCTACGCTGTTAGACCGCCACTTCGTGGCTGAGAGATTCCGAGAGTCTAACCTCTAACAACAAAGTGGTCTAACCTCTAACAGCAAAGCGATCTATGAAATTGCAAATGCTAATATTATTGATGGTTTCGAGTATGTGCCATGCGCAGTACTCGAACCATCAATTGTATGAAGCATACATCACACGCGACATGAGCGTGTGGGAACAATACATCGATTCAGCAGATTGGGATAGTTTAGACATAGAGGAGAGGAAGCAACTGCTGAATTATGAATACGGTTTTTCAGCATATATATTGGGAATCGATGTAGAGAAGGGCAAACAGTTGATTCAACGTTTTGCCTCCCATCTCGAGGAGATGAAAAGCGAATTGCCAGAAGAGAGATATTGCGCGTATCTAGCAAGTGTTTATACCTATCAATTGGCATTAAACAAAGGTCAATTAATGAAGTATGCCAAAGGTATTTTTAGCAATCTCCAGCGTGCGATGGAGTTGAACGCAAACGATCCGTTTGTACTATCAATGCAAGGGAATGTGGAGTTTTTCAGTCCATTTGGGAATAAGAAAACAGCTCTATCGTATTTTCAGAAAGCAGACAGCTTGTATACGGTATCGTGTGCAGACTACGAGCGTTGGAACCAACGCGCAGTACAATTCACCTACATACAGTGCCTACACAAGCAGCGGAGGAAAGATGAAGCAAAAGCGCTATGTGAGAAGTTATTGGCTGAAGAACCAAATAATGTAAATTTTCAACAACTATTAGAGGAATTCAATGCAACAAATTAAAAATCCATGGCTAGGAACAGAGGGGTACAATTGTTTTGGTTGTTGTCCTGACAATCCTATTGGACTAAAGATGCGTTTCTACGAAGACGGACATGATGTGGTGTGTCTATGGCACCCACAAGAGTTGTATCAATCGTGGAAAAACACGTTGCATGGTGGGGTACAGTCAGTGTTGTTGGATGAAATATGTGGATGGGTAGTGTCTCACAAACTACGTGCTTCGGGCGTGACAGCCAAAATGGAAACACGATTTCGCAAGCCCGTGGTTATTGAGCAGGCATTTATCGAGTTGCGTGCGCGACTGCGCGAGCAAAAGCGCAACATTGCAATCGTAGATGGCGAGATCCGTAGTGCGACGGGCGAATTATTGGCGGAATGTACGTGTACATATTTCACATTCGACCCTGCAAACGCACCAGAACAAGTGCCATACCTACCTACGGAAACTATTGGAGAGGATTTGACAAGAGAGGAAATATTGGGCGGATATTAAGTATTAACTATTCATTATTACTGAATTATGAAACACCATTTTTTACATTATATGGATCAAGTGATCCATAATCGTTGGCGCGATGTCGCCTTTGTGGATTACGGAGAGAAAAAACAATACACCCACGGCGAGGTAGCACAACAAGTGCGTCGTTTTCACAAATTATTCCGGTTGTTGGGTATCAAACCAGGTGATAAGATTGCTATTGCCAGTCGCAACTGCTCCAACTGGGTCGTTAGCTACATGGCGATTATGTCATATAAAGCTGTTGCAGTAACACTGTTGCAAGATTTCAAAGCGGAAGATCTAGCACGCTTGATTGCGCATTCCGACTCGAAGATGTTGCTTGTTGGACCATACGTTTGGCGCGAATTGCAGAACCAACAATTACCTGAACTACAAGCGATTATGTCTATGGATGATTTCTCGTTTATCCATCTTGCAGAGCCTTTCAAAGGCAGTGTAGAGCATGTAATGAGCGAAGCATCCACATTAACCGAGAATACATTCTTCTCACTTGTACAAGATGGTGAAATTGATCTCGATTCACTCGCACTTATCAACTACACCTCTGGTTCAACAGGTTCCCCAAAGGGCGTAATGATCAACCACCGTTCCCTCTCCAACAATGTGGAGAACGGTCAGCATATCCTCCCTGTTGAGCCAGGTCAACGAGTGGTGTCTATGCTTCCATTAGCACACATGTTCGGTCAACTGGCTGACTTCCTTTACCCCTTCAGCGCAGGTGCCACCATCTATTACCTAACCAAAGCCCCTACCCCAAGTATCTTGCTCAAGGCCATGGCAGACGTCAAACCATATTTAGTGGCTACTGTACCACTCGTGATTGAGAAGATTCACAAGAAGAAACTCGATCCGCTATTGTCTAAAACTGTCTTGAAAATATTTTGGCATACCCCAGGTATCATGAACATTATCCGCGGACATGTCAAGAAATCCCTTGTCAAAGCATTTGGTGGACAGGTACGATATTTTCTCTGCGGCGGTGCAGCTATGAACCCTATCGTAGAGAAATGTCTTATGGATGTAAATTTCCCATTGTCCATTGGCTTTGGTATGACCGAGTGTGGACCATTGGTAAGTGGTTTGCCTCCTAAATACTTCAAGCGTCGCAGTTGTGGTGCTCCAGTACCTGGCATGGAAGCAAAGATTGATAACCCAAATGAGAAAGGCGAAGGCGAGATTCTTGTTCGCGGTGAGAACGTGATGATGGGTTACTACAAGAACGAGGAGGCCACCATCGCAGCATTTACCGAAGATGGTTGGTTGCGCACCGGCGACTTAGGCTATATGGACAAGAAAGGTAATATCTTCATCCGTGGCCGTATCAAGTCTATGTTCCTCGGCGCAAGCGGACAAAACATATACCCAGAGGAGATTGAGGACAAACTCAACAACCAGATGGGTGTAGCAGAGAGTATCGTAGTAGAGCGTGAGGGCAAACTAATTGGTTTGGTTTTCCCTGATGAAGAAGCTACTAAAGGTTTCTCTTTGGCTGAAGTGGAGCGTATGATGAAGGACAATCTGAAGAAACTCAACGAATTATTACCTTCGTATTCTCGCGTGCATGACATCGAAGTCAAGCATGAGCCATTTGAGAAGACACCTAAGAAGAGTATTAAGCGATTCTTGTATAAATAATTGATAATGAACGAATTTTTGGAATTAGAAGAACAGGTACTCAGGATGATAAAGACAGTTTATGATCCTGAGATACCTGTTAATATTTACGATTTAGGACTTATTTACCGCATTGACCTGCCAGGTGATGCGGTGTGTAATATTGATATGACACTGACTGCGCCCAACTGCCCTGCCGCAGACTTCCTCGTAGAGGATGTGAAGCAGAAAGTGGGATCAATTGATGGCATTGAGACGGTGAATGTGAATATTGTCTTTGATCCTGAGTGGAACAAAGATATGATGTCAGAAGAAGCCAAACTCGAACTCGGCTTCCTCTAAACCACACTAAACAACTCTAAACAACACTAAACAATGATCTACTTCCTCTCCGACGCACACCTAGGTTCGAGGGCGATTGAGAATCCACAAGCCCATCAGCAGACCCTAATTGACATGCTACAAAGCATGGCAAGGGATGCTCGTGCAATCTACCTGCTCGGAGATATATTCGACTTTTGGTGCGAGTATTTTTGGCGCGACAAGAGCAAAGAACAATACCAACCCTTCTTGCAAACACTCCGCGAAATCACAAATCAAGGTATAGAAATACACTTCTTCATTGGTAATCACGACATTTGGACTTTTGGCTGGCTTGAAAAAGAAACTGGCATAGTTGTGCATCGCAAACACGAGAGCGTGGAGATTAATGGTAAAAAAGTATTTCTAGCCCATGGTGATGGTTTGGTACCTAGTCACTATATTGAGCAATTACCAAAGAAGGTGCAGAAGAAAATACGAAAGTTTATCTTCCTGCGCAATGTATTTCACAATCCTATTCTACAATTCCTATTCCGACTATTGCCTCCCCTGTGGGCTAATGAGTTTGGCTATGAGTGGGCTAGAAATAGCCGTTTAAAAGAACTAGCGCATCCATGTCCGTACAAAGGAGAAGATAAAGAGGAACTAGTACTCTTTGCTAAAGAACAAGAGCAAAACGGCAATCATCATGATTATTATATCTTTGGCCATCGACATATAGAATTGGATTTGATGCTGAGCCGCGATAGCCGCATCATTATCCTAGGCGACTGTTGGCAACAATTCACCTACGCCAAACTAGATGGAACGACAATGACGATGGAGATAAAAGACAACGAAAATCTTTTTTAAGAAGACAACATAAACAACTTGCGCGGCAATCAACTCCCTGCCGCGCTTCAAGGATAATATTATGGCACATACAAGAGAAGAGCAATTGAAGGCTTTTGACCGTCTACTAACAGTGATGGATGAACTGCGAGAAAAATGCCCATGGGATAAAAAGCAGACATTTGAGAGTCTGCGCCAGAATACCATAGAAGAGACCTACGAGTTGGCGACTGCTTTGCTGCAAAATGACATGATAGAGATCAGCAAAGAGTTGGGTGATGTGCTGCTGCACGTAGTATTCTATGCCAAGATTGGTAGCGAGTTGGGTGCATTTGATATGGCAGATGTATGCAACAAGATTACAGATAAACTTATATTCCGACATCCACACGTATATGGTGAATATGCAGCAAGCAATGCGCAAGAAGTGAGCGAGATGTGGGAGCAAGTAAAACTAAAGGAGAAAGGCGGTAACAAGACCGTGTTGGGTGGTATTCCAGAGGCATTACCTGCATTGGTGAAGGCCTACCGTATTCAAGACAAAGTAGCCAATGTAGGATTTGACTGGGAGAAACGCGAGGATGTATGGGCAAAAGTGAAAGAGGAGATTGCTGAGTTTGAAGCCGAAGTAGCAAATATGGACGAGGAGAAAGCTACCGAGGAATTTGGTGACTTGCTATTTGCGATGGTCAATGCCGCTCGATTGTATAAGATTCGCCCTGACAATGCACTAGAAAAGACCAATGCCAAGTTTATTCGCCGCTTCAACTATATTGAGCAACAGGCAAAAGAAAAGGGTCTGTCGCTCAAGGACATGACCCTAGATGAGATGGAGGCGCTTTGGCAAGAAGCCAAAAAAGCCGAAAAATAAATCGACTATTACTTCACTGGCAAGACGAAAGCTACGGAGTAGCTAGGGAATTGAGAATCGCTAGTTACGGTCAACTTGATTGGATGTCCACCAGTTTCCATAGGAACGATATAGACAGGGAAAGTGACATAATTGTACATGGGGTTAAAGTACAAGATACCTTTCATGTGATTAGACTCTGCTGTCAATGCTTTTTTTACAGCTTCCTCCTCTGGGTCAATGTCAAACCACATATTCACTTTTAATGTGTCGAATTTGGCTTGTACACTCACTAGATTGTTCATATTGGATGAGAACAGAGCAGGAAACATCACAGTATCACCCAATTGCAAGGTGTCCAAATAGATCAAGCCATCCTCGGTATTATAATGGTCTTCAAGTGTATCCTTCGCACTGATGAGTGAATCACCTACAAACTGAGGATTAACATACACATTGCCAAGCAGCATCTCTGGAGTAGTTTGAACACCAGTAGTATCAATACAACTAGTAATAACAACAGCAAGTGCAAGTAACGAGAAAATAGATTTAAACTTCATTAGGAGTTAATATTAATAGGTTAATAATTATAAATCAGCAAATTATTGATACAAAAATCGGGTCTTGCGACCCGAAGTGCGGCATAAAGGACTCGAACCTTCACTCCTCTCGAAACTAGATCCTAAGTCTAGCGCGTCTACCAATTCCGCCAATGCCGCAGAAATCGAGTGCAAAAGTAGTAAAAATATTACACATACGCAAATTTTAGAACAAAAAAAGCAAAATGTACGATACTTTTTATCATATTTTACCCAACGGAGTGCAAATTGTGCACCGCAAAACAAACTCACCTGTCGTATATGTAGGATTGATGATTGGTGCAGGCACACGACATGAACAGGCCAATGAGAATGGTATGGCGCACTATATCGAGCACTGCGTCTTCAAGGGGACAGAGCACTATAATGCCCGACAGATCATCAATCATATAGAAGGAATTGGTGGCGAGATTAATGCCTATACGACGAAAGAAGAGACCACTTTCTACGCAGCAACCTTATGCAATCATTTCCGTACCACATTGCACTTACTTGCAGATATGGTGCTACGCCCTACCTTCAACAAAAAAGAAACTGATAAAGAAGTAACGGTTATTTTGGATGAAATAGAGAGTTATAATGATTCACCTAGTGAATTGATCTATGATGACTTTGAAAATATGGTCTTTGAAGGTAGTTCGCTCGCTATGCCTATCTTAGGCACTAAGAAAACACTACGACGTATATCCAAGTCGCCAGAAATTGCTCTAAACTGGATGAAGACACACTATCGTCCTGAACGAATTGTACTCTTTGTACAAGGTAATGTTAGCACGAAGCAAGTAATCTCATCTGCTGAGAGAGAATTAGGAGAGGTACCTCACATTTCTAGTCTGTCTAGTCATTCTAGTCTGTCTAGTCATTCTAGCATGCCTAGTGCTACTACCCGCACATATAAACGCCACACCCACCAAACGCACGTCATGTTGGGCTCGCACGCCTACCCTATTGGTCATCCTAAGCAATTGACCATGTATCTCTTAAACAATATATTGGGCGGAGGTAGTATGTCAAGCAGATTGTATTTGAGTTTGCGAGAGAAACATGGACTGGTATATAATATAGATTCTCAAGCTGTGCCACTCAGCGATACGGGGTATTGGAACATCTATTTGGCTTGCGAGCCACAGCATAAAGACCAATGCTTGGAGCTCTGCCATAAAGAGCTGCAAATGCTCCGTGACGTGCGACTATCTTCTTCGCAACTCCAACGTGCGTTGCGCCAATTAGAAGGACAAATGGCTATTTCTGCTGAGAATCAGGAGAATAATGCACTGGCAATGGCAAAACAGATGCTTTACCACCACCATGCCCCAGGGTGGCGTGAGACTTTCGCCAAGGTGAAAGAGATTACCCCCACCCAACTGCAAGACGTTGCCAACGAAGTATTTGCACCAGAAAAAATATACACCTTGTTGTACGATTGATATTCGGGAAGAGTTCGGTATCCCTTCGGAGTGATACCGGAGTGGTAACGGTAAAGACAAGATAAAGTTGGTAATAACAAAATGTAAGAGGCTTCCAATTGGAAGCCTCTTACATTTTCTAGATTATCTAGATGTTCTAGATTAGTTTATTTCTAGATTATTGGATGAACTTTTGACCGTTCATGATAACTACGCCATTGTAGTTCTCATCCACCTCCATACCGAGGAGGGCGTAAACTATTTTCAAATGTATTTGAAAAACACACTGTAAAATACATAATTTTCAAGTCTATTTGAAAAACACGCACATTTTCTCATTATTTTCTTGTATATTTGAAAAAAAAACATTACCTTTGCACCGTAAAACGGAGAAAAGGATATGATAGATCAAGTTCGTAAATACAATTTTTGGGATAATAACATCCCTGAATTAGGTTTTCTGCGTACTAAATACACAGAAAAGATACATGCTGCAACGGGTAATAATCTCGTCAAAGTATTGGTAGGTCAACGCCGTGCGGGCAAGAGTTTCGTATTAAGACAATTAGCCAAACAGCTGCTTGATGATGGAGTTCCTGCCCAAAACATCTTATATGTAAACACTGAATATTTGGAATATGCCAACTTAAAAACGGCTAATGATTTGCAAACATTGTATCAAGAATATCAAGATACATTGCAACCTACTGGTAAGACATATTTATTCTTAGATGAAATACAGCAAATCAAGGGTTGGGAGCAGTTTGTTAACTCACATTCACAAGATTTCGTAGAGCCTAAAGAAATATTCATCACAGGTTCCAACTCTGACTTGTTATCAGGTGAATTAGCTTCGTTATTGTCAGGACGCTATGTTGAGTTTGAGATACTCCCCTATAGTTTTCATGAATATACGCAGCAACAAAATTTAGAAGTCAATCGTGAGAATTATCTTCAGTTCTTGCAAAAGGGCATGTTGCCAGAATTGTTTCATTTGCAGACTGAAGAAGTATGCCACCACTACGTATCTGCAATCAAGGATACGGTAATGCTGCGCGATATTGTGCAGAGATATAAGGTTAAAGATGCATTATTACTTGACGAATTATTTCGTTATGTAGTTAACAACTCTGGCAGATTATTTTCAGCATCGAATATAGTTAACTATTTCAAATCACAAGGAAGGAAAACGAATTACGAAACAGTTTCATCCTACTTATCCTATTTGTGTAAAGCATTTTTGATACACCGTGCTGATCGCTATAGCATTGCGGGTAAGGAACTTTTATCTGGAAATTGCAAGTACTATAGCAATGACCTTGCATACTATAATTATTTATATCGTGGTTTTTCCTATGGTTTAGGAGGATTATTAGAAAATGCAGTTTATCTTGAACTACGCCGTCAAGGTTGGCAGGTATATGTAGGGGTTCAAGGTCAATTAGAAGTTGACTTTGTGGCATTGCGCGAAGATCAAAAGCTATACATACAAGTATCATGGCAGATGGCAGGTGATGAACAAACAGCTATGCGTGAATATGCTCCACTTTTGAATATCAAGGATCAATTCCGCAAAGTGATTATAACGTTAGACGATGTACGCTTCCCAAACAATAATGGAGTAGAACACCTATTTCCATGGGAATTGTAAGTATTAGCTTTTTTTGCGTATATACACACTTTTATCGAGTGGAACATTGTCCATATTGGCGTTCTTAGCACAAAAAACGCGACCCCGATGGAGTCGCGTTTTGTTTGATTTATCCTTTTATCTTACGATTTGGGATTATTCTCAGTGGAAATTATTGGATGAACTTTTGACCGTTCTTGATAACGATACCCTTGTAGTTCTCGTCAACCTCAACACCGAGGAGGTTGTAGGTCTTACCATTGAACTCAGGAGCAACTACGTTCTCAACGCCAGAAGTAATATCACCTTGGTGTACATACAACTCATAGAGGACACCATCAGCGTCAATTGTGATTACACCCTTACGACCAGCACCTTCTGTCAAAGGCTCAACGGTTACTTGTACACCACCCATATAGAATGGTTGCTCCTCAGTACCAGCATTTACTGCACCATAAGCAACTTCCATCCACTCTGGGTAATCAACAATCCAAGTGTCCTCGATAGTTTGGTATGTGTTAGTTTCCAACAATGCCATTGGGAACTGACCATATACAGCAGCACCACCCTCAACACCAACAGTCATAACGTCGCCATCATAACCTTGAATAGCTGGCCAATAAGCATCGTAGCTGATTGCGAGGTTAGAGCTTGCAGAGAAGATAGGAGTATATTTGCCACCAACCTTGTACATAGTTGTACCACCAGGAGTATAGTAGTCAGCGAAGATACCGAAATTGCAACCAGACTCATTGTAGCCAGTCAATTGGAGAACAAAGTCACCCTCTGCTGCAATAGTTACATCCATCATACCGCCGAATGGGTCCTCTTCTTGGAAAGTAGCGGTAATAGTACCCATCTTACCACCAAGGTCAAGGAAGTTATTAATATTAGCATATGCTGTACCTAACACAGAATCTGTGTAAATAATACCTTGGGTCAAATCTGCTGCAAAGAGCTCAATCTTAACCTCGCCAGTTTCAGGCATAATGGTAGTACCTTGGTTGTTATAAACAGGGATATTTACAGCGCTAATCTTCATAAGGCTAACGTTGCGAACAGTAGAGATGATAGTATCTGCAGTTACACCAGTAGCTGTATCAGGAACCAAGTTGGTACCATACGCATACGCACCACGCGCACCTGCACCAATTTGATAGAAATCAGCACCTGACTCGTTGTTCATCGGATCTGTCTCCATACCGCAGAGTGTCAAAGGAATCATCTCACCTGTAGAAATGATGATTGGAGCAATTGCAGATGCCAAGTAACCACCATTCTCATTACCAGCAGCATACTTGTAACCCTTGATGTTGTAGGTTTGACCATTTTGTGTCAAAGTGTGGTCTGTAGTGTATGGGAGATAGTATTGACCATCGATAGCATAACCGGTAACAAATGTCTCGCTATTCTCTGCTACCAATGCATCGTTGTGCTGCATATACCAGCTTGTTGGGCCATAATAGTTAGTCCATACAACGCTATCCAAATAAGGAACAGCGATGAAAGAGCTCATCAAGCCATAGAATTGTGGAGTGTAACCAAAATGCATCATACCTGTGGTAAAGTAGTAGTCGTGAGCTGCATAATCAGCTGCTGCTGCATTTTGCTTAGCTACATACTCTGCATTCCACTCCTCCATGGTAACCTCAGCAGTCATCTCGATAGATGAGAACTCAGCTTTGCGAATCTCCATGTTCATAGGAACTTGAACTTGTGCGGTAGCCATACCTGCTACGAGCAACGCACTTAAAAGAGTAAAGTTTTTCATACCTTAAAAATTTTAGTTGTTAAACAATATGAGTATTACCTCGTTATTTGTATTTTCTATTTTATATAAAATGTGCAATATTACATTCTAACGTTATTAGCACCCTTGATTGTCAGTTGCTTATCACCAGCAAGAACCATACCAGCAGCTGCATTAAAGAGGTTGCCCTCTAATGGTTTAGCTGAGAATGAACCAAGCATCAAATCAGCTACAGCTTGAGCAGCAGGGATCTGAGCAAGGAAAGTCTCGGTATTATTGTCATAAGGAACAGCATTCGCCACTGTGATACCATTCTCATCTTGGGTCAAATCGATGGTCCATACCAGTTTCTTTTCTTGCGTTTTACTACCTTGCTTATAAGAGAAGTTGATGAGAATAAAGTATCCACCCTCATACATATTCAATGATTGTTTGTAGCCATAGCCCATCACTTTCATCTTCGCAGAGGTATTCTTCATCGCTTTATTAACAGCTGCAAGCAACTCATCTACAGATGCTTGACCTGCTGGTTCTACTGCCCAACCAAACGCATTGTCAGTAAAGTATGCACCAAATAGTACATTTAAGTTACCTGCATTCATGATAGCACCCTTGTCGCTCTTGAGTTCGCCCTTGATGCTATCGTAGTAGAAAATGTGATCATGTACATCCTCACCAAATCCCATAGATACGATGATACCATCTTCGGTAGCGCATAATGGGTGGTAAGTAGCAGCCTCTGCCACGAGAGCAGAACCATACGCAGCACTTTGGAATTGGCCATCAGCACCTTTGTAAAGATACATTTTGTTGTCACCTTGATGCAATGTAACGATATTGTTGTTACCAAAGAGTTTGGTTTGCATCTTCTCGCAAGCTGCGAAATACGCTGTCAAATCAGGATTCTTCATTGGGCGCATTACTGTGTACGCGCTATGCTTTTTACCTTTGAGGAGAACCAATTCTGGAGTAGCTTTCAAAATCAAAAACTCATAGTCACCCAACAAACCTGCACCATTCTCTTGTGGATCTGAGAATGCATGGAATACATCGTTATAGGTATCAAAAGTCAAGATTGGTCCGTAGTCGCTCTTCACAGCCCATGTACTAGCACTATCAGTCATGATTTTATTCATCGTGGTAGCGCTATTCTTAGCCGTTACGCTCACATTACCGTTCTTACTAAACTTCAACACCATGTTATAGCCCTTAGCACTTGCCTCCAAGTTTGGGAAATATGCCATTTCCCAACCAGACTCATTGGAAGTGAGCACATCAAAGGCATTCTCTACTGCCTCTTGTGCACGGACCGCTGCTGGCTTATCAAATAAGCTTTCCTCATCACGGCTACATGCTACAAATGTTGCAGCCAACAAGCCAATTATCATTAAATATTTTGCTTTCATATCTCTATCTATTTATGCGTTGTGAAAAATCATTTACCATTCAAGAACTCGAGGTTCATAATCATCTTCCAATCCAAGTTCTTTTGACGCTTTTGTACTTCCGCACGGAGTTCATCTAGGTTAATCTCCCATTTCTCTGCAAGCCAAGTGTTGCAAATCTCCCATTTTTGGTTGATGATGGCAGCACCTTCAGCACCAGCTTCCTTCAACATATTATCCCACCAAGCATCAGGCTTCACGATATAGTTAGCAATCACCTCTACAAAGTCCTCGCGTGCCTCGCTACTGCCGTAGTTACTTACACAACCGAGTTGCCAAGCCTCCTTATTCGAGCGCTCTTGCCATTTGATTGGGTCATAGTTTGCAGGAGTAATTTGTGCAAACTCTGTTGGGTAATTTCTTTGTTGGTGCAAGATGTGTGCAAACTCGTGGTGCATGGTCTTGAAGATATACTCATTAAGATTGTCAATATTGTTGAGCTGCATCTTATTGATCTTCAAGAGGGTAATCTTGATACCACCTTCGGCATAACCTAACTTCTCGGTACCTTGCACTGGATCCATCATAGATGAGCCAATGAGCTGAATCATCTTAGGGCCGTATGTAGGCAAGAAGTCAGGACCTACAATAGAATCATATACATCGTACCACAAATAGAGTGCCAAGTGTGCCAATGTATCCGCCATACCGATACTAACTGGTACCACATTGTAGTTAGGGTCAGTAGCGTTATCATCCAACTTATAGAGGAACTCTACGTTGTATGGCTCGGTATAGTATTTATCCAACCACTTATCAAATTGATAGGTGTAGGTGGTAGTGTCAATCACAGGATCAACGAAAATAGACTCACCCGTCAATTGGTCTCTGTCGCAAGCAGTGAAGCCCAATACGAGGCATGCAACTGCTAATATTTTATATAAACTCTTCATAACTATAATATATTAAAGTAGTTAATCACTTAGAACACCAGTATTACTCTTCATCATCTACCAACTCAAATTTAGCTGTTGGTTGTGACAAGGCACTAGATACCATAGGCTCAGATGGTGTGTATACATCGTTAGGCTGCAAGTTATGTGATGGAGCTTGATTACCATCAATCATATCTCCCAACACCTCACGTGGGTTAGCGGTCATACCTGCTACGATAACCTCTTGTGGCAATTGGATAGCACGGCGGTCATCGTTCCAAACGAGTTTGCGAGGAGCGTCTTTACCTTGTACGTGCTCAATCTCGATGCCATAGCGCTTAAGATCTTGCCAACGGAGGCCGTCATGAAGGGTCTCAATACGGCGGAAGTGAATAGCGCAATGTACGAATGGCATTTGCTCTGCGGTAATCGTCCAAGTAGGATCCATATCTTGATTGTGCAATACAGGAGCAAACTTGGTGCCAGCCTTCTCAGAATAGAACTTGGTGATAATCTCAGGAGTCAATTTCACTGTACTATCAGCATTCATATTCATACGACCGTTCACATTGTAACCTTGTGCCCACAAACGGAAGTCATTCGCAGCACCTGCCAAGTCATTGAGATATGCCTTTGCCTCAGCACGGCAGAGGAGAGTCTCGTTGGTTGTGAACGCACGACTCACCATGCGCACATAGCCATAACCAGCCACTTTATCCACGTACTCAAAGTCATAATAATCTTTTGCCACGAAACCACCTAATTTTTGGTCAGCGGACCAAGTACCTATGCCAGGGAATTGACCACTCCAGCATGGGCCAGCGCCATAAGTCGTGAAATCTTGTGCTTCTCCGTTGTATTGATAACGGCCATATGATGGGAAGTGTGCATAAGCAGAAGAAGAATAAGTTGCAATGAGCAATAAGTTGCTAGGGGCTTGCACGTCAATATAGTGTTTGAAGGCCAACTCAATATTGCTTTGATTACGATTGGTTTCCGCATCAAATAGCATTGACAATGTGGTCTCGTCTGTAGTAGTCAATACATGATCAGCATGCTCCACTACCTTTGCCCACTCGCGTTTATAGAGGTAGAATCGTGCTGCGAAAGCATGAGCTGCCTTTACATTGAAGTGGTAACGTGGAATGGTATAATACTCATCAGAAACCAATTTCAAACCAGCCTCAAGGTCTTTTTGGATTTGCTCGAAAGTATGGTATAATGAACCACCAATCCATGCTGTATCACCAGTCTCAGTAGTATTAACCACCAATTCTGGTCCACGGCTATACTCTGGAGCCACCTTCGTCTCTGGTTGCATCATATAAGTAATACCAAGATCTTGCTTGCTTGCCTCACCTTTCCATGCTTGGCAGAATACACCCGCAAGGAGGAAGTGGTGGTAAGCACGAGAGAGCAATGCCTCACCCTTCTCTGCATCCATGTTAATGCCTTGTGCCTCCAATTTCTTGATGGCCTCGAGTGCTTGGTTAGCCGTAGCAATGGCCATATAGTGGCCATCCCAAATCATTTTTGGAGAGTCATTGCTGGATTGCTTAACAGGTTTCCATGCAAAAATCTCATTATACATCTCGTCCAATGGGTTTTCCGCATTGGCTTGACCAGTCTTTGAATCAGGCACATTATTGTCAATCACATTATCTGAAGAATACTCGCATAGAGGCGCACTATTTGCTTCAGTATATGCAGTTACCAACAGAAGTTGCACTTTCTTTTCGGTGTTGATCTCCGCACGCAAGTCTGGCTCTTGATTCAAGAATTCACAACCAGTAAGTGCTACAACAGCCAAAGCAGCAATTATAAATATATTCTTTTTCATTTTCATATTCCTTTCTATATATAACGTTCCACGTATTGATTAGAATCCAAGTTTAACGGTCAAAGTAAACTGACGAGGAACTGGTGAAGACACACCACCTGTATTATAATATTCAGGGTCACGACCGTTGAGTTTCTTATCCGCATACGCCAACCAGATGTTGGTTGCACTCAATTTCACGCCAAAACTTGATACTGCATTTTGACCCTCGAGGAACTTCTTTGGAAGGTCATAAGCCAATGACAACTCTTTGAGACGGATGAAGTCACCCTTCGCAACACGCTCGGTAGAGTAGTTGTATGCAGAGTAAGCGTTGTTCAACGCATTGATCTCACGCATTTGACGTACGGTAGGAATTGAAGGGATAGTGGTAACTTGTTCATCACCAGGAACCATCCAGCGGTTCTTCATCTCCTTCATACTAGCGGTAAGGTCGCTATAATCGCTGCTGTATACAGGACAGAGGTTATCCAAACGAAGCACGTTGCCGAAGCTATAAGTGAAGAATACGTTGAGCTTCAAACCCTTCCATGTAAAGGTATTACCGAACGAACCAGTAATCTTAGGATCGATTGTACCTTCATATTTCAAATAGTCCACATTCTCATACTCTTGGAAGTAGATAGCGTCATAGTTAGCAGGACCTGCGATTTGTGTACGATCTGCATCGATATAGAAGGTAGGAAGACCCTCCTCAGTCAAACCTGCAAATGGGATGCTATAAAGCGCACCAATTGGGCGTCCTTTTGTTCGACCAAATCCATGTACTAGTTCATACACTCGTGAACGTGAATCGAGTTCTGTAATCTCGTTCTCAGCCCAACCGAAGATCCAGTCGGTAGTCCACTTGAAGTCTTTCGCTTTGATATTTACGGTAGAGATAGTGAACTCGCAACCAGTAGATTGCATGGTAGCATCGTTTGCTAACTTAGTAGTCACACCACCCACACCCATAGTTTGTGTAAAACCAATAAGGTCGAAGTTGTTACGACGATACCAGTCGAACTCTACATTCACACGGTTATCGACAAAACCAAATGCCACACCGATGTTCAACTCATGCTTCTTCTCGTATGTCAACTCAGAGTTTTCTATGGCATCAAGTTTAATACCTGACTCAAACGCAGATGTACTTGGACGCCATGGTGTGAAGCTCTTGAAGACCGCTAATGAGTTAGTAGCAGGACCACGGTCAGCAGTCAACGAGTAAGAAGCCTTCAAGCTAGCATAAGACCAAGCCTTACCGAAGGTAGGATACCACCAGTTCTCCTCGTGCGCATTCCATGCACCAGAAACGTTCCATGTAGGCAACCAACGTGCGTTACGGCTCTTACCCAATGTGTTAGAACCTTCATAGCGGAGTGTACCATTGATGGTGTAACGTCCTTTGTATGAGTAAGTTGCCATTCCGAAGAAGGCGAGGTTACGATAATAGGTAAATTGGTTTGCAAAATACATAGAGTTTTCTTCTACACTTTGCTTGAAGAGATGGTAGTCAATATAAGGCTCACCACCATTATCGTATTGATAACCCCAACCACGGAACCATGCGTATTGACGATCGGTAGAGTTCAACTCAGCACCACCAAAGAGGCTGATGATGTGATCACCATTCTTACCCAAATCGGCATTATAACTAACTGTACCACGGAGGTCCATAGAAGTCAAGGTATATTCGGTAAAGTCATAGATACCACCCTTTGGCAATACGGTCTCAGGCAATGCCAATGGATCATCAGGATCGGAATAAAGGTATGAGTTATTATCACGAATGGTAGCATTCTCAGGGTCGATACCTGCGCGGTATGCACGCGCTTGGTTACTCTCGTCCTTGATATGGTGCTCTTGGCGGCTTGTCTGTTGACGGTACGAAGCCAATGCCATGATTTCTAAACCACGGATAGGTTTCCAGTTGATATCACCTTGGAACTTAAGGTCAGTCACCTTGATATCAATATAGTTATTATTCAACTCATCGAAGATATTGAAATCGCAGTAGTTACGACGATAGTTCTCAGCAGGATCCATCGCACGTGAGGTGTTCATTGCGTATGAGAATGGGTTGATATCAAACTCACGGCTCACTGTACCATTGATAGGGTCGGTACTAGCAGAGATAGTACCAGGAGCCATTTGCTTACGATAGCTACCCATAGTAGCGATGCTAGCAGTCAATTTTTGTTTGCTTGTAGAAGGAAGGAGGTCATAGCTAGCGTTCATGTTACCTGTAAAACGGTTTACCTCACTGGCTTTGTACCAACCTGGATCTTGCATAGCAGACAAAGATGCGTAGATACGTGCACGATCAGAACCCGTAGAGAACGATAGTGAGTGGTTGTGCATCACAGTTTGGTTGAAGAGCTCAGCGAACCAATCGGTATTGCGGAACTCGGCTGCACGCAAGTATGCGTTCTTAGCCTCTGGAGTATTTGCCAAACCAGCGCCACCATCTTTAGCCGCATCAATCAAAGCATACATGTGACCATATACACCTGAGTTCTTAGCAGCATACAAAGAAGAGTACTCCAACCAACCTTTGCGCTCAAACTCTTGGTAGATACCCATTTGCTCTTGCGAGTTACAAATATTGTAATCGTCGTATGAAGGGATCATACGATAAGTCAACTCACCTGTATAGTTGAGGCGTGATTGGCCTGATTTACCTTTCTTGGTAGTTACGACGATGACACCCGCCATAGCGCGCGCACCATAGATAGAGGTAGCAGAACCGTCCTTCAAAATCTGGAAGCTCTCGATATCTTCAGAGTTGATACCAGAGATTGCACTAGCAATCAAGGTAGTAGCATCACCAGAAGAAAGATCATCAGCGTCCATCTCAATAGCATCCTCAAGAACGACACCATCCACAACCCACAAAGGCTTGGAAGCACCATAGATAGAAGTAGCACCACGTACACGGATCTTAGGAGCAGTACCAAAAGTACCAGAAACGTTTTGTACGCTGACACCCGCAGCACGACCTTCCAAGCTACGGCTCACGTCAGCCACACCAGAAAGCATGGTTTCGTCCGCCTCCAACTTGGTAGTAGCACCTGTAAATAAGCGCTTATCTTGTTTCACCATACCTGTTACAACCACCTCTTCGAGCTGCTCAGAATCACTCACAAGAGTCACATTAATCTCTGGTTTTACAGGAGTAGTAATGGTTTTGTAACCCACATAAGAGATCACAATGTTTTTTACACCTGCAGGCACTGTCAATTCAAAATAACCATCAAAGTCGGTCACAGTACCTACTGTTGTTCCTTCCGCAACGACACTGGCGCCAATAGCTCCCACGCCCGTGTCTTCCAATACGGTACCAATAACTTTAGTTTGCGCAGCTGCACAAAGCGCGAAAGTCATTGCCATCAATAAACAGTAAATCTTTTTCATTATAATTTTTGTTTTGTGAAATATTCGTTTTTAACTAAATTTCCCTAATATTTGTACCTTTTCTGTCTTCAACTATCATACCAATTAAAGCACAGAAACGAAAAAAATCGCGCAAAGTTACTACTTTTTTTTGAATTACGCAAATATTTCGTCACATTTTTTCAATACTTGTACATAAGTAGGTCGAAAATGCCAGAAAACAAGAGAAAAACGCAACAAAACAAATCAATACGACTGGCAATTATTCGCACGCACGCGATATATTTAAGGTACCTGCGCGCGCGTGATAAGCCACATGATGGCATATTAGATAGTGCACTTCAATTCCTGTCTTAGCTGAAGGTGGAGAATTGTGCGCTTATTGTGCGTTTATTGTCCGTTTATTGTGCGTGAATAGTGCGTGTATTGTGCGTGAATAGTGCGTGTATTGTGCGTAATATTCGAGACAAATTGGGGATCTTCGACAATTTAGTTGAAAAACTATCAACAGAGTGATCATATTGACAACAACACAAACAACTTAAAACCAACAACTACTGCGCGCGCCAACATGCGCTTGCCATGAAATATTCATACTGCTTTTACACCCTTGCCGCTCGCGATGTTGGCGAGCGGCAAGGAAATACTCTCGAGCGTTCACAAAAGAATAGAAGGCGTTAATAGGCGCATAAACCATCGCAAACACCCCACTTTTCCCCACTAACTAAAATAACATATATATCCTACTGATTATCAGGATTGTAAGTTGTTGATAACTTTTTCGAAAACCTACTGAAAAAGCGACTGAAAAATTTTTTGTGGGGAAAAGTGGGGAAATATCAAATATTTTTTGTAACTTTGCAGCGGAATTTGAAAAACAAGTGGATTGTTTCAAAAAAAACAACAAAAACAACTTGCGCGACGATTAACTTCCTGTCGCGCTAACAAAATAACAATCATGAACACATTTATTGGAAATATCGAGGCACGTTTGGACAGCAAAGGTCGCGTGTTTATCCCTGCAAGCTATCGCAAAATCCTTGCAGAGATGGGTTCTACCCATATCGTGATGCGTAGAGATACCGACAATGAGTGTGTGATCTTCTACCCCGAGCACGTGTGGCACGCAAAAGTGAGCCAACTGCGCAACGCACTCGATGAATGGGATCCAGAAGACCAAATGATATTGATGCAGTTTATGTCCGAAGCAGAAATGCTCGATATGGACAGCCAAGGACGTGTGCTGCTACAAAAGAAAAACCTTGAAATTATTGGAGCAGAAAAAGCACCCCAAAAATCAGCAGATTTTTCGGGGACTCCGCAAGATATCCTGTTTGTTGGTATGTTGGATCGCTTTGCGATATGGAACCCAAGCGTATTCGCAGAGAAACAAATGCCACAAAAAGACTTGGCCGAGCGCATCCGCAATCGCATGAAATCCCAGCCTAAACTATAATTGAATTATGAATTGGAATTCTTTATGAACCATTAAACCCAAACTACTATGAATGAGATTTATCACATTCCCGCAATGCTGAGAGAAACAATCCAAGGGTTGAACATTCAACCCTCTGGATTGTATGTAGATGTGACCTTCGGCGGCGGCGGACACTCCAAAGCAATATTGGAGGAACTGAAAACAGGAAACGGCAAGTTGTACTCGTTTGATCAAGATTTGGATGCGTACCATAATGCGATGCGTTCGGATTTCGGAAATCGGGTATCAGAGAACGGCAATTGGCAGTTTGTGCATAGCAACTTCCGCTACTTGCGAAACTTTATGGACTACTATAGCGTGGAACAGATTGACGGGTTACTGGGAGACTTGGGTGTATCGTTCCACCATTTTGACTGCCCTGAGCGCGGATTTAGCTTCCGTTTTTCGGCACCATTGGACATGCGCATGAATCAGACAGGCGGCAAAACCGCAGCAGAGATACTGAATAGTTATAGTGAAGAAGACCTTGCGCGCGTACTATATATATATGGTGAGATGAACAACTCGCGCCAAATAGCCAAGAAAATCGTGAAAGCAAGAGGACAAAAAGCGATAGAGCGAACAGAGGAGCTGGTAAGTTTGGTTATAGGACGCCCTGTCGGGCTATTGGACGCTGATTCTCAGCTATTGGATAATGGAAATCGGGTATCGGGTATTGGTAGCAACGGTGAATTGGATATACCTGCTGGAGCTAAGAAAGAGTTGGCGAAGTTGTTTCAAGCATTGCGTATCGAAGTGAATGACGAGATGGGCGCATTAAGAGAGATGTTGCTGGCAGCCAAAGACTTGCTGAAGCCTGGAGGCAGAATAGCCATCTTAACCTACCATTCGCTGGAAGATAGAATGGTGAAAAACTTTCTACGTTCGGGCAACTTGGAAGGCAAGATCGAAAAAGACTTCTATGGCAATATCCTCAGTCCGTTTAAAGTGATCGAGAAAGGACTGACCGCTAGCGCAGAAGAAGTAGAACGCAACCCACGAGCACGTAGCGCGAAATTGAGAGTGGCAGAGAGGTTAGAGGTTGAAGGTTAAAGGTTAGAGGTTATGAAATTTTCATTGAAAGACATATTGAGTGGCGATGTACTGAAGAAAGGTTGGTTTAAGAAACAGTACAGATTAATCCTACTGATCGCGGGTATGATCTTTATGTATATCTATTGCGACTACCTAGGACAAGCCCAACAACACAAACTGAGTACCCTGAAAAAAGAATTGCAAGATTTGCACTTCGTCAAAACCACCCTTAACGCACAGTTGATGAGTTCGACCCGTCAGTCAGCCATCTCTAAAGCCCTCCAAGAGCGAGGTAGCAAAGTGAAAGAAACCAATATAGCACCAACACGAATTGAATAAACACTAAACCTCATGAGCGAGAATCTAAAACAAACTATCTTACGTTTTGCCTTGATCTTCATAGGAATATCGGTGATGTTTGTCATCGTGTTGGCTCAGATTGTGTATATCCAAACCGCAGAAAAAGATAAGTGGGAGAAAGCTAGCAAACAAAGTAGAGCAAGCATTACCCGCCCTATCCCTGCTACACGCGGCAATATCTACGACTGCCATAACCGACTGTTGGCCAGCAGCATGCCTCAATATACCATCCACATGGATACACGTGTGGAAGCATTGCACCTGGGCGGTGATACCCTATTTCATCAATATGTAGATTCGATGGCAGAAGGCTTTAGCCGCATCATTGGCGACAAGTCAGCAGCAGAATACAAGCAAATAATGACCCGCGCTTTCTACGGCAAGACGAATAGAGAGCGTAACATACGATTGACCAATACCCGTATTAGTTATACGCAGCGCAAAGAGTTGTTGCAACTGCCTTTGGTATGCCGAGGCGTATATAAGAGCGGCGTGTCGTTTAGCGACCGTAATATCCGTTCGAAACCTTTTGGCAGCTTAGGTAGCCGCACAATCGGTAATATTTATGGTGATGGTGGTGCTGGTAATGCAGGTTTAGAGAAACGATTTGACAAATACCTGCGTGGTGTAGATGGCACAAGTACTCGTCAACGCGTAGCAGGACATTGGGAGTATATTCCTATTGTTGAAGCAGAGAATGGTGCAGATGTGCATACGACCTTGGACGCTAATCTGATGGATATTTGCGAAAGTACCCTGCGCAAACAGTTGCAAATCAATCAGGCTGACTGGGGATGCGTGGTGATGATGGAAGTAAAGACAGGTAAGATCAAAGCCATGTGTAACCTAGACCGAAGCGAAGAAGGAGAGTATTATGAATGGCATAACCACGCTGTAACACGCATGGAGCCAGGTTCGACATTCAAAACACTCGCCCTAATGGCCGCATTGGATGACGGACGAGTGGACTTTAATGACAGCATCGAGGTATGGAAAGACGGCTGGAAATATTATGGATCAAGACATATAGATGCGCACCCAGCAGACACTATCTACAGCATCCGACAAGCATTGGCTGTAAGTAGTAATATCGCATTAGCCCGCATCGTGACCGACGGATATGAAGGTAGTGCCAAGAAGTTTGTCCGTAAATTGCAAAAAATGGGCGTGAATGACACCGTAGATTATATCATTCCTGGTGCAGACCAGAGCAAGATAGAACTACCCAAAGATACCGTAACGATCTCTAAAATGGCCTATGGTTACTCCGTGGAGCTGAGTCCACTGCAAATGGCAATGCTGTATAATGGTATTGCTAATGACGGCAAACTGATTACCCCTGTACTCGTAGATCAAGTGAAGAAAGACGACGAAGTACTGGAGAGTTATCATACTAAAGTGCTACGCAACAGCATGTGCAGCAACAAGACATTGCGCGAGATTCAAAGCTGTCTGCACGACGTAGTGTGGGATAATGACCTAGGAACAGCAAGTGTATACAAATGGAAAGGACATATCGCAAAGTACAAAGCACAAAGTAAATTGGTGGCGATAGCAGGCAAAACGGGTACCGCGCAAGTGTTTGAGAATGGAAGATACTATAGCAACAAACACCGAATGTCGTTTGTAGGGTACTTCCCAGAAGAAGAACCACAATACACATGTATCTGCGTGATACATGCGCCACGCAACAGAGGCTACTATGATGCAGGTGCAGACTGCGGAAGTGTGGTGCGCCAAATCGCAGAAAAGACCATGGCATATAGCAATGAATATGTGATTGATGGAAATAAACTAATCTTTAGAAAAAAATAAGGCCAATATGAAACTGATTGACTTGCTGAAAGACATACCCGTAGTGCAAATAGTGGGTGATAGTGCGATTGAAGTAACTGGTATTCAATCAGATTCTCGTCGCGTAGAACAGGGTCATGCATTTGTAGCACAAAACGGAACCGTAGTAGATGGTCATGCGTTTATTAATCAATGCGTGGAAAAAGGTGCCACTGCTATTGTGCTGGAGAATATCGATTATATGCCTTTGGCAGCACAAGAAGGTGTGACCTATGTGCTGGTGAAAAGTAGTGATGAAGCATTGGGTAAGATGGCTCACACATGGTATGGTATGCCTACGAAAAAGTTACGATTGGTAGGAGTGACTGGTACCAATGGCAAGACAACGACTGCCACTCTGCTCTATCGTCTATTCAAAGCCTTGGGACACAAAGTGGGATTATTGTCCACAGTGGTGAACTATGTGGATGACGAAGCAGTAGCCGCGACACACACGACCCCCGATGCATTGTCGCTAAACGCGTTGTTGGCGCGCATGGTTGAGGTGGGTTGTAGTTATGCTTTTATGGAAGTGAGTAGCCACGCTATAGCCCAAGAGCGCATTGCAGGATTGGAGTTTGCAGGTGCATTATTCACAAATCTAACACGCGATCATCTAGACTACCACAAGACCTTCGACCACTATCGCGACACGAAAAAGGAGCTATTTGACCGTTTGCCTAAAACGGCCTTTGCGATTACAAATCAAGATGATAAAAACGGCTTGGTGATGACGCAAAACACCAAAGCACAAGTATATACCTATTCCACCCGTAGTATGGCCGACTTCCGAGGAAAAATCTTGGAAGAAGGATTTGAGGGGATGCTACTGAAGATACAAAGTACTATTGGAGCCGTTAACACCGAAGTATTCGTGCCATTGGTAGGAAGGTTTAATGTTAGCAACCTATTACTAATCTATGGTTGTGGCGTTGCATTGGGCATTGATCCACTGGAAGTGTTGCGTATATTGAGCAGTTTGCCTCCCGTGAATGGTCGCTTTGAGACGATGCGCTCAAGCAAAGGATGGACAGCCGTGATTGATTATGCCCATACCCCTGACGCAGTAGAGAACGTGTTGAAGACTATCAATGAGATCGTAGCTGTTAATGCTGGCAAACAATCAGAACCTGCACAAGTGATCACCGTGGTGGGTTGTGGCGGTAATCGCGACAAGGGCAAACGTCCGATAATGGCACGCATTGCCTATGACCATAGCACACAGCTGATTCTGACTTCGGACAACCCACGCGACGAGGAACCACACGAAATACTGCGTGATATGGCAGCAGGACTGACCAATGAAGAATTGCATCATGTGTTGATTATCGAAGATCGTGCATCCGCCATCAAAACGGCTTGCACATTGGCGCGAAAAGGCGATGTAGTGCTCGTAGCAGGAAAAGGACATGAGAATTATCAGATTATCAAAGGTGTGAAACATCATTTTGATGATCATGAGGTAGTGAAAAATAGTTTATAGTTTAAAGGCAAGATATTATGATATATCAATTATTTCAGTTGTTAGGCAATTTCCCAGGCGCACGTTTGATGACATACATCTCGTTTCGCGCTATCATTGCAGGCGTATTGGCATTGTGCATTAGTATTTGGGTAGGCAGATGGTTTATTCAGCTACTTCAGCGCAAAAACATCTCAGAAACACAACGCGATGAGAGTATCGACCCATTTAATGTAGCCAAAAAAGGAGTGCCAACAATGGGTGGTGTCGTGATTATTGCAGCAATGTTGATTCCATGTCTATTGATGGGAAAACTGAGCAATATCTATATGCTATTGATGCTACTGACGACAGTAATATTGGGCATTATTGGTTTTGCAGATGACTATATCAAGACTTTCCGAAAAAATAAGGACGGCCTGAACGGTTGGATCAAAATTGCAGGACAAATCACGTTAGGTTTGATTGTGGGACTTACATTGCGTTACTCGCCAGAAGCAGTGATGAATGAGCGCGTGAATGTACGAATCGAAAATAATATTGAGGTGGTGGAAAAAACACCAGAAGTAAAATCTACCCGTACGACTATTCCATTTGTGAAAGAGCACAACTTTAACTATGCAGACATGTTCTCATGGTTAGGCGAAAGCAACAAATACAAAGCCGGATGGATATTCTTTGTGCTTTTGACAATTGTAGTGGTAGCCGCAGTGAGTAATGGTGCAAACCTCAATGATGGCATGGATGGTATGTGTGCAGGTAACTCTGCGATCATCGGTGTGGCACTGCTGGTGTTATCGTATGTGAGCGGCAACGTGATCTTCGCTGACTATTTCGACGTGATGTATATCCCTGGTAGTGAAGAGCTAGTAGTATTCCTCGCATCATTTATTGGTGCACTAATCGGATTCCTGTGGTGGAACGGTTTTCCTGCTCAAGTATTTATGGGGGATACTGGTAGTCTAACTATTGGCGGAATTATTGGCGTGAGTGCCGTTATTATCCACAAAGAGTTGCTGTTGCCTATCTTGTGCGGCATTTTCTTGATGGAAAGTGTGAGTGTAATTGTGCAAACACAAGTATATCGTTTTGCCAAGAAAAAAGGTGTTCACCTGCGTATCTGGAAACGCACACCGTTGCACGACCATTATCGCACCTCTATGCAACAAGTTTTGCGTAATGACCCAACCTGCAAGGTGGTATTCAAAGGCAATGGTCCGTTGCAACATGAGACAAAGATTGTACTCCGCTTCTGCATCGTAACATTGATTCTTGCAGCATTGACTATCCTAACATTAAAAATACGATAACTATGAAAAAAATTGTTGTTTTAGGAGCAGGCGAATCGGGTACAGGTGCCGCTATACTCGCTAAGAGCAAAGGCATGAACGTCTTTGTGAGCGATATGGGGGAGATTTCGCCTGTGTATCAAGCTCTACTCAATCAACACGACATTGAATGGGAGACGGGCAAGCATACCGAAGCATTGATAATCAATGCCGATGAGGTGATTAAATCACCCGGAATACCGCTGAATGCACCACTAATCCAGAAACTGATGGCACAAGGTACGCCGGTAATCTCCGAAATTGAGTTTGCTGCACGATATACCCGCGGAAAAATGATTTGCATCACAGGCTCAAATGGCAAGACTACAACAACCTCGCTGGTTTTTGATATGCTTCGCCGAGCTGGTTTGGACGTAGGATTAGCAGGAAACATTGGCAACTCACTGGCCTTGCAAGTAGCACAAGAAGATCATGACTATTATGTGATTGAGTTATCCTCTTTCCAATTGGACAATTGCTATGATTTTAAGGCAGATATTGCCATCTTACTGAATATCACGCCAGACCATCTAGATCGCTATGACCATCAAATGCAGAATTATGTGGATGCTAAGTTCCGCATTATCCGCAATCAAACTAGCGAAGACGCATTTATCTATTGGAGCGAAGATCCAATCATTGATCGCGAGATACAACGCATTCAGCCACAAGCGACTCTATACCCATTTGGTAGCAACGAACAGAATGTGGCATACACCGATGGATCACAACTTGTAGTGGCCGCAAAACCAATGGCAGATCCATTATATGTACCATTGCAAGAATTGAGTCTCAAAGGCAAGCACAATCAATATAACTCAATGGCAGCTGGTTTGGCCGCACAAATCTTGAATATCCATAACGATGTAATACGCGAGAGTTTGCAACAGTTCGCTGGTGTAGATCATCGTTTGCAATATGTAGCAACCGTAAAAGGCGTACGCTATATCAACGATTCGAAGGCGACTAATGTCAACTCATGTTGGTACGCATTAGAGAGCATGACAACACCTACCATATTGATACTGGGAGGGACAGATAAAGGTAATGATTATAGCGAAATAGACTCGCTGGTACTTGAGAAATGCCATATGCTTATCTTTATGGGTAAAGATAATGATAAGCTTATCCAACACTTTGGGCCACTAGGAGTGAACTATATCTCGACAGATAATCTCTCTGATGCCGTGAAAGCTGCTTATCAGCAGGCTAATCCTGGAGATACTGTATTACTATCTCCTTGCTGCGCAAGTTTTGATCTATTCAAAAATTATGAAGATCGTGGCACACAATTTATGAATGCAGTACGTAATCTATAATACACTCAACCATGATTATTGATCATATCAAGAAATATATTCATCAGCAAATGAAGTACATCGATCGTACGTATTGGGTACTGTTTTTTGCGCTGATTATCGTGGCAATCATTGCCTTATTTTCTGCTAGCAGCACATTGGCATTCCAATCAGATGGAGGAAGCGTGCTAGGACCAATCATGTCGCAAATTGTATTTATCATTGCGGGTATTGCCTTGGCATTCTGCCTACAATTCATCCCTAGCAGTCTCATTATCAAGATTGTTGGATATGGTGGATTTGGCATCTCTGTAATACTGCTATTGCTTACATTCACTAGTCTCGGTGTAGAAATCAATGGGGCGAAACGTTGGTTAACTCTTTGTGGAATTACTTTTCAGCCATCAGAATTAGTCAAACTGACCCTTATCATTGTTGCAAGCGATCTATTAAGTAAAATTAAAACAGAGCAAGACCAAAAGAAATACTTCCTCATCGTGATCGGTATCACGATGGCAATATGTTTAGTCATTTTTATGAGCAACTTCTCTACAGCTGTACTTCTGGGTGGAATCATTATTTTGCTTGCTTTTTTGGCACGCGTTCACATTAAATACTGGGGCACTCTCTTATTGGGTATCTTTGCAATACTGGTAAGTGTGTACTTCATTGTGAATAAATGCTATATCGAAAAAGGCAAAACCATTGATGGACCTTTTGAGCGTCTCATCACCCAAGTAGGACGTATCAATGATATGCTAGAGGAGAATCAAACTCCCGATGAAGAATTTCGCATAACAGATGATAACTACCAACGCTCACATGCTAAGATTGCTATTGCACGCGGTGGTGCTTCGCCATTGGGTGTATTGCCAGGAAACAGCCAGCAGCGTAATATCCTCCCTCAAGCCTTTGCTGATTACATCTTTGCCATCATCGTTGAAGAATGGGGAATTATCGGAGCTATCGCACTCATTTTCTTGTACTTAGCAATTCTATTTCGAGCATGTCTCACCAGTAGCCGCTATAGTGACTATGCCGCAATGCTAATGGTAATGGGGTTAGCATTGATGATCACCTGCCAAGCACTGATCAGCATGATGGTATCTGTCGGAATTGGACCAGTGACGGGCCAACCATTGCCTATGATCAGTCGAGGTGGTACTAGTGCACTCATTACTAGCATCTACTTTGGTATCATTATGAGTGTCTCACGCGAACAAACATCACGTCGTGCCAAACAACAGGCCGCAATAGAAGAAAGCATCGAAGAAGACATTCCCGAAATTCACTTTGACTAACTCAATCTAGTAGACAATCAACATTAAACGATATGAAATACCTTATCTCTGGAGGCGGTACAGGAGGGCATATATTCCCTGCCGTTAGTATTGCAAATGCATTGCGCGAAGCTGACCCCAATTGCGAAATACTCTTTGTAGGTGCACTGGGACGCATGGAAATGGAACGCGTGCCACAAGCAGGCTATAAAATTATAGGTCTACCTGTTAAGGGGTTTGACCGTAGTCGTCCATGGAAAAATGTCCGTGTGGTAATTGACCTCATCCGCTCTATGTATCAGGCACGTAAGATTGTCCGCGAGTTTCGTCCAGACGTGGGCATTGGTGTCGGTGGATATGCTAGTGGAGCTGCCATGAAAGTTGCAGCTAATATGGGAGTACCTATCCTATTGCAAGAGCAAAACGGATTTGCAGGAGTAACCAATAAACTCCTCAAAGATGATGCGCAGAAAATCTGTGTAGCATATGAAGGTATGGAACGCTTCTTTCCAAAAGAAAAATTGATTCTCACAGGAAATCCCGTGCGCCAAAACTTGACTTCTGGCACCAAGGAAGAGGCTATTAAGTATTTCAATGAAGAATTTGGGGTACACTTTACTGCCGAGAAGAAGACATTGTTAATTATCGGTGGTAGTTTAGGAGCTGGTACAATCAACCAAAGTATTATTGCACATCTTAAGGAATTAGCAGAAAGTGATATCCAAGTGATATGGCAAACAGGCAAGAACTATTTTGCAGATTGCAAAGCTGCTATGGCAACTGATATGCCCAATGTCATCTGCACTGCTTTTATCTCTCAAATGCCATTAGCATACGCCTTAGCAGATTTAGTAATTTCGCGTGCTGGTGCTTCTTCCATCTCTGAACTTTGCCTATTAGGTAAACCATCGATATTGGTACCTTCACCAAACGTAGCTGAAGATCACCAAACACACAACGCTATGGCGCTGGTAAACAAAGATGCAGCAGTATTAGTAAAGGACAACGATGCACAAGAAGAACTGATTTCTAGCGCATTAACCCTCATCCAAGACAATAAACAACTGGAGTCACTCCATCAAAACATCCTCAAACTGGCACTGCCCGATTCTGCACGTCTTATTGCAGATGAAGTGATGAAGCTGGCGAAAGAGTAACCCACTTATTCCACTGGTGTAGCAGGAATTCGATTGGTTGTATTGGTATGGAAGAGGCGCAAGTCATTCTCCAAGCTATCGTTTGGCAAAATGAATGGCAATTTTCCCTCTAAGTAATCTGGTGTTGGAATGCAATAATAATTGCGACGTTCGTTCTGCAACTTTCCTTTGTGAACATATACTGGCACGTAGTCTATCTTTACAACTTTCTTTGTTGCACGGTCAATATCTACTAAGGTGATGATACCACCATTAGAGTCCACCCAACGTTGGTTGCTAATCAAGTTTCCCAAAGAATACATCACAGGCACACGCCGACCATCTTGCGCAGTCAGGACCTCATAGTCTTGCACTACATGTGGATGTCCTCCGATGATTAGGTCGATTCCTAAATCTGCAAGCCATTGACCTACACCACGTTGGAACGCATTGTGCTTCAATTCGTACTCAGTTCCCCAGTGGATATACATAATACGCAAATCGATAGTAGTATCTTTAAGACTTTTAGCCATGTCAATCTCCAACTGCTCTGTTTCTATATAATTAACCCAATTTGGAGCCACTGGCAACAATTGATTCGTTCCATAGGTAGCAGTGAAAAGAGCTATCTTCATTCCATCTATATGAAAAATCAATGGATATTGCTGACTTCGTTGTGTTGTATCCATATATGCCCCCATATTAGGATATGGTGACAACATCTTTAGTGTACGTGCAAAACCTCTACTATCTCCATCCATAATATGATTATTCGCCAATCCAAATACTTGGAAACCAGCATCCACCAATTCTTCAAAGTATGCATCAGGTGTACGGAAACGAGGATAACCACTATAAGGTTTACCTGAAAGAGTCGTCTCGAAGTTCACTACATTGATATCTGCTTCTGCCAGATAAGGATGTAGATAGCGAAAATTAGGCTCATAGTCATATGTTTTAGTATCAGGATTCCATGCCCATTTGAACTGCACAGAATGTTGCATCGCATCTCCTGCGAAGAGCAGACGTACATAAGATTTCGACAAATCTTTCATACTGAAATTGTAATGTCCCTGCGCAAAAATACATCCAGAAATGGAACCGATAAGAGCCAATAAGATGAGAAATGACTTTTTCATGGCAATAATATGTTTTACGTTTGCACTGCAAAAGTACAAAAAAGTTGTGAAATACGCAAATATTTTGTCATTTTAACAAAAAAACTGCCTAACCAAGTTAGACAGTTTTTTGCATTGTTGAGCAGGTAAAGATTATTTACGGATACCCAACTCTTTGATGATAGCACGATAACGCTCGATGTCTTTTGCTTTCAAGTAGTCGAGCAAACGACGACGCTTACCTACCAACATTGTCAAAGCGCGCTCAGTACCGAAGTCCTTGTGGTTCTTCTTGAGGTGCTCGGTGAGGTGGTTGATACGGAAAGTGAACAGAGCGATTTGGCTCTCTGCAGAACCAGTGTTCTTAGCGTCATTGCCATACTTAGCAAAGAGTTCTGCTTTTTTCTCAGATGTCAAATACATTGTAGTAGTTGATAATTAATTAGTTAAACAATAATGACCTCGCATGATGCTATGATCCAAACGATGTCACATCTATATGCTTTTTCAAAAAAGCGTGCAAAGGTACGACAAAAAATGCACATATGCAAACATTTTTGAAAAAAAATGTGCTTTTGAATCACAAAGCCAATTTTCCTCACACTTTATCGGGTGGATAAGCGGTGGATAAGCGGTGGATAACCCTATTCTTACGAACCTTATTGCTGGATTTGGAATGGGAAAGAGCCGATGAGTTCGCCATCTACAAAGAAATCTGCATTGTACCAACCAATTTGCAATATCTCCTCCACAAGCCAATAAAGTGAGCCAGAAATCTCTTCGCCAGCGTATTCAAATTCTTTGGATACAGAATAAGCAATCTCGCTATTCTCGAATTTAAACACATCATTCACACTCTTTTGCATCACCTCGCCATCGGGCCGAGTGATTCGCATATAGAGCGTTTTCATGCCTGGTTTGTTGGTGATATTGCGGGCAACGGTGTAGTCAAACTGCAATTTCTGAATTTGGTTATAGATTGTTGTTTTGCGATCGCGTTTATTGAGTGGAATCATCTCAAAGTGACTAATTTCTAACATTGATGCACGTGACACAACTTCAGCCAACTGTGTACGCTCTTGTTCCAATTGTTGCGCTTGGCGAGCCACCTCTTGGTACTGTTGCTTAACTTGCTTGTTCTCTGCCACTAAGCGCTTGTTGGTTCGATCAAGCGAATCTATCTGGTGCACATAACTCACCATCACCTCACGCACAGTAGCCAATTCCTTTTTAAGCTCGGCAATACGACGGGCATTGGTTACTTTGGTAATGCGCAATTCTTCCAAGAGGTCTTGCACACGCTGTTTCTCTTGCGAAAGGAGTTCTACCAACGAGTCGTTGTGGATATCTGGTGTTTGATAGCCATCGAACTGAATAGCAAGTTCCTCGTACTCGTCCTCCAACTGCTCTTTCTCAAACTCCATGAGTTCGACCATCTCCTTCATCTCAGTTTTCTGCTGGAGATTCATCCATACGAGAAATACAGATACTCCTACCAAAGCAGCAATCAAAGCAATGAAAATCACCCGCTTAGGGTCTTTTTTGTTGGTTGTATCAGTCATAGTTTTATAGTATGTCTAATAATTTTTCCATTTGGGTGCTGCGTGAGCCTTTGAGGAGAATGTTTTTTCCTTTCAATGGTTGCTCCTCTAGGTGTTTATGCAGTTGCTCCACATTCTCAAACACAGGGTATGGCGAAGTAGTTTGCAAATATTCCTCGCCTACCAAGAATACAGTATCCGCTTTACGCTCTGCCAACATATTCACGATATTCTGGTGCTCCAAGTGGGAATATTCGCCCAATTCACGCATCGCACCAAGGATATACGTATCGCCCTTGAAGGCATTGATAGCCGCCTGCATGGAGGTTGGATTGGCATTGTACGCATCCACAATCAGTTGGTTGTTAGCGGTTTGCATTGACTGGGAACGATTATTGGTTGGTACATATTGGCGGATAGCCTCCAATGCTTGCTCGCGTGAAACGCCAAAATACTCACCCACACAGATAGCCGCTGACACATTCTCCGCATTGTACTCTCCTACAAGATGTGTGCCACTTGGCATGGTGCCAGTCGCGTAAGCGACTAGGCGGCTATTGGACGCCGCATCAGCGGCTATTGGACGCCCACTTTGTAGGCTATTGGATATAGGCAGGGAAGACAATGCACTGTCGTGCATAGAGGCAAGATAAGGATTGTCAGCATTGCGGAAGATGGTACCGTCGTGAGCTACGAGGTAGTCGTAGAGTTCGCGTTTGGTGTTTTGTACACCTTCAAACGAGCCAAATCCCTCCAAGTGGGCACGACCTACATTGGTAATGAGTCCATAGTTAGGCTCTGCAATATCCACCAGTTCCTTAATATCTCCAGGGTGCGATGCTCCCATCTCCACAATCGCGAGTTCGTGTGCACGCGTGATTTGCAATAAGGTGAGAGGCACACCTATCTGATTATTGAGGTTACCTTGTGTGTAATGGAGATTGTATTTGGTGGAAAGAACGGTAGCTAAAAGTTCTTTGGTAGTCGTCTTTCCGTTGGTGCCAGTGATGCCAATGATGGGCAAACCCAACTCGCGGCGCCAAGCGCGCGCCAAGTCTTGCAAAGCCAGTAGTGTATCCTCGACCACCAATACTGAACCACTCTGTACGGTGCTCTGCGCCACTGAACCATTCTGAACAGCGCTCCGCGTTACTACTGCCAACGAAGCACCACTTTCGAGGGCTTGTTTAGCAAACTTATTGCCATCAAAACGCTCGCCATGCAATGCAAAGAACACGCAACCTGCAGGCAGATTGCGTGTGTCTGTACTCACTGATAGTGAGGATTTATTTCTTATTAGGAAGCTCCAATCCATATCCCTTCTTCTTATCTTCTACCTTCAAAGCAAGGCTGAGCAAGAATGCCAAGACGCCAAATGAAGCGAAGACAATCATTGGAACGACATAGCCGTTAGTAGAAACGCGGAGCGTACCAATCAACATTGGCACCAAGCACAAACCGATGTTTTGTACCCAGAAAATCAAGCAATAGGCAGAGCCCAAAATCTTCTCGTCAATGATCTTTGGAACAGATGGCCACATAGATGCTGGCACCAAAGAGAAGCTAACACCTAACACCAAAATAGTGCAGAGAGCCAAGGTTTTGCTTGGATATGCAGGCAATACAAATGCGAAGATACTATGGCAAACAACCATGATAATCGCACCTACCATCATCATGGAAGCACCTTTGCCCTTATAGTCGATAAACATACCGAGGAATGGGGTCAAGACCATTGCCAAGATTGGGAACCACTTGAACAAGCCAGATGCCTCAGCATTGCTAATCATCAATGTCTCCTCGAGGAAGTTAGTCGCAAAGCGTTGGAATGGGAAAATAGCCGAATAGTACAACACGCACAATAGGGCGATAATCCAGAACATCTTGCTGCTGAAGATCTTACCGAGGTCAGATACATGGAACTCGTCCTCTGGGTCGTGCATGTCAGTAGCCTCACCAATAGCCACGAGTTGTTTGTCAAACTTAGTATCCATGATGGTGAACACGAAGAAGTTGAGCAAGCCAATCACGAGCAACAGCGCAGCGAAAAGCAATGAAGCCACTACGGATGGATTGCCATTGACAGCGAAGTGTTGGCTGATGGCAGGTGAGAATGCCATAGCAGCGAACACACCAATACGAGCGATAGCCATCTCAAGACCCATAGCGAGAGCCATCTCCTTGCCTTTGAACCACTTAGCGAGGATCTTACTAACGGTGGTACCTGCCATCTCGCAGCCACAACCGAAGATCATAAAACCGAAAGCCGCCATCTTAGCAGAGCCTGGCATAGCCGTCCACCAAGAGTTGAGCCATACGATATTGTTGGCATCAAACCAGTCGGAGATACCAATATACTTGATAGACGCACCCAACACCATCAAGCCCGCAGAAAGCAAGCCCGTGAAGCGAACGCCCATCTTATCCAAAATGATTCCCGCGAAAATGAGGAAACCGAAGACACAAAGGATATATTCCGCAGAAGCGTAGGTGCCGAAGACGCCTTGATCCCAACCAAGGGTGTCATTCAAGACAGATGCCAAAGGAGAAAGGATGTCCACAAACATGTAGGCAAAGAACATCATCGATGCCACAAGCACGAGGACCGTCCAACGCGCAAACGCTGAGTCGCGGAGAGTAGTTTGCAATGCTTTTGTCATAATTAAGAATTTTGAATTATGAATTATGAGTATTTACAACGCTTCGTCCTCTGGTTTTTCGATCAGAGGACGAGGCTTTATTTTTTTCTTTTTTTTGAGCCATGCTGCTTTACGTTGTTCGTATTCAGCATAGTGAGATTCGAGATAGCCGTCAGCCATTATTGGATACCCAACTCTTTCTTAACCAATGGCATAAGATCAAGAGCAGATGGAGAAACATAGTGCAAAGTCATAGCCTCCAACACATAAGCACAACCTTGTGCCTCAGCCACTTTCTTCACAGCATCCATCATCTTTTGTTGGATAGGCATAAGGAACTCCTGTTGCTTAGCTTGAATATCCTCTTGAGCAGTTTGACGGAAAAGATAGATGCGTTGCTCCATCTCAGCGATCTCTTGTTGACGGAAATCACGTACACCAGCAGTCATTGTAGCTTGATCCTTTTGGAAGGCAGCCACCTTCTTGTTGAACTCCTCTTGCATGTTAGCAAATTGAGCCTCGTATTGACCAGCCAAAGTGTCCAACTTTGCTTGTACGTCCTTCAACTCTGGCATAGAAGCCAAGAGCTCTTGTGAATTGATGTGTCCGAGTTTTTGTGCGCTTGCCAGCATAGGCAATACCATAGCCAGCATAAGAATAATTTTCTTCATCTTTTTATGTTTTTTAATGTTATTAATTCTATACTAAAGGTATACCAAGGGTATACAAATTGTGTGGTTATTGTGTGGTGCCGATGGTTATTTTGCTCCTAATTTCTCCAACACTTGATCAGAAATATCCAATTTGCTAGACATGTAAATCAAACTAGGATCAGCCGAACGATCCTTGACAATGTCGAATCGCTTTTCCGCTGCGATGTCTTGAATAGCAGTATAAATCTCATCTTGAATTGGTTTGAGCAATGCCTCACGCTTTTTATACCACTCACCTTCCTCGCCAAAATACTTACGTTTGAGTTCAAGCACCTGTTGCTCTTTTTCAAGAATCTCATCTTCGCGCTTTTGCTTCATATCCGCAGAGAGGAAGATTTGCTCAGTTTGGTAGTTACTCACCAATAGTTGTACCTCTTGGTTGGCAGTTTCAATCTCCGTCTGCCAACGTTTAGATATCATAGTAAGTTGCTCATTAGCAGTTTCATACTGAGGAAGATTCTTCAATATATACTGCATATCAATGTATGCAACCGCAAATTTCTGCGCAGTAGCAGGCATGTTGATCAACCATCCCGCAAAGACTGTTAAAGTAATTAAGATATATCGTTTCATATTACACCTTATATATATTATAATTCTTGTCCAAGCACAAAGTGGAATTGTGATCCACCATATTGAGTAGAACCGTTGATAGGATCGAATCCCCAACCCCAGTCAATACCCATAAGTCCAAACATAGGCAAGAAGAGACGCACACCCACACCTGCCGAACGCTTGAGATTGAATGGGTTATAATCTCGAATATCCGCAAAACAGTTACCCGCTTCAACGAAAGCTAGAGCCCAGATTGTAGCATTTTGCTCCAATGCGATTGGATAACGCAACTCCATCGTGAACTTGTTGAACACATAACCCATATTGCGGCCAGTAGCAGCATCGTATGGAGTCAACGAACCAGATTGGTAACCACGCATAGCTACGTACTCGGTAGAATAACTTGAGTAGCTAGACATACCATCACCACCCATGTAGAAACTCTCAAATGGTGATTTCGCATTCTTATTGTAATGACCTAAATATCCAAACTCTGCACGCGCCATCAAAACAAGTTTAGAGTCAGCAGAGAGCGGAGTGAACACCTTACCCGTGAATTTCCACTTGTGATACTCCAAGAGATTGTACTTCTCTGACGTGGTCATTTGCGCATATTGCGCATCTGTAGTTCCCTTAATCACTGAGTAAGGTGGAGTAATCTTCAAGCCCAAAGTGAATTGCGAGCCACGGCGTGTATAAATAGGGTTATCAATGCTCGAACGAGAAAGTTGGAGATTAAGAGCGAAGTTATGACTAATACCATCCGTTAGGATCATGTATGGCCAATCCTTCATCATGTACATCTGATAACTCAACTCTCCATAGAATGAGAAATAATCATCAGGCCAACTAAGACGTTTACCATAACCCAAACTTACACCAAACGTACGCAAATACTTGTCAGGATCGGCCTCCGACTCCTGCAATTGTTGCAGATAATTGGAATTGCCCGCGTAGGAATAATAGTTGTAGTAAGTATTATAGAGGTTTTGGTACGCCTGATAATAGCGGTCGGAATAACCCGTTTGGGAAGCAAAGAAGATATTAGCACTCAGCGAGTTAGGACGCTTGCCTCCCAACCATGGCTCAAGGAAACTCACCGAAGCCGAAGTATAGTACACACCATTGGTGCGCGCATTGATGCTGAAGGTTTGGCCTTCACCTTGAGGCACAATGCGATAGCTCTCTGGATTAAAGAGGTTTTGAATAGCAAAGTTAGTAAACTTCAAACCCAAAGTACCAATTAGACCCGTTGCACCCCAACCAAGAGAGAACTCGATCTGATCACTAGATTTTGTTTCCAATTGATAAGTAACATCCACAGTTCCATCTTCGGGATTAGGTTGGATATCTGGCACCAATTTTTCTTGGTCGAAGTGTCCCATCTGCGCTAACTCACGAAGTGAACGCATGATATCTGATTGACTATACAACTGACCTGGCTTAGTATAGAGCTCACGACGGACTACGTGCTCATACACGCGCGTGTTACCTACTATATTAACTTGGTTGATCGTTGCAGGTTGTCCCTCGTACATACGCATCTCAAAGTCAATCGAGTCATCCTTGATACGCACCTCTACAGGGTCCACATTGAAAAACAAATAACCCTGATCTGTATACAACTTAGAAACAGCATCGTCATCCTCATTCAGACGTTTATTCAACTCTTTGAGGTTATATGTATCACCCTTCTTAATACCCAAAACCGCATTTAGATATTCGTAAGGATAAACTGTATTACCAACCCAATCAATATCACCAAAAACATACTTACCACCCTCATCTAAAGTCAGATAAACATCCACACGCGTAGAGTCATCAGGTGACTGCACAATACTATCCGACACAATCATCGCATCGCGATAACCGATCTCGTTGTATTTCTCAATGACTAACTTTTTGTCATTCTCAAATTCTGAAGCAACAAACTTTTTAGGACGGAAGAAGTTGATGATATTATTATCATTGGTCTTCTTCATCGCGAAGTTAATTTGGTTTGCAGTAAGAGCCTCATTACCGATGACATAGATATTTCCTACACGTGTTTTGGTCTTGCGATCCACATTTACAGCCACTTTTACGTACCCAGGATGATCCACATCATCAATCTGAAGCACCTTTACTTCTGTACCACGGAATCCTTTGTCCTCTAAATACTTGGTAATGATTTTTTTAGCACGATCTTTAAGATCTGGCGTCATCTGTCCACCCTTCTGAATCCCAATCTTTACCTCCACATCTTCTATCTCACTTTTCTTCAATCCATTATACACAAACTCAGATATACGTGGACGTTGTTTAAGGGCAATCTCAAGCCATATTTTATCACCTTCTATTTTCTTTGCTTTAAACTTAACATCCGAGAAGAGTCCTTGTTTCCAAAAACGCTTCAAAGACTTAGTTATCTGATCGCCAGGAATTTCGATCTTATCACCAACCGCCAAGCCCGAGAATCCAATCAGCACAAAATCTTCGTAACTATCAGCTCCTGTGACTGTTATCTCAGCAATCTCATATATTTTCGGCTGCATTGTATACTCAATAGTAGGAACAACAACTTCCTCCACAACTACAGGAGTATCTATAGCCACACTATCTACTTGCGCCAAAATAGGCGATGCAAGCAATAAACCCAATAATATATTAACGAACTTGTTCACTGGTTTTTCCAAATCTTCTTTCTCTATGTTGATAATCTATAATAGCACGATAAAACTCCTCCTCCGTAAACTCTGGCCACAGACAATCGGTAAAGTACAACTCAGTATACGCCAATTGCCACAACAAGAAATTACTAATACGCAACTCGCCACTTGTACGAATAAGCAAGTCAGGATCAGGCATTTGAGAAGTTGTCATACTAGCAGAAATAACTTCTTCGTTAATATCTTCTACCAGAATTTTGCCTTGCTGAACATCATGCGCAATATTTCGTACTGCTTGAATAATCTCCCAACGAGAACTATAACTCAATGCAATCACCAATCGAAGCCCCGTATTGCCACTCGTTTCTGCCATACATGCACGGAATTTCTTTTGTGCATTTTCAGGCAATCGTCCCAAATCTCCAATCGTAAGTAATTGAATATTATTTTTCATCAAAGTAGGAGTCTCTTTCGCTATCGTGTCAACCAACAATGACATCAATGCATCCACCTCCTCCTTTGGGCGATTCCAATTTTCTGTAGAAAAGGCATAAAGTGTCAAATAGGCAATACCCAACTCAGCAGCCACTTCCGTGATGCGATGAACCGTCTCCACCCCTTGGCGATGACCAAACATACGAGCCATCCCTTGACGCTTAGCCCATCGACCATTACCATCCATGATAATTGCCACATGGCGAGGTATACGATCTATTTGTATTTGCTCTTTATAATTCATGCCCGTTTTTAATCTTCACAATGCACACATATATCCCCTTTTTTCCAAAACTCAAAGACAACTCCTATAGTTAAAGAAGATACCAAGTCATTGTTCATTATGTTGATTCCATTCAAATTATGTGAGTTATTTAATTGAGGCAGGCCCTCTAACCCATCACCATTCTGCACATAGATTTGATGTTGCCAAACTGCTTGCAACTGCCAACGCTCTGCAAACATCCACTTCACACCTATTCCCAATGGTATATATAAATTCAAATTATATTTCCCCTGTATTTCAATTGGTTGCGTCGCCTTCAAAGCATGTTCTTGATAAACTGTAGTTCCAACACCTACAAACAAAAATGGTGTTATAGACTTCACACGTTGATCGTATGGGTGCATACCAAAACGAAAAAAGTTGAATTCTGCCGTCGCATCTAGATTCCACATTGGATTATGATATTCCACATCCGAAACAGAATACATAATTCGTTGCCATTGTCCCTTCATCTGAACAGACCAACGCTGATCAACTTTGTAGCGAAATTGTGCACCCAGCACTTCCTTTACATCTTGGAAGATATGAGGTGTAGCATCACCAACATAATACCCCAAGCCTGCTTGCACACCTATATCAAGATGATATACCGAATTATCGGCCCGCAGTCTTAACGAAGGATATAAAGCCATCATTAAGACTGCGAAAAAGACAATATAATACTTAGTTGCAATACGCACTATTATTCAAGAATCATATCCTTATACTCAGGATTGAAGTTAAAGATAATACCCAAGGTCAACATCAAGTTGTGGTTCTTACCAAAGCCACCAGCCTTATAAGCGGGAATATCATCATATTTAACGCGATCCATAGTTAAATCCGCCTGAGACACATAATAGTGTTTTGTGTCGGTTTTGCTAATATAGCCATTTTCGATAGCATATACTTTGTTTGGATCTGGATATTTTGTAGCACCATACACATCCACTTTACCATTGCTACCAAACAGATAGAAATTGTATTGACATGCCAATTTCAATTGCCAGTTAGCCGTCATGCGCAACTTTGCACCAACCGCAAATGGAATATACATTGCAGCACCCATATTCTTAGGATCAACAGCAGGATACTTATGTCCCTTAAAATCACCATTGAAAGCCATCAGTCTCTGTGCTTGTGTATCTACTACGCCTTCAGCAGAACGATAGCCATAGCCAGTACCAAAACCAAAAGTGGCATTCTTGTTATACATCGAAGCACCAGCACCAAACGAAATAAATGGTACCAATTCATACACTTTTCGTTGTTTATTAGACACAAAGGCATACTTGATAAGGTTATATTCTGCCATAGCATCTAGGTGCCACATAGCATTATAATAGAAGAAATTCTCTTCTCCCAATGTCTCACTAAAACGAAGACGTTGACGCATACCTTGAGCTTGAACTGTCCAATGCTCATCAATACTATATCTCAACACAGCACCGTATGCTTCAAAGGCAGGGAATCCACTTACTCCTGAAGCCCATGCAAAATCTGGCTCACGTAACACACCCTCAACTGGCGCTTTGTTACCCCAAGAGAAACCAGCACCAATTTGAATACTCATTTCAAATTTCTCAATTCCTTTACTATTCGTTGACTGCGAAAAAGATGGCAATGAGAACAAAACGGCCAACAGAACAATAAGACAATTACAATTTCTCATAATATTTTTCTATTTTTTTTCATTAATTATTTTTAACACAAAATTAAGAATTGACCTGCAAAGGTACTACTTTTTTTTGATATACGCAAATTATTTTTTGAATAAAATTTTAAAGGCATCCAACACACGGCTAACCTCCACCACTTTTATCTTCAAATTATGCTTATTATAATCTTGCCCCATAGGTATCATAACCACCTCAAAACCAAGCTTTTCCGCCTCTCTAATTCGCTGATCAATACGATTTACTGGTCGAATCTCTCCGGCCAATCCAACCTCACCTGTTATGCATATTTTTTCATCTAATTCAATATCCATATTCGATGAAAGCACCGCTGCCAACACTGCCAAATCAATTGCAGGATCATTTACGCGCAGACCACCTGCAATATTCACAAACACATCTTTCTGCAGCAATTTGAAACCAACACGCTTTTCCAAAACTGCCAAAAGCATACTCAGACGACGCGAATCAAATCCCGTGCTACTACGTTGTGGTGTTCCATACGCTGCACTTGCCACCAATGCCTGCACCTCTATCAACAACGGGCGCACACCTTCAACTGCAGCAGCAATTGCAATGCCAGATAGTCCTTCTCGATTGTTTGACAACAGCAATTCGCTAGGATTAGAAACCTCGCGCAAACCATCCTGCTGCATTTGGAAAATACCCAACTCGCTTGTACTTCCAAAACGATTTTTCTGCGCACGCAAAATGCGGTACACATAGTGCTGATCGCCTTCAAATTGCAAAACGGTATCAACGATATGCTCCAACACTTTGGGGCCAGCCAAAGAGCCTTCCTTATTAATATGCCCAACAATAATAAATGGCACATTCTTCTCTTTAGCATATTGCAAGATTCGAGCTGCACACTCACGCACTTGACTCAAGCTACCTATACTCGCATCAATCGACTCTGTACCAATGGTTTGTATACTATCCACCACTACAATTTCAGGCTGAATATCCGTCACACTATCCAATATGCGTTCCAAGGAGGTATCGGCTAAAATATACAAATTCGATGCATCACCAGCCAATCGTTCTGCCCTCAATTTCAGTTGTTTTGCACTTTCCTCACCACTTGCATATAGTGTTTTCTTATCGCCCATCTTTAGCAAAACCTGCAGAGCCAAAGTCGATTTTCCGATACCAGGTTCCCCTCCTAAAAGCACCAGACTACCAGGCACCAAGCCACCACCTAACACTCGATTCAGCTCCGAAGAATGCATATCCAATCGCATCTCCTCTTTGGCTTCAACCTCATGCAAACGTTGGGCTTTGGCACCACGGCGAAGCCCGACACCTCCTTTTTTCGAAGACGCGGCACTCACTTCTTCCTCATACGTTCCCCATTCGCCACACACAGGACAACGCCCAATCATCTGAGGTGCTTTAGCACCGCAGCTCGAACACACATATTGCGTAGATACTTTCATTTACAACTCTATCGTTTTACACTCTTCTGCCAACACTGTATTCGCAAAAACCTCTTGCGCCTCGTTCAAAAACACAGTATGGTCATCCTCACGAGCACTATAATGCCCTATCACCAACTTCCCTACCCCTGCCAATTTCGCGATTTGTGCAGCCTGTTTGGCTGTTGAATGGGTATGTTTCTTGCACTTATCTGCGTCTTTTTCAGTGTAAGTTGACTCATGAAACAACACCTCCACACCTGCAATCTGCTCCACAATCTGCTCGCGATACGCCGTGTCCGAACAATACGCATAGCGTTTACGAGGCTCCATATCACGATGATGTTCTGTAAACAAGAAGCCACATGTTGGCACCTTGTGCTTCAATGGAATCGTCTCAATCGTCAATGTTCTATCCTCAAATATCACCTCACGCTTACGAGGGTTAATCGTGTGAAACACAACCTCATACGACATATCTTGACAATGATAATCCAACCACGGACGAAGCAATTTCTCCAAATCGCCATGTGCATAGATATGCAATGGTTGAGTCCTCCCCATCATACCCAACGTCGAAATCAATCCTATCAAGCCAAAACAATGATCGCCGTGCAAATGCGAAATCAGCACGGTGTATAACCGCGCTGTTTTCACGCCCAACTGCCGCATTTTCAACTGCGTACCTTCGCCGCAATCCACCAAAAACGACTTGTCGCACAACTCCACAATTTGCCCTGTAGGCGAATTCTGAAATGTGGGCATCGCACTGCCACAACCCAATATAGTCAATTTACCCGTCACTTCCTCAGACTCAAATAGATACGAGTAAATACATTCTTGGTATATTGAGGAAAATCACCTTGTTGAATCCACCCATAATACCCCAAATCACGACGGAAAACGTCCACTACGCGCTGACCCTTATATTTGCCAAAATTAAAGATCTCCACACCTTGTGCATCATACGCAATACGTCCTGCGAAGTCCGCAAAACGCGTATTTCCTGCCGTAAACTCCGACAAACCATCCACATCTGTTGGAATATCATATTTCTCCAACTGCGCCATCAGCACCTCATAAGTTGCCATAGTATCAGCATCTGCCGAGTGAGCATTTGTTAAATCTTTACCGCAATAAAACTTATAAGCTGCCACCAGATTACGTGGCTCTTGACGCTGAAAAATGGTAAACACATCCACCATGCGTTTCGCTTTCAAGTCGATATTCACGCCTGCACGCATCATCTCCTCCGCCAGCAAGGGCAAATCAAAGTGATTGGAGTTATATCCCGCCAAATCAGCATCTTCCAAGACTTGCGCCACCTCCGAAGCTATCTCCTTGAACGTAGGGCAATCCACCAGATCCTCGTCATAGATTCCATGCACAGCACTCGCTTCCTCCGAGATATGCAACTGCACCTCTTGCCCAAGCATCATCTGCACAGGTTTAACGCGGAAGGTCTTTCCCTCCGAAGAGCCGTTGGGAAAGACCTTATAATAACTCAACTCTACGATCCTGTCGGATGCGATATTCAATCCCGTGGTTTCCAAGTCGAAGAACACCAACGGGCGAGTCAATTTCAATTTCATAATTTAATCACACACATTTTGTAGTTTGTTTTGAGCAGATTGCTGGACGAACAGAGGGAGCAATGCAGAACATTGTGACCGAAAACAACCTGCAATATGCCCAAAGAAACACAAAATTAGTCGTTCAAGAGCATTGGCATCAATAGTATCAGCAAATCTTGACCTTCCTCATTATCTGCTGGAAGAATCAAACCTGCGCGAGCAGGATCTGCCAATTGGAGCAAAACATCTTGCGAGGTCACATTCGACAAAATCTCAATCAAGAATGGTGCCTTAAAGCCGATTGCCATTGGCATGCCATTATAATCGCATGGGATGATTTCCTCTGCTGAAGTCGAGAAATCAATATCTTGTGCTGAGATTTTGATTTGGTTCTCGCTCAACGCCAACTTCAACAAACTAGTACCTGTATTAGCAAACACAGCCACACGTTTGCAGGCATTCACGATTGTCTGACGATCAACCACAACTTTATTGGTATTATTTTGTGGGATTACCGCATTGTAGTTAGGGAAGCGACCTTCGATTTGACGGCAAACAATCACAGTTGTGCCAAACTCAAACTTCGCATTCTTCTGACCGAAAGTCACCTTCACCTCTTCTGCCTCTTTTTGAAGCACTTGCTTGAGCAATTGAGCTGGTTTCTTTGGCAAGATGAAGCTTACGGCATGTGTACCTTTCACGCCATGATTGATATAGCGCACCAAACGATGAGCATCTGTTGCTACCAACGAAATTTTCTCCTCGCTCAAGTCAAAGTAAATACCATTCATCACTGGGCGCAACTCATCATCTGCTGTACAGAAGATTGTTTTGTTGATTGCATCCAACAACACATTTGCTGGGATAGAGAACGCATTTTCGCCATCCTCTACTGGCATCTCTGGGTATTCCAAGCCGTTCGCACCAACGAAACTATAAGTACCGTTTGCACTTGTAATATTCAAACCGAAGTTTTGATCATCAATTTGGAAGGTCAATGGTTGCTCTGGGAACTCCTTCAAAGTCTCCAACAGCAACTTGCCACCTACTGCCACTTTACCTGCGCCTTGAGCATCCTCTACGGTCAAAGAGGTACGAATGGTTGTTTCACTATCCGAAGCGGTCAAGGTCAACACATCGCCTTCAAGGTCAAACAATACGGCTTCCAAAATCTGCAAACTATTTTTTGCAGCAATCACACGACTCACTGCTTGCAATTGTGCAAACAATTTAGTACTGGATACATTAAATTTCATATTCTTTTAGTTTTTATAATTTCAAATTACTTTTCAGTTTCCACCTTTCAGTTTTCACCTTTTCATATTCGCCTGCAAAGATACAAAAAAAATGCCATTTATGCAAATTATTTGTGCATTTTATTTATTTTTTGTACCTTTGCACCCAAATTCCATGCCTCTAAACACTAAACTCTAAACACTAAACAAAAAAAATGATTGGTATTTTCGACAGCGGATATGGCGGACTGACCATTCTCAACCAGATTCGTCAAGTGTTACCCGAGTATGACTATTTGTACTTAGGTGACAATGCGCGTGCACCTTACGGAACTCGCTCATTTGATGTCATTTACGAATACACTCTCCAAGCTGTCAAATACCTTCATCAGCAGGGATGCAACCTGATCATTCTAGCCTGCAACACCGCTAGTGCCAAGGCATTACGCACCATCCAGCAGCGCGATATTGACCCCGACCAGCTCCGTGTCTTGGGAGTTATCCGACCTACCGTTGAAGTCATCCCACAACAAACCCAAACCAAACATATTGGCGTACTCGCCACACCAGGAACAGTTGCTTCTGAAAGTTATGTCATCGAACTTCTTAAGCAAGACCCCACCCTCATCATCACCCAACAAGCATGTCCCATGTGGGTACCTTTGATTGAGTCGGGCGAACACCTTGGCGATGGAGCCAACTATTTCGTAGAGAAGTACTTAACCGAATTGCTCACTCGCGATCCGCTGATTGACACCATTATTTTGGGCTGCACCCACTATCCACTTATTCAAGGAAAGATTGAGGCGTTTCTTAAAAAATACGAGCACACTACATCCTTAATTCAAAATTCAAAATTCAAAATTATCTCGCAAGGCGAGATTGTTGCTCATAGTTTAGCAGATTATTTGCTCCGCCATCCTGAGATTGTCAAACGCATCTACTCTCCTTCGAAGGGGAGGTCGGAAGGGGTCACCTATCTCACCACAGAATCCGCCACCAAATTCGCAGAATCCGCATCACTTTTCCTCTCCGAGCCCATCTCTGCTCACCACATTGAGTTATAACTCCTTTGCATTTTCTTAATTCATAATTCAAAATTCTCCATTCGCAATACGCAATTCCCTGCGTTTTGCCCCTCCTTTGCCACCTGCTTGCCACTTGTCTTCATCGGAACTTCATCGGAATCTCATCGGAATCTCATCGGAACCTCATTGGAATCTCATTGGAACCTCATTGGGATCTCACCGTATCTTTACCACGTTTTTACCATGCCTTGACCCTACCTTCAATATACAATCAATCAGCGTTTTCCTCTCTTTCCGCTCTTCCCACAAAAAAAATCGTTCCCTTATTAAGAGAACGATTTTTTTGTTATGGTTGATAATATTTGTTGGTTACTCAACGACAAAGGAATTGCTTTCACCGTTTACTTCAAAGAAGTACATACCGCTTGGGTAGTCTTTTACATTGAGTTGCAATTCTTGTTTGTTCTTATCCAAGAACTTACGCTCTACCAACTTGCCTTGCATGTCGTAAATCTTCATAGATGTTGCGCCATTCGCCTCGTAAGGCAATATCACTAAGTCAGTTGCAGGATTTGGATAGGCATTGTGTTTCACTTTTGCTGGTACATTTTCCACACTTGTTGTAGTTTCCCCATTGCCCGGACAGGAGTAGATGTAAGTTTCATGAGGCAGTTCTATAACAAACTTATATGTATCCGCTATTTTTATAAGACTTACCATCGGACATTGGTTTTCGAATCCCCACCTTTGAATGAATTCTCCATCTTCCTTGAGTATCTCTATTCTATACGTATTCCACCAGTCATTCTCATTTGTAACATTTACAACGCATATCTTTCCATCCTCAGTAAAGACATTTTTAGCGACAATTTGCGGTTCTTGTGGGAAAGTATGAACTAAAGAATAATCCGAATCGTAAATATGAAACAAACTATCATTTCCTCGAATTAAATACATATCATCCAAACCAACAACATATAATTTATTACACAAACTCATTCTTCCATCAAAGTAGTGTTCCTGCCGCAATGCAAGTTGCGCACTCATTGTTGCTGCGGTTGTCAGCATCATTAAACCGAGTAAAATCTTTTTCACGAACATTTTACATTTATAAATAATGAGCACCCCAATTGTTGGGGTGCTCAAATAAAATTATTATTATTTCTTAAATACCCATGCTGGCTTTGATAGCAGGCACTTTGGCTTCTGCTTCGGCAGTAGCTTTGTCGTAGTCTGCTGGGGTAGCCATGACAGCAGGAATCTCGAAGTAGAACTTGATCTTTGGCTCGGTACCACTTGGTCGAACAGAGATCTTTAAGCCACCTTCGGTGAAGTATTGGAGCACGTTGCTAGTCGCGTTGAGTGCCATCACGATAGGTGTTTCTACCCATTCGCCATTCACGAGTTCGCGTTGAACGAGGGTCTTGAAGTCCTTGATTTTCACTACCTTCTCGCCTGCAATCTCCACAGGAGGGTTTTGGCGGAAGTTCACCATCATGGCTTGGATTTCCTCTGCGCCAGACTTACCAGGGCGAACCACATTGATAGTAGTCTCGCGTTGGAAGCCGTACTCCATATATATATTAAGGAGATAGTCGTAGAGGGTCATGCCGTTGTCCTTGGCATAAGCAGCAATCTCGCAGATGAGGCAGATAGCCGAAGGAGAACATTTATCGCGCACTGCGTCGTATGGCAAGAAACCGAAGCTCTCTTCGCCGCCACCGATGTATTTGCGTGTGCCTTCCCACTCGCGGATACGGTTGGCAATCCACTTGAAGCCAGTATATTCATCAGTCAAAGTCACACCTTGAGCATCAGCAATCTTACGAATCAACTCGCTGGTAACGATTGTCTTCACCAAGAAATGTTCTGGGCGAAGTTTACCAAGTTTCTTCATATTGTTGATGATGTAGTAGCAGTACATCATACAAGTTTGGTTACCATTGATGATAGTCCATTCACCCTTGTCATTACGGCAAACAATAGCAAGACGATCTGCATCAGGGTCACTAGCAATCACAAGATCTGCATTGAGGCGTGTACCCAAGTTCATACCCATTGTCATTGCCTCCGCATTTTCTGGGTTTGGACTTTGTACTGTTGGGAAATCACCATCGATTACCATTTGCTCTGGTACAACGTGGATATTCTCGAAGCCCCAAGAGCGGAGGCACATTGGGATAATCTGACGACCTGCACCATGCAATGGAGTATAGACGATATTCAAATCTTTCTGACGGAGGATTGTCTCTTGATCAATCATCACGGTCTTTACTGCTTGCATATAATCATAATCCATCTCACCGCCGATAATCTCAATAAGGTGCTCATTACCTGTCATTTTGACATCATCCATAGTAACTTTATTCACCTCATCAATGATACCTTGATCATGTGGTTGAAGCACTTGACTGCCGTCCTCCCAGTATGCTTTGTAGCCGTTATACTCTTTTGGATTGTGGCTAGCTGTTACGTTCACACCACCTTGTGCAGAGAGGTGACGAATAGCAAAGCTAACCTCTGGAGTAGGACGCAAACTCTCAAACAAATATACTTTAATGCCATTTGCAGCAAACACTTTTGCCACTGTTTCTGCGTACAAACGGCCATTATTGCGACAGTCATGACCTACAACAACGCTCACCACATCACCTTTCAATGTAGTGAATCCACCTTCCTTTTGTACTTTAAGCAGATAGTTAGCATAGCCTTGAGTAGCCTGTGCCACCACATATTGATTCACGCGGTTGGTACCTGGGCCCATTGTACCACGAAGGCCACCTGTACCAAACTCCAATGTACGATAGAAACTATCTATCAACTCGGTTTTGTCTTCTGCCTCCATCATTGCTTTTACAGCTGTGCGGGTTGCTGCATCAAATGGTTCTTTGGTCCATTGCTCGGCAACGGCCAATACTTTTTCTAATTCTTCGTTTTTCATATTATTGTATTTTTTAAGTTTGCGTAATTTATCTAACTTCGCATAATTTATCGCCTACAAAGGTACTGCTTTTTTTTCAATTATGCAAATACAAATCTATTTTCTGATATATTTTTCTATGTAAAATATATTTTTACTTGCATATATACATAAAAAGCAGTATTTTTGTACTTTATTTTCAATCATATTTGTATTTTTAATCTACTTTATACCTCATGCAGAGCGTAACTGTTAATAATCTCATCTTTGATGAGTATTTATCCAAAGAAGAAATTGCCACTTTGGTCGCCAAGGTCGCAGAACGTATCAACACTGATTATGCAGGGTGCGAACCGCTATTCATTTGTGTCTTGAACGGAGCTTTCATTTATGCTTCCGATCTCTTCAGGTTAATCACACTACCTGCTGAAGTCACTTTTGTTCGCCTCAAATCATACGAGGGTACTGCCACTACGGGGAAAGTCAATATGCTCATTCCATTACAAACATCTGTGAAAGATCGCGATGTGATTATCATTGAGGATATTGTAGATACTGGACTCACCATGCATGGATTTATCCAATATCTCAAGGAGGAAGGTGCACGTTCCGTTGAGATTACTTCTTTCTTATTCAAACCCGACTCTTTGCGATACCCAGATGCGACTCCTAAATATATCGGAAAATCCATTCCTACCAAATTCGTTTTAGGATATGGATTGGATTTTGATGAGAAAGGTCGAAATCTCGAATCGCTCTACATTCTTCGACCAAACGAATAGGTTTCATCAACACATGATCACACTTCGTCCTGCCTCCACAACTGATGCCACCTTCATTGCCGAGGGCATTTATGCCGCTTTTCTTATCCCTGAGCATTCGCCTCACAAACAAGAATGGCTAAAAATCCTTACCAATGTCTGCGAGCAACCAGATACGCATTATAGTTACACCAATACGATTATTGCTGAATACGATGGCTGCAATGCTGGCATGATGATTGCTGTAGATGGGCGTCATTATCGCCAACAACGCAACAACATGTACCCACAACTCAAAAACATTTTCGATTTGGTTTTTGGCTCAGATTGGGAAAAGATGGAGGACGAAGCTCAATCCGGTGAATTTTATATTGACAGTCTTTCTGTATCTCCAAATTATCAAGGTAAAGGCATTGGTTCTCAACTTATTCGCCATGCTATTCAACGCGCTCAACAGTTGAGTATACCCCGTGTAACATTGGCAGTAGAACCAAATAACCCAGCAAAAAGGCTATACACAAATCTTGGATTCCATTTTGACCATCCGATAGTCATCTTCAATGATACTTATCACTTATATTCCCTTGAAATACCAAATGTAGATTAGCCACACTCCAACCTTAATTTCAAAGAAATTAAAGTAACACTCATTTCAAAGACTAAATTCGTAATAACTTCCAAAAGACAACAAAAAAAGACCGCAAGTATTTGCGGTCTTTTTTTGTGATCCGTGCAGGATTCAAACCTGCAACCCCCACATCCGTAGTGTGGTACTCTATTCAGTTGAGCTAACGGACCATTGCTTCTTCTCAAAAGCGAGTGCAAAGGTACTGCTTTTTTTTGACATGACCAAATTTTTCCACAAAAAAGTGCAAAATAATCCCATTTTCTCTATTTTTGTATCTTCAAATGAGCAAAACAATGCTATTTATTACGTAAAACATATAAATTTCATCATACGTGACGAACAATATAATACGGAATATCCAACGCCTGTATTTCTTTTTCGTACCAATTAAACAGATATTCGCGTATATTTGGATTTTCGCGTACAGGATCAGGTTCCCACTCTAAATCAGGATAACAAAGCAGATACACATCCATCGGATATTGCCGCAATGCCTCTTCCACAAACGCAGGACATTCTCCATACTTATGCAGCATCCAAACTTTAGTAATAATCAACTCGGTATCAAAGAATACGCATCCTCCGCTTATCATCTGCTTATCTTCCGCTAAAAGTTGGCGGAGTTGCTCTACCTGATATTCTGCGATCCGTAACACATCTTCTCGCGTGTACGCGTACGCGCTCCCGCGCTCTCGCGCACGTTCCTCTAAATAAACGCGCGCGTACTCTGGCACCAACAAACCACCATAACGGTTTGCTAGATATTCCGACAGTGTGCTCTTACCTGTAGATTCAGGACCAATGATGCCAACTTTGAACATCGAGATTAACGAGTAAGCATAAGTTTTATATTGATACCCACATTATCCGCTTTCACAGGATAAGAAGATGATATAAGCGGAGTGGTACCTTGATGATCGTAAAATAGTTGCAAATTGATTTTTTGCGACAACACATAATCTGCGCTCACCTTGATGCCAAACACCTTATTTCCCGAACTAGCTTGGGTAATATTCTCCTCTACCTTGCGCAATAGGGTTTTGATATCTTTATAACTAACATCTACATTGATCTTCAAGTCATTACTTACCTTCTTCTGCGATCCTCCTGACTTTGCAATAAAACTTAAATCTTTAATTGTATAACCCGCACCTATCACAAACTCATCTGTATGGCCTTCAGTAATCTGTACAGAGTTCACATTCAACGAGATATTACGTTGTTTGCGATATTCCACTTTCGCAAACAAAGAGTTCTTCATTGTCATGTTCACACCTATCAGTGGCGAGAAATTCTCAGATAAGGTCACAGACGAGATGTCGTACGCCGAAGATGGTATTGGATTCTCCGTCTCCACATCACGCACGAAGCCTATCTGCTTGTTATCCAATGTCGTAGCAGGAGCCCAAGTAGAATAACTCGAATAACTACCAATCGCATACTTACACGTATAAGCATGTGTCAAATTCACCGATTTGAAATGATCGCGCATCCATGGCAAGCGACCCAAACCATCAAAAGTCACGGACCAGTTAGGCAATACCTGCAACAGGCCTAAGAATGGATTAAGATTCACAGATTTCGCGTCACGACCAGTGTATGCTGCTAAGAATGCGGGTACCAACACATCCGCAGAATTAGTACCTACCACACCATATTTGCGATCATACTTCTTTCCACGTAGCTCAACAGGTATAAAACCTATCATTGGATACGTCATACCCTCATACTGATCTTGTACCCTTGTTGTTAATAGGTCTCTATTGACAAGGAACTGATCAAACGTAGCAGAAGCAAAGTTGTCATCAGCCGAACCTATTTTATGGAACGCAGTTCCTATAGCTACTTGTGTGATATTGAACGATCCAGTCATATTCTCCTGCAATTGCTCATACGAATAGATAATTGAGGACGATTGTGCAGCATAGCGTTTTCCATTCACCTGAATCTTAAATCCTGGGAATGGTTCTAGAGTCACTTTTACATCAAAATCATTTGTCGTTGTACGTGATGCTGGCTGTACTACAGTCGTATCGCCTGACAACCAACCTTGCTCTTTTGCTTTAGCCACAAAATCATCGCCAAAGAAGCCAAAAGCAAAATCAAATCCAGGAGCATACAAATCATTAAACTTGGTTTGTCCCATAAATCCAGCTTGAGGAGCAAAACCAGGAAGGGTAATCGAATTCGTATTTCGATAGGTCACCTGAATCTTACGCAACATCGTACCAAAATATGCTGCCATATCTGCTGCCTTACCAGCTGCTGAACGTTGATTTGGATCCGTCGTCTTGATTGTCAATTTTACATTCTTCAAATCTTCCTTGGCAGTAATCGTTGCTTGTGTCGAAGATGTAGGGCGCACTTTTACTCGGGCTTTCTTGCCACCTTCAGTTTCTGCAACAACCTCAATAGCTTCGCTACCCAAGCGGTGAGTAATCTCTTTTGTTTCACCCGCAGCAAGAGTTATTGTCTCATTATAACTCTTTGATCTGAACGGACGTCTACGAGCGCGTTGATTGAAGCGTTGAGTCATTTGCTTCCAATACGTTGACTTGCCGTACAATGTTTCAAAATTCAAGCCACCATCGGCCTGCCAAGCTCGGGTACTACTTACCACATTACCCAAGTTAGTAGCAGATTGCGTTGACTGTACAGTACGATTCCAGTTGTACGTCGCATTATAGGATGCATTCGCTGTAATCGCCTCCAAATATGGAATTCTATTGAATGGTATATTCCAAGATGCAGAGAATAGCTGTTGATAAGTATACGGGGTACCCCAAGTTGCCAAACTACGTTGAATAGTATCTTTCCATGCTTCATAGTAATCATTTGTAAAAGCGTAGTCACGAATAATCTCTGGCGTATAATATCCCTCATCCACCGTAGAGTTCATGGCAGTTTGGAAAGTAAACTTCATATTCTTTGTCAAGTCATACTTAAAGTCAAAATTTCTATCCCAAGTAAAGTCTTTAGAGAATGTCAAATCCATATCTGATCCACCCACAGCCTCCATATTGAAGTCGCGCATCTTCATATGCGTATATGTACGATGCATTGTGGTGTTAAATGCCCATGATTGTGGCAGATAATAGAAATTCATCTCTTTCAAAAACTTCACCTTATCCACACCTTTCACATTCTTGAACGGTTCCCATGGCTTAGGATTAAAACTATATGAATAGTTAAACGAACCCTTTTGATCGGTGGTAATATCTTGTTCTATCTCCGGTGTGTGCTGATTTTGTTTGTTATAACTTGCAGAAACAGAGAAGTTTGCAGGGTCATAGAACATGTCCTTCTTCTTCGAATGAATATCCACTTTCAGGTTAGTCACCGAGAAACTCGTTGATTCATGAACCGTATTGGCCATCTCTTTGATAGAGTCCTTTTCTACTTTAGTCTCGTAATTATCCAATGTTTCTGACAACTTGATATCCGTATCCAATGGATCGAAATCAGGAGACGATGTCTCATTCGAATAAGACACATAAAGCGGAATATGCAATCTCGCTTTTTCTGGGAACAGTCGTCCTGCCTCTAGAGCGGCACTTACCGACAACTGATATGCATTATCCATATTGCGATCCAATACATTCGATTCTATTGATCCATATCCTGCTGTCTCCAAACGACCAGCCACATTCACTTGAGCAATATCACTCACGCTCAATGCAGCATTTGCCATAGCTGCTACGCCACCTTGTTCGTTAAATTGGCTCAGTCGCAATTCATTCACCCATACTTCGCCACTCACCTCACGACCCGACTTATTGCGCACACCAATCATAATTGTTTGCACATCCTCTAATGTTGGATTACCCAATACTGTTATCTTATTATCTAGATTCTCTGGATCATAAATTTCATATGGAATAGTGTTACCCACATTCGTATTTCCTGCACGTTTTGATTTATTTCGTGCCATTTTAGCATCCGTAAAGATACTCAGCGGGAAATCAAACTCATTTTCCTTGGGCCATACCTTCTCTCGGTCCGTCAAATCTTTTCCATCATAGACTCCTTCTGGGGTCAATACTAATGGTATCTCATACTCATAATAATTGTTCTTCAAGTCCGAACCCAAACGAATAAAACATGCCAACTCCTTGTCCTCTATTTCCTCAAATTGCAACATACTCTCTGCATGAACAAACATCTGCAAGCGTTTATATTGACGCATGTCATATGTCACATTTTTATATACTGCACGAGCATCTTTGGGTGCTAAATAATTCACTTTCAGCACCATTGCTTGTTCATTTTGTTCTATCAACTGAGCTTGTCCTGGATCTGTTTGACGAGAAATACCTGGAGGCAATACATAGTTAATTGGAGTACGATTCGAATTTTCTTCTATGCTAACAGCCTGCACATCCAGCGAACCACTAGAAGCATACGGATTCGCAACATTATACTGATTATTTGCGATATCTTGATAGAGCCCCTTCGTATAATTACGCCACTCTCCACGAACCAAATCCAAGGATGCAAGACGAATATGTGTTTCTTCACTAAAGTTTGTCAAGAACAGACGAGCGAAACGAATAGATTTAAAGTTACGAATATTTCCGACGGTTTTCACTGTCGCGCTATCACCCTTCAACGGTATTTTGAACTGATACCATTTCACCATTGCCTTTTCACCATTTTGCAGACTTACCTGTGTTTCCATTATGCTGGCAATATATTGTTGCCCAACACGTTGCAAATCCTCCTTGCGAAGTGAGACGTGGTAACGATAGAATCGCTCGTTATCATTCAAGGTATTATCATTATTTATATCCTCTATATCAGGTTGCAAGGTAGACGCAGTTCCATATCTTTCATTTTCCTGCATCTCTGGCGAGTTACCTTCTGTTCCATTGAAGTGTTTATATCGCAACAATACTGGCACTTCATCTCGATCATAGTCATCTCCACGATAGTAATGATAATTGTCACCTGCAGGGTCATTCAATGGAGAAAAGGCATCTAATTCCCACGTAGCCAATATTACAGGATCAACTTTATTGCGCAAACTCTCCACATAATCAGCATATGGTCTCTTACCATTATACTCAAATAACCACTCTTGCTCTGTGGACAAACCATTCAATCCCACATCTTGTTTTTCACGTGCTCCTCCTTCATTTGCAAATGCTACCACGGTGCTTGTTGTTTTAGGAGATCGTCCCCATGTTGTATAGTCAATCATGGATTCCTCTGCATCATTCAGTGGCAAACCATGCTCAAAAGATTTCTTACCATCACGCAAAATATCTTCACTCACATCACCCAAATCAATATACATATCACCACCTTCGAAACTAGCATCGGGATTCGTCAAGAATGGATCCATCAACCAAAATTCAATATATTCTATATTGGCTTTCTCAAAGTCCGTATTATCCAATTTGCGCATAATACCACCCCAACGAGACCGAGGATTAGTCAATTTACCATCTCGACCTATTTCATCAGCAGAAATGTTATAAGGTCCACGTTCCTCTGGATAATAGCTCAAGTTTAATACTGGTAAAATAGGATCCGCATTAGGAAGCATCTTCTTATCAGCATAAATCTCCTGCTCATACACAATACGAGTACGATGATCCGACATCAAATCTGGATTGTCCTTGATATGCTTTGGTGTATTGCTAGATGATTTACCAAATATCGGATCTACTGCATACCACGACAACAACGCACGATTTTTGTTATAATTGATATCGTTACTCAAACTATATTCTGGGAACATCTCCGAGCGAGGAGTTGATGCTAATTTCCAGTAACTTGGATAATGAATATCAATATTTGTCTTGGTCGCTTCAAAATCATCAATATATGCAGTACCCACTTGTCCAACCTCTTTCGTATGACCTGGGATCAGATGAGCAAACTCCGCATTCACTTGGAATGTCGAAGGTGCTGTCGCATTGATCCATGGTACTTTATCAATGAGTAACGTCAGCCACTGCAGTTCAGTTTTCCAACTGGCATTCACGCCCCAAATCGTATTAGCCAATGGCTCATTACCTGTATTCACTTTCGTAGTCAGCGGACGTTCATTCATATGCATAATCGTTCCACCAACGGTCAAATCCTTATTAAACTCATATTCCAAATGTGCACCAAACAGTGATTTACGTTGCATCGAGAACGTCGCTTGATTCTCCAACTTCACGTCCACATTTGTACCAGCGTCAATGATTGATTGATTCAAAATCGTCACGGTTCCCATGGTATAATCCACCGTGTAATCCACATTCTCCACCAATGTCGCACCACCTGCAGTCACCACGACACTTCCGCGAGGGATATTCATCGCATTTAATCGTATTTCATTACCCGAAGATCCTTTGTATTTTCCGACCAAAGTAAATTTATTCTTCTCGGTCATCTCCTGTGCCATCACTAATGTTGAGTCATACAACTCTTGGAACACATATTTCTCTGCCACTTGAGGATCACCTATTGCCTCTGCCAAATAGCTACCGAATGGCTCCAATACGGGGAATATAATCCTACCTGAAGACGAAATGGCTGTATAACCTTCCACATAGTCAAATTTTCCATCTGGCGAAGGGTTATTACGTGAATCCAAACGATCCATCTTCATCACACGGAGCAGTTGTTTGCCTTTGATGGCACCTTCCATCAAGTATTGCACATCGGTACCCACCGAGTCATTGCGATATTGCACATACAATTCAAATTTATCGTTTGACATCTGTGTTGCTCCAATGGAATACACGTTCTTCATCATCAGATCCCACGTACCTTTATTCTTTTTGTTTGGAGAGTTGTTTGTACTCTTCAACATCTTCAGCAGCAATGCATTAGGTGCCTTCAGCGACTCACCAGCATCCGTTGAAAACTCACCCACTTGATACACCTGACCGCCATATGTATATTCATATGCTACCGCCAGCACCTCATCTTGATTCAACGCTGCTCGCAGCGAGATATATCCCAATGCCGCATTCAATGTATATTCATTGCTATTCAGCAATCTCGCCGACTCCACTTTCTCATAATCCTCACCAGAGTCCATACTTGGAATACCTTGCAACACGGCACTTGTTTGTTGAATATCGCGTATTCCAGCATATGATTGTGTCAATGTCTCGTACAGTGTATTGGCTTTATTATATGGTACTTTATCACCTTTCGTTGCCCATTGATCATTTAGCACATGTTCCGCTGAATACTCTCCCAAGTCGGCCAGAGCCACAATATTACGCGCTTGATCATAGTTTCCACGTTTATTGGTCACCCACACTTCAATACGATTAATTGTCACACCACCTGCGATATATGGCAGAGCCTCCATTGCTTGCTCATAGTTGTCACGGAAATAATAACCTAAGAAGAAGTGGCGATTCTCGTCGTAACTATCAATAGGTACTTCAAAGTTTGTCGTTTGTGCACCACCTTTACTTGACACCGACTGACTTTCCGAGTTCTGTTGTGAAACCAACGCTTGCACACGCAATTTGCCAAACTTCATATCGGTTTTCACACCAAATAATGCCGAACTACCACGAATCAAACTATTATTCAAGCTCATTGACACATTTCCAGCCTCCAACGATTGAATAATATCATCTTCCTGACCTTTGTAGTTCAATTTGATATTTTGTTGATCAAAACTAAACGAAGCCTCCGTATTGTAGCCCATGTTAAAGTTCAGTTTATCACCTACTTTACCATTGACGTTCAGTTGAATCTTCTCATCAAAATCAAAGATATTGTTATTTCTTGAACGCTCTGTCAGCGAGGGGTTATCCACGTACTGATGTTTAAAGCCAAACAACAATTCTGCCGAACCTTGCAACTTGAGTTGCACGCCACCTGGGCCAAACACTTTGTCTGCTGGACCGATATTAAATTTCATATCGGTTATATCAAATTTGCTTTCGTTATCGTGTTCCACCGTACTGATTTTCTCCTGCCAATATTGCCCCATTTGTTGACGTTCCGAGTACGCACGATACTCTTCAGGGGTCATCATATAGGGTGTAGCAATCTCCACATCGCCGATGCGGGTACGTACCACATAGCAGTTATTCACTGGATCGTACTCTATCGTAGTATTCACATTATCAGGGTCTTGGAGATCCAGATTGCTAGGCAAACGATTCAAATCTTCATACGTATCTGTACCCAACGCTTTCACTTGCATTGGTGCCATGATGGCGGTATCTACCCCCATGGTCAGATCCTCTACCTGCGCCCACATTACCAGTGGCAGCACGCTCAATAATATGATAATCAGTTTCTTCACTTTCTTCGCTAAACACTAAACACATTAAAGCATCTTCAATGCTTGTTTAATTACTTTCTCCACGCTTGCACTTGGCTCGCCTTGTAAGATTTTATCAACCACTTTTCCGCTGGCAGCGGCGGCAAAGCCCAACATTGTCAAGGCGCTCACCGCCTCTTGCTTCACTTCGCTATCCGCGCCTGTCATCTCTAAACTGTAGCCGCTTGCAGCATTCTCCAAACCACCTTGAGTCGCCTCTGAGCCAAGATCCACCTTCAGCACCTTATCTTTTAGATCAACGATAATACGTTGTGCTGTCTTTGGGCCCAAGCCTTTCACTTGCGAAAGCGCGCGCGCGTTACCTGTGGCGATAATTTGACGTATCTCGCTGGCGGAGTATGCCGACATAATCATGCGGGCAGTATTCGCGCCTATACCACTTACGGTCATCAGCATCAAAAACAACTCACGCTCTCCGCGAGTAAAGAAGCCAAACAAATCGTGGGTATCTTCACGAATAATCTCTGTCACAAACAATTTTGTCTCCGTATTTTCCTTGCCAACCATAGCCGAATAGCTTGGCAATGCTATATTTATAGCATAACCTACTCCTGCCGCTTCGATAACGGCATAAGTAGGGGTTAAATCCGTCAAATTTCCTTTGATATATTCTATCATAATCTCAAAATATTCCTAATCGAAAGCGCATACTACGCAATAAACGCGCAAAGGTACAAAAAAAATCGCACATACGCAAGCAAAAACAATAAAAAGTCTTTTTTTTCAAAAATCCTTTCGCTGTAATCTCCCGACTTTTAGCCGTCAGTAGTTAGTGATTAGTTAGTTATTAGTTAGTTATTAGTTAGTTATTAGTTAGTTATTAGTTAGTTATTCAGCTACCTTTACCGAGACTTCAGACACCTTAAACACGAAACACCAAGCACGAAACACTAAACATAAATTTGCCTATCCAACAATTTTTTATTACCTTTGCACGTTTAATTTGCCCGAATAGGGTTTCAACCACAACGATTATGGCTAAAACTGAGATTTCCACATTAGGCGAGTTCGGACTTATTCGCCACCTAACCAAAGACTTAAAACCTGTACAACCATCCACCCAAAAGGGGATTGGAGATGATGCTGCCGTGCTCAATCACAAAGATAAACGCACCCTCGTCACCACCGATCTGCTCCTTGAAGGTATTCATTTCAACCTCGAATACGTACCTCTCAAGCACCTTGGTTACAAAGCGGCGGTTGTAAACTTCTCTGACATCTACGCCATGAACGCCACTCCCACACAAATCACTGTTTCTCTGGGTATTAGCAAACGTTTCTCTGTCGAAGATCTCGAAGAACTTTATGCAGGTATTCGCCTTGCTTGTGAGAAGTACAACGTGGATCTTGTGGGTGGCGACACCTCTGCCTCTATGACGGGACTCACCATTTCCATCACTTGCCTTGGTACTGCATACGACTCCGACATTGTCTATCGCAACGGAGCAAAGGTCAATGACCTCATTTGTGTAACGGGCAACCTTGGCACAGCATACATGGGTTTGCAACTCCTTGAGCGCGAACGACTTGTCATGCAAGCCAACGAGAATGCTACCCCTGCTTTCGAGGGACGCGAATACTTGCTCGAACGCCAACTCAAACCAGAGGCACGCCGCGATATTATCGAGAAACTCCACGAGGCAGGCATCAAACCTACTGCCATGATGGATATTTCCGATGGACTCAGCAGCGAACTCATGCACATCTGCACCCAGTCCAATGTTGGATGCTCTGTCTTCGAGGACAAGTTACCTATTGATTATCAAGCAGCTGCATTGGCTGAGGAGATGAATCTCAACATCGTGACTTGCGCGCTCAATGGTGGCGAAGACTACGAACTCCTCTTCACTTGCTCGCTTAACGACTACGAGAAACTCATCCCTATCGAGGACGTTTATCTCATCGGTCATATCACCAAACCCGAACACGGAATCAACCTTGTTGGCCGCAACGGAGAAGAAATCTCCCTCAAAGCCCAAGGCTGGAATGCTTTTGAAAAATAATGAACATCATACTACTCGGTACAGCATATCCCTTTCGTGGTGGTTTAGCCACCTTCAACGAACGATTGGCGCGCCAACTCCAGGCGGAAGGACATCAGGTGGAAGTCATCACTTTCACCCTGCAATATCCATCCTTCCTCTTCCCAGGAAAAACGCAGTATTCCTCCGAGCAGCCACCTACCGACTTGCACATCACCCAAAGGGTGAACTCCTGCAATCCTTTCAATTGGCTACGCGTAGGGCGTTATATCCGCCGTCAGCAACCCGATTTGCTCATTACTTGTTATTGGATGGCTTTCTTCGCACCATGTTATAGTATCATTGAGCGCATTGCCAAACGCAATGGCAAGACACGCACTATCGCATTGGTACACAATATGATACCGCACGAACCAAGCCTGCTTGACAAACTCTTTGCGCCCTTCTATGTTCGCTCTACCGATGGTTTCGTGGCACTCTCGGATAGCGTAGTGCAAGACATCAATCACTTTGACAAGAACAACAAACCCAAGACCTCCTACCCTCACCCCATTTACGACCATTATGGCGACCCAATGACCAAACAGGAGGCTTGCCAAGCACTCAACCTTGACCCAAACAACCAATACATGTTGTTCTTTGGTCTGGTGCGTGCATACAAGGGGTTGGATCTGCTGCTTGATGCTTTCGGACAAGTGAAAGACCGACTACCCAACTTGCAATTGATTATTGCGGGCGAGTTTTACGAAGACGAAGATAAATACCGTACACAAATAGCCAATAACCAACTGACTGACAGGGTAATAATCCGCAACGAGTTTATTGCAGATGCCGACTTGCGCAAGTATTTCGGAGCAGCCGATTTGATCGTCCAACCTTATAAATCCGCCACCCAAAGTGGTGTAACGCAAGTGGCATTCCATTTCGAAAAACCGATGCTTGTCACCAATGTAGGTGGTTTAGGCGAGATTGTACACGACCGCAAGATGGGTTATGCAGTCGCGCCACAGGCTGATGCCATTGCCGAAGCCATTGCAGACTACTACACCCACGACCGCCAAGCCGACTATACCGAGTACCTCATTTTACAAAAAGAGAATTATTCGTGGGCAAAATTGGCAGATACTTTTTATACCATTCACAAACAACTCTAAACAATTCTACACAACATGAACAATATCAAACTTTTCCTTACAGACGTGGACGGTTGCATGACCGATGGCGGTATGTACTATACCGAGAGTGGCGATGAATTCAAGCGTTTTTGTGTATATGATGGCATGGGTATTGTCCTCTTGCGCAAGGCGGGTATCCCTTGCGGTATTCTCACCAGTGAAAATACTGCTATTGGCAAGAAACGCGGTCAAAAACTTGGTTTGGAGTATATCTACACAGGAGTTGGCCGCGTGGTAGATGGCGTGAAGATGACCAAACTCGATGCTGCCAACCAGATTTGTGCCGAGTTAGGCATCACATTGGAGAATGTCTGCTTTGTAGGCGATGATGTCAATGATCTTGACCTCTTGCAACACGCAGGCGTAGCAGCTTGCCCTGCCAATGCTATTCCCGAAGTGAAGGCAGTGCCTGGCATTATCCACCTCACCAAACGCGGTGGCGATGGCGCCATCCGCGAACTCTGCGAAATGATCCTCGCTGCCAAAAACAACACCACACAACTCTAAACCATACTACCCAACCCTAAACAACACCACACTACACAATGCAAAACATCGCAGTCATATTAGCAGGAGGCATTGGAGCACGCGTTGGAGGTAATACTCCAAAGCAGCTACTCCCTCTCCCTGATGGTCATTCCGTTTTAGAGCATGCGGTTAATGCTTTTGAACAATCGCCTCATATTCACGAGGTTTGCATTGTCATGCACCCCGATTATATCGCCTATGCCGAGCAGATGCTCCTTGCCAACGCATGGCAAAAAGTGCACCATATTATCCCCGGAGGCAAAGAGCGTTGGGAGTCTAGCGTGAATGCCATCCGCGCCATTACCCATTATCCATTATCCATTACCCCAAAGGAGATCAATCTTCTTCTCCACGACGCGGCACGTCCATTTGTGAGCCAAGAGATTATCGCTCGCGTATGCGAGGCATTAGAGGAGCACGAGGCTGTGACCGTTGCTATCCCAAGTACCGACACCGTCTATGAAATGGCGGATAACAAGGTCGCCCGTATCCCACAACGCTCTACTATTATGCGCGCCCAAACCCCACAAGCCTTTCGCTTGGAATTGATAGCAGAGGCATATGCCCGTGCTCTATCACCCATAGCCAATAGCCACGGAGTGGCGTCCAATAGTTCGCAATGCGAGCGTCCATTAGGCGAAACGCCGTCCCATAACCTCAAAGAGGTTATCGCCACCGATGATTGTGGCATTGTGCACAAGCACATGCCCCATATTCCAATCCACATCGTCCTCGGCGAAGAACAAAACCGAAAAATAACATTCAAAGAAGATATATAAAATGAACAACAAGAATTTCTGCATGAGTTCGTATTTAGCTTTCCGTTACATTGAGCGCGAAGGCATGGATTTCTACGAGGGACTTCACCACGAGAACATCCCTTTGCCAAATGCGGATTTATTTACATATGTTCACACGGCCAAAGATATTGACACTGCCATCCAACGTGTCTTTGATTCCCTCAAAGGCGAAAAACTGGGTATCTGTCTTTCTGGTGGTATGGACTCCGCTATCTTAGCGTCGTACATGCGCGGATGCGATGCATACACTTTCCGTTTCCTTGGTGGTGAGTTTCAAAAAGAGGAATTAGCTCGTGCAGAATACTACGCACAATATTATGGGCTCAACCTTCATTATGTGGACATTGATTGGCACACCGTTGAGCAATACCTGCCCATTGTGATGCGCGAAAAGAATGCTCCCGTTCACTCAATCGAACCACAACTCTACCAAGCGGCTATGCAAGCCAAAGCAGATGGAGTCACTCGCTTGATTGTAGGCGAAAGCAGCGATCTAATCTTTGGCGGCATGGATCAATTATTATCAAAGGATTGGACGGTAGAGGATTTCGCCAAACGCTATACCTTCCTTGATCCTTCCCTCGTGCTCAAAGATCCCGTAGATATGTCCTATCTCTACGAGCGTTATCGTCAAGACGACAAGATCGATTTCCTCCATTTCATGGATGATGTCTTTAGCCGCGAATCATCTAGTTCCTACTACAATGCTTTCTTGGCTGCCGACATGCCATATACCGATCCATACGCCCTGCTCCGTATGGCAGACCCATTGGATTTGAACCGCGTGCGCAATGGCGAATCCAAATACCTCATCCGCGAATTGATGCAACAGAAGTACCCCGAGATTCCTGTTCCAAACAAAGTGCCAATGCCTCGCCCAGTAGATGCGTACTTCCGCGATTGGCAAGGCCCTACTCGCCCTGAGTTCCGTCGCAATTTGGATATGAGTCAATTCACTGGCAATCAAAAATGGCAGATGTATTGCCTCGAGCAATTCCTCAATATGTATGAGCCTATCACAATTGGCTATACTACAGGTGTTTACGACCTATTCCACATCGGGCACCTCAATCTTCTTCGCAAAGCCAAGGCGCAATGCGACTACCTGATTGTGGGCGTTTCTACTGACGAATTGGTCAGCTACAAGCACAAACATGCAGTCATTCCATTCGAAGAACGCAAAGAGATTGTCGCTGCTATTCAATATGTGGACGAAGTAGTCACTCAAGAGAATATGAACAAGATGGAAGCATGGGAAAAATACCACTTCCACGTCATGTTCGTAGGCGATGATTGGAAAGGTACCGACAAGTGGAACAAAATCGAAGCTGACCTCAATGCTGTAGGGGCAAAAGTAGTCTATTTTCCTTACACCAAAGGTACATCATCCACCCTCATCAACGAAACACTACACAAACTACGCGGAGAATGAAACAGTTCGCCAAATTCATAGCATACCTACTTTGTTATGCTTTCTATCCCATCTCTTATCTCTTCCCACGAACAGATAAGATTCTCGTATTTGGCTCATATAGAGGTGCGTTCAACGACAACACCAAATACCTCTTTATATATGCCAACGAACATCTAAAAGACAAAAAAATCGTTTGGGTCTCCACCAAACGCTCTACTGTCAAGCACATTCGCTCATTGGGATATAATGCATACTATGTATTGTCTATCAAAGGTTTATGGTATGCTCTTCGTGGCAAATATTGGTTCGTAAACTCCTATTCTTCAGATATTGCTTTCTGCCTTGCTGGTCGTGCTAAGATTATCAACCTCTGGCATGGGGTTCCTATGAAAGCCATCGAATTTGGTATCACCAAAGGCGATTTGGCAAAACGCTACGTAGAAAAAGATTTCTGGGATGTATTCTTCCATCCAGCACCTTTCCGCCGTCCAGATCACATGGTTTCTACCACCGACTTTTTTGATGGTGTTTTCTCCCAGTCTTTCCGCATATCCAAAGAGCAATGTATGCAAACTGGCTGCCCACGCAACCGCATGTTGCGATTGCCTAAAGAAGAAGTAGATACATTCATCGCCCGCTATGAATCTGCAGAAACAAAAGCACTTGTCGAAAAGATTCGGCAATACAAAACCGTCTTTGTGTATATGCCTACATGGCGCGATTCGCAGCGCGATTGTTTTGCTAATGGCTTTGATCTTGAGGCATTTAACCAATGTGTAGCTGCGCAAAACGCTTGCGTATTGATGAAACCACATGCCAACACCATCATTGACAAATCCATCACCTACAGCAACCTTTTCTTCCTTGACGGCAATGTGGATATGTATTGCATTTTACCATACACCCATGTGCTGATTACCGACTATTCTTCGATCTTATACGATTATATCCTCATGCCGAACAAACATGTGATTCTCTTCCATTACGATTATGACGAATATGTCAATAGTCGTGAGTTTATCTTTGATATTCAAGAGAATATCGTTGGCAAACAGGTATATTCCTTCAACGAATTACTCCAAGTGATTACCAATGCGAACTACGCCATCAACCAAGATGACTTACAACGTATTCTTACTAAATTCTGGGGAAAAACTATCGAGATGGACAGTTGTCGTAGTATTTTAGAGCACTTGCATCTTTCTTGACTGCACCACACTATTACCACACAATAACCATACAATAACCACACTATTAGACTACCATCCAAGCAGCCCAGCGGTCACATTCTTGCGGAAGAGAACCAATTTCCAACCTTTCTTAGGTGTGCCTTGCAGCGTGTAGATTACCAGTAGAGCCAATGTGCCACCCCACTTCACTGCCTCGGAAAAGAGGCGGTTGATATATTTACCTTTTGATATTGCGCGCGTGCGCATGCGTTCACTCGTGCCAATCTGCTTGGTCAAACGCTCAAAATAAGGGACTTCTAATTTCGCTTGTGGAATAATATGATGCAGCACAGGCGTTGGCAAATATAGCACCTTCATACCCTGCGCCTTCATCTTATCAAAGATATCTTTCTCTTCTGAAGCCAACAACGCAGTGCCTTTGCGTCCTAACTCCGTATTAAACAATCCCACACGCTCAAATACCACTTTCCGATACGCCGCATTGCCTCCACCAGGGTAACGACCCTTAGGATATTCGCGCACCTTATCGCCATAGTTCATCCATGCGGTCAAAAGGGCTTTGGTATATGGCGACATCCACGATGGCTCTTCCGTCTCGTAGAGTGGCTCAATCGGACCACCTGCTGCCATAGTATCGGGATTGGCAGCGAAATGTTCGGCATACTGACGGATATAATCCGCATCCACCAGTGCATCATCATCCACATAAATGATAATCTCGCCTTTCGCCTCTTTGATACCCTTGTTGCGCGCTGCTGACAATCCTTGTTCGGGCTCTACTACATAACGGAATGCAATCTCAGGGTGTGCCGCAGCAAACGCCCCACACACCTCGCGCGTGTGATCCGTACAATTATTATCGACTAACACAATCTCATAATCCGCAGTAGGATAGTCGTTCTTTGCGATACTCTCCAACAACGGACGAATGTATTTCTCCCGATTATATGTGCAGATGATGAGGGTGATCATGTGAATAAGATTTAATACAACATTAACGATTAAGCAACTGGTTGATAGTTTGATGAATTAGATCCAGAGATACTGATTGCATTATTACATTCATCTTTTCTTTTATCTCAGCGTTACATAGATTGCCAATAGATCCCTCGTGTGTGTAGTGCGAGAGAGTATCCTCTACTGTTGCTTCGTGGCGGAAGGTGCCATTCGTAATCTCATCTGCCACTTGGCGATACGCGTCACGGAATGCTACCCCATTCTCCACTCGTCGGTTCACTTCCTCCACAGAGAACGCAGGTGCATATAGCGGATTAGACATGATGTCTGCTTTCATTTCCATGTTCTCCACAGCATAGTTGGTGATCTCTAAGAGATCGTTGAGTTGGTCAAAGAGAGGGAAATAAACTTCCTTAATTAGTTGCATGTCACGGAAATAACCCACGGGTAGATTGGTTGTGATATGACGAATGGTGTCTGGCAAAGCGCAAATACGATTGGCGTGCGCACGGATTAGTTCAAATACATCAGGGTTTTTCTTATGCGGCATGATGCTCGAACCGGTAGTCATCGTATCAGGCAGTTTGATGAAGCCAAAATTCTGCGAATTGAACATACAGCAGTCCATTGCCAAGCGTCCGATAGTCTCTGCCACGGATGAATAAGCAAACGCTACGGTGCGCTCCATTCGACCACGATTCATTTGAGCATAGATGGCATTATAGTCAAGGTCTGCAAAACCGAGCAACTGCGTAGTCATAGTGCGATTGAGCGGAGCAGACGAACCATAGCCTGCGGCTGAGCCCAGCGGATTGAGATTTGCTTGCTCAAAGGCCGCTACCAATAGACGCATATCGTCTGTAAGTGCCTCTGCATATGCGCCTAACCATAGTCCAAAAGACGATGGCATAGCTACTTGTAAGTGGGTATATCCTGGCATTAGAAGCGCTTTGGTCTCCTCGCTACGTTTTTGTAGGGTGTGGAAGAGTTGCTCTACCAATCCCATTGTTTTCTCTATCTCCGCACGAGTAAAGAGCTTGAGATCCACTAGTACCTGGTCATTGCGTGAGCGACCTGTATGCACTTTTTTGCCAACTTCGCCCAATTGGCGGGTAAGCATGAGTTCCACTTGCGAGTGTACATCCTCGATACCATCTTCAATGACGAAATTGCCTGCCTCTGCTTCTTTGTATAATGCGCGCAACGCAGGTATGAGAACATCTAAATCCTCTTTGGATAGCAAACCTACATGCTCCAGCATAGTCACATGTGCCATGGTTCCTAATATATCATGCGTAGCCAATAGCAGGTCCAATTCTTTGTCTTTGCCTACGGTGAAACGCTCTATAGCGTCATCAATCTTATAACCTTTATCCCAAAGTTTCATTGTATTTTAGTTTAGGAGTTTATCAGTTTATGAGTTTATGGGTTGTTGAATTAGTTTATCAGTTAAAAGGTTAAACTTGTTAAACCAAATTAACTTTCTCAACAACTACTAAACTGCTAAACTAATTAACTCATTAACAATTTTAGTAGTTTAATTGCTTGTTCTATTTCGTGGATATGAATGTATTCATCTGCTGTGTGTGAGCGGGCGGAGTCGCCTGGTCCGAATTTCACTTTTGGGCAAGATAGCAATGCCATATTGCTCAACGTAGGTGAACCATAAAGCGGTATTCCCAATGCTTTTGCACGTTGCACGATAGCAGTCTCAATGGGTGTGGATGTGGCATTGAGTCGTGTAGAGCGAGGGGTTAATGTCGATTGCACCATTGGCTGCAAAAGTGCATGTATCTCCTCATTGGAGTATAATCCATTGGAGCGAATATCCACTACAAATTTACATGTATCAGGCACTACATTGTGCTGTGTACCTGCCGCAATCATTGTAGTGGTCATCTTTACCTTTCCCAAGAATGGCGATACCTTCTCAAACTCGTAATTGCGCAAGGTTTGTATATCATCCAGCGCAATGTACAGCGCATTCACACCTTCTTCGCGTGCTGCATGTCCTGCTTTGCCTTTGGTTTCGCCGTCCAGCACCATCAGTCCGCGTTCGGCAACTGCCATCTCCAGCGAGGTAGGTTCGCCCACGATGGCATAATCGATATTACCGATGTGTGGCAACAGCATTTCGATACCGCATCTTCCACTGTTCTCCTCTTCGGCCGTGAGGGTAAGCACAATGCGTTTGCCAACTATAGGTTGACGATGGATCTCTAGGAAAGTAGCCAACATGGCTATTACACAACCGCCACAGTCATTTGCCCCCAAGCCGTATATCGTTTTGCCATCACACTCACCACCAAAAGGATCGCGTGTATAGGATGCAGATGGTTTGACCGTATCGATATGTGCATTGAGTAGCACTGTTTCTTGCCCTTCTCCACATTCCGCCCATAGGTTATTTCCTACGCGACGAACGGCAATGCCCTCTGCCGTCATCCATTGTTCCAGCAGCTCGCATACCGCATCCTCCTGCCCCGAAATAGAGGGGGTTTGGATTATGCGTTGCAGTAGTGTGATATATTTATTGTCCATATTTAGAGCAAGGAATAAGGAACAAGGAGCTAAGACTTATTACTTTCGTCTGTATAGTCGCTACTGATATGTCTTGGTTCCTGGTTCTTGGTTCTTTATTCTACTATTATTGTTCCCCCTTGTAAGTTGCTTGCGTGGGTGATGCGAACGGATTGTACGCCATGTTCTATAGCAGCAAAGGCATTATCAATCTTAGGAATCATACCGCCCGAGATAATACCATCTGCTTTGAGTTGGGTATAGGTTGCGGGCGTGATTTTTGCTATTACCGATGATTCGTCATCTGGGTTATTTAATACACCTGCTTTCTCAAAGCAAAAAGTCAGTTGCACATCGCCTTCTCGCCTCATCGCCTCAGCCATAGCGATAGCCGTTTGCGATACCACAGTGTCGGCATTGGTGTTGAGTAATAGTCCTTCGGCGCTATAGGTGATGGGGGCAATCACAGGTGTCAAGCCATTGTCTAATAGCGCACGTAAATGCGCTCCATTCACTTCTATCACATCACCGACATATCCATAGTCAATACCGTTCTTGATAGGACGCTTCACCGATTTCATCCATCCGCCATCTACTCCCGTCAATCCTATGGCATTCACGCCCATGGTTTGCAATTGTGCGACTACTTGTTTATTGACTAGTCCGCCGTACACCATGGTGACGATATCGAGGGTCTCTTTATCGGTCACACGACGACCATCTATCATGTGTGTTTCTACACCCAAACGATCAGCCATGGTTGTCGCTAATCTGCCACCGCCATGTACCAATACTTTTGGACCTTCTATCGCAGCGAACTGACGCAGAAACGCATTTCTTTGCGCTTCGTTCTCCAGTACGCCACCGCCTATTTTGATTACTTGTATCATAGTTGATGAGAGTCTTCCCTTTGGGGTTAGACTGAATTATGCTGCAAAGGTACAAAAAAAGGATGATTTGTACAAATATTTCTTCTTATTTTGTTTTTTCAACCGTAATCATATAGCAAGTTACCGGCAGGCTAGGCGACCTGAAGGAGTGCGACGGAACGCACTCCGAGCGCAGTGCCCGAAAAGTCCCTACTTTGAGAAATCAGCGCAAGCATAGAACAAATTAGGCGACCACTGTAGCACATCTGTGGGACATCTGTGGGCTTTCTGTGGCTTTTTGGATGCGTCTCTATAATAGTGCTGCAAAAATCTTCGGCGCAGAAGGGATTTTGTGCCGAAGATTTGTAAATTTGTAGGGTAAAGTGGTATATATAACATGCGGGAAGTGTAGTATTTACTAAGCTTCCCGCGTGAGAGTATTTTTTTGAAAAAAGTTTTCGCGTGCCGAAGGTTTGCAATAATTATGCAGCATTAGTGAATAAAGAATGTTGTATCAGAAATGAGAGAATCGGTATCTGGATTTACATAATTATGGATATGATATGCTGAATAAATGTCACCGTTATCATGGACTTGGTATCCGTAAACTCCGCACTCGGACACGCTACCCCATAGGAATGATGTGATAGTTTTATCTTCGGGATTGATAATCGTGTTTCCATCTAAAGCAAAATACCCTTCCTCACCGATGACTTCTTTTCGAACCAGTCCAGAATCAGTCATTTCGTATATTTCATGTGCAGAACCACCCTTTGCTCCTCCGTGATAGTAATTCAGAAGTAATTCATCTTCCCCATCGAAATCAATATCGTAGAATTGATATTCTGCGTTGGGTAGAAGTGAATTGTGAGAATAATTGTTTCGAGTGGTATCATATTTGAAAATATAGTAATCGCAGGTCTTAAATCCATTGAAATCTTTAGAATAAACAATATCAGATACATTCTTGCTCATAAAGATATTCTTAAAACTTTTGGCTTTTTCTGACCAATCAGTCCAAATATATTCTTTTCCCGTTTTCTGGTTATAGAAAAATAATCTTCCTCCGTTTTCAGAAGCGTTCCATCCATATTCCTTTGAATAGTTAGGATATAGAATACCACTTACTTCAAAGTCATTGATGATTGTATCGAATTTGAAATAAACACTAATAGTTCTCCAATCATCCTTGAGCGGATTCTTTTTTTCTAAGTCTAACACCCAGTTTAAGGATAGTCTTTTAATGTCCAAATAAGCATAACCTAAATCGTTCTCAGCTTCAAATAGTGCCCATGCTATTGCAAGTGTATCATTTGACCAATAATATGCATCATAGCATGAAGTTTTGTATAAATGCCAATACGCACCAGTGTCAGCAATCAATTCTTTGGGCACAGTAGCCTTGCAGTCCTCATAAGCACCAAATTCGTTTTCAATAACTTGCCTTAATGAATCAAAATAGGCAATAGAAACATTGAATGTCAATGCAGAGATTTCCACTTTTCCGTGATTGGGGAAGACTTCCCAAAAACGGTTATCCCATTCGGAAAACGAATGCATATCTCCGTAATAAGCATTAGTAAATAGGTCCAATACAGAAGACTTGGGCTGCTCTGTTTTCTGGCAGGAGAAAAAAGAAAAGACAATCAGTACTAATGGAATGAGTCGTTTCATAAATCTAGCTTTTTATACGATACTCTAACAAATATGCAGCAAACAATGATATTGTTGAAATAGGTATTATCCAACTAGCAAGTACATTGGTGTTAAAGCCAAACACATGTCCAGTTGTGAACACATGTGCTAAAGAAATTAGCCAAAGCAAGAACATTAGACCAATGATAATAGCAACTGCTAAACCTATCTTTCCGATATATTTGGTAGAAATATACATTTGGGGCTTGATATATGCATATTGCCATAACCATGCAGTAACAAGTAACAGCATTATGTAACGCAGCCACGCAAAACGATACCACGCAAAGTAAGGTAAACCATGGATTATAATGATATTCCCCAATATATTAAATATTAGGGCAAAGAGCAAGATTCCAACAATAATCCATGCTTGCCACAATAGTGATTTAGATAATATAGGTAATTGTTGGCGATTAACGAATAGAGTTAGTCCAAATACAGCAATGCTTAAAAATAACAATGTACTGCAAACATACGAAAGCACGAAGTACTTATCTATAGCCAAGATGACATTAGAATAGAACTCTGTTCGTGCTAAAATAGCAAATAAACAATAGATGGACATTGCCACCGCAGCGAAAAGAGAGGAAGTTTTAAGAGAAAGTTTCATAGTTGTTATTAGTTTATGTTTATTTATTAAAATTCGTTGCAAAGATAATTATTTTTTGTGACATAACCAAATCTTCAAGGCATTTTAGGCAAGTATTAGTCATCTGTCTTTTTATCTCTTGGATTAGGTCCGAACTCATTCCCCTCTTGTTGCGCTGGCAAAACATAGAGAAGCAAGAAATACAATGGGATTAATATGAACCACCATGATTTACCTCTATCGTGACATCTTCTAACCATTGTAGCAATGTACACCCAAAGCGCAGCGAGCATTACTATGCAATAAAGTATTGTAACAAGGGCACTCATTTCAATATCTTTATTGGCAGGAATAGCCACAAAGTTGCAAATAAAGGTTACAAGCCAATACTCCGTTCGGGTGGCTCGTCCTTTGAATGAAAATATATTGTTTTTGCGCTTTGGCTCCGTTCTATGCTCTGCTTGCGTTGTGCACTCTGATTCTTTTACAAGAGTTTTTTCGTTAGAATCATTATAATCTTGTTCGTTAGACATAAAAGGTAGTTATAATATTTTACTTATAGTCCTGGTTTTTTAGAACCCTCAATTCGTTTCTTAAATCTACTATCATAGAAGTGATGATACATCATCCTGATGATTGTTTTCCTGATAGTTGCATTATCCACAGATGTCACATCCAAGCACCTACCGCTATAATGATAGTAGAAACGCCATTCAATGTCATCTTCATCCGTTGATTTAACAAACTTTAAGACCATTCTATTGCCAAATTGTGTTGCAAAAGGCATACCGATGGCTAATATAGGCATCGTATAGTCCCTTGAAGATAATGTTTTGTCTATCAAATCACCATACCAATTCTCGATTTCTTTTATTGCATCACTTTCAGTAAATGTTGTTCCTGGTTCGTATTCTTCTGTATAGAAATAATGTCCAGTGTGTTCTTTCCACCATTCATTGACTTCTGCTTTGGTGTCGAATAGCACATAACCCGTCCCCCAATGGTTTTGGAAACAATGGTTAATTTTGTAATGATGCTCTTTTAGAAATTGTATTTTTGCGCTTAAAGCATCTTTCGCATCTGGGTAGTAATAGCGTCCCATTAGAGTATGAGTATTAGAGTCTTGGATCAAAAACAGGGCGTATAGACTGCTTATACTCTATTTTGTTGCAACCGCCGTAAACTCCTCGTTGATCGAATCGGAATTGACTAGCATAGCCAGGCATTCCGTTTTCTAATGTGCTAGACCAATATTGACCATTAGTTGATACAACAACATTCAAGTCTATATTCGATGCTGGAAGGAATATGCTATTCCCATTTCTTCCGAACACTTGGATTCCAAACGAATACGGAGAATGACATGGAGCAAATCTATTACTTAACAGTTCTTCTATTTCTTGATAGGTTGGCAAACGCCATCCCTTACCAAGCATTTGACCTGCTAAATCCATGCCGTTTTTTAGTTTTGTTGCTTCTGCCCAAGTATATATACTACCAGACCTTTCGGGTGAACTTGCTCCTAAATTTCTGTCACCCCACATTACAGATAATCCTAAATTGACTGCTCTCATAATTATTTACATATTAGAATCAATATTGCATGTTTAATAATCTAGTGTGATATCCAGAAAAGTTTCTATTCCAGAATCAAACTGAATGTTAGAAATAGGCATTCCAAACATTGTCATTGATGAACGCATTGTGTTGTAATGCGCTTGCAAATGAATTCCGTACAAAGCAACAGAACCAATTTTGCCACTTCCGCTTACATCTGGATAAAATAGATATAAATTAATCAAGTTGCCATCGCGAGTGATTTCTATAGCATGGCAACCTGCTCGCATATCATATAAATAACATTTAATCTGATATGTAAAGAATGGAGGATAATTTCTAAAACCTCTCTCAATATTTTGGATACGAGTTAAGCTATCTTGGTTTAAATGAGATGTCCAAAACATAATACTATGAAGTTTATTATTTTGTAGTATGAGGATTATTTTCTTAGAAATAAACTACATATTCATTGGAAAATGTATTTTTAATACTCTTGTATCTTGCGCCATAGAGCATTCCATTACCTCTAATAATGTTGAGAAACTGAGCAGAAACATTGACAAGTAAAACACCCTTTGCTTCACCATTATTCCCCTTGAAAATGCACATATCTCCGTGTCCTAACGCACTTGTATAGCCATCTGCTATAGAAATATAAGCACTCCCATTTAGGTCTGCACCAGGAAATAGATTGTCATCATCGCATACGCCTCGCATTGCCATAACGGGAACGCCACATACCTTTAATGTACTCAAAACATTTTTTACATAAGAATCAAAATTTGTCATTTTTTTGATAAGTTTTTTTGCATAGGAACTCCCAACTATGCTAATTATTAGGTCAAGTATAGGCATAAAATAAAAAGCGTGGAGTCCGACTGTTGTCGTTCCACCCTTAGAGGCTCTCGCATTGCCCAGAATAATAGAACCGACAACGCGAAGCCCACGCCGATATGTACGCACACGCACACAACCATTAAGGTACGAGCGCATAGGATATACACATCCCGAGGACATCTATCGTTGCTAAGTCCTGATTATTCTTGAAATTTGCGAGATTTCTAAGGGTCAGAACAGAGCGCTAATAAACGCCTTTTAAATATGTCTGCTACCCCAGCCGATGACGTGCAGACATCCCCGGCGTGGAATTGCGGGTGCAAAGATACAATAATTTTTGCATAAATGCAAATAAAAATCGCTTTTTAAGTGATTTTTTGTTTGGAGGCCGAGTTAATAGTACGACCCTTTTAGGAATGGAGTAAACAATTTTAGGAGTTTAGTCAATCTTTTCAGGAATAGAATCAACCTTTTCAGAAACAGAGTCAACTTTTTTAGGAAGTCAATATTAAGAAAAGTGCTTTTTAGGAGGCAGGGAGTTGAGGCGGAGTTCTGTCGGTCTTCTCTCGGTCGTCGGTCGGTGTTCTCTCGGTGGAATAAGGCAAGGTATAAGAGAAGGAAAAAGGATGGCAATCTTAACAAAACGCACATTTTATATTTCGGAGTTCTTTGGTTCATCCTAGGTTCTTCTTTGGTTCTTCCTTGGTCTTTGACCCGAGGAAGATTTGGATAGTACTATGGGCAGGATTCTTAACAAAAAGCACTTTTGCCAATACTCATTCAATTGGCGGTCGTACCTACCCTGTACGGCACTATCCAATAATACAAAAACAAACGCCATTTCTTTAAAAGAAATGGCGAATTGTTGGGATATATCAAACGAGAGAATTACTTCAAACTCTCCAACATACGTTTCATGACGACTTGTATACTCGTTATACGGTTGGCAGCCTCTGAGATGACGATAGAGCGCTCTGAATCAATTACGCCATCGCTCACAATCACATTGCGACGAACAGGGAGACAGTGCATAAAACGTGCGTTATTGGTTACTGCCATATGCGCCTCGTCCACCATCCAACTGCGGTCATTGCAGAGGATCTTACCATAGTTCTCGGGCTCTGTCACGCCAGGGCATGACCAGTTCTTGGCATAAACAAAGTCTGCACCTTCGAGGGCCTTCATCTGGTCGTACTCTACGCGAGCATTGCCTGCGAAGCGTGGATCGAGTTCGTAGCCCTTTGGATGGGTAATCACGAAATCTACATCCGCAGCGTTCATCCACTCGGCGAAGGAGTTAGGTACCGCTTGTGGCAATGCTTTTGGGTGTGGAGCCCAGGTGAGCACCACTTTAGGACGTTTGGTCTCTTTGTATTCATCGATGGTAATGAGATCGGCAAATGCTTGGCAAGGGTGCACAGTAGCTGATTCCAACGAGATAACGGGCTTGCCTGCATACTGAACAAACTGCTGCAAGATGGTTTCTTGATAGTCAAACTCGCGGTCGGTCAATCCTGCAAATGAGCGTACGCCGATGATATCGCAATAGCTTGCCATCACAGGAATTGCCTCGCGCAAGTGCTCGCTCTTGGTGCCGTCCATGATGACGCCGAGCTCCGTTTCGAGTTGCCAACTATCTTGACCAATATTGAGCACGATAGGCGACATGCCGAGGTTGAGCGCTGCCTTCTGCGAAGAGAGTCGTGTGCGGAGCGACGAGTTGAAGAATACCAGCATGATAGTCTTGTTCTCTCCTAGATGCTTCCACGCATATGGAGTGGCTTTTACTTGGCGAGCCTCCTCAAGTGCGAGATTCAAGTCGCCTATATCTTGTACATGAAAGAATGATTTCATAGGATTTCTTTTAATGCGTTAATAAATCGGTCGGCTTGCTCTTGGGTGAGGCACAATGGAGCGAGGAGGCGGACCATATTGGTGCCTGCTACGCCGGTGAAAATATGGTAGTCCTTGAGTAAGGCTTGGCGGATAGGTGCTACGCTGTCGTGGAACTCAATACCAATCATCATACCACGGCCACGAACCTCTTTGATTTTATTGCTCTTGGGCAAGTTTGCAAGGATATATTCGCCGACATTATGGGCGTTCTCAACCAAGTTCTCTTGCTCCATCACGTCCAACACCGCCAAGGCTGCTGCCATAGCTAAGTAGTTACCACCAAAGGTGGTACCAAGCATGCCCTTAGTGGCTTGGAACATAGGGGAAATCAACACACCACCGCAAGGGAAGCCGTTGGCCATACCCTTAGCCATAGTAATGATATCAGGACGGATGCCATACCATTGGTGGGCAAAGAACTTACCAGTACGACCATATCCACTCTGTATCTCATCAAGGATAAGCACCGCACCGTATTGCTCGGTGAGATGGCGGAGCGATTGCATAAACTCGGTGGTTGGTACATGGATGCCGCCACAACCTTGGATGCCCTCGATAATGACTGCTGCTACATCGCCTTTAACGAGCTCTTGCTCTACGGCGAGGGTGTCGTTGAGGTCCAAGAAAGTTACTTGGTGGCATTGGTTGAATGGCGCCTGGATCTTAGGATTATCGGTTACTGCCACCGCACCGCTAGTGCGACCGTGGAAACTGCGATGGAAAGCTATCACACGGCTCTTGCCCGTATGGAAAGAAGCCAACTTGATGGCATTCTCATTGCTCTCTGCACCCGAGTTATCGAGAAAAAGGGTGTAATCCTTGTAGCCACAAATTTTTCCCAGACGCTCAGCCAATTGCTCTTGGAGTGGGTTTTGAACCGAATTGGAGTAGAACCCAATTTTATTAAGTTGATCCGTTAGCACCTCTACATAGTGTGGATGAGTATGACCGATGCTGATGACAGCATGCCCTCCATAGAGGTCAAGGTACTCTTGACCCTTATCATCCCAGATGCGACACCCCTCAGCCTTGACGGGTGTCACATCAAAGAGTGAATATACGTCGAATAGTTTCATTGTTTTTGCTTTGCGTTACATGCGGCATTGCCGCGTTTCATGTCCAATGGACGTTTCATGTGCCTGTGGCACGTTTTATTAAAATGCAAGCGCCTTAAGGCGAAGACCTGTGGTTTCATCTAAGCCGAACATGAGGTTCATGTTTTGCAAGGCTTGGCCACTGGCGCCTTTCAATAGGTTATCGATCACGGATGTAACAAGTAGCCTGCCCTCATGCACCTGTGTTTGCAAGACGCACTTGTTGGTGTTCACCACGTCCTTGAGGTTGACCTCGCGGTTGATGACGTGGGTAAAAGCAGCGTCTTTGTAATATGCGCTATAGAGTTGATATGCGTCTTCTTCCGTGCCATCAAATGGCATGGTCACGGCGGCAATAATACCGCGCGAGAAGTCGCCGCGCATAGGGATAAATTCCACGTTCATGCCCGTATTGCGTCCTATCTCCAAGAGGTGTTGATGCGTAAATGCCTTATAGACAGACATATTATCATTGCGCCATGAGAAGTGGGTGGTAGCCGTTGGCTTTTGTCCGGCGCCCGTAGAACCCGTGATAGCCGTTACACTAGCCGTAGTGGTGCGACCTATCATTGGAAGCAATGCCAATTGGATAGCAGTAGCAAAACAGCCAGGGTTGGCTAGTTTGGTACATCCACAAATCTTCTCGCGTTGTAGCTCAGGCAAACCATATACATAGTCATCATGCTCGTCGCGATAGTCTTGCGCGAGGTCGATGATCTTCAAGGTGTCAGGGCACTCGTTCTCCTCCCAAAAAGTAGTACTCTTGCCGTGGCCAGAGCAGAGAAAGAGCACGTCAATGGCGTGGAGATCGTATGTGTCTGAGAAGCATTGCTCGGTGTCGCCAATCAAACCGGTATGCACGGCATGGAAAGGCTGGCCAGCATTGCTGGTAGAGTGCGCAAAGGTAATCTCCACTTTTGGGTGATTAACCAAGAGGCGGATGAGTTCGCCTGCGGTATAGCCCGCTGCGCCTATAATTCCTACTTTAATCATAATGTTTCGTCGTCGTGGTTAGCGTAGTAAACACGGAGAGGAGTAGAAAGCACCTTGATGAAGCCCTTTGCTTCCTCAGATGTCCAACCTTTTTGCATCTCGCCGTACTCGCCGAGTTTGGTTTTTACGAGGTCGTCTTTAGAATCTACGCCTACGGTCTCAAACATATAGGGGCGGAGGTGCATGGTCACTTTACCATTCACATTGCGTTGGCTAGACTCAAGCATTGCCTCGATGTCGCGCATGACTGGCTCCATGTATTGACTCTCGTGGAGGAACATACCATACCAGTTAGCGACTTGGTCCTTCCAGTATTGTTGCCATTTAGAGAGGGTGAACTTCTCTAGGAACTTGTGCGCCGAGATGATGAGCATAGGTGCGGCTGCCTCAAAACCTACTCTACCCTTGATGCCGATGATGGTGTCACCCACGTGCATGTCGCGGCCGATGCCATATGGCGCCGCAATCTCTTCAACAGCTTGAATAGCCTTTACGCCATCATCATAGGTAGTGCCGTTCACACCAACCAATTCGCCATTCTTAAACTCAAGTACGATATCCTCCTCGCCGTCTTTGGTGACTTGTTTGAGGTATGCCGTTTCAGGAAGTCCTTGTTTGCTATCTAGAATTTCACCGCCGCAGATACTGGTGCCCCAGAGGCCCACATTGTAGGAATATTTGAGTTTCTCAAAGTCTGCCGCAAAACCGTGCTCGTTGAGATAATCAATCTCCTCTTGACGAGTCAATGCTTTATCGCGAGTGAGGGTGATGATTTCCACACCAGGAGCTGCGACTAGGAAGGTCATGTCGAAGCGTACTTGGTCGTTACCCGCACCAGTAGAACCGTGTGCGATGGCATCTGCCTCCACCTCGCGGGCATAGCGAGCGATTGCCAGGGCTTGGAAGATACGCTCCGATGATACAGAGATTGGGTATGTGCCGTTGCGGAGCACGTTGCCATATACCATGTATTTGATACTCTTCTCGTAGTACTCTTGTTGCACATCAAGGGTAGCATAGGTGGTAGCACCCAACTTGTAGGCGTTCTCCTCGTTTTGACGCAACTGTTCGGCACTGAAGCCACCAGTGTTTGCGCACACAGCATGCACCTCGTAGCCACACTCTTTCGCCAGATACATCACGGTGTAAGAGGTGTCCAAACCGCCGCTGTATGCCACTACCACGCGTTTGCGATGAGGTGGCTCAAATAGTAGGCCAGTGCAGAGGCAACGCTCGAAATTATTGCGGCAAAGCACATCATAGTTTACGCAGCTTTCGCAGCCCTTCCAAAACTTAGGATCATTCGTTAGATCTTGGAAAGTGACTGGTTTGAAGCCCAATTCGGTATTCATTTTCATCACAGCTGCACCTGTAGTGAGGGAGAAGATTTTTGCATTTGGGAACAACTCTTGTGAGAGTTCTACGATGCGTGCTTTGATCTGCCTAGCAAGTCCCATATGACGATATTCTGGCTTCACAATCAGTCCAGAGTTCGCTACGAACTGTCCGTGATCCCAACACTCTACATAACTAAAACCAGCAAACTTATCGCCATCCATAGCGATTACAGCCTTACCTTCGCGCATCTTCTGTGCTACATACTCAGGATTACGCTTTGCAATACCCGTACCGCGATCCTTGGCTGCCTCTTCGATTGTTTGTAAAATCTCTGCTACATAAGGTATGTGCTTCTCAGCAGCTACCTCGATTTTGAAATTAATCATTGTGTATCTATTTTTTTCGTTTTCCTTATTTACTACCCTTTGGGCATTATTTACATGTTAGCCTAGTACGCTACCTTTAAGTAGTTTCTTTCGCCACAAAGGATAGGTCAATCCACCCACACTGAGCAGTAATGCCAAAATCATCAGTGCCATGCACCATCTGTCAGTTTTGACAGCATGAGGAGTAAACTCCATGACAAGTTGATGATGACCAGCAGGAATCACCGCAGCACGCAATGTATAGTTCACGCGGGCTAAAGGCAACTCCACCTTCTCGCCACTGGCATTCACCAAATACAGATGCCAATCGTATGGATAGTAAATCTCGGAGAATACTGCCACTTGATTGCGCTCGGTCATTGCTTCGTATGTGAGGCGATTAGGCGCATATGAGGTCAATTGGATGAGCGTTGTATCAAATGCCATCAGTGGTGCAAACTCTGGTTTGGTGATATCCAACGCTTCAGCAAACTTCTTGTCTGCAACTGCTTGCTTATGTAAATTGATATCACTGAGCAACGCGCATTCCTCGTCTGGTGTATCTACTAGAATCACTTCATCAACAAACCAACAATTACCCATTGCGTACGGGTTCATAACGGGTACATGCCCTGCTCCTTGTGTAGGAACAACCGCATACTTCATATTCAACATATTGAGTACTGGAAAGTCCCGTCCTTCGTTTACATCTGGCTGTGTAAAACCTTGTGTACGCATCACTGTTTGCATCAGCGGATTCATCTCCTTACTAATATGTTCGTCTATCAAATCTTGGTAGCGACGCAACTTAGCAGCTGAATATCCTCCAATAGACTTTAATCGATAACTTGTGCGTGCGTCGTTAAAGGTATTGCTTGCGAGATTCAAGACACGGAAGTTAGGGTCTTTATCTTGCAATATCTCCTGTTCGTATGGCTGCATCGCAAAATAAGTATCTGCATCCTTGGCCTTCACGAAGTTGTCATTTCCGAAGAAACGCTTATTCACAGGTATCATATCCGCAAGTACCAATACAGCCAAAACACTATACAATATATAGGAGTATTTCTTCTGTGCTTCTTTCTGACTTTGCCAAGCGTACCAGGAAACCACTGCGAAGCCCAAAGCAATAAAGATAAACGAACGCCAAGCATCAGCTTTAATCATAGCTATACGCTCATCGTAGATTGCATCTCTAAGCCATGCAGGCACTTGGTTCACCCATTGTGCATCATAACTGCTCGTCACATCCACCATGCCAGCAAAGAGAGCAAAGATAAGGCACAAGCCCGCAGTGATACCGCCTGCAGTAAGCAAATGGATTTTCAGTTTGTCCCATGCGATTTTCTTCTCCACTACTTGCTGCAATGCCAGCATACCCAACAGTGGGATAGTGATCTCTGCCACCACCAAAATACTCTCCACCGCGCGGAACTTATTGTACATAGGGAAGTAGTTGAAGAACAACTCCGTCAGCCACATCATATTGCGTCCCCAAGCCAACGCGAAAGAGAACAGTGTAGCTACGAGCAATGCCCATTTATATGGTCCAGGAACGATTAACAAGCCCAATACAAACAAGAAGCAAATCACCGCACCTACATACACAGGGCCACTGGTAAAGGCTTTTTCTCCGCGATAGGTAGGCACCTGCTCACAGAACTGCTCGGCAGAGCGTTTAGGGACACGATTCTTGATCATCGTTTCGCAGAGTTGCGAGTTCGCCCCTACATTGTAGCCACTTGCACCACCTTCCCAGTTAGGAATAAGCAGGGTCATTGTCTCGCCTACGCCATAGCTCCAAGCGGTAGCATAGTCTAAATCCAAACCTCCGCCTTTCGCCTCTTCGCCTTTCGCCTGATTGCCTAGTTCTGAATGTCCACCACGCATCGTTTCTTTCAGATAGGATTGGTTCATCTCCAACCAACTAGCTTTGGTGCCAACCACCATAAGCAAACTTAGCGCAAGTACGCCCACCGAGATACCCAGATCTTTCCAACGTTTCTCGCTGATATGGATATAGAGTTCGGCACATGCTAGCACACCAATGAGCATAAATATATAATAGGTCATCTGTGGGTGCAAGGTCAAACTCAATATGCCATATATCATCACCAACGGAGCACCCAGCCAATATTGCTTGCGGAAGATAGCATAGAAGCCACCTATCACGGGGGCAAGGAATCCCAAAGCAACTGCCTTGGTCACGTGTCCAGCAGGGATAATCAAGAAGAAATAGGTTGAGAATCCGATGGCTAAACCACCTACGATACTTAGCCACGGATTGACTTTGAAACAACGAAGCATTAGGAAGAACCCAAAGAAATAGGCAAAGATGATACCAATCATCTGCCAATCGCCTTGGAAGCCTGCATGTGCGATATTCTCAAGGTTTGTGCGCAACTCACCCGTATGCAAACTACCTGTGATTTGGTAGGTAGGCATACCGCCAAACATTGAGTTGGTCCACCATGGACTATACCCCTCCTCTTGGTAAAAGGTACGCGCTTCTTGCGCAGCACCTTTCCAGTTGTTCACATCACCTTGCACGAGTACCTTACCCAGCAACGCAGGTGCACAGTACACCATCGCCACAGCGATAAACACTACAATACCCACCACATAGGGCAGAATCTTCTTCCAATCTATCTTCATGTTCATATTATTTTCGTTTTAGCAATTTTGCGTGCAAAGGTACGACAAAAAATGCACATACGCAAATAAAGCGAGCAATTTCTATAAGAAAACAATAGATTAATCTATTGAATCTTTTGATTTACGGCCAATCAGATGATTGATCAGTGAAAAATTTACTGCGAGTTAGGCGACCACCATAAGACATCTGTAAGACTTCGGTAACACTTCTGTGTCTTTTAGGTTTCTTGTATGGTCGCAAACCACTCGATTAGCACTCCCATGTTCATGGGCGGTTGTTCGGTGAAAGTTTCTATAATCTTCAGTGTGAAAGGTATTTTATGCCAAAATTGGAGTATTTTGTATATCTTTAGTATACATTTGGTATAGGATTACTTTTTTAGAGAAACTTTTCGCGTGCCGAAAAATCGCTTGCGATTAATCGTTCGAACCGTTAGGTGAGATAAGACGATTGTGCCGAAGATAGCACCTTCAGTTGGATATTACAAGCGAAATTTATTTCTCTTTTAGTTTTTTAATTTCGCGGTCGAAATCGCTTTCGAGGAGTTGCATCTCGCGTTGGCGGTAAATCTCAAACTCTTTTTCGGCTTTCTCGATGGCTTGCTGATGAGAGATGTTCCCTTTGCCCAATAGCACCTTGCGTTTGTGAGAAAGAATCTGATTATCTAGTGCTTCTATCCAATTTTGCATAGTCATTGGATTCATCTCTAATGCTTGGAACTCCGCAAAGTCCAAGAAGCCCGATACTAAAAGGTTGAGGCGTTGAAGTTCTATTTCTGAAAGATAGTTTTTGGCTATCTTCACATCATCTTTGGTCACATAGTTACCTCGGAAGTTGGTCATTCCAACAAAAGGTTTCTCATTGTCCACGCGCTCATAGATCACTTCGGCAGCAGTGTGTTCGTGTACTGCATAGTGTAGCTTGTTTTGGACGGTAGCGAAGAACATCTTTGTCATTTCGCTGCGTGGGTCATAGTCCACTGAAGTGGCGTAGATATCGGTTATTTGTTGGTAGAAGTTGCGTTCGCTACTGCGAATATCTCGGATACGTTGCAGCAACTCACGGAAATAGCGATTGCCACCTTGTTTGAGTCGCTCATCATCCATGGCAAATCCTTTTTGGATATACTCGTGCAAACGTTGTGTAGCCCAACGGCGGAAGCGTGTAGCGACTTGCGATTGCACACGATAGCCGAGCGCAATAATCATATCCAGATTATAGTGGGCAATATTGCGCTGTACCTGACGGTTACCCTCTTGGCGAACTGTCAAGAAATCCTTTACAGTTCGATTTTCATCTAATTCGCCATCAATAAGAATATGCTCAATATGTTGACTAATATTTTGTTTCGTCGTACAATAGATTTCGGCTAACTGATTCTGTGTCAGCCACAAGTCCTCATCTGCAAAGCGTACCGACACACGAGTAATATCGTTGTCGTCTTGATAGAGGATTATTTGATTTTGGTTGTCCATAGTTGTTTGATTTTCGCTGCAAAGGTACAGAAAAATTTGCAGATATGCAAGTTCTGGTTTGTGAAATGGTGATTTATAGGTGTGATTTGTATAAAAAGTCACTTCTTCATTTTTGGGAATAGGCGTGCTGCAAGTTTCGGGACCTGACGGAGTGCGACGGAACGCACTCCGAGCGTAGCGCCCGAAAAGTCCCCACTTTGAGGAATCAGCGCAAGCATAGAACTAAATAAGGAGATCTCTAGCACATCTGTGGGCTTTCTGTGGCTATTTTGATGCGCCTCTATAATAATGCTGCACAAATCTTCGGCGCGAAAGAGGTTTTGTGCCGAAGATTTGTGAATTTGTAGGGTAAAGTGGTATATATAACACGCGGGAAGTGTAGTGTTTACTATGTTTCCCGCGTGAGTGTATTTTTTTGAAAAAAAGTTTTCGCGCGCCGAAGGTTGTGCCGAAGATTAGTAGGTTGTCTTTGAAGATTTGGAGAGAGATGTATAATATCACCCCTTGCTTAATTCCGTTTTAATTCTTCTAATGTAGATGCTATTGAACTTAAATGTTGCTTTATTTCATCTAATGTGTATAACTCCATATCTGAAATCACTCCAGAGATTTGTTCAAGTGGATTTAGTATTTTTGTTGAACCGTAATAATTGAAGTTCTCAATAGAAAATTTATGAGACGATGAATATTTCTTGTTATACTGAATAGTTACATGTATTTCATCTTTCTCATATTTATCCACCCATTGATTTATATCTTCTATTGTTTCCGTTTGACGCCAAATATATCGTACATTTCTTTTTAATTTGTCAGGACACAAGAAGAAGTGTATTTTTTCTTCTGGTTTAATTATTAACTTCACATTTTCCAACCTAGAAAAGGTTTCTCTAACCTGACTATAGATACTTTCTTCTATTATTTTTCCCTTAACACCGACACTAACATCATATGCCATTTCTTTTCCCACATTCTCAACAAGCAAATAATATGCATTTTGGTATTTTATTATTGAATAATCCAACCTTGCTCTTATGTCTTCTTGTCGTAATTTTTTTTCTCTAAAAAGAAGACATATACTAAAAATAAGCGTTCCTAAAGCAATTAATGTCATAATTATATTTGATATCGCACTAATTGCAGTCCAATCACAATTACATAAACATATATTCATCATACTTACTATAAAAGAATCTGATTATTTTATTAGGAAACTATAAAAAACTATTTGGTATAAAAAACTGATTTGTTTTCTTAGAAATAAACTTGACTTGATGATTTTCTGGTAACATTGATTCTATACGTTCTTTAATATCTTCAAAGTTAGGATCCTGAATGTATACTCGTTCTAATTGTGACATGTTTGAGATCGCTATTTTATCTTTTTCATTATTCACATAGGGGAATGAGTAACCAATAATTATTAAATCTTTTGTATCTGCTACTCTCTGTTGAATTGCCTTTTCTATATCTACTTTATGCGATTCTTCCCAAGCATACGATAAAGTATTATGGTATTGCGGATAAGTTAAATACGCCCAAGCATATTTATATTTACTTCGACTACTACCGCCGTAAAAAACATCTGTCATATACTCTTCTGAACATTCACCTATTTTTATTCTTTTTCCTTCTGCATCGGTAAACAATGCTGTTCCATTCATTTTTATTATAGCGAAATCTTTGGTGTTATCATATTCAGTTAAATATGTTTTATTTAACACATTCAATTCTTTCCACAAAGTAGGTATATATCTTTCTGTTTTATAATAACCAGAATATGCCATTTCAAATTGTATGTCATAATTCCATGACAATATTGTCATTGGAGGAAATTCTCGTTTGGCATTTATTAACGATGCAATAAAACCATCATATCGTAAATCCCTCTTATTTTCTTCTTGTAGTAGCAAAAAGGCTACAGATAAGAGTCTCTTGAGTGCATTATATGAATTTTCGTTTAATGTACTTGTTAAGCGTATATCATTTCTTTTTGTAACAAACAACTGTTTTGCATATGTATCAATTGTAGGATAGGAAGCGCATATATCTGCTAGTATTTGTAGGGTGTTTTTTAGAAACGCAGCTTCATCTTTATTTATTCCTAACTCATTAAAGTCTTCTATTGCATGTCTTCCCTCTAACAAGTAAATCTGCGATTTAATAGCAGCTTGAAGTTCACTAACAATAGGAAGACCTCTTGAAATATCTTTCAAGTTGGGATTAGATGGAGATGGTGTTCGTTCTCCAAAACTTGCTCCCGCACCGAATATATAGGTGACTTTACTCATATATTATGCTATTATTTGATTCTTATTTTAGACCGATGAAGTCACTGAGTGGGCGAATTTTTGCTCGGTAGGTGTTGATTTTTTGTTTTAAGTGAGGAGTTTTTAGTAATTTTTCCGATTTTGGTTCAAAGTGAATCACAATGTAATATGCTGCATGCTCAGGATGAAAGCCATGTTTTTCGAGATTTTCCTTTGACCAAATTTCAAATGTTCCTTCTTTACCTTTTTTAATGTGGAATAATTGTGCATCATTCCCGCCAGAATGAAGCAATATATATTTCATTCTTTCAAATCCAGGAGTAATCTGTAATGACCCTTTTGTTTCTCCTGCTCGCATATAACAGATACCCTTTTCTATCATCAAAGTGCGAGTTTCAGGTTTAGCATGATTTACCAAGACAGATACTTCCATTGGATTGTCTTGTATCTTCTTTAGTACCTTTTGCGCAATTATAGGGTCTTCAATTTCTTGCAATCTTCTTATACCTAATTGCAGAAATTCTTCTGATTGGTCAATGCCAATGAATTTACGACCTAATAAATTAGCCGCTATTCCAGTTGTACATGAACCAGCAAATGGATCTAAAATAGTATCACCTTCTTTGGTACAAGCAAGTAAAATACGATGCAACAAACGTAATGGTTTTTGAGTAGGGTGCTTCCCACATCGTTTTTCCCAGAGTGCAGTAGAAGGAAGACACCACACATCGGGCATATGTACTCCACCATTTATAGACTTCATTAGTTCGTAATTGAAGAAATGTTCTACTTTCTCTTCTCGTCTAGCCCAAATAATATATTCTGCTGAGAAATTAAAGCGTTGATCAGTAAAAGTAGTAGGAGGGTCAGATTTTTGCCAAACAATGATATTCAAAATTTTGAATTTCAGTTCTTGTAAACATGTTGCAACATCAAAGATATTATGATATGTTCCGCTGACCCAAATTGTACCATTGGGTTTTAGTAATCTGCGGCATCCAGCAATCCATTGTGAATTGAATTGATGCACTTGCTCTGCTGGTCTAACTCTATCCCATTCACCTTTGTCAAATTCTCTTTTATATCCGCTTTTAGTACGCATATAAAAGCCCTTTGATAAAAAATAAGGTGGGTCAGCAAAAATGGTATCAATGGTTTGCTCAGGTAATTGCTGGCAAATAGTCGCACTATCCCCATTAAAAAGAGTAAAATTATTATGTGAATAGTACGCTTGCATAATTACAAATAGATAACTTCTTTATTTTCGTTGAGTTTGTCAAGGAAAAAATCTTTTGATATAGTTCCACCTTTTAGTGCATCTGCAAAATATAATAGATTTTCAGTGTTCAATACCGCTCCATTGACATGAGTAGCTTCTTTAATACCATTTAGTGCATTATTGATATTTCCTTTGAATAGTGATGAAATGAATAAGAAACTAAATAGATTAACATCGCTTGGGAAATTCTCCCACCATTTATTGGGATTACGTTCCTCTCTACGAACATCATTTTCTTGTACATAGCGTATCATTTCATCAGCCATGTGTCTTGAAATTGTAAAACCTTTTGAATATGCTTTGTTGTCAATAATAACACCTCTTTGGTTATGTGAGATTATACCATCAGGTTTACTTGTTCCTCCTAAATGTTTACCGATGAATTCCAACTCATTTGTGAATAAGTCAATAGTGAAGATTTCAAATTCTCGGTTATCTTTTCCTTGGAATGAGTAATCAACAAGCGTGAGATATTTATGATCAATATAATTGAGTTTTTCACGAATACGTTCCTTTATTACTGATTGTTCGTTATGTATATCTATAGGAAGGACTTGATTGATAATTTGCAACTTTAGAATATCGTCTAATAAATGGTAGGAATCTCCCTGACTTTGGATATTTAGCCCAATATTTATGAGCCCTTTAATATCGTCTTTAATAGTAGCAGCATTTACCTCAAGTCCTTTGCTTTGTAGATGTTCAAGGATTTGATTTATGGTTCGTTTATTAGCTCCACCAATATATTTTATAATGAGTGCTCTGCGTAATCTTAACAATTCAGCATTAGGAGCTTTACTGGCAAGCATTTCTTTATGTACAATTTTGGGTACTCTTGCATATTTACCTGTTCCTATTGCTCTTTTGTAGTTTTTAAGCCCTTCAGCGGTAATGATAAATGCAGAAGAGATTTCCGTTGTAAATTCTTCGCTACCTATATATTCGGTTACTGTTTTGGTTGTTTTAGTTACCCAACCTATATTTGCAAGCCACGCACAAATCATGCGTGCATATTTATCAGAAGAACCCTCTACATTCGAACGTAATTTTATTTTTTCTTCTTGATTTCCCTGCTCGTATGCTTGTACCCAAATATTTTGTGGAATAGAAGTAAATCCTGCTTCATCGGTAAAACCAAGTTGTTTTCCTATTTCGAATTTAGTATAGTGTCCACCATCGCTTAAAATGCCAAGTACTCGACATGCAGGTGGGTATGAAAGATATGCAGTTCCTAAAATTTCCTTCTCTTTCTCGAAGGTGTTTGCCAAAACAAATTGTTTGCCTATTTCAGTAATAACACAAGTATCATCATTATAGCTATAATCAAGGAATCCCAACGATACAGCCCATCTCAGGAATCCATCTGCGCTCCAGTCGTCCACATATGGTTTTTTAATTTTTTCTCCAAGATGCATTGTTATATATTGCTGTCCAGTAAGAGCTGCTTGTGCAAGTCCTGAACATTTAGCATTTTTACGCCCTTCTCTACCAGCTCCTTTTCCTTTTAGTAATGAATATGGAATTGCTCCATTCTGCAATGCATCTTGCATTTCGGTATAAAGTTCAGCGCTTGCGAGAAATTGGTAATCACGAAGAAAAGGGAGTTTTTCTACTACCATAAATTTATAGAAATTAGATTCTGGTACAAACAACGAAACTACTTTCTTAAGATTTTCTGTTGAGCTTGGGTTTTGTATCCACCCAAATGTTCTTTGTTCTCCTGCCATATCAATAATTAGTTATAAGAACTTCGACCGTTCTTGTCTCTTTGTCCTTGCATTGATAATTACTATTGGAATAGTTTGCATTAAGGAAATGCGTATAATATCTTTGTCTCCATTCATTGAGCAATGCATTTTGCTGTCCTTTGTGTTCAATCACATTTGATAGAGCGAAGTGTATATTTCTGTCGTTTAGTTCGTCTAATATGTCAAATAGGGCTAAATCATCTTGTTCTCCCCAGCCTTCAAATCCTCTTTTCCCATCATTATAGGAACCACAAGAAATGCGATATGGTGGATCTGCATAGACAAAGTCTCCTGCTTGTAATTGCTGTAGATTCATTTGACGGAAATTATTAGCACTAAATGTCATTGTGTGAATTTTTTCGTGCAAACTTCTTAGATTATTCTCAATTTGTTGGTTATATGAACTTCTATTTACTCCAAATGGATTGTTAAATTCGCCTTTGCTATTAAAGCGGAATTGATGGTTAAATCCATAACATACTAACACAAATAATTCCAACGGATTTCTTGTCTCGTTATAGTTTCTACGCAATGTGACATATCCGTCTTTATTGGTTTTTGAGAGATTATATGCGAGAATAATATCTTGAATGTGTTGTAATAAGTCATCTATTTGATGTTGCTTCATTTCCTCGTATATACCAATAACATAGTTGTTTATGTCATTGCAAATAATGTTATTAGCACGAACATTGAGTGATACATCAAGCCCACCCGCAAACATATCTACAAAAGTATTGATATTTTGAGGGAAAAGAGGTAAGATTTGAGGAAGGAGTTTATACTTTCCTCCAATATAATTCATTGGCGATTTATTCATAGCATTATCGTTTTTGAATAAAATATAGTTGTTCTTTTAGTCCAATTTCGTTATTTGGAATTTTGCTCTTATATCGGCGATAGTTAAATTCAAAGAGTTGAAATGTGTATTGTATTCCATTTGCTTTAACAATATCAACAAGTTGTTCTGTAGATAATAATCCTTCGGTATTGTAAGAGATCAGTATATATTTACAATTCAAATTTTGCAGTAAATTTTGGAAGGCATGCGCTACCGTTGCTTTTCGACAAAAATCGGATTTTGCATCATTTTGTATTCTCATACCTGTTATACCACGAATCTCTGGGTAATCATAGCGAGCTATCGTTTCTAAAATGTGATAATTTGGAAGATACTCTCTTCCGTTATATGGAGGGTCTAAATACGCCACATCAGTTCGAATTTGTTTTGCAAGTTCTTCGGCAGGTAAATTGAATGAACGGCATTTTTTATTGCTTGGTACAAGAGGCAATGGTTCGAGAGTCAGTGTTTTGTATGTTCTTGCGTCCCAATATTTGAGATACGCTGCATAAGTTCCAGTTATATTAGCAACATATGGCACAGCATTTATAAGCGAAGCAAGCAGATAAAAATACTCGTTTCCTGTCAATTCTGGTCGTAAATTTTCAATTTCTTGTCGAATAATGTCAATCTTTAATGCATTGTCTCGTTGAAAATACATACGATTGCAATTGTCATTTGGAGTATAATTATTCGCTATAAAATTCAGAGGGTTATTAGGGTCTGCTTGATTAGTTGGAAGATTGTTGAGATGTTGAATTAATTCATGAATTTTGTTAGTCGTTCGATTATTGCAGAGCGTTCCACGATTGATAACGTATGAAAAGTAAAGGAGATCATTAGCGGTTACAGAAAATCCATTTGATTTGAGCGCGTGTGCAACGGCTCCACTACCTGAAAAAATATCGGTAACAGAGTGAATATTCTCAGTGTTCTCATGAATAATATGGAGAATATTGTCAGTTAATAATGATTTTCCGCCTATATATCGCATTGTAAAAATAAATTTCGTGCAAAGGTAGTGAATTTTCATTAGATTTGCAAATATTTAGAAGATTTTCTTCTAAAATAGGGGCTCGTAGAGGATCTTGAGGCAAGCCCTCTTGTGGTAATGTCGCAAAAGTAGCAAATTCGGGGAAGGGAATGGATAGAGATTGGGCGGTTTGCATACTAGGTGATTTTTAGGGGTTAAACATTGTTTTTAGGAGGCTATAGGCAATGGACGATTAGCTATAGTTTTCCTATATCGGCTGCAAAGGTAGTATATCAAACTGCTAAAACTTGTCAGTATGTAGAGAAAAATGCACTTTTTTTGCGGAAAAGTGCATTTTTTTGTTTAGAGGGGGAAACTACTCGGCGAAAGCGCCGAGAACTGGATAGGTGGCGGGAGATTGACACGTTCAAGAATGAATGCGGAGTGCACAAGAAACAAAAAAAGCCACTCGGAAGTGGCTTTTTATTGATATATATAAGGTGAGCAGATTATACCACACCACTAAAGCCCATGAATGCCATAGCCAAGAGGCCGGCGGTGAGCAGAGCAATAGGAGTACCTTGCAATGCCTTAGGCACCTTAGCCAATGCCAATTGCTCGCGCATACCAGCAAACAATACCAATGCCAATGCAAAACCAATAGCTGTTGCGATAGCAAACAACATACCTGTCAACAAGCCTGGCTCTGCGCCCATAGGCAACTTATATGTGCCACTAGCTACCATAATAGCCACACCGAGCAAACAGCAGTTCGTCGTGATCAATGGCAAGAACACACCCAATGCTTGGTACAAAGATGGAGAGATCTTCTTCAAAATAATCTCAATCATCTGTACCAACGCAGCAATCACCAAAATAAACAGAATGGTTTGCAAGAAGCCCAAACCCCATGCATTCAAGAGTTGTTGCAAGAGATAGGTTACCAATGTTGCCAATGTCATGACAAACAACACGGCAGCACCCATACCCAGCGCAGTATTGATTTTCTTACTTACGCCCAAGAATGGACAGATACCCAAGAATTGGCTCAATACGATATTATTCACGAATATCGCAGAGATAAATATCAGAAAATATACCATAATCTTAATTTACAATTTGACGATTTACCATTTACTTCTTCAAGAGTTTCTGTACCAATGCCATCAAGTAGCCCAATACGATGAACGCACCAGGAGCAAGCACGAAAATTAACATACCATAGGTCTCGCTGTAGAGGTTCATGCCAAACAAGCTACCTGTACCTAGCAACTCGCGCACTGCACCAATCAAAGTCAATGCCAATGAGAAGCCAAGACCCATACCCAGACCGTCCAAAGCAGACAAGCCAACGGTGTTCTTAGCAGCGAATGCCTCAGCACGACCAAGTACGATACAGTTCACCACAATCAGTGGGATAAACAAACCAAGTACTTCATAAATAGCAGGCAGATAAGCTTGCATCAGGAGCTGTACCATGGTCACGAAAGTAGCAATCACCACGATAAACGCAGGGATACGCACTTTATCAGGAATCAAATTTTTCAAGAGCGAAATCACCACATTCGAGCAGATAAGCACGAAGGTAGTAGCGAGTCCCATGGACATACCATTGATAGCAGAAGTGGTAGTCGCCAAGGTAGGACACATACCGAGCACGAGAGCGAATACTGGGTTCTCGCGCAAGATACCGTTAAGAACGGTGTTTAATGCTTTATTTTTCATTGTTGACCTCCTTCCTCTGTTGTCAGTTGTGTAGCGCCGCTTGTTGCCTCGATTGGCATTGGCTGTTGTGCAATACCGTTGTATGCTTTTACTACTACCTCAAGGAACGCGCGCGAGGTGATAGTTGATGCGGTGATAGCATCCACATCGCCACCGTCTTTGCTTACGCTGAAGTTAGTAGTGGCAGGGTTCTTACCAAGGATGTTTGATTTTGGTTTATCAGGGTTGCAGAACCATGTGCTCATCAGCGCACCCAGACCTGGGGTCTCTGCTTGCTCCAATACCACATAGCGAACTACATCGCCTACATTGTTGAAACCAACCATCAGGCGGAAAGTGCCGCCGAATGGCATGTTTTGGTTACCCTCGGTGCTTGCCTCTACGGCTGTACCGATCCACTCTTCGCCTACATATGCTTTGTAGAGGGTCACACCATTGCTCTTCTCAGCCTCAGCAATACGGATATCGCCTTCAACCTCAGGAAGCACTTGCATGATAGCGCTTTGTTGCTTCTCAGTCATTGCCGCAGCGATAGGGTCTTTGGTCAGCATATATACGCCAGCCAAAGCAGCCGCAGCCACCAACGCGATGAGCGTCAGCGATAATAACATATTCTTAAATGAACTTTGTAATTTTGCCATAGTCTTGTCCTCCTTATGCTTTCTTTTTCTCGCCAAAGCGCTTTGGGCGAATGAGGTTCAACAATGGTGCGCAGGCATTCATGATAAGGATAGCGAATGACATACCTTCTGGGTAAGCACCCCAAGTACGAATCACCATCACGATCACACCGATACCCACACCGAAGATTAGTTTACCGCAGTTGCTCATAGGTGAGGTCACATAGTCTGTAGCCATGAACCATGCACCCAACATCATACCACCGGTGCAGAGGCTGAGCATTACATACTCGCCTGTAGCCACGCTCTCTGGCAACATACCTGCCCAGCCAGTCACCGCAGCAAACAACGCCACAGTAGCCATGATGCTCACAGGGATATGCCATGTGATAACGCGGGTAGCGATGAGGAAGATACCGCCTGCGAGCAAGAGCAATGCGCTCACCTCGCCAAGACTACCACCCATCTTACCGATAAGAATATCCCACATCTCTGGTACTGCGCTCATCATGCTGTCGCTACCCGTGAGAGCCACTTTCATGGCTGCAAGAGGAGTAGCACCAGTAGCAGCGTCCACATAAGAGGTTGCAAAACCTTGTGGTACTGGCCACGTGGTCATCTGAGCAGGGAAAGAGATGAGCAGGAACACACGACCTACAAGAGCAGGATTGAAGATGTTTTGTCCCAAACCACCAAAGCTCATTTTCGCTACGCCGATAGCCACCAAGGCACCGATAATAACAATCCACCAAGGCAAGTTGCTTGGCAAGTTGAATGCCAATAATAGACCTGTCAATACAGCAGAGAGGTCGCCGATAGTAGATTTTTGTTTCAATAGATATTTCGCAATCAGCCACTCGAACAGCACGCATGCTGCCACGCTGATGGCGGTGGTGATAAGGGCACCCCAACCGAATTGCCATACGCTGACTGCGTAAGCTGGCAACAGGGCGATAATCACCAACAGCATATTTTTCCGCACGCTATCACCGCTATGGAAGTGTGGTGCGGGAGATACTATAAATTGTTTCATTTATTCTAGCCTTTAAACTTTAAACTCTAAACTTTCAACTACTTATTCGCTGCTTGACGAGCACGAATAAGTCCTCCCACTTTCGCTTTACCCATGCGCACATAGTCGAGCAATGGCAAATGACTTGGGCAGGTGAATTGGCAGCAACCGCACTCGATGCAGTCCATGATGTTGTGATCCTCCATCTCGTCCCACATGCTGTGCCATGCTTGTTTGCTGAGGAGCCATGGCTCAAGACCCATTGGACAAGCATTCACGCACTTACCGCAGCGAACGCAGTTGGTAATCTCTTGGCGCATACTCTCTGCCTCTGGCAAGAACAGCAGACCGCTCACGCGCTTGTTGCTTGGCATATCGATATTGCTCATCGCACGACCCATCATAGGACCACCGCCAATGACTTTACCTGTATCCTCAGGCACGCCACCTGCAAGCGCTACAACCTCGGTCAATGGTGTACCGAAACGCACATCGTAGTTGCCTGGCTTAGCAAGGCTCTTACCTGTCACAGTCATCACGCGAGAGATCAATGGTTTATTCTTTTGCACTGCCTCATATACCGCGTAGATAGTAGCCACGTTGTCCACCACTGCGCCCACCTCGATTGGCAGTGCACCGCTTGGCACTTGGCGACGGATACATGCGTCAATGAGTTGTTTCTCACCACCTTGTGGGTATTTGAGTTTGAGGGCTTTCACCTCGATGCCGAGCACTTTGCTTGCGAGTGCAGTCATGTGCTGGATGGCGTCTGGTTTATTCGCCTCGATACCGATGATCGCTTTTTGGATGTTCAGCGCACGCATGAGGAGTTGGATACCGATGATGATCTCCTCTCCATGTTCGAGCATGAGTTGGTGGTCGCAAGTCAAGTATGGCTCGCACTCCACGCCGTTCACAATCAGCACCTCAGCAGTCTTGCCTGGAGGAGGCATCAGTTTCACGTGGGTTGGGAAACATGCGCCACCCAAACCTACGATACCTGCCTCTTGCACCTTGTCGATAATGGCTTTTGGTTCGTAGTCTAATTTGCGAACAATGTCCTTGCTGCGGTCAATTGTCTCAAGCCACTCATCGCCCTCCACATCCATGAAGATGGCTGGCATTTTCATGCCCCATGCATCAATGGTTGTGTCAATCTTGGTGATGGTACCGCTGAAAGGCGCGTGAATATTCGCACTTACAAAGCCACCTGCCTTGGCGATCAACTCACCTACTTTCACTTTCTGTCCTTTCTCTACGACTGCTTGTGCAGGCGCACCGATGTGTTGCACCAAAGGAATGATTGCCTTCGCTGGCAATGGGCACTCGGTGATAGGTTGATGAACAGAGTATTGCTTATTATCATGTGGATGTACTCCACCTATACGGAATGTACTTTTCATGCCTTTGCCTCCTCTTGTTTAGTTTCTACGCCTTTAACCTCTAACCTCTCACCTTTAACCTCAGCAGCTACAGGCGCAGCCTTTGGTGCTGCTGGCGCTTCTGCCTTAGGTTTGCGTGGTGGGAAGTTCACAGCATGGATGGCACCTGTTGGGCACGCGTCCTCGCACTTACGGCACAAGCGGCACTTGGTGTAGTCGATGTATGCCAAGTTGTTCTCGATGGTAATCGCATCAAACTCACACACTTTTTGGCACTTGCTACAACCGATACAAGCATTCGTACATGCCTTGCGTGCTACTGCACCTTTGTCTTTGTTCACGCACATCACCACCATACGACGGCTCTTTGGACCTTTCTTGCGCAGCTCGATGATGTTTCTTGGACATGCCTTCACGCACTTGCCGCAGCTGGTGCACTTCTCATCGTCCACCTCTGGCAAACCAGTCTCTGGGTTCATGTGGATAGCGTCAAACTCGCAAGCTGCCACACAATCGCCACAACCCAAGCATCCAAACGGACAAGCCGTCTCACCCACATAGCAGTTATGCAGGATTTGGCAACTCTTAGCACCATCGTAAATGCTCGTTTTTGGTCGTGCCTCGCACGTACCATTGCAGCGAACTACTGCTACTTTGGGGTCGATGTTTCCGACCGCCATTCCAAGGATCTCACCTACTGTCTTCATCGTAGGTGCACCGCCTACAGGGCAGAGAAGTCCATCGAGAGTCTCGGCTTTCACGCAGCCTTCGGCAAAAGCACGACAGCCAGCAAAACCGCAACCACCGCAGTTAGCGCCAGGCAATGCCTCTTGCACCTCGTCGATGCGTGGGTCTTCCTCCACCTTAAACTTCTGAGCCACGAAATACAGCAGCACGGCTGCCACCAATCCCGTCACGCCCAGAACGGCTAAAGCAATTAGAATTAAATTCATTGTGTTTTTATAATTTTGTTAATGTTTTTTTCTAGTTGGGCTAGTAGAACTAGTTGGTCTAGTTGATCTAGTTTTTCCGCTTCGCTGTAAACGAAAACTCGCGTTGGAGTTTGTCTTTAAACAAGCCCAATACGATGTAGTACACTGCCATGGCGCAGAGCGCTACTGTACCAATCACCTCTTCTCCGATTCCCGCTATTCGATTCCCGATTCCCGAGCCAACGGCTACCACCGCCAGCATCACAAAGAATGGCAACAGATATGCCAATATCACGGCTTTCCATCCCATTTTCTGCTGCACCATCACCTCCACAGTATCACCGACTTTATACTCCAATAGCGGCTTGTCCGCGTCCAATACCCCATAGCCCATAGGGCGTCCATTATCCGACAAAAGAACAGCCGTCATCTCCTTCTCCGCACTCTCTGCACTGGCGCACATGGCTTTGGCTTTGCATGCTGCACACGCACTTGTCTGCACGATGCGCACGCGAGCCGTACCATCCCCATTCAACGCGATTATTATGCCGTCATGTTTGATCATTTTCCTTTTGCTTTGCAAAAAACGCGCAAAGGTAGTGAAAATTCTTGATATACGCAAGTATAATCAGAGATTTTCAGTTTTTTCTTACGGAGATAGGTGCTTTGTCTCTCGGTGATCATACGGCGAAGTTCCAATGAGGTTCCAATCAGGTTCCAATCAGGTTCCAATCAGGTTCCAATGCAGACAGGTGGCAGATATGAGGCAAACAAAGGGCAAACAACTGGCAGTTAAGAATTATGAATTATGAATTATGAGTTGGATTTGGAGAGTTCTTTTCTTACGAAATCGCAGAGGCGTGCAGGCACTGCCGGTTTGCCGTCTTTTGGCATGCGCTGATGCTTGCTCGCCTCACGCAAGGCAGCACGGTGTTTCAGAGTCCATTCTTCGCGTTGGATAGGGTCGCGAAGGATAGCACTTGCCTCAGCAGACACTTGGCTAAACGCCTTAACCATAGGGCGTTGCGCCATTTCTTTGCGCTTCTTCTTTGTGTAATCGGGTTTCTGGCAATAGGCTGCATAACCAGCTCTGCCAGGGATAGGGCGCAGATAATGATCCTTATCAATCGACCCTCCAACACTCTCTAAAAAGGATGCTACATGTACAATCATAGTTTTCTTTGTTTCAAGGTTAATACAATTTGAGCGCAAAGGTACTAAAAATTTCTCATATTCCCAAACCTTTAGAAAAGAAAATACACAAAAACAACTTAATCTTTTGCACATATCAAATCTTTTTCGTACCTTTGCATGCAAAATTACAACGTACAAAAAAAGATTCTTATGAAAAAACTTACATTCTTATGCACACTATTGTGTTTGACATGCGTGGCCGAAGCCACATTGGTCATCGAAGAAGACTTCTCACTCTTCACCAAAGGATCGCCAGAACAACCTGATACAGAGAATATTGCGCCAGGCACCAACTACGTTTACGAAGTAGATTCGGCATACACCCACACGCCCAACTGGTCAGGCTATTATGTCTTTCAAGCGGGTGGTTGTGCCGCTATTGGTACATATGATTATTATGGCTACTTGTATGGCGGTCATATCTCTACCCCTGAAGCCGAATTATATGGCGAAGCCACCGTCAGCTTCCGCGCTCGACGCGCAGGCACCAACCCCAATGCAGGCAAACTGGACCTATCACTCTGCGATAACACCTATGGTCGTCTTGAGTCTGTAGAGTTTGACCTCACCAACGAATGGCAAGAGTTCACATGGACTAGCAATCAAGGTTCGTTCAACAACCGCAACATCTTCCAGTTCTCAGCTATGGACGCCATGATTCTGATCGATGACATCAAGGTTACCCGCATTCGCAATCGTGTTCCTGGCGTGCAAGCCAACCAACCTATCAACCATTCGGCTACCGAGTTTGTAGCCAGTTGGCAACGCAGCACCGAGGCTAATATCGACGGCTACCTACTGAGCGTTTGGCGCAAGGAAATGCCTGAGAAAGAGGAAAGTGGCACAATCGCATGCGACTTTGAAAGCATCAACGTCAAGGCCGATGGCCAGTCTATCGAGACAGAGTTTCCAAACTACCCAAGAGGTTGGGACATTGACGTCTCAAGCCACGGAACAAAAGACATGTGCACCACCAAAGGCGACTATAAATCCGGCAAACAAGCCATCAACTTTGACGCAGAGGGCGATTATATCCTCAGCCCTGAAACCAAAGCCCCTATCCACAAGCTATCGTTCTGGGTAAAGCCAAGCAGCATGGCCACAGAAGAGTATGATTTCTCTCTGGTAGGTGTACATGTAAAAAACACCTTAGGAAATTGGGAGCATATCGCCAATATACCTAACTACTGGATGCAAGCCAATGGCGGCATATACACCCTAGAAGGCGATGAAATCGGAAATTATGTCACCCAAGTCAAACTCACCTGCGAGAGTTCGTTCGGCATCACTTTTGCTATCGATGATATCACCCTAGAATACAAGACCCAAGCTATGCCAAAGGCATTTATCACAGACAGCCTGCTCACCGACACCTTCTGCATCATTTCCGATATCGACCCAAGCATGGAGCACTACTACAATGTGAAGGTGAAAGAAGGCAACATGATTTCCGATCCAAGTAGCGACATCTGGGTAGATGGTATCAACGGTATCACCCCTGTTGCATTGCCTGCAACCAATATCACAGAAAACAGCTTCACAGCCAACTGGGAAGCCAACTACAATGCAGGATCATACAAAGTGTCATTCACCAAAACGGTCACCACTACCCAAAACGACCAAGAGGTCTTGGTGCTAGAAGAAGACTTCAGCGGTATTACCGATGGCACCTTTGACACCCCAGGCTTCTCATGGGATTTGATACATGACCTCAGTGCCAACGGACAAAGCGAACACGAATGGCTGCTCACTTATCCACGTTGGGTAGTGGGCATGGCTGGCAGTCAAGGCCCTAACTACTGGAGCGGCAAAGCAGGATTGGTGTTGAGTCCAAAAATCAAACTAGGTCAGAATGCCGTCAAAGTCTCCTTCAAAGCATACAACAAGGTAGCTGGCGACAACATCTGGGTGATGGCTGTCAAGGAGCATGACTCTAGCGTTGCCGAAGTCGGGGTGGTTGTACCCATGAGCACCAAAGGCAATGATTACACCACCGACACCGTAATCTTGAGTGGTGTGGATTTTGGAGACACTCCTTTGCATATTGCTTTCATGAGCGAGCAAGGTGAGTTCTACGTAGATGACGTAAAGATTTCTGTCATTGTTCCAACAACAGGTACAGTTGTAGAAATCCCATACAAAACCTATGAAATAACCGAGACTAGCTATACGCTAAGCGACTTAGCAGCAGGAGACTATGCATATCAAGTATTGGTAAAACGAACCAAAGACTTCTTGAGCTATACCTCCAATTACTCCAATCGCGTGGATGTCAAGTTGCTCAGTACCGATCTTGAGAACATCTTCCGCGAGGAGACTATAGTCAACCAAACAGCAAAGACTATCCGAGATGGTCAACTCCTCATCCTACGCGAATGCAAGATCTACAACGTGTTGGGACAAGAATTATAAATTATTGCAAAATATTTTAATCGGTCGCGCGGGCACGCAGCTCGCGCGATTTATTTAATTGTGAGGATATTTGCGATACTAAAAACATACATCAACCTGGAATATTTAACATTTTCTTAACAAAATATTTGCATGTTCCAAAAAAAAGTTGTAACTTTGCAGGGTGTTTCCGTATTGACGGTAAATTTTAGGGTATTAGTCGTAGTCAGAAACACTAGGTACAATTTAAATATTTTACTCTTATGAAAAAGATTTACTCTTTTCTCATGGCACTTAGCATAGTGTTATGTGCCAATGCTAATTCATTTGAGGTAGCTAAGTCCTTGGAGATGTCCATGGCAAGACCTCAAGTTTCGAAAAAGGTGAACGTTACCCCATCTCAAGTAGCGACACCAGTCATTAACAAAACTATTCAAGTAAAAAAGCAAGCGCTTAATGCTCAACAACAAGAGCGCAAGGCTATTGCACGCCAAGCACAAAGTGCACCAGCCGTTAAGGTAAATGGCGTACGCCAAATCGAGGCTGCACAAACTGCTACCAAGCAAGCGTTGCCAACCAATGCAGCGCTCAAAGCTCCAGCTAAAGCAGCTGCAGCAGCTACCGACACCGTAGAGATCGTAGCTACCAAATGGGTATGGACATACTATGAGTCCGACAACGATTGGTACACCACACTCATCGATGGCACAGGAACATATGAAATCAAGTTGGATTATGTTTCTGACACACAAGCAGGTACCTTCACCGAAGCTGACTGCATTATGGATTACACAGGCATGTACATCTATGATGCAGAAGGTAACCGCTCTATTGTTACCTTTACTGAGGTGGACATCGTTGTAACCGACGACGAGAACGGACTCGCTCTTAATGCAGAGTTATTGGGCACCAACAATGTGCTCTACATCGTAAGCGCACTAATCGCTCCTCTGCCAGAGCCTATTGGCAATGCAGAGTTGGCATACACCAATGCTACCTTGGAAGATGGTACTCGCAGCAGTGAGACATTCCAATTCTGGGCTGACGAGAATGGCGTTTATACCTCATTCCTTATCGCTTCTGACCAAGTAGTGGGTGAATACACACAAGACGATATGTATGCTGCTTATGCGAACTACATCATGTTTGTAGATGGCACAGATACCACTTTCGTTGATTTCTTAGGTTTTGACATGGCTATCACCAAGGAAGGACAAACCTATAACTTGGTAGCAGACGCTTTGGGTTCAGATACCATCATGTACCACATCACCATGTCATACACCAAACCTGCTCCTACCGACACCATTGATATCGTAGCAACTAACATGACCGTTGAAGAGTTTGAATTCTATGGCATGGTATTCTGCACCGTTTCTGCAAGCAACGACGAATACAAGGTGACCCTCGATATGGCTAACGGTTTGCCAATGGGCGAACTCACCAACGACGATTTCAATGCAGAGTGGAGCTCTGTTTATCGCATTGCAGATGCGACAGAAATCGTGTTTGATGAAGTCATTGCAGCTACTGTTACCGAGGTAGATGGCCAACGTGCAATCGTTGCGCAAGCATTGGGCGTTGATAATGTAATCTACAACATGGACCTCAGCTATGTAGTTCCAGAGGCAACTGATACCGTGAATGTAGTATTCGATGAATTGGCAGAAGTTGAGTACTATGCATCATACGGCGATTACTATCTCTTTAACCAAAACGAGAACTACATCGTAACATTGGATATCTTCGAAGAAGAAGGAAACCTCATGGGTGAGTATTCCGCAGAAGATTTCGATATGTATTACACTCAACTTGGTGTAATTGAAGCAGGCGACACAACAGTTGTTACTATCGCAGATGCTAAAGCTGTGGTAACTGCTACAGATGAAGAAGGCATTGTACTGATCGAGGCTGAATTGACCGGTATGGACGCTGTACTGTATAAGGTTAGCACCAAAGCAGATGTATCTAAAAAAGGTTTGGAGTATGATGCTACCGAAGGTTTCCTCGTGGATTCATATACCACCGATGACATCTACACCATCAACGACCAATCAGCAAACGGCTATATCATGTTCGACGTTGAGGCTGCAGATGGTTCTGACTTGATGGGATTGGTATTCTGGGTAGATGGCGCAGATGAAAATACCATCATCCCTACAGGTACCTATCAAATCAATGGTACTGGAGAAGCAGGTACAGTTTTAGCAAGTACAGGTATGGGTGCAACAGGATTGACCTATTCACTCTATGCTACCATGGAAGATGGTTATATTGTTCCTCCATGCTGGTTCATGACTGGCGGTGAAGTGGTAGTTACCGAGGAAGATGGCGTTTTGAAGATTGCCGTTGATGCAGTAAACTCTAACAACTTGATTATCTATGTAACCTGCGAATACAACCTCAATACACAACAAGGCTTGCCTTACGATGCTACCGAAGAAGAAGGTGCACTCAACCGCACCTATGGTGCTGAGGATCAAGTATTCTTCACCACAGACTTCTTGCCTGATTTCGGCATGCTCTTCGTGGACGTAATGCCAGCTGACAATAGCGAAATCCTTTGCGTAGGCTTCATGGCAGACGAGATTGATTCTCAAATCACTATCACTCCAGGTACATACGAGATCAGCGCTTCTGGCGAAATTGGTACTGCTATGGCAAGTACTGGTTTGACAGAAGATGGTTATGTGACCGAGTCATACTTCGCTACCCTCACAGCAGACGGCTACCTCACCACACCATTGTACTTCCTCGTGAGCGGTACAGTAGTAGTAGAGAACGTAGATGGTCAATTCAAGATGACTGTTGATGCGGTTAACTCTAATGGTATTCCTGTACATATCGTATATGATCCAACAGCTACTAGCGGCAACGACAAGACCCCATTGCAATACGATGCTACTGAGGGCGCTGTAGATCGCAGCTATACCACCGAGGAAATCACCATCAACAAGGGCGAAGGCTACTTCCAAGTATTGGCTTACGCTGCTGATGGCACCGACATGACTGGCTTGCTCATTTTCGGTCAAGAGGACGAGAATACGATTATCCCTGTAGGCACCTACGAAATCAACGCTACCGAAGCAGAAGGTACCGTATTGGCTAGCGAAGGTGTAAGTGGCAATAGCATCACCCTCTCATTCTACGGTGAGACCAATCCACAAGGTCAAATCTATGTTCCATGCTGGTTCATGGTAGAGGGTACAGTAGTAGTTACCGCTGCGGACGGCAAACTCAATATCGAGGTAAATGCTTTGAACTCCTATGACGTACCTGTTCATATCGTAATGGAGTATGACCTCAACACCAAGCAAGGTTTGCAATACGATATGCAAGAGGGTAGCCTCAATGTTGTTTATACAGACAACGACAACGTAGAGGTTAATACCGAATATGTAGCAGAAGATGGCGTAATCTACCTCAACATCGATGCAGCAGACGGCAGCAACACTATTTCTGTAGCATTCTTTGCAGAGGCAGCAGATCCTGTAATCGGTATTCCAGCAGGCACATACGAGATTAACGATACTCAAGACTACGGAACAGTGATGAGCAGCCCTGGTGTACAAGGCGGTTATATCTATCCATCGTTCTATGGCAACATGAATGCACAAGGTCAAATTACGATTCCTTGCTACTTTATGGTTGGCGGTAATGTAGTGGTAGAGAATATCGAGAATCACTTGAAGGTGACTATCGATGCCCTCAACTCATACGACGTACCTGCACATATCGTATATGAGGCAGATCCTGTAGGTTCAGCAGTTGAGAACGTAACCGTTGATACAACGAACGCAAGCAAAGTGATAGAGAACAATCAACTCTTTATCATGAAAGAAGGCGTAATGTACAACGTTTTGGGTTCTGTAGTGAAATAATCTCATACTATCTCAATAACATTATCAAGCGTGGGCGGAAGTCCACGCTTGTTTTTTCTCAAACTACTTGCATATATCACAAAATTTTCGTACCTTTGCATGGTTTTTTATTAACAAATACATATCACATGAAAAAGATTATTTTTCTTATAGTTAGTATCTTCATGGTACACATGTTGAACGCCACACCACGAACGGTTGCCACCCAGCATAACAACTCAAACATTATGGAGAAGATTCACCTGCTAACCAATCGATTAGATCAAAAGCAGGTAGATAAAGTACCAACGATTGCCGCACATAATGCTCAAACACAAAATGAAGAGATTGTGCTCGAGTTTACGAAATTCTCGAAAGAGCCTAAGTACTATTCATCTGGCGATTGGTATGTGGTTTTGGAGAACGAAGATGATTGGGAAGTATATCTCAACTGGAAGGCCCCTAAGAGCAACTATTGCGGAACATTCTATACAAAGGACTTTCTGCACGACTATTCCTATATATTCACACCCGACAATCGCCAAAATGGAGGTATACACTACAAAAATATCACCATGACCATCTCTATTGTCGAGGTAAATCCTGCATTAGACCATATTGTGTTGGATGCTACCATCCTAGGTACCGATGGCAATACCTATATCATCCATGCCACCCACGAGATTATCAAAGCCAAAGATGTTGTTACACAGTCTATTATGGACGCTACGATCACATCTGACTTCGGCTTCTATACCATAGCGGGCAAAAACGAAGACTTAGATATCAGCATAGATGTTTTGAGCAATACCATCACCGGTATATTCCCTGGCCTTGATGCATTTGACCTATCCAATAGCCACATTGTCTACCAAGGCAAAAACGTCACGCCAATTCGCATGGAGGCCATTGTGGATTTGGGCAATCTAGAATCAGGGGCCTTGGCATATGGTGCACAATTCAGCATCTTGAGTGCGGATACCGTGATATACAATATATTCATGGCAGCACCATTCCCAGAACCTAAAGATACAGTAGATATTGTTTGCCAGAACATGCGTTTTGATGATAGTTTCGCCTCGGTGTACAATATCATGACCATATCAGCATCTAACGAGCAACACAAGATACAAATCCTGTACAACGACGAGGCAATAGGCGAAGGAGACTATACCCAAGCCAATGCCACAATATATATCACCAACCTTTATACGGATGAAGAGGTGGAATCGTTAGTCACTCAAATGTCTATACTACACGATCCATCTACGGATGCATACACCCTAGAAGCCATCGCACGTTGCACCGATAACATCGTATATCAATTATCGCTAGCATGGGTAGAGCCTATCGCTACTGACACGATAGCCGTATGCTTCGACCAATCTGCTAAAGCATCCTATTACCCACAAGACAACGACCTTCTGCTAATCAATGAGAACACGGAATTCTCGTTATCCTTGAATATTGCAGGTGTAGACATGGGCGAGTATTTTACATTGGACAATGTAGTTGCCTACTACACATCGTTCTACAATGAGAACACAGGTAAAACTATTGATATTGCATCAGTTAATGGACATATCTACCAAACGCTAGACACCACATGGATAAAGGCGGATGTAGTCGGCTTTGATGCCATCTGCTACCAAGTAGCATTATGGTATGTTGCTCCTACACCTACCGATACGGTCACACTACATATCAATGATGTGCCATTTGAAAATCACTTAGAAGAAGGATATTTCCAGTTTGTTGAATATAGCGAAGATTTTACCCACATGATTTCGTTCACAGTAGCCAGCCATGAGGTCATTGGCACATTCTGCAATGACGGAATGTTTGGCAAATTTGGAACTGGAAAATACGATTTCTTCAATGATTATACCTACATATCCGAATGGAACAGTCACACCAATGAATATGACATCTACACCATCGAAAAAGGTGAACTCGTTGTTTCAATGGCCATTGATGGCACTATCTACGCCGAAGCTAATGTAATTTGTGAAAATTCCATACTATACCATATCAGTTTTACTTCAAAATACGCACGTCCCCATTTGCCAGGAGATGCAGAGGAAGAAGCAGTAGAACGCACATATACCACAGACGATCATATCACCATTACCGATTATACACAAACGAACGGACTCATCATCTTTGAGGCGGAATCGACCACACATAACGATGCCGTAGCACTATACATATTTGCCAACCACTTCGATGCAGAGATAGGTATCCCAGAGGGGACATACCCTATCAATTCTTCGCTGCAAGCAGGTAGTGTATTAGCGAGCACTGGTATTAATCTCGATGACAATAGCGTTGCGCCATCTCTTTATTACACCTTCTCGGGAGACTATATAGACACCCTATATTTCTTTGTAGAGGGTAGCGTGACAGTGACTCGAAACAAGGCAGGAAAACTTCATCTTGAGGTAAATGCCTTAAACTCCTACAACATTCCTATTCATATTGTTTACGAGGAGGATCCTACAGAAACCGATATTGAGAATGTAATCGTTGATACCAACGCCAGCAAAATAGTAAAGGATGGACAAATCTTCATCATGAAAGAAGGCATGATGTACAACGTTTTGGGAACAGTAGTGAAATAACCTCCTACTTATCATTCTTTACATAATCAAGCGTGGGTTTCTTGCCCACGCTTGATTTTTATATATTTTTCCCAACTATTTGCATATTTCACAAAAAAATTGTACCTTTGCAGCGTCAGCCGTTAAAGGCAGACCTATTGACCATGAAAAGACTATTACTCCTATTCTTCATCTGTTATGCAATGGCGGCACACGCCAGCTCATACAACTACCTTGTATTTACCAATACAGCGGGCACCACTACCGCTTTCAGCGTAAATAACCTCACACTGACTGTCAACGGAACCGAGTTGCAAATAACCAATGCAAACGGGACTATCCAGCTCACCTTGACCGCACTCAAGTCGATGCAGTTCTCAACCGACGGAACAACCGCCTTAGAGAATGTGCTCAACGCTGACGCACCCGTGCAAGTATTCAGCATTTCAGGCTCTTCGATTGGCACATACACTTCGCTCCTCAATGCGGCACAAAACCTCAACGCAGGTACGTACGTCATTACAAACGGAAGCGCAAGTCAAACAATCATCGTAAAATAAGGAGGGGATTATGAAGAAGATATTTGGATTGATTATCAGCGTATTGGCTTTGAGCGGTATGCTCACAGCGCAGACATTGAATATACAAGTAGGGCAAGTGACCTACCAATTTCCTGCCGAGCAAGCAGGTGTAATGACCTACTCAAATGGCACAGAACTAACCGTCAAGGATAAGACCTTTACGCTCGCAGATGTGGCTACCATGTATGTGAATGAAGAGGCTGTAACAGACAACACAGTAGCAGTCGTTTACAACAACAATACCGCGACTATTACCGTAGCGGGTAACATTGCTAAGCATCTAACAATCAGCACAACAGGTGCACATATCAATATCGCTCAAAGCAGCGATCTGGCAGAGGAGATCACCTACTCCCTCTCGGGCAGTTCTGAGGACGGAGAGTTCTATATGTCAGGCTCCTACAAAGCAACCATCGAACTCAACAATCTCACACTCACGAACACTACACCAGTCACTTCGGGTGCCGCTGTGCATATCCAAAACGGCAAGCGAATCAAAGTGAAAGTGCTTGACGGCACGACTAACACCCTCGTGGATGCTGCCAATGGTTCGCAAAAGGGTGCGTTCTATGTGAAAGGTCATCCTGAGTTTAGTAAGAGTGGAGTGCTGAATGTAGTAGGCAATTTGAAGCATGCGATTAAGGCAGGAGAGTATGTTTCCCTGAAAGAAGCAACAATCAATGTGACATCTGCGGTAGGAGATGGTATCAATTGCGCGCAATATTTCTTGATGGAGAGCGGAACAATCAATATCAGCGGTGTAGAAGATGACGGTATCCAGTGCGACATTGATGACACCGAAGTAGGCTCTACCGGTCAAACAACCGACCACGAGGACGAAGATAGCGGAAATATCTACCTTGATGGCGGCACTATCAGTATCAACATTGCAGGAAAAGCAGCCAAAGGCATTAAGTCAGAGGGAGATATGATTATCTCTGGCGGTACTATTGATATAACCACAACAGGTCATGGCAAATGGGATGATGAGGACCTCAAAACCAAAGCAGCAGCATGCTTGAGTAGTGATGCAAAGGTGGTGATTTCTGGCGGCACTTTGACCTTGACCAGCACGGGTGCTGGAGGAAAAGGTATCAACTGCGACACAGAGTTTGAGTTGTCGGGTGGCGATGTGACGGTTGTAACCACAGGTGGTTTATACTACAACAACGGCACAACCGAAAACACCAATTATACGGGCAACACCGATAATATCAATAGCGATTATCACTCTTCTTCCAAGGGTGTGAAAGCAGATGGGGCCATCGCTATTTCGGGTGGTAGAATCAATGTTTCTACCGCAGGTCTCAATGCCGAAGGCATTGAGAGTAAGACATCTATGCTCATTTCTGCTGGCGAGGTCATAGTCAATGCGTATGACGATGCACTCAATGTAGGTGGTGATGGTACGGATCTGATTATTGAGGGCGGCTATGTATATGCTCGTGCAATGAACAACGACGGCATTGATGGCAATGGCAATGTGTATGTCAAGGGCGGATTGGTGTATGCTATTGGTGCAAGAGAACCAGAAGTAGCGATTGATGCTAATACAGAGGAAAACAAAAAACTCTATGTACAAGGTGGTACTATCATTGCTGTGGGTGGTTTAGAGCGTGGCGCAAGTATCACAGGAGGAACATGCAAATACACCACTTCTTGGACCGAGAATACTTGGTATGCTCTATACAATGGTAGCGAACTGGTCGCTGCCTTCCAAACACCTACCAAAGCAACAAGCGGCAGCAACCCTGGCGGTGGTGGACCTGGTGGCAACCGTCCTCCTGGAGGTGGTGGCGGACCAAGTGGCGGAGGTAGTCAGCAACTGGTAGTATATACTTCCTCTACTCCCGCTTTGGAATCGGGTGTAACGGTTAGTGGAGGCACTACATATTTTGGCGGAGTAGCCAATATCGGAGGCACCGTCAGTGGCGGTACATCCGTCACCTTGAGCAACTACAGCAGTAGCGGAAGATAGCAAGCATTATCAATAAATCTTTAGATTTTCATGCGCACATTCATTCTATCACTAACAATCATCTTTGCTTCTTCGCTACTCGCGGTAGAAAAAGTGCAATTTCCCGAGTCGTTTGCCGATGGTTGGGAGCCATACATCGGCAAAATGGTGCAAATCACTACGCCGCTCTATGTATGTGGCAACTACTACGATTCGCTTATCCTCGCTCCCGAACGCTTGTACGTGCCAGAGGAGCGCGCCATTGGTTTGGCTGTGGGCGATAGTACCGCTTATTGGGCAATCAAACAAGCGAATAGAGCGCAGATCATCAGTTTGACATGCAATGTCCGCAACTACGAAGTGCGCACAGGTGCCATACTCAAAAACCTTACCGCACGCGTGGTTGCACCTGGCAAATTGCTGACCGGTGCTACGCCTAAGTTCCTTAACAACAAGCCCGAGCCCAAGCCCAAAATGCCTAAAGGACTGCTCGTTTGTGCCACCAATATTCAAAACTATTTCTTTGATTTAGGTGGTTATGCACACCCCAAGACGACCAAAGAGCAACAAGATATTCAAACCGAAAAAATTAGCAAAGCGCTCACCCATATCAATGCCGATATCTATGCTATCTGCGAGATACAGAAGGGAGATAGTGCGGCGCAGATGTTGGTTGATGCCATGAATGCTAGAACCAAACAAGAGCAATACGCCTACGTGTCACAAGGCTGGAGCAATGGCGACACTATCTCTTGCGGGTATATCTACCGCACCGACCGCGTACGACCATACGGCGACCTACAATATGGTTATCATGACCCCAGCAATCACTACCACTATCGCATGGTGGCATGCGGCTTCGAAGAGATTAAGAGTGGCGAGCGTTTTGTACTGAATATCAACCACCTTCGTTCGAAACGCGGTACGGGCGACGAGTCCAATGCCAAGCGCATGGTGAATGTGGATAGCCTGCTCGTTATGCTCAACAGAATAAAGCAGGAGCAATTGTTTGGAGATGCAGATATCCTACTCGTAGGCGACTACAACTGCTACACGCAAGAGCAGCCTATCCAAACCATTATTCAAGCGGGTTACGATGATATACTCATGCAGTATGATTCAACGGGTTACTCCTATGTCTATCATAGCGAGGCGGGCTATTTAGATCGTGTATTTGCCTCGCCAAGCATGGCAGCACAAGTGACTGCCGTACACCCCTATCATCTCAATGCCGATTACTTCTACTCGCGTGGATACAAGCGCCGTTTGGACAAGACCATGTTTCGCTATGCGGACCATGACCCCATATTGATTAGTTTACAATTAAAAAAATAACACATCATGAAAACAATTAAATTTCTTTCTTTAGCAATCAGTTTGCTTATCCTCTCTTCTCCATCTATGCACGCCGCTGAACGCTGGCTAGAAGGTTACAAAAAAGTACTCGTTATTGGTGCTCACCCAGATGATCCAGAGACCATGTGCGGCGGAACTATGCTCAAACTCAAAGAGATGGGCGCTGAAGTTGTGTCGGTATATTTCACCTCAGGCGAAGCAGGTATCCGTGGTAAGAGCCACGAGGAAGCACGTGCTATTCGTAAGGTTGAGGCACAAAACGCATGCGAGGTTATGGGCGTTCGCTCGATATTTATGACTCAGATTGACGGCAACACCGAAGTTAATAAAGCACGCTATGAAGAGATGAAAGCGCTGATTGAGGCTGAGAAACCCGATATGGTCATCACCCACTGGCCTATCGATTCACATCGAGACCACCGCCTGTGCTCAATTCTCGTATACGATGCTTGGAGAAGAACAGGATACAGTTTCGACCTATATTATGGCGAAGTGATGACGGGCCTTCAAACGCAGAACTTCACTCCTACCCTTTGGGTAGATATCACAGACTATCACGACCAAAAAGTCAAAGCATACTATTGCCATGTTAGTCAAGGCATGGACGAGATACGCGAATGGCATGACCCAATGGAAGTACTTCGCGGTATGGAACGTCATTGCAAATATGCCGAAGCATTTGTAAAACAAGCTTGGAAAGAGTAAGATTAGTATTTAGGGGTTAGTGATTATGAATAGTGCATTGGCAGCCCTGATTGGGCTAAGCATATCCATCATCCTGATTATTCGCAAGTTATCGCCTGTATTCAGCTTGATGCTGGGTGCTGTTGTTGGCGGATTATTGGCTGGTTGGGGAATAGAAACTACCGTTACCCATATGATTGGCGGTGTCAAAGACATCACCCCTGCCATTGTGCGCATATTGGCAGCGGGTGTACTCACTGGTATGCTGGTTAAGACTGGCTCTGCCACCACCATTGCCAAGAGTATTATCAAGGCTTTGGGCGAGAAATACATCTATCTCGCATTGGCTATATCGGCTATGATACTCACGGGAATGGGCGTATTCATCGATGTAGCGGTCATCACGATTGCACCTATCGCTATCATCATGGGTAGTCGATTGCATCTTTCTAGATTCAAACTCTTACTTGCGATGATTGGTGGCGGCAAATGTGGCAATATCATGTCGCCCAACCCCAACACCATCATTGCCGCAGAGAACTTTGACGCTCCCCTATCATCCGTTATGGCAGCAGGTATAGTACCCGCACTAATTGGATTGGTAGTCACCGTGTTTGTTATCGTGCCATTGATCCCCAAAGGCGACTTGATGGGCGAGGAGGCGAAAGGCGAAGAGGCTAGAGGCGAGGAGAATTTGCCTTCGCTCTGGCGCAGCCTGTTAGGTCCTATTGTTACAATTTTGTTATTGGCTCTCCGCCCTATAGCGGGCATTGTCATTGATCCCATGATAGCCCTGCCTGTAGGTGGTGTCGTTGGCATCTTGGCAACAGGCAAGTGGCGAGACTCAGCAGTATGCCTTAGCTACGGATTAGAGAAGATGTCGGGTATTGCTATCCTCCTTGTTGGTACAGGTACCCTAGCAGGCATCATTAAGGCATCCGCCATCAAGGATGTATTGGTAGGCATGTTAGCAGGTTGGAGCAATGGTGGTTCGTTTATGGCACCTATCGCAGGTGCACTAATGTCCGCTGCCACCGCCTCCACCACAGCTGGTGCTACCATCGCATCTGCATCCTTTGGCGAAGCTATTTTAGCTGCAGGGGTCGCAGCTGTATGGGGCGCAGCAATGACCAATGCTGGAGCCACTACCTTGGATCACTTGCCTCATGGCTCATTCTTCCATGCCACAGGTGGCTCTATGGGATTCTCCGTGAGCGAACGCTTGCGACTCATCCCATACGAGACATTAGTCGGACTAATACTAACTATTTGCAGCATTGGTATGTATTTTATTATAGGTTAGAGGTGAGAGGTTAAAGGCAAGGAATATGAAAATAGTTATAGCATCCGACTCTTTTAAGGGTTCGTTGAGTTCAACAGAAGTAGCCCAAGCCGCCACACGCGGTATCAAGTCTGTATATCCCGATTGCGAAGTAGTAGCCGTTAATGTAGCCGATGGTGGCGAGGGCACCGTAGAGGCTATCGTAGAAGCCCTCGGCGGAGAGATTGTTACCACCATCGTGAGCGACCCATTGGGTCGTCCCATCCAAGTACGCTACGGCATCGCAGACGAGAAAGCCATCATTGAGATGGCAGCCGCCAGTGGTTTGCCCCTACTCCTGCCCGAAGAACGTAATCCTTGGCTAACTTCCACCTACGGCACAGGCGAGATGATCATGGATGCCATTCGGAGAGGGTGTCGCCAATTCTTGGTGGGTATTGGTGGTAGCGCCACCAACGATGCAGGCACGGGAATGTTGCAGGCGTTAGGCTTCAAGTTCTACGATTTCAATGGGAAAGAGATTACTGACTGCCGAGGTGGACGATTGCACGATATTGCCGATTTAGACGACAGTTTTGTGCCAAAAGTAGTGCGTGAAGCACAGTTTATCGTGGCATGCGATGTGGACACTCCTTTCTGCGGGCCAGAAGGTGCTGCTCCCGTGTTCGCTCCGCAAAAAGGAGCAGATGCAGAAATGGTGAATAAGTTAGATATAGGCATGGCATCATTCGCCAAAGTGATAGAAGCCCAATACGGCATCAATATCGTGCCAATGGCTGGAGCAGGTGCCGCAGGTGGCATGGGTGGCGGATTCCGCGCATTCCTCAATGCTATACTCCAGCGTGGCATAGAAATGGTGCTAGATGCCATTCGTTTTGATCAAACAATACAAGGTGCAGACCTTATCATTACGGGAGAAGGTAAGATTGACTTCCAAACCGCCAAAGGCAAGACCGCCGCAGGCGTTTTGGCTCGTGCCAAAAAACAAGGCATACCTGTAGTAGCTATTGGTGGATGTGTGGAAATGTGTGACAGCGTTGAGCAAATGGGATTTGCAGGTATCTACCCGATTTTGGAAGAGAAAGTTCCATTGGAAGTAGCCATGCGTCCTGACTTCGCAGCAAGAAATGTAGAGCAGACTGTCAAGAAAATTTGCATATGTCATAATTTTTCCGTACCTTTGCAGGCTCAAACTAAATAAATGTTCAATTCTAAACTATAACTATGAAACAATATTAATTTTATGGCAGCAAGAATCACAAGACCCACACGCCCTACTACGGGCAACTCTAGAAGTACAACCGCACCTAAAACACCCAACAAACAATACTGGCGTTCAACACAAGAATTCTTCCGTAGCCAGCAATTCCAGCTCATCGCAGGAATCTTATTGTTGTTTGTATCTTTGATGCTCGTAATTGCATATATCAGTTTCTTCTTCACTGGAGCAAGCGATATGTCTATCATCGAGCAAGCCGCCACGCGCAAAGCAATGCGCGAAGGCATTATGAATGCTCTAGGTCTGCCAGGAGCTGTAATTGCTAGTGGACTTATCGACCAGCTTTTTGGCGTACTTGTTATACTACCTATTGTATTAATGGGTATTTGCGCCCTAAAAATACTCTTTCGCTTTGAGCTCAAATCATGGAAATGGCTATTCTGCACCTTATTTGGGGTAGTTTGGGGTGCAATCACATTGGGTTTTGTTCAGCAAATCCTCCCCATAGATTCATTCTTTCGTTGGGGTGGTGCCTTTGGCGAACAAATTGCCATTTATGCCATCTCCTATGTGCAAGCACTTGGTCTTGGATTGATCCTGCTGACAGTGCTGATCATATTCTGCATAGTAGCAGACAAGCATTTCGTAGAGCATTGCCAACAAGCATGGCAATGGATCACAAATTGCTTTAAGCACCAACCTAAGACCGAAGTTCCAGAAGAGACTCCGCTCGAAGAAGAACCTTCTACCGCTATTACCATTGAGTTGAAAGATACACCTACTACGACCACCATCGAGCCCGTAGAACCTGCATTCATTGTGGATGTAGAAGTGCCACACGAAGAAGAGAAAATTACAGAAGATACTATCAAGCACAAAGAAGAAAATATTGAGATTTCTGTGGAAGAAGTCAAAGAGGTAGAGCTCTCCGAAGATGACCCTGAGTATTTGCTTCGCAAACTTGGTCCATACGACCCACGCAAAGACTTGGAACATTACAAATTCCCTTCGCTCAATCTGCTCAAAGTATATGACAACGAGACCGCTCCTGTTATCAATCAAGAGGAGCAGCAAGCCAATGCCAACCGTATTGTAACCACTCTGCGTAACTATGGTATTGAGATTGAGTCCATTAAGGCTACAGTTGGTCCTACTGTCACCCTTTACGAGATTGTACCTCAAGCAGGCGTGCGTATCTCCAAGATTCAAAATCTGGAGAGCGATATCATGCTCTCGCTTTCTGCAATGGGTATCCGTATCATTGCCCCTATCCCAGGCAAGGGTACTATCGGTATTGAGGTGCCAAACGAAAATCCGCAAACGGTATCCATGCACTCAGTAATTGCCTCCAAGCGTTTCCAAGAGGAGAAGAAGATGCGTCTGCCTATTGCCTACGGTCGCACTATCACCAACGAGGTCTTCATGTTCGACTTGGCAAAGACCCCTCACCTACTCGTAGCGGGTGCCACTGGTACAGGTAAGTCTGTGGCTATCAATGCTATTATTACTTCTCTGCTCTACAAGAAGCACCCTGCCGAGCTCAAACTGGTAATGGTTGACCCTAAGATGGTTGAATTTGCGCCCTACAAACCGCTGCTCCGCCACTACCTCGCTGCCACCCCTGACACCGAGGACGAGAATATCGTTATTACCGACTGCGACAAAGTGGTCAATACCCTCAATTCGCTTGTAATTGAAATGGAGAACCGCTACAAACTGCTCATGGATGCAGGTGTGCGTAACCTCGAGGACTACAACGAAAAGTTTGTTGCCCGCCGCCTCAATCCAGAAAAACTGGTGGCAGATTCGCTCCATCACCAATTCTTGCCTTATATTGTGATTATCATCGACGAGTATGGCGACTTTATCATGCAAGCGGGCAAACAAGTAGAGACTCCTATCGCCCGTATCACGCAGAAAGCGCGTGCCGTAGGTATGCACATGATCCTTGCTACGCAACGTCCTTCTGTGAATATCGTTACGGGTGTTATCAAGGCGAATATCCCAACGCGTATTGCGCTACGCACACAATCTGTTATTGACTCGCGTACGGTATTGGATGGCAAGGGTGCTGAGCAACTCATTGGACGCGGTGACTCGCTCTATTCGGGCAATGCCAACGTCACCCGTGTGCAATGTGCTTTTGTAGATACCCCAGAAGTAGATGCTATTGTCGAGCATATTGAGAAGCAACAACGCTACTTCGAGCCATACCAACTGCCAGAGTATGTCCCAGAGGGTAGCGAAGGCGAGGCATTGGCACCAGGTGCAGTAGACCTCAAGCGCCTTGATCCTATGTTTGCCGATGTAGCGCGCTACGTGGTGACCAAACAAGAGGGGTCGACTTCGCGCCTTCAACGTGCCTTCGAGATCGGCTACAACCGTGCAGGTAAACTCTCCGACCAACTCGAAGCTGCAGGCATTGTTGGACCTAACAAAGGTCCTAAAGGCCGTGATGTGCTAATCCAAAGCCTTGACGAACTTGACAGAAAGCTGCAAGAACTTGGATGTTAGTTAGTGATTCGGCTACCTTTACCGAAAATATACAATAGAAATGAAACTACTATTTGTCATACTTACCGTACTTCAGTCGTTGCTTGCGACATTAGAGCAAAAGACATTGATTTCGGACTTCTCCCTTAGTATTGCAGAGCAGCAAGCCCAGCCCATCACTTACACGGGCGATCTTGCTATGCACGGCAAGCAGTTCACTTTGAGTATGTTCGCCATGGATGCAGCCTACGATGGTAGTACCTTATATATGTATAGTGAAGATACTGAGGAACTGACCCTCTCAACGCCTTCCGAGGAGGAACTTATCCAAACCAATCCATTCCTCTATGCACAAGCACTCTTACCCATCTGCCAATATGCAGAGAAGGCTGTAGGCGACAAGACACAGATTACCTTAACCCCTAATGATCAATCAGCAGGAGTTACGAGATTTGTCCTACGTGTGGTGACAACATCCTTGCTTCCTGCCTCAGTAGAGATACACGAAGACGGTGGCAAAACGACTACTCTCCGTCTTACCAACGCCCATTACACCGATGAAACACCCTCTTTCACCATCAAAAAAGAAGGCGCATTCATCAACGACCTAAGATAAATAGTACATTGTAAATTATCAAATAGTTAATTATATGAAATGTCTTATTATCGGCTCTGGCCCAGCGGGCTATACCGCAGCAATCTATGCTTCACGCGCTAACCTCCAACCTATTCTCATCGAGGGCATGCAAGTAGGAGGACAACTCATGATCACCACCGAGGTGGAGAACTTCCCTGGTTATCCTGATGGTGTCGAACCTTATCAAATGATGGACGACATGCGTCGTCAAGCAGAACGTTTCGGCACCGAGTTCGTATCGGGCATGGTTACAAAAGTAGATTTCTCTTGCTCGCCAAAGAAAGTGTGGGTAGAGGACGACCAACTCTACGAGGCTGACACCGTGATTATCGCTACGGGTGCTAGTGCTAAGTTCCTTGGCATCCAATCCGAGGAGGACTACAAAGGTCGTGGTGTATCAGCTTGCGCTACTTGTGACGGCTTCTTCTACCGCAAAAAGACGGTAGCTGTAGTAGGTGGTGGTGATACTGCATGCGAAGAGGCAAACTACTTGGCTGGTCTTTGCGAAAAGGTATATATGATTGTGCGCAAACCATACCTCCGTGCTTCGGAAATCATGCAACAACGCGTGAAAGACAATCCAAAGATTGAGATTCTCTTCGAGCACAACACCTTGAACCTCACAGGCGAGACCAAGGTCGAGGGTGCTGACCTCGTGTATAAGAAAGGCACTCCAGAAGAGGAGATGCGCCATATCGCTATCGATGGATTCTTCTTGGCTATTGGTCATAAGCCCAATACCGATCTCTTTGCCGAGTATCTCGAGCGCGATGCTGAGGGATATATCAAGGTAGAGGGTCATAGTCCATGCACCAATGTAGCAGGTGTATTCGCTGCAGGCGACTGTGCAGATCCACACTATCGACAAGCCATCGTAGCGGCTGCCAGTGGTTGCAAAGCGGCCATGGAAGCTGAGAAATACCTCGCTGCATTAGGCTAAAATAGCGAAAAAGTGCATTTTTTTTGAAAAAAGTGCCAAAATATTTGGTCATATCAAAAAAAAGCAGTACCTTTGCACTCGCTTTTGAGATTTTTGCTCAATGCGGGGTGCCATAGCTCAGTTGGTAGAGCAAAGGACTGAAAATCCTTGTGTCCCCGGTTCGATTCCTGGTGGCACCACAAAAAAGACTTTGAGAGTTTCTCAAGGTCTTTTTTTGTTATAAACACTACCATGCAACTCCAAGTCATCGCCCACGCCCGAAACGGCTTCTCGCAAAAGTTTGGCATACCCCGCCAAAGCAGAGAAGATTCGTGCATTGAGACACATATTGTATTTACGCACGCGTATCGCGTGCGCGAAGCGCTACGTGGCATAGAGGACTATTCGCACTTGTGGCTGCTCTGGGGCTTCAGCGAGGTGATGAGCGAACAGGCGAATAGCCTCCTAGGCTGGTCGCCCACCGTGCGTCCGCCGCGCCTAGGAGGCAACAAACGCATGGGTGTGTTTGCCACGCGTTCGCCTTTCCGACCCAATCCCATCGGCCTGACCAGTGTCCGACTGCTGCGTGTAGAGGAGACGGCGGAGGATGGCGTGATACTCGTCGTATCGGGTGCCGACCTGCTCAACGGCACGCCTATCTACGATATCAAACCCTACCTATCCTTCTCCGACAGCCATCCGGATGCCCAATGCGGCTTTGCTCAGGCCACACAAGACTACCATCTCGAGGTGCATATCGATGACAAGCTGCTGGCCGCTGTGCTGCAGCTGGGCTGCCCATGGCAGGCTATCCACGAGATACTCAGCCAAGATCCTCGGCCCGCCTATCAGCACGACCCCGAACGCATCTATCACCTCGATTATGCCGACTGGGCTGTCGATTTCAAGGTGAATAATGCAACCGTTTGCGTAAAAAATATCGCCCAAAAACCATAGGCTCATTTGCAGATGTCATAAAAAAGCCGTACCTTTGTAGTCCATACACAAATTATAATTAATAACCATTAAAATCAATATGTTATGAAGAAAATTTTTACTTTTGTTGTTTCACTCTTTTGTTGTTTGAGCATGTTTGCTGCGAACGACACAATCTTCTATGTCAACTCCACCAAATGGAGCTCTGTCTCTGTACACGCATGGGACGGCTCTGCTGCTGGCACCACATGGCCTGGCAAGCCTGCCACCAAGGCTAGCTATCAATTGCAAGGCTTCGATGTATGGTATTTCGTAGCAGCTCCTGGCGCATATAAGAAATGTATTTTCAACAACAATGGTGCGGGTGCGCAAACAGCCGACCTCAACTGGACACCTGGTAAATACTACTACAAAGGAGTATGGTACTCTCGTTCAGAGCTCTCTGGCGGAACTGTTACTACCAAGAATGACACCGTATTTTTCGTCAACAAAGACAAATGGTCCTCCGTTAAGTTCTACGGATGGGGCGGTTCTGGTGCTTCTATCACATGGCCAGGTAATGCCATGAAGAAAGCCACCTACAAGCTCAAAGAGTGCGACGTATGGTACTACGTAGCGGCTCCTGGCGACTATGGCAAATGTATCTTCAACAATGGTTCGGGTCAACAAACAGCTGACCTCGATTGGACTGCTGGCAAGTACTACTACGGCAGTTCATGGTACACCCGTTCCGAGCTCGAGAGCGGCAGCGTCACCCCTAACCCACAAGGCACCTTCTATATCACCGGTACTGCCGAACTCGTAGGCGGCAACGGTTGGACAGCCAAAGAGATCAAGATGACCTTCAACGAGGCTACCTCCACCCACACCCACACCTTCAAGGGCCTAGCTACCGGCATCGAGTACAAGATGAAGGTCACCAACGGTACATGGGACAAGAGCTGGGGCTTCGATGCGGTGAAGAACGCTCCTGCGGGTGTCAAGGCCGACAACGACGGCAATATCGTCTTCCACATGGCTGCTGCGGGCAATGTGATCGTCTCTTTCGACGGCGCTAACATCACCTTGCAAGGCAACTTTGGCCAAGGCAGCGTCACTCCAGGCTTGCCTACCGTCGTTCTCGCTGGCGAGATGAACGAGTGGAGCACCACAGCCAACAAGTTCATTCCAGCTAAGGATAGCCTCACCGCTTCTGTCAGCGTAAACTTGGAGGCTAAGACCTATCAATTCAAGGTCGTAGTTGACAACACATGGCAAACCAATATCACTGCTACCATGACCCGCAACAACTGCACCAACTGGGCCTTCAGCGTCATGGACGGCGAGGAGACCAACGCCAAGATCACCGCGGACGTAGCAGGTCAATACACCTTCGTATGGACCTACGCTACCAACTCGCTCAGCGTTATCTATCCTAGCCTTTCTGCAGTAGAGGACGTACAAGTCAAGAAGAACGCCACCAAGTATATCCAAAACGGTCAACTCTACATCATCCGCGATAACGTACGATACAACATCATGGGTCAAGTAGTCAAATAAACTTACCATTTATACAATCGAGATTGAGGATACAATACTCTTCTCTACCTAAAAATGGGGTGTGGCGGAAAGGCACACCCCATTTTTTGTATCATAAGAAGAAAATTTATCACTCTTTTTGGGGATTGCTCACGTGCTCAAAAAGCAGTACCTTTGCACCCGATTTTAAGGTAAAAAAATTAAGGTACAAATAATGATTATGAACAAAAAGATTCTGCTATTTATCACATGGGTTAGTCTGCTGACTCCTCTATTTTCATTACCTGCCATGGCTGCTACAGATGCCCATATCGCAGGTCACGTGTTGGATGCTCACTCAGGAGAGCATCTTTCTTTTGTTAATGTGCAAGTTGAAGGCACTGCCCTTGGTTGTCTCACCGACGAATCGGGACACTTCTATCTCAAAAACCTACCAGAAGGTCAACTCACCATCATCTTCTCTATGATTGGTTATGAAACAGAGAAACGCACTATCACCCTCCATCGAGACACCCTTGTCGAGATGAACGTTCGTATTGCGGAGACATCCTTTATGATTGACAATGTGGTGGTTACTGCCAATAAGTATGAAACAAAACAAAAAGAAGTTGCTACTATCGTCAACATCATTCCTCCATTGATTATCGAATCCACCACCTCCAACTCCATGGCGGATGTACTCAACTTCCAAACGGGTTTGCGTGTGGAAGAAACGTGCTCCAACTGTGGCGTTCCTCAAATCCGAATCAATGGTTTAGAAGGACAATATACTCAAATTCTCATGGATTCTCGCCCTATATTCTCTTCGTTGGCTTCGGTATATGGACTAGAACAACTGCCTGCAGGTATGGTGGACCGCATCGAGGTCATTCGTGGTGGCGGCAGTGCCCTCTATGGCGCTAACGCTATTGCAGGCGTAGTGAATATCATTACCAAAGAACCAAATCGTAATTCACTCAGTATCAGCAACTCCAGTGCATTTACCGAGCAAGGCACCTACGACATCAACACCAGTATGAACGCTAGCGTTGTGGCGGAAAATCAGAAAGCAGGACTTTTCCTCTTTGGTGTACAACGCAACCGCCAGCAATACGATCGTGATGATGACGGTTATTCAGACATTCCTCATCTCAACTCTACTACCGTTGGTTTTCGTTCCTATTTCAAGACTTCGGACTACTCCAAGATTACCGCAGAATATCATCACACCTCAGAGTTTCGCCGTGGCGGTTATGGTATCGATAGTTTGCAGCCACACGAATCACCTCTCTGTGAGCAACTGAAGCACAATATTGATGCAGCTACCGCAAAATGGGACATGTACACAGCCGACAACAAGCACTTTGTGAGTGCCTACACCAGCTTCCAACATATCGCTCGCGATAGTTATTTCGGCACAAACTACAACCCAAATGCCTATGGTAAATCTACTGATATTGTGTCTGTTACAGGTGCTCAGTATCGTTTTTCCTACCCATGCGGATTGATGAATGCCGACCTAAGTGCAGGCGCAGAATACTCCTACAACCAACTGCGCGACCAGATCCTCGGTTACGACCGCAACACCCTGCAAAAGGTGCACTTGGGCGGTGGCTATGTGCAGAACGAGTGGAAGAACAAAGAGTGGTCTATCCTCATCGGTGGCCGCCTCGAGCAACACTCGCTGCTGGATAAACCGGTTTTCTCCCCTCGCGCGAACGTGCGTTACACGCCTATCGATCCTATTATCTTGCGCCTCAGCTATGCCAGCGGCTACCGTGCGCCACAGATTTACGAAGAAGACTTACATGTGGGAGCCGTAGGTGGCGAAGTCTCGCTAATCACCTTGGACGAAAACCTAAAACCTGAATATAGTCACTCGGTTAGCGGAAGCGTAGATCTGTACAAGCGCTTAGGCAAATGGGATATGAACTTCACCTTGGAGGGCTTCTTCACCCAGTTGAATGATGTGTTTACCCTCGTAGAGAATGGTCATGATGCACAGGGTAACTTGCTCCTCACCCGCACCAATGCCAGTGGCGCACGCGTGGCAGGACTGAACGTGGAGGCAAAAGTTGGATATGGTCATCTGCTGAGTTTCCAAGCAGGATATACCTACAACCATAGTCGCTATATCGAACCATTGCAATGGAGCGATAATCCCAACATTGCCCCACAACGCCGCATGTTCCGTACGCCAGAACATTATGGCTATTTCCTCTGTAATATTGAGCCCGTTAAGCACTTTCATATCGTGACCAACGGCAAGGTGACAGGCAGCATGCTCGTGCAACACTTTGCGGGATATGTGCCTGAGGATGAGGAAGTAACGACAAAGCCATTCTTCGAGTGGGATGTAAAACTGTGCTACGATATTCCGCTATACAAGCACTACACGTTGGAGATCAACGCAGGCGTTAAGAACTTGCTCGACAGCTTCCAATCCGACCTCGATAAGGGCATGGATCGCGATGCAGGCTATGTGTATGGCCCTGCCACCCCACGCACCTTCTTCGCTGGAATCAACCTAAAGATCTGATGCCTGTGCAGCAAAAATATTGCCCCAACTGGGGTAATAAAGCAACTTCGCCATTTATGTTCTGCATAAGTGGCGATTTTTTTGTGCCACTTCTTGTAGAAATCAAAAAATTGTCGTAACTTTGCAGGCGCAAAACAAGAACAAGAAGTTTAACTGACAAAATAGCTATTATGAAAACGAAGGCACATTAAACAAAGCATTGATTCAAGGAACTGAATTGGGATTTTGCGAGCAATAAATAATGGATATAAGTCTAACTTTTAAAGTCAAATAATATGAAAAGCATATATTATTTTCTTCTTGTAATACTGATGTGTACTGCATGTCAAAATAAAAACAAGACTGTTGAATCAGAACTGTCCACTTTTATCGAAAAGAATGAAATAAAACTTGAACAGTTACGCAATTGGGATATTTATTTCGAACGAGAACGGTATTTTTGGTCATGTAGACATTGGTATAATAAAGATTCTTTATTGAGTCATTTACTCCTTTATGTTGATATAAATAATAATGTTTCCAATATCGGAATAGGATTATTAAATGAAGATGATACTATTTTTGTAAAAAATATGGCTATGCAGAATGTCGCTATATTATATGATTTAAAGCAATTAAATAAATTTGATGGTATTGGTACACATGAAGCATTTTCAAAATCTTTATATTTTGATTATTGCATAAATCTTAGAAAAAAAGAGGAGAAATTTCAATTGATGCATATGAAGAACAATAGTCACCTAGGCGAATATTTATATGGAAAATGGAGGATAAGAAAAATCAATTAAACTGGGGGCGTAATATCGAAACTATTATAGGAAGCAAAGTGGCGGGACAAGGCGTCTCATACGTTATTCATTTTTATGGTTCACAAACATTAACTCCCATTCTCCCATGGATAAAATAAAACATAAATATATATTGAAAATCATACTAATTGTCCTATTAGTTACTATTACATGGTTAGTGATTATGCCGCACAATACGCGGATATTGGGGGATGGTTATTGGTATGAGATTGAAGGTAAGCGTATATTTGGTCCTGATATTGACATTCCACCAACAGCAAAAATTGTAGAATGTACAAGAGGATATATAATTGTGGAACAATATCCACCAGAACGAGAGGATGCGATATACGAATACGAATATAATTACCCATATGGAAGAGATACAACTTATTATTGGATTATATACAAAAAAGAACATTCATTTATAGGACCACTTGTACGTTCGGAATTAGACTCTATTTTGGAAGAAAGTGGCATTAATTTATGATATTCTTTTCTGGAAGAGAGAAAATAAAATTTAGTGATTAAGTTTTTCAATTATGAATCCAATAAAATCATTTTTAGCTTTATCAGCTATTCTCTGCGTATCAACGCTATATGCAGAAGACAATATCTATAAATAAGAAAGTTCAGTCTATCTATTCTGCTTAATACATTTCCCCCTCGCCCAGTTCTTTGTGAATTGGGCGAGTTTTTTATAGGGTGTGTTAAAAATGCCCTTTGCTCTTGCACGAATCAAAAAATTGTCGTAACTTTGCAAGCGGAAACAGAATTGCACGTTGCGCCTCAGAAACCACTCGACCTCATGCAATTAAAACAGAAATTAAATAAATCATAACCCGCCACCCGTCAAGTGCTCGCCGCTAACTCGGCGAGATAACCTCGGCGGGAAATCGCCGTAAATATTTCAGAAAAATATTGCTATTTTGGAAAATATATACTACCTTTGCGGGACAAACTAAAGGTAAAATGGCTGAAAAATATCAAACGACAGAAGGTTGGCGCTGTGAGAAGAAAACAAGCAATCATCGTAGAGCCCATTGGTTGGATTATCAAGACCCAGCCATTTTGTTGTTGACTTTGGTTACCACCGACCGACTGCCGCTTCTAGGACACTTGCAAGGCGCGGATATTGTGCGAACCACTCTTGGACAGCATATCGCCGAAGAGATAGAGCGCATCCCCACCTATAAGGAAGCATCTGCCATAGAGATTTACAACTATGTGATCATGCCTGACCATGTGCATATCCTATTGCGTATCCACGAGCGGCTACCCAAGCACCTCGGGCGGTATATAAGTTGGTTTAAACGCCAATGTACACTTATTTACAACCAGCTCAGTAACAAACTCGGCGAATTAGCGCCGAGCACTAGACAAGAGGTGGATGGCGTTCAGATATCTACTACGAATCAAGCGGACAGCAGTTTATTACTCGGCGCTAATTCGCCGAGTAATAAGGTATTTCCTTTTTGTCCCGAGTATCATGACCGCATACTCACCCACAAAGGGCAACTCATGCACATGGTGCGCTATATACAAGACAACCCACGTCGTCTGGCTCTTAAACGAGCCAACAAAGAACTTTTCAAGATACAACAAGATGTTCACCTCAACAACCTACCATGCACTACATTGGGGAATATGTTTCTAGCTGATTATCCTGTCAAGCAAGTGGTACAATGTTCGCGACGGTTGAGCCAAGAGCAGATTGATGAGCAGAAGGCTCTGTGCTTGTCGAATGCAGAGCAAGGTGTAGTGCATATCACTGCGGCTATCTCAGAAGGTGAGAAGCAGATTGCTCGAGCATTGAGGGAGAGCGGTTATCCGTTGATTATATTGCTGCAAGACGGATTCCCCGCCCCCGATAATCCGCATTATCGTTATTTCAAACCACAGGGTGTATATTTTGAGGCTTGTGCGATGGGCAAGTTGCTACTGGTGGAACCCCATCGTGAATTGCTCGATCGCGAGGATATTGCTGCCAAGACCGAAGCAAAAGTTGGGCACATACCTCATGACTCTCAACGTTACCGCTTCGTAGCAATGAATATGATAGCAGAGGAGATGGCAAAAGGATCTTGCTAGGCAATGTGCGGCGAGAGCGGGTACGACTTATACAAGTTTCTTTCTTAAACTGAAAATTTGGAACTGCAAAGTTACTAATTACATGCAACCCCTGAAACAAGCGGCTCTGCCGCGTCGCCATTTATGTTCTGCATAAGTGGCGATTTTTTGTGCCACTTCTTGCATATATCAAAAAAATGTCGTACCTTTGCAGTCTCTTGAAGGTTACGCACAATACACGCACTATTCACGCACAATAAACGCACAATAGACGCACAATTAAGCATCTTCCTCTAAGAAAAAACTAAACTAAATATAAACCTTTTATACTCAAATCTCATGTCTCAAACCACTTACATTGCCCCAGTCGAAACCTTCACTGGCAAGATCTCATCCCACAATGCGGATGGTCGTATTACTGTTTCTCGTCGCAAATGCTTTGGCAAGGATGCTAAGGGAAGACCTATCTATGGCCCTGGCGAGACGTATGTCTATCACCGCCACGAAGGCAAATGGTCCGAAGCTGCCACCAACAACCGCCTTCTCTTCCAGCAAGTGCAAACCCTTGCCAAGCACGAACTCAGCGATCCCGATCGCCTCGCTTATTGGCAACCTCTCTTCGAGCGCCAGTTCAAGCGCCCCAAACCCAACCAAAAGCGTTACACCACTCTCCGTGGTTTTGTCATCGCCCAACTCCACCAACAACTCAAGGCCCAACAATAAAACCTTCGTTTCTCTATTACTCCCTCAAGCGCGGGCATGTTGGTCCACGCAATGATTGTTGAATTGGATTATTTTTCTGTTGTTTAATATCCCCTTTTGCATCGGTTGTGTTAACAACTATTTCTATACACGCTAACAAAGTACTATCTATCTCACTGAAAATCAGCATCGTATTTTTCGACCACGTTAACAAACACTTATTCATGTGCTAACAAATGCACCTCGCTCTTGCATATGTCAGAAAAATTTCGTACCTTTGCGGGCGGAAGTCTTGACAGCACAGATTTTCGAATCAATAACACAACAACCATTTATATTAGAAAGGAGTTCCTTATGAAAAAGATTTTATTTGCCTTTATTGGCGCATTCATCGCTTTAGGTTGGGCAGGATGTGAACCCAAACCAGGTCCAGATCCAGAGCCAGAAGCAAATGTTCCAACAGTCACAGCATATTTTTGGATGGACTCTGTACAAGCGTGCTGCGGAATAGATAGCTTTGCAGTCAAAAGCCCTTGGGTGCAACAAGAGATTAGTCGCTTTATGGCTGATTCAGTATTAGATTTTACTGCAACACTCACTATTGACTACGCTGTCGATGAAAATGGCGACTACTATCTCATTGAGCAATATGGATGGGAGATAAATCGTTTGTGCGATTGTAGCGGAAACATTCTAAAAGAAATCAACGCTTATAATGAGATTTATGTAGAGCTGGATATACCCGTTACCGACTATGGACCAATCGTACAGGTTAATTATTCGAAATTTGGATATTGTCAGTAAACAAAAGCTCTTGCAAAAGATAGAGGAGTTAACACTTTATATTCTACAACAAGAGGAGAGAATTAAGTAACAAGAATTAAGAATAAAAATATTAGAAAATCAGCAGTAATATTATATGAAAAGATTCGTTAAAATTGCCTTTTTGTGTGCATTATACTTTCTTTGTTCGTGTGAAAACCAATTCAATTACGAAACCAGTGAGACAGCTCTTTTGGTTGGAGAATGGGTATGTATAGATAGTGATGATATGGTAGATATTGTATTTACAAAAAAACATGTCAAATATATTAATCTTGGATCATCACTACAATATATGGTTAATGACAACGTTATTCATATATGGACTGATCCTTTTCATCCTGCTTTCTACAGAGAATGTCCGTACTTTTTTAATGGAGACACATTGCATATAGATAATTTTGCTCCAACATTATATGATGCTTTTTTACCAATTGATTTAATAAAAAAACAGAAATGAAAAAACAGAGGCCTATGAAACGACTAATGCTATTTTTTGTACTATGTACTGCAGTATTTTGCAGCAGTTGCAAGCCTATTAACGGTCCTGAAGGAGGGGAGCAAGGAGAAACACCCATTGATACGATTGTGATTGGTGATACAGTATGGGATAATTCCGCGCTCATAGGAGAATGGCAGCCATACAATTACCATCATACATTTATCTTTGAAGATGGCGTTATTTATTCTCAATACGATGACAATGATCCTGAAATATGGTGTCGATATACCAATTTTGGAAATGTATTGCATTTAGAAAGGCTCTTTTTTATAGAAACGCATCCTTCGCGTTATGCTTATTGTAAGTATTCTATTAACGGCGACACTCTACACATTGAGAACTTCTCTATGACTATTGCTGCTGTTTATCCGCCAATGTTTAGTGATATCACACTGATTAGGAAAAAGAATTAATCTTACTTCTACCGCGCAGCGAATTGCAAAGGATTGAGGAACTGACTTTGTACATTCTTCAACAAGAGGAGAAAATCCAAGAATTACGTCAAGAAGTTGAATCATTAAAAAAGTAAAGTTATGGAAGGTATTTTATCACACTTGCGAATATTCAGTCTTTGCTTAGTAACATTATTGCTTACAAATTGCGATGAGTTATGGCTTGATGATGGTCATTCATTAGATCCTTACAGTATACTTATAATAAAGTTTGATAATTATGCGTACAAAGATAAAATATTAGCATACCTACGAGATGATCGCTATGCTACGGGGAAAGAAGAACCCACTATGACGATGCGCTATAATCAGTGTATTGAGAATCCAGAGAACGTTTCAACTCTAGAGTGGAATTTTGATTTTGCAGAAAGTCCTCGTACCCCTTATTGGGAATTGGCAGATGGGTGGTTATTAATTGATTGGCGTTGGTCTCACTATCCCTACAACCGATCATCGTCAGTTATAATAGATAGGGAGTGGAATGATTTTTTGAACGGAACATGGAAATGGTCCCGAGACGAAATTATAGATTATGATCCTATCGTCGGATGGATAAATGTTCCTATCGATAGGATTACTAATTCTTTAAACAAGACTTACTCAAGTACCACATATATGTTAGTAGAGTCCACTTCTTTCCTCGAACAGGATTTAGAGATCAATGGACAGCACGTTTGCTTATGTGAAATCCCTAATCTCATGGATAGCATATGGAGTGAGTTGCAGACAGATTTATCCTATATTATTACTCATAAGGGTATAAAAACATTGTATAATTAAATTTTAAGGCCTATGAAACGACTAATGCTATTTTATGGCCTCTACAAAATACGATATAATCAGCAACCCATAAATTTGCAGGTTACTATGAATGAATAATTGTAAATGGCACACCCCATACAAACAATCAACCCGCCTGAGATCATCAAGCGGGTTGGTTCGTTATTAGCGGTGATGCGTATTACTCAGCTACAGCAGCAGCCTCTGGGCACGCAGCCTTCTCGCAGCAAGCGGCTTTCTTCTCGCAAGGTTTCTCGCAGGTAGCAGCTTTCTCACATGCAGCCTTCTTCTCGCATGTAGCAGCCTTTGGACAGTCAGCCTTTGGGCAGCATGAATCTGGTTTTTGGCACTCAGCTGGGCAAGCAGCCTTATCGCACTCGGCTTTTTGGCAGCACTCGGTAGCAGGTTTATCACAGCAGTTGTCTTGTTTGCAAGCAGCTTTCTTGCAGCAACCCATAGCAGCTACAGCTATGGCAGCGATAAGCAAAATCTTCTTCATAACACTTAAAAATTTATTAAAATTAAACTTGTTGTTTTTGAATAATTCGCAAAAACCATGCAAAAATAAGATATTTTTTGCAAATACGCAAAAAAAATTGTAACTTTGCAGCAAAATTACTAAAAAAAGCATAAAATGGCGAAGAAAAATACTTGGAAAGATAGTAAATTGGAATTTGTGACGACCAATTTGCTGATAGCAGTAGGTGTGGCAGTAGTGGCAGTAGTTGTGCTGCTGTTGTCTTTGCGTAGCTACACCGAGCATGGCGTAGAGATGAGCGTTCCCGACATTACAGGTCTGTACTTGGAAGAAGCCAAAATCATCTTGGAATCAGAGGGATTGCATATCGAAGTCATCGACTCGACCTATTCCAACAAAGCCCCTTTGGGCACCATCGTGGAGCAAAATCCTTCGGCAGAGTCCAAGGTGAAACATGGTCGCATAGTATATGTAATTCAGAATGCGAGGATGCGTCGCCCTGTGATACTGCCCGAGTTGCGCGATGCGAGTTTGCGCCAAGCAGAAACAAGTTTGCGCGCCATGGGATTGGTGGTGGATAGTGTTGTGTATGAGCCATCTACCTACCGCGATATCGTACTCGACATCCGCATGGGAGATAGTATCATCAGCGCAGGTAGCCGTTTGGAAGAAGGCAGCAAAATTGTGCTGGTGGTAGGCCGAGGACAAGGCTCCGAAGAGGTGGAAATACCTGCTGTGATTGGCAAAAGTTTAGAAGAAGCCCGTTCGTGGTTGTTGTCACACCGATTGACAATGGGTGTGGTGGAGTATGATGTACCTCCAACCGAGGAGACACAAGGACAATATGTGGTGTATTCGCAAACCCCAGAAAGCGGCACGATTATTGTAGAAGGAAGTAGCGTCAACTTGAAATTATCGTTGGACATCGAGAAGACTGTGACCGCAGACAACGAGCAAAACGAGGAGGATTTTTGGTAATGATCGAAGAGGAAGCATTGGACATTGAGCAACAAGAGGTGTGGGAACGCTGGCGCACAGAGGTCGATAAAGGCCAAACGCCGCAGCGCATCGACAAGTACCTGGCAGAGCATATGACGGGCACTTCGCGCAGCCGTATCCAAAGTGCAGCAGACGCAGGTAATATCTGGGTCAATGGCAAAGCCGTAAGCAGCAACTACAAGGTTAAGCCATTGGATATCATACAAGTACTGCTCGACCACGAGCCACACGACTATACCATCCATCCAGAAAACATACCCCTGGAGGTGGTGTATGAGGACGACGACGTGCTGGTCATCAACAAGCCCGCAGGCATGGTGGTGCACCCCGGACACGGCAACTACGAACATACCCTACTGAATGCGTTGGCATGGTATTTCCGCGACAAGTTGGACATCAACGACCCCAACATCGGATTGGTGCATCGCATCGATAAAGACACCAGCGGATTGCTCCTGATAGCCAAGACGCCTGAGGCAAAAACCAATCTTGGGCATCAGTTTTTTGAGCACAGCACCGAGCGCACCTACAATGCCCTCGTATGGGGAACATTCACCGAAGATAGCGGCACTATCGAGGGTGCTTTGGCGCGCGACAACCGCGACCGCACCATCTACCGCGTATGGGACTTGGAGGAAAACCCCAACGCCAAAGAGGCTATCACCCATTGGCGTGTACTGGAGCGCTATCCGTATGTGACATTGGTCGAGTGTAAGTTGGAAACAGGACGCACACACCAGATTCGTGTCCACATGAAAAGCATCGGACACCCACTGTTCGCGGATGAGAAATATGGCGGTATGGAGGTGCTGAAAGGACTGCCTACGCAGAAATACAAACAATATATCCACAACTGCTTTGCACTCTGTCCTCGACAAGTGCTGCACGCCAAAACCCTTGGATTCAAGCACCCTCGCACAGGCGAAATGATGCATTTCGACAGCGAGTGGGCTGAAGATATGTTAAACCTAATCAATAAATGGAGGAACTATGAACCGAATACTTTGGGCGGACGATGAGATTCATCTGCTGAAGCCTTACATTATTTATTTGCAAGAGAAGGGGTACGAAGTGACCCCTGTGAACAACGGACAAGATGCTATTGACGCTTGTCAAGAGCAGTATTTTGATATCGTTTTCTTGGATGAGAACATGCCAGGTCTCTCTGGCTTGGAGGCATTGCAAGAGATTAAGACCATGCACCCTACCCTGCCTGTGGTGATGATCACCAAGTCGGAGGAGGAGCAAATCATGGAGCAAGCCATCGGTCAGAAGATTGCCGATTATCTGATTAAGCCCGTGAATCCCAGCCAGATACTGCTCTGCTTGAAGAAACATATCCACCAACGCGAGATTGTGGAGGAACATACCAACACCACCTACCGTCAGGAGTTCTCAGATATAACCTACATGATCGACACCGCCAACACCATTGAGGAGTGGATGGCGATTGAGCGTACGCTCACACGCTGGGAGTTGGAGTTGGAGAACGTTGATTCGGCAATGCACGAGATGCTGAAGATGCAACGCGAGCAAGCCAACAAAACCTTTGCCAAGTATATCGCCAAGAACTACGAGGGTTGGTGGGCGAATCCAGCGACACGCCCCACACTGTCGCAAGACGTGATGAAGAAATATGTCTTTCCGCTGGTGGACAACGGCGAGAAAGTATTCTTTGTGGTGATCGACAACTTCCGCTACGACCAATGGAAGACCATCCAACCACTTCTGTCTGAATGGTTTACGGTAAAAGAGGAGCAGATGTACACATCAATCCTCCCAACTGCTACGCAGTATGCCCGCAATGCCATTTTCTCGGGATTGAGTCCACTGCAAATACAAGAGATGTACCCCTCATTGTGGATCGACGAGGACGAAGAGGAGAGCAAGAACAACAACGAGAAGGACCTCATTCAGACGCACTTAGACCGCTTCCGCAAACGCTATGGTTTCTCCTATTTCAAGGTGAACGAGAGCGATTTCTGCGAGAAGATTACTCGCCAATTCAAAGGCTTACAAACGCCGCTAAATGTAGTGGTACTGAACTTTATTGATATGCTATCTCACTCACGCACAGAGAGTAAGATGATGCGCGAGTTGGCAAACGATGAGGCAGCGTATCGCAGCCTGACGCTGAGTTGGTTGCGCCACTCGCCTACGGCGGAGATGTTCCGCAAGATTGCTTCGTTGGGCTACAAAGTGGTACTCACCACCGACCATGGTACCACACACGTGGACAATGCCGTGCAGATCATTGGCGACAAGAACACCAACACCAACCTACGCTACAAAGTGGGCAAAGCACTCAACTGCCAGTCGAAGAACTGCTTCGAGATCACCCGCCCCAAGCAAGTGGGCCTACCATGTCCGAACGTCAGCAGCAGCTATGTGTTCTGCTCGGGCAGCGACTTCTTTGCCTATCCGAACAACTTCAACCACTACGCACAGTTCTACCGCAACACCTTTCAGCATGGCGGCATAACCATGGAAGAGATGCTCGTACCAATCGTAACGCTTGAGCCAAAATAATCGATGAAACGAACAAAAAGAATAGTGACTATTATGCTAACCTTACTTTTGGTTTGGATTCTTTATTCGTTGGTTTCACATCGTTTTCGTCAGCCCAAAGAGACGTTCTCTCACACACTCAAAGTGATGACCTACAACACGCATGCGATGATGATAGGTAATAAACTGGCGGCCAAGAAAGAGATGCTACAGTATATCAACAATCAGGGTGCAGATGTAGTGTGCCTGCAAGAAGTGTTGGTGTACAAAAACCCTGCGCGTCTCACCCTGCCTGCTTTGCGCGAGGCGATGAGCAATTATCCCTATACATACTACGATTTTAAGCGATACAATAGCCATCGTCAGTTCGGCAATGTGGTTTTCTCACGCTACCCACTCACCAATAAGAACACCATTCGCTACGAATCGCAATCCAATATCAGCAGTCAATGCGACATACTCGTAGGCGATGATACGATACGTCTAATCGTCAATCACTTAGAGAGTTACGGACTTGTCAAAGAGGACTTGCAATTCGACACACTGAGCATGGCCGAAATCAAGAATAGCAGTCTGGTGCAGAAGTTGCAACACGCCGGCAAACTGCGCCACCAACAAGCTCGCGAGGTGAAACGAAGCATTCGTCAATCGCCTCATCCAGTGGTGGTAGTAGGCGACTTTAATGCTATACCGCTGTCGTATGTGTATTGGAAGGTGAAGTTCGGGTTGCGCGATTGCTTCCTCGAGAGCAGTTTCGGTAAGTTGGGAAATACTATCAAGAAAGGTCCCTTTGGCATCCGTATCGATTATATCCTCTGTTCGCGCGAACTAAGCCCTATAAAATGCGAAGTGGACAGAGTGAGATACTCTGACCACTTCCCAGTCTGTGCCACTATTGGGTGGTAATCTACAGCGACTCGTGATAGTGATAATCGCTATAGTTCTTAGAGTCTTTGTCGCGATTGATACGTGGGTGGCGAGGTGGGAACATGTCATCCCATTTATCGCGGAACCAACGCTTAATATTCTCCCACCAACGTTTGAGCGTGCCATCATTCCATGGTGTAGAATCAAAGCCATCATAGCCTCGATGACGCCACCAGAGAATCAGCAACCAACCGAAAATCATACCTCCCAAGTGAGCAAAGTGCGCTACATTGTCGCCTGCAGAAGGCGCTAAACCTGCAAAGAGTTCAACCAAAGCATAGATAATCACCAGCGTGCGTGCGCGAATCGGAATAGGGATAAACATGATAAACATACGCACCTCAGGAAACAACCATCCAAATGCCAGCAATATACCAAACACCGCACCACTGGCACCTATCGTTACGACACGGTTTGCCAATTTGGCAGCCATCAATGGGTCAAGGCTGTTCAATACAGGTTGAATCTGCAACGCCCAAACTGCCTCTTGCACTACCGCAGCACCTAAGCCCGTGACAAGATAGTAGATCAAAAAGCGTTTGCCACCCCAACGTTCTTCCAACGCAGGAGCAAACATCAACACCGCAAACATATTAAAAAATATGTGCGAGAAGTTGGCGTGCATAAACATATAAGTCAATGGTTGCCACACCTGAAAGTCTGACGCAGTCAGGTAATGCAAGCCAAAAATATGGCTAAAACTAATGCCATAACGCTGAAAAACCACATCCGCAAAATAGCAGATGATATTGATGAGCAAAAGGTTTTTCGTAATCGGTGGTAAATTCCTAAACATCCTTATTTATTCGTTAATTCATTGCAAAATTAGTAAAAAACTACGAATCTACAAACAAAAACCATGCTACAACATGGAAAAATGTACTTTTTGGCAGAAAAATGACATTTTTTCAGCCGAAATATTTGTAGAATTAGAAAAATGTAGTAACTTTGCATGCAAATCGTTGGATTTTCCGATGTGAAATACTAAATGTTTAATTTTTTAATCTAATTTCGTTATGAATAAAGCAGATTTGGTAGCTGCTGTTGCAGCTGAGGCTGGTTTGACAAAAGCACAAGCACAAGGTGCTGTTGAGGCAACTGTTAAGGCTATTTCTGAAGCTCTTAAAAAAGGTGAGAGCGTACAATTGGTAGGTTTCGGAACTTTCTCTGTTGTTGAGAAAGCTGCTCGCCAAGGCGTTAACCCTGCTACTGGTGCTAAGATTGAGATCGCTGCTAAGAAAGTAGCTAAGTTCAAAGCTGGTAAAGGTTTGGCTCTCTAATTTGTATTTTCCATATAACGAGTTGCTCTAGGGCAACTCGTTTTATGTCAAAAAAAACACGAACAATACTAAACAATTCTACACAACACTACACTATGCTTAATATCATACTCTGTGGTGCCCCAGGTAGTGGAAAAGGCACACAATCTGACCTTATCGTTGAGAAATATGGTTTGCAACACCTTTCTACTGGTGATGCACTCCGCGCAGAAATCAAATCAGGTAGCGAACTCGGCAAAGAGATCGGCGAATTGATTGCAGGTGGCAACCTTGTACCTGATCATAAGATGATTCACCTCATCGCACGTTATTTGGACAATCTGCCAGAGGACTGCAAAGGTGTAATCTTTGATGGCTTCCCACGTACCGTAGCGCAAGCAGAAGCCCTTGAGCTCTTGCTGGAGCGTCGTCATATGAAAGCTGTTTTGCTTGACCTATTCGTAGAGGAGGATGAGGTAATCAAACGCCTCTTGAACCGTGGCAAGACTAGCGGTCGCGCTGATGATAACTACGAAACTATCAAAAAACGCCTGCAAGTATATCAAGCTGAGACCAAACCTGTATGCACATACTATCTCCATCGCCACAATTATTTTGCCATCAACGGCAACAATTCAATGGAAGATACCTTCTGCCAAATTGACAATATTCTGAAACTGATTCAGAAATAACAATACGGATAACGGATATTGGACGGCGCAAGCGCCTATCGGATAACGGACAGTCCGATAACCAAGTCCCAATTTCCGATAACCAATAACCAATAACCAAAATAACATATGGCATCATCCTCGTTTATCGATTATGTAAAAATCTACTGCCGCTCTGGTAAGGGTGGCGCAGGTAGTATGCACTTCCACCGCGCGAAGTATGTACCTAAGGGCGGCCCTGACGGTGGTGACGGTGGACGAGGTGGACATATCATCCTTCGTGGAAACCGCAACCTCTGGACACTGCTTCACCTCAAGTATCAAAAACATATCTTTGCCACCGATGGCGGCAAAGGAGGTGCGTCGCGTTCGTACGGCAAGGACGGTGAGGACAAAATCATCGAAGTACCTTGCGGAACAGTAGTTTACAATGGCGACACCGGCGAATGGATGTGCGAGATTAAGGAGCATCAAGAGGAGATTATCCTCTTCCGTGGCGGTAAAGGTGGACTTGGCAACTGGCATTTCCGCACTGCCACCAATCAAGCTCCTCGCTACTCGCAACCCGGAGAACCATGCATGGAGGCAAATGTGATTCTGCAACTCAAGGTGTTAGCCGATGTAGGTTTGGTGGGCTTTCCTAATGCAGGTAAATCTACCCTACTCTCTGTAGTCAGTGCAGCCAAACCAGAGATTGCAGACTATCCATTTACCACATTAACCCCACAATTGGGTATCGTATCATACCGCGACAACCAGTCGTTTTGTATGGCAGACATCCCAGGAATCATTGAAGGTGCGGCCGAAGGTCGCGGACTAGGACTCCGCTTCTTGCGCCACATCGAGCGCAATGCCGTACTATTATTTATGGTGCCTGTCATCACGGAGGATATTAAAAAGGAATATGAGATCTTGCTCGCCGAGTTGGAGAAATACAACCCTCAACTGCTCACCAAAGCACGTATCTTGGCAATCTCCAAGTGCGATATTGCAGACCCAGAAATCGACCTTGATAAGTTGGTAAAACAACTATCTGAAGAGTTAGAAATCCCTGTGATCACTTTCTCATCTGCCAGTGGTATGGGTATCACCGAACTCAAAGATATGCTTTGGGAAGAACTCAACAAAGAGCAAAATCAAGTCATCGAGATCTCGCACTCGCCTATTGATGTGCGCGTGATCGAGCGTGCAGAGGACGATGACATGGACGAAGATGACGAACCACACACCATCTATCTCAACGAGGTGGAAGAGGAGTGGGATCTCGACAAATACCGTGGCATAGGTTGGGATACACAGGAGTGATTTGTTTAGAGATAAGTGTTTAGAGATAAGAGCACATACGACCGATTTATCGCTTGGCGCGAGCAGCATATTCCACAAAAAAACTTGGTGCTAATCCTGAGTTTTTTTGTAGGAGCCTTAGCATCATGCGCTGCGCAGTTGCTGAAGATGCTCATTCATGGTATTCAGCATCTTGTTGAGCATCAGATGATTGAGCAACACCATTGGCTCTATCTCATCACACCAATGATTGGTATTACGCTTGCGGGACTATTTGTCAAGTACATTGTCAAAGACGACATCTCGCATGGTATCACCAAGATTCTCTATGCCATCTCCCAACGCAAGTCCATTATCAAACTCCACAACACGTGGACGTCCGTTGTAGGCTCTGCACTCACTATCGGTTTTGGTGGTTCAGTCGGAGCCGAGGCTCCTATCGTAATGACGGGTGCTGCTATTGGTAGCAACCTTGCCAAACTCTTCCGTCTTGACCAAAAGACCATGATGCTAATGATTGGTTGTGGTGCAGCAGGTGCTGTGGGTGGAATCTTCCAAGCCCCTATCGCAGGTTTGGTGTTTACCCTTGAGGTATTGATGATGGATTTGACCATGACACGTATGGCTCCGTTGCTCATCTCATCTGTAACAGCTACGGCTATCTCCTTTATGGTCAACGGACAAGAGGCCATGTTCCCTCTAATACATAGCGAACCATTCTTCGTAGAGCGTTTGCCTTGGTATATTGTACTAGGTGTGATGTGCGGACTTGTTTCGCTGTATTTCACCCGCGGTATGAACCGCCTTGAGCAGTTATTCAAGCGCAACGTACAAAACACGTGGGCAAAATTCCTTGTTGGCGGCTCTGCATTAGGAGTATTGCTATTCCTTTTCCCTCCGCTCTATGGTGAAGGTTATGATGTGATCAAACAACTGATTAATGGCGATTCTGTTTCGGCCATCTCCAATAGCCCATTTGAGATGCTTGGCACAAGTAGTTGGGTACTAGTTGGCTACTTTGCTGCTATTGTGTTCTTCAAAATATTTGCTTCGGTAGCCACCAACGGTGGTGGCGGTGTAGGTGGTATCTTCGCTCCTTCGTTGTTTATGGGTGCCATTACAGGCTTTATTTGCGCCCGATTGATGAATATTATCGGTGTGGGGGTGCCCGAAGCCAATTTTGCTTTAGCAGGCATGTCTGGTTTGATGGCAGGTGTGATGCACGCACCACTGACTGGTATCTTCCTTATTGCCGAACTCACAGGTGGTTATCACCTCTTCATGCCACTGATGGCTGTGGCAATCGTATCATTCTTGACCATTAAGATTTTCGAACCTCATAGCCTCTACGCCATGCGTTTGGCACAAAAAGGCGAGCTCCTGACACACAACAAAGACCGCTCAGTGCTCACACTGATGAAGGTAGAGAATGTGCTCGAGACGGATCTCCGTACCCTCAACCCAGAGATGACGTTGGGTGAATTAGTTAAGGTGATTGCTCAAAGTAGCCGCAACATCTTCCCTGTAGTTGATCATGAGGGTAAGTTGCTGGGTATCTTGCTGCTAGATGAGGTTAGAAACATCATGTTCCAACCACGTCTATACAATCGTTTCACGGTAAAGCAACTCATGAACTCCCCCCAAGCTATCTTGATCAACACCATGCCAATGGGCAAAGTCATGGAGGTGTTTGAAGATACTGGAGCATGGAACTTACCTGTAGTAGACGAACAAAAAAAATACCTTGGCTTTGTTTCCAAATCCAAGATTTTCAATTCATACCGTCACCTGCTCGTGCACTTCTCTGAGGATTAATCCCGCCTATAGCCAATAGCCACCTTATGTAGCGTCCTATAGGGCTTTGCCCGTCCTATAGCCTCCAAGAAGCGTCCTATGATTGCTGCGTAGGCGAAGCAATCATGTCCTCCATTTTCTTTTCCCAGTCTGTAAGTTGAGTTTGGCAGAAGATCAACAGATCTTTCGCCTCTTTGGCTTTTGCTTGATAAGCATCCATACTCAACGCCTCAGATTGCTCCAATTCCAATACAATCTGCTCAATACGTTTTATTGCTTCATCGTATGTCATATCTCTCTAAAAACTAATCTATAAATACTAATTACTATACACCAAACATCACTTTCCTTTGCCATCCAAAATAACGCCAACAGTATGGAACAATATCTTGATATCCAATCGAATAGACATATTCTCCATATAGACAATATCGTAGTTTAATCGGCGTATCATCTTATCCAAAGTATCGGTATATCCCACCTTGATGGGTCCCCAACTGGTCAAGCCTGGGCGAATCTTGTAGAGGAGGCAATAATAAGGCGCTTGTTTTTCGATTTGCTCGATAAAATATCTACGCTCTGGGCGTGGCCCTACAATCGACATATCACCTCGCAAAATATTCCACATCTGTGGCAACTCGTCCAGACGATACTTGCGCAAGAATCTACCGATAGGGGTGATACGAGGATCATCATCTGCACTTAGCATCGGGGTAGCAGTCTCAGCGTGCAATGTCATTGTACGGAACTTCAATATTTGGAACGCTCGTCCATGTAAACCAATACGCTCTTGACGATAGATGGCAGGTCCCTCCGATGAGCACCAGACGAGGATATACAACAACACATATACGGGCGACAAAATCACCAATGCCAACGCTGAAAAGAGCACATCGCACGCACGCTTCATACACAACTCGCGATCGCTCATCTTGTGCTCTGTGATATGCACCAATGGGATATCACCTACCTCGCTGATACTAGCAGCACCAGTGAGCATGTCGTACAAACGTGGTTTGATAGCAATCTCTACATCGTGTGGGTAAAGACGATTGATGAGCGAATAGATCTGTTTTTCGCTCGCTGTATCGTTTAGATCAATAATTACCTCGTCGTAAGTGTGATTGACTTGTTTCTCCAAAAACGCATCTACATCCTCAACTGAGTGAATCGTATAGCGACGTGGTGCAGAAGATGCCTTTCGATGGGAAATCAGTGTGACAATCACTCGAGGGATATAACTCAGAATAAACTGCAAAGAGATTAAGACCACCAATGAGGTCAGATAACGATGATAACTAGTAACTGTATCATCTATGATAATCATAAAAAACGCACCCAACGCTATCACCAAAGACGAGACAAAAGTTACACGAAACTCTTTCCCATAATCTTTACGAATCGGACGCAAATAATATCCCGACAAGTAGTAGATTACCAAACATCCCAATGGATAGAGCACCAATGGACGATAGAAATCAAACATGGGCACAAGAATCGAATCGACACTAAACACCTTGCCATCATATACCAACCAACGAAATCCCAAAAACGCTACCCATACAAGCAACGAAGATAGGATATCTACCAGAATATAAATGAGTTGATGTTTGCGATATTGTGTCATGGTCGAATAATCGTTATGCGTTCTCTCTCATCAATCTTGATAATAGACGATGGTTGTGCTGAGGTAGTATCATCGCGGCGGAAGTGGCACACATAGTCCACAGCTTCAACAATCTCAGGTGCTATCTCACTAAAAACCTTAGCAGCTGGTTCGCCACTAATATTCGCAGAAGTCGATACAATCGGGCGGCGCAACTGCTCACATAGTGCTTTAGAAAAAAGCTCAGACGTAATACGAATACCCACACTACCATCTTCTGCCAACAGATTAGGCGCCAGATTCTTGGCATGCGGATAGATGATTGTCATCGGACGTTGTCCATCGTTCGCCTCAAGAAGCATCCATGCTGTCTCTGGTACTTGGTGCATATAGCCCTGCAGTTTGCCTGCGCCATCCAGAAGCACAAGCATCGCTTTGGAATCAATACGCCTTTTTATTTCGTACACGCGCGCGACCGCACGCGCGTTGGTGGCATCACAACCAATACCCCAGACTGTGTCTGTAGGATAAAGAATCACTCCGCCTTCGCGAAGAACCTTCAATGCTTGTTGCAAATCTTGTTTGTCGTAACGTATTTCCATTGCGACTGCAAAGGTAAAAAAAAAATTGCACCTGTGCAAATTTTTTTAGGTTATAGATTATAGGTTATAGGTTATAGGCGAGAATTTATAGATTATCCGTAGCCCTATATACAAAAAAAAAGAAGGATTGTCATCCCGACAACCCAATCTTTACTTAACCTTAAATCTAATACCATGAAAAACACGGTGCAAAGGTACTGCTTTTTTTGATACCCACCAAATATTTTGACGAAAAAATATGTTTTATAGCATGTTTTTCGTATTTTTGCAATATGCAAGTGACAAAATAGCAGTAAAATGCGGAAAAATTTGCCTATTTCAAAAAATAGCAGTAATTTTGTACCCGATAAAATTTGCGTTAATGGGCATTTGGCATAAAAATTGCTCCAAATAATGTGAACTATATTATAAATAAGGAGAAAAATATTAACTAAATAACCTTTTTAATTAAACAATGAAACAATTAGATTTGACCCAGTACGGCATCGTAGGTACAACCGAGATCGTACACAACCCTTCTTACGAAGTACTTTTCGCAGAAGAGACAAAAGCAGAATTAACTGGCTTTGACAAGGGCCAAGAGACTGAGCTTGGCGCAGTAAACGTGATGACTGGTGTTTACACTGGTCGTTCTCCTAAGGACAAATTCATTGTAGATGACGCACAAAGTCATGACAATGTATGGTGGACAAGCGAAGATTACAAGAATGACAACAAACCTATGTCTGAGGCTACTTGGGCTGTGGTTAAGGACATCGCTTTGAAAGAGTTGTCTAACAAACGCTTGTTTGTTGTAGACGCTTTCTGCGGTACCAACCCTGATACTCGTATTGCTGTTCGCTTTATCGTTGAGGTAGCATGGCAAGCACACTTCGTTACCAACATGTTTATCCAACCTACCGCTGAGGAGTTGGAGAACTTCGAGCCTAACTTCGTGATTTACAACGCTTCTAAGGCTAAAGTTGAGAACTACAAAGAGCTTGGTTTGAACTCTGAGACTTGCGTAGCATTCAACACTACCAGCCGCGAGCAAGTGATCCTCAACACCTGGTACGGTGGTGAGATGAAGAAGGGTATGTTCTCTATGATGAACTACTTCTTGCCATTGCAAGGTATCGCTTCTATGCACTGCTCTGCTAACACCGACATGAACGGTGAGAACACTGCAGTATTCTTCGGCCTTTCTGGTACAGGTAAGACCACCCTTTCTACCGATCCTAAGCGTCTCCTCATTGGTGACGACGAGCACGGATGGGACGACAACGGTGTGTTCAACTTCGAGGGCGGTTGCTACGCTAAGGTTATCAACCTTGACAAAGAGTCTGAGCCAGACATCTACGCTGCTATCAAGCGCAACGCATTGCTCGAGAACGTTACTGTTGATGAGAACGGCAAGATCGACTTTACCGACAAGAGCGTTACTGAGAACACCCGCGTAAGCTACCCAATCAACCACATTGAGAAGATTGTTCGTCCAATCTCTGCTGGTCCTGCGGCTAAGAACGTTATCTTCCTCTCTGCTGACGCATTCGGCGTATTGCCTCCAGTATCTATCTTGACTCCAGAGCAAACCAAATACTACTTCCTCAGCGGCTTTACTGCTAAATTGGCTGGTACTGAGCGTGGTATCACTGAGCCAACTCCTACTTTCTCTGCTTGCTTCGGTCAAGCATTCTTGGAGTTGCACCCAACTAAATATGCTGAGGAGTTGGTAAAACGTATGGAGAAATCTGGTGCTAAAGCATACTTGGTGAACACTGGTTGGAATGGTACTGGCAAGCGTATCTCTATCCGCGATACACGTGGTATCATCGACGCTATCCTCGGAGGCGACATCTTGAACGCTCCAACCAAGAAGATCCCATTCTTCGATTTCGAGGTTCCAACTGCATTGCCAGGTGTTGATCCTGCAATCCTCGACCCACGCGACACTTATGCTGACGCTGCTCAATGGGAAGAGAAAGCTAAGGACTTGGCAGGTCGTTTCATCAAGAACTTCGCTAAGTACACCACCAACGAGGCAGGTAAGGCTCTCGTTGCAGCTGGCCCACAACTCTAATCCTTTAGAGAATAAATATTCCAAGAAGGTGTGTCAATTTAGACGCACCTTCTTTTTATGCTGTCAATTACGCACAATAGACGCACTATTCACGCACAATAGACGGACAATACACGCACAATAAGCGCACTATTCCTTATACTTCCTCGGAGGATGAAGATACAATCTCCGCCTTTACACCTTACACTCTACACCCTACACTATCACGTTTATTAAGATTCCCTTCCCTTGCACCTTATATATATGCTCCGTGTTAAAGACCAAGGATGAACCAAGGACGAACCAAGGATGAACCAAGGAACGACCTAAGAACTCCCAAACACAAAAAGTGCTTTTTGTTAAGATTGCCGTCTCTTTTACTTCTCTTATATCTTGCCCTATTCCACCGACCGACGACCGAGAGACGACCGAGAGAAGAGCGAAGCGTTATCGTGCCCTTGCGGCTAAGAACTCCGCACTTTTCTTAAGATTGAGTCCTAAAAAGGTTGACTTGCTTCCCGAAAAAGTTGTCTCCCTTCCTAAAAAGGTTGACTTTTTTCCTGAAACCGTTGACTTATCTGTTTAAAGAAAAAATCGCCTCAAAAGCGATTTCATTTGCGCAATCCAAAATAATTTTGTAATTTTGCACCCGTAATTAGCCCACGCCTTGGAATTATGTCTTTGGGGTGGGGTGGTTGCAGACATAATAAAGGCGTCAATAGCGCTTTGTGCTTGGCTACACGAATCTGGTAAATTCTAAGTCACCCAAGACATTGCAGCATTTTGATGTCCTCGGGATATGTATATCCATATCAGTGCATACCATAGATAGGTGTGCGCTATCGTACATATCGGCGTGGACTCGGTGTTGCTTGTTCGGGTGAAAGGCAATACCAGAGCCAGTGTAGCGGAACAGCAACAATGCAGTCCCGCTTTTTTGTATGTATATCATTTAAAATACTATAGTTATGTGTTACTATTTAATAGCAGATTTGGATGTAGGTAAATATGAGATTTATCATATCTCAAATAAAGATCCCTTCTATTATGATGATTTTGTAAAGTTCCTAAGAGAAAAAACAGGACACGATATCAGAGGTGATGTTCAAAATGATTCGATGAGGAATACTCTATTTGATATTCAGAAGGTTAAAGACAAAGACTTTGTCTATTTTGAAACTTATCTGCAAGAATTCCGCATAAAAGTATGAAATAATCCAATCCCAAAAGGAGTAAGATGGGAATAAAAATTAAATGCTTATGAAACAATCTAACTATGTATTATTCGATGGTAAAAAGTATCTCATAATTGGAGAAAAAGGGAATAATTTAACCATTTGTAATGGTGATTATTCTCATTTAGGTGAGAATGCTATCACAGTAAAAAGAGAAGAAGTAACATTTATATAATTAATAACATGAAACGAATTTATTCTATTTTATTGGCGCTATGTGTGTCAAGTATGCTATTCGCTCAACTGAGCATTTGGAATGGAAGTTCAGACATTTGGACAAAAGGTGCAGGAACTGAAGCGAGTCCTTATTTGATTGAGTCTGCAGAACAATTGGCATTTATCTCAGACATGGTAAATGGAGGTGTAACAACCTATGAGAACACCTATTTTAAGTTGATGACAAACATTGATTTGAATAATCAAATTTGGGTGCCAATAGGTGCTTCTGAAGATTGGGCATTTAAAGGAAATTTTGATGGTAACAATTACACAATAAATAACAACTCCAATAGTTTATTCGGTCATATGGTCAATGCAGTCATCAAACGATTAAATGTACAAATGAAAAGAATGGCTGAATTAGTAATTAATAGCCAATTTAAAAATTGCAATATCCAATGTACGAACAATGGTACATTTTGCGATAGTGCAAAAATCTCCTCTTTTATATCTTGTAAATCTTATATAAATATTCACAAAGAGTTATCTACAAATAAGGATGAAATAATTTTAGGGGGACTTGTAAATAAAGCAGAATCATGTTCGATTATTAATAGTCAAACACTTGGAAATATTTATGTATGTTATAAAAAAACACCCAGCGCAACAAATTCTTTTGAAGCAGAACGAACTGGGTGTACATATCTAGGTGGAATAATAGGAAATTCCACACAAAATAAGATATTATCATCCTCAAGCGCATGCAACATACTTGTTGTGGCGGAGGATGGCGGTTCTCCTAGAGGTTACAAAAATAGTACATGTTATAAAGGCGGAATAGTTGGTGGTATTATAGGGTATAGTCACACAGACACTCTCGAATATTGTTATAGTGTAAGCGATGTTCAAGGGCTGAATCCTAAATATGATGCTGATAGTTATAACTTGAAATACAACTTAGCTAAAGATACTTGTGGTATTCTAGGAATAATAAATAATCTATTGAAAGATAATTCATCTAGGAAAAAGTATGGATTAGTTCGTAATTCTTACACATCCTCTCCACTATTATATGACAAATCAAGAATTTATTATAATTATAGTGAGTATGTTCCTGCATATGGGGGAGGTCAACAATTAGTAACTAGAGAAGGATACATGAGTTCTGATACAATAGCTACAATAAATTCATTCGCTTCTAAAGATAAAACAGAAGCATCAATGAAATCGGCTTCATTTCCAATCATCCTTAATACGGATAGCACCGTCTTTATTCAAGATAAATTTGGCGTTAATGATGGCTATCCTATCTACAAAGAACAAGTATATGCCATAACAAATCCTGCAACTGATATACAACTCACATCTGCTAATCTTCATGCTAATTATTATGCTCTCTATGCAGATTCTATTGGTTTTGAATACAAAGAATTGGCAGATAAAAATCATTGGTATAACAGAGTGACTATTGACACTCTTTCGTCTAACTCTTCGTATAAGTTAGAGAATTTAGCTACAGGAACAGAGTACACATATCGCTTTTGGGTGGTGCAAAATGGCGTGTTCTATTTTGGCGAGGCACTTACATTTACTACTCAAGAATGTAGCACAAATACCTATCCTGAAACTGCAACCATTTGCAATGGTGAAGAATATGAATTTGCAAATAAGATATTAACCAAATCAGGTGTGTATTACGACACATTGACGGCAGTTAATGGCTGCGATTCTATTATTGAATTAACACTGACAGTTTCTCCTGTCAATGAAATTCAAAAATACGATACCATCGATGCTGGTGAATCATATGACTTCTTCGGAAACATTTTAACAGAAACTGGAACTTATAAACATTATGTACCAGCGGGCGCATATTGTAATTTAGTTATCATGAATTTGTATGTAAAGCAACCATCTATTGTTGTTTCTGTACAATCTTCAAACCCTTTACTGGGCACTGTAACAGGTGGTGGTACTTATGAGAAATACACTCCTGTTACACTTACTGCAATTCCTAATCAAGGTTGCCGTTTTGTAAAATGGACGGATGCTAACACAGATAATCCACGTGTTATCATTCCAGAAAGTGATTGTACATATATAGCAGAATTTGAGGAAGTGAATTATACATTAACTTTGGCAGCGAATGATGTTGCAATGGGAAATGTATTTGGCGCAGGTACATATAAATATGGTACAGAAGTGGCGATAAATGCAATACCCAATACGGGTTATCAATTTACTCAATGGAGTGATAATGATACAAATGCCTCTCGCACGATCACTATTACAAGTGATCTATCTTTAACAGCATATTTCCAACCTATAAAATATACGATTATAGCAACTGCTAATGATGAAACACTTGGAACGGTGTATGGTAGTGGTGCATATGCTTACAACACATCAGTTTCTTTGATGGCAGTGCCTCAAAATGGGGGCGAATTTATAACATGGAGCAATGGTGTAAATTCTAATCCATATACTTTTGTGGCAGTAGATAATGTTACTCTGCAAGCTATATTCCGTGCGACAAGTTCTGGAGTGGAAGATGTGGATGTAGATGCTAATACTTCTATTCAAAAAATCCTTCGTGATGGTCAATTGCTAATTATCCGTGATGGCAAGACCTACAATGTCATGGGACAGGAGTTGTAACTTTCGGCACAATCTTCGGCGCGAAGAAAAAAATAACAAAAAAATCACCCAAGCGGGAGGCGTTGGTAATCAACACCTTCCGCTTGCTTTAAGCACCTTTTTATGGCAAAATTTACAAATCTTCGGCACAAAACCATTTCCGTGCCGAAGATTTTTGCAGCATTATTATAGAGACACGTTTATAAAAAGCCACCGAAAGCCCATAGATCTCCCACAGATCTCCTATGGTGGTCGCCTAATCCGCAGGTAATTTATCCTATTGATTAAAACTGAAAGAGGTTTACACTATTCCTAGAAAGGTTTCTTAAGAATCGAAACTTTTTGATATGTTTCCTAAAAAGGTTGTTAAGTATCCTTGATAGGTTGTTGTTTGTCAATTCTGATGCAAAGGTAATACATT
>JBGVMY010000001.1:0-105979 GCA_045124995.1 Paludibacteraceae bacterium | reverse complement strand
TATGTCAACCCCATATTTAGGTGGTTATAGCGCTGAGGTCCCACCCCTTCCCATTCCGAACAGGGTCGTTAAGCTCAGCAACGCCGATGGTACTGCGTTTGTGGGAGAGTAGGTAGCCGCCATTTTCAGAACCTCGAAGAGTAATCTTCGGGGTTCTTTGTTTATATAGTGAATTCTACAGGCTGTTTACAGCCGATCTACAGGTCTTTAGCCCGATCTTCAGACCCGCAAGGGGCGATCTTCAGGCCGCAGGCCGATCTCTAACCTCTTACCTCTCACCTTTAACCTCTAACCTAAAGTATGCAATTATCAGAGATTCAGAAACAGCGCCTTGTTAAGGCGATTAAGTATTTGGCATTGGCCGTGGCTACGGCTATTGCCATGGCATTGGGACTCACCTCGTGCAATGTGACGCGCACCATCACCACCGAGAGCCGTTCGCTCACCCGTGGTGATACGGCAGTCATCATTCAGTCGAAAACGATCGAGTCGTATAATGCCAAAAAGAACTAGCATAGCGTTCAACAAGCGGATCGCATTGACCAACGACCCCGTCGTTGTTAGGGCGACCGCTCTCTCCGCTCCCCCCCCCCCCCCACACACACACACACACACACACACACACACACACACACACACACACTCACGAAGTTCTTATCTCCCTTCGGTCGAACGATTATTTCGTGGGACCCCATAATATATCGCATATTTGAAAAAACGGCTTCGCCTTCTGAATATGCCCTCTACTTACTCTTTGTTAAGCAAGCTTTCAACGAGTAGTAGATGAACATATTCAATAGATTTATTAATCTATTATTTTTTCAAAAATAACTCGCTTTGCTTGCGTATGTGCATTTTTTGTCGTAACTTTGCAGCGCAAAACGTTGTGAAACCTTGTGCAAAAAGGGTGGAAACAACAGCACAAAAACGATATTTAATTATAAATCATTAAATTATTAGTCTGTATGAAAAAGATTTTTACGCAATTTATGGCGGTGGTGGCTTGTGTAGCTATGTATGCTATGCCACAAAATGGTCTAAAACAATTAGACAATGTAAAATCATCAGCAAAGGCAAAAGTAGAAGCTAAAAAAGCGGAACGTGTAGAGAAATTGGCTGCTCTGTCTATGAACACAGAACGTCATGCTATTGCAAGCGCTTCGGCAACTGATAGCCAAACCAATCAAGAAAATGTGGTTACCCTCAACTTTACTGCATTGGACGAATTTAAGTATCAAACCCAAACACAGGACTGGTTTATGTCGATGTCCTGCATGGATTTTGATAAACCTGAGTTCGGCTATATCGTAAAATTGGACTATTTTGCACCTGCAGATAACTACTGCGGCACCTTTACCGAGGAGAATATGGACCTGGCGTATTCGTATATGTTCACCTCTGACGGTCAGACCGTTACTTACACCGACGTGGATATGACCGTGACCCAAGTGTCAGTAGGCAAGAACATGACACAGGTGATCGTGAATGCTACCATCTTGGGCAGCAATGGCGTGACCTATCAAATCAACTGCGTACACGAGATGATTGATCCAGCAGAGAATGTGCAAACCACCATCAAAGATGTGGTGTTGACCTTCAATGCAGATGAGTATTACTTTAGTTTGGCCGGCAAGAACGACGTGATGGATGCCTACCTGATGGTGCGTTCAAACCGCGTGAAAGCAGACCATACCAATTCGATGGACCGAATGAATAGTCAGTTCATCTACAACGGCCAAGCCTTGTCTATCATGAGCGTAGAGTCAGCCATTATCACCGCAGAGGAGGTGGACAATGTGCTTTCATACGTAGCCAACGTGACCTTCGTAAGTACCGACACCGTAGAGTATATCGTGACCATGGTATCGCCATTGCCAGCTCCTACCGCATATGTGGATGTGGTATGCGAGAACTTGTCAATGGATGAGAGCATGGCAGCATACTTTGGATATGTATATGCAGAGGCAAAGAACGACGAGTACGAGATCTTGGGTATGTTCCCAGGTATGGCGGCCGTAGCAGGTACCTATACAGAAGGCGTCGATTTCTATATCACCAATAACGCTACTTGGAATCAAGTGGAGGCATTGCAATACAACCTAGTATTGGCACTAGACGCTGCGGGCAAATGGACCTTGACCGGCACCGCACGTTGCTCGGATAATGTGGTGTATAACCTCGACCTGAAATGGGTGGCGCCTGTGGCAGATGAAGTAATCAAGATTACATACGATGTGCCAGCAACTGTATATTATACCCCTACAGAGAACCACAAATTGGAATTCTATAACGACCAAGGTGAGTGGTTTGCCTATGTGGCTGTAGCGGGCGTGAAACCAGGCGAGCCATTCGGCGTGGATAAAGTGTTGTTTAGCGAGTGCTTCTTGATGAACAACTACACTTGGGATATGCCACAGATCTCCGACATCAACGGCGTGGTAGAGCAAGGCAACGACACCACCAAGATGATAGCTAGCTTCACCTGCTTCGACGGCAAGCAATACGATATTGAGATGTATTACACCATTCCTACACCTGCTACCACCGAGCAATATACCATCGTAGCCGAATTCAACGACCAAATTGAAGAGATGGGCGCTATTCAAATCATTGGTTACACACCAGACAGTTTGTTGGCAGTTAGTATGGCCATGACTACCGAGCAAATAGAAGGCACCTATGGCAACGATGGACTGTTTGGTCGCTTGGGCGCAGAAGGAGGAATGTTTAACTTTATCGACAACTACACCTATGTGGCAACCTACAGCATGGATCGCAATGGTTATGAGCTGAATAAGGTATTGAAGGGACAAGTGGTAGTGACCCAAGATGCAGAGAATAATGTAACCGCTGAGGTGGACGTGATCTGCGACAATGCTGTGCGTTATCTGATTACCATGATTTGCCCAGCTAAATCAGCTGGTTTGGATTATGACGCTCAAGAGGGTGAAGTAAATCGCAGCTATAACTCGAGTGATAATGTGACGATTGAAGCGCAAAACGATACGTATGGCACCATTGTTTATTTCTCGATTGAGGCAGCAGATGCATCGGATGTGGTAGATGTGATTTTCTTTGCCGACAAAGCTGACGAGAGATTGACCTTGCCAGTAGGTACATACGCTATCAACGATTCGCAAGCATCTGGTAGCGTCCTTGCTAACCAAGGTGTGATGAATGGTAGTGTATATCCATCCTTCTATGCAACCCTTACGAATGGTATGTTGAGCACCTTGTACATGTTTGTGGACGGAACAGTAGTTGTCAGCCAAAACGAATTGGGTAACTTGCACGTGGAGATCAACGCTGTGAACTCATACGATCGTCCAATCCATATCGTATATGACGATGATAAGATCTACAATGCCGTAGAGGATGTGCAAGTAGAGCAACCAAGCGCTAGCAAGCAAATCAAAGATAATCAGTTGTATATCCTCCGCAACGGCGAGGTATTCAACGTAATGGGCGCACAAGTGAAATAAATCACCCATCCGCGCTAGTCGCTAAGAGCACAACGCTCCCCGTCGCAATGACGAGGAGCGTTGTTTTTTTGTTACAACATTGCGCTTGCCAAAGGGGATTATCAATTGAAAACAACTTAAACAAATTCCGCGGCAATCAACTTCCTGCCGCGGCAAAGAATATATAAATCAATAACTCAAACTTCGCGTTCGGCAATTGAAGCTCATTCAGTCGAAAACGATCGAGTCGTATAACGCGAAGAAAAATTAACTTCGCTATAGGCTATAGGACGGCGTTCCGCCTATTGGATATTGACCACCTCGCTCAGAAAACGGGGTGGTTTTTTATTTAGTCTTCTTGTCTCTCTCTCGCTGAGGATAGAGACTATATCAAGTCAGATATGTTTAGTTTATAGATAAGAGGCTCTTGCTCTTGATATTTCTTCATGAACATGGTCATGTATATAGGCATATAAGTCACATGAGCTTCTACTTGAACATTATCGTGGCATAGTACGATTGCTCTCTGTATATGAAAGTTTTCACATGCTATGCATTTATCCAATGCGTTATGTTTGCGATAACTCTTTCCTGACTTTACTTCAATGGCGCTTAATTGGCCATTATCTTCGATCAAGAAATCCAACTCCCCATATTTCTTGCTATTATAATAATACAAAGTGTACGCATTGTGTTTCAACTCTTGTGCTACAAAGTTTTCATAGATAGCTCCAAAGTTCAGTTGGCTTTCACCATTGAGAATATCCAACTGGATGCCATTGGAGTATTGACATGCTAATAGTCCTACATCATTTTGGAACAATTTAAACAGATTACGTTGTTTATTAAGAATCAATGGCGCACAAGGAGCCTCTACATTGTAAACGGGTAGTGCAACTCCCGCATCGCTCAACCATAGGAAGTCATTTTCACTGCGGGAGAATTTGATGTGTTCATTGAGATCTTTTAGAACAAATCGTTTATTTTGCGCATTGAGTTCGCTTGGAATGAGATCAAATATATCTTGTATATAGAGTTTTCGCGTTAAGTCATATTGCGCGATATCTTTTTTATATAGTTGTAGAATATTGCGCTGGATATCCATAACAAGCTGCATGTTATTGCTATCTATATACGTTTGTACTGCCGCGGGCATACCACCAACAATGAGATAGAGATTGATGAGTTGCATCATTTTTTGATGCACTACAATATCAACAGGTGTTTGATTATCCCAGGAGTGTTTAAGAGCATTTATGGTGGTTTCACCAACGCCAATAGCTCGGATAAATTCCTCGAAACAAAGCGGGTAAACAGGTATCTCCGATAGGTATCCAACGGGAATACTACGTATATCCTTTAATTGCACTCCTAATAAACTGCCACTTAGTGCATATCTGTATTCTCCTGAATCTACCAAGAATTTAATCCATGTCAGAATATCTGGATAGGCTTGCACTTCGTCAAAGAAAATGAGCGTGTCTCCTTTAACCAATGGTTGCTGAATAAATGTCGATAAACGCAATAGGAGATCTGTTGTAGAAGTGGCATGCTGGAATATCTGTATCGCTTGAGGTTGCTCAATGAAATTAATTTCTATAAAACACGAATAATTAGCTTTGCCATACTTGCGTATTGCATAACTTTTTCCTACTTGTCGTGCTCCCGACAATAACAGAGCATTTTGTGTGTTTGTATAATGCTCTTTTATTAAATTGTCTAATTGTCTGTTAATCATGTGGTTGCCTTTATTTTGTCCGTTTTTTCTCAGGAATTTATGGTATTTTGCCCGCTTTTTCCGAGATTTTTAAGGGTGTTTTGCCCGCTTTTTCGCCGCAAAGATACGACTTTTTTTTCATCTCTACAAATATTTTACTAAAAAAATAATAGGAAGGGTAATTTTTTATCTAGATTTGTCTATATGAAATTATTTGAAAAAGCAGTAATTTTGCAGTCGAAATTATGTTGTATGCTTTCAAAGCAAGATTTCTATTAAAGTTGTGCCCGACACGGATAAGGGTATATGATTATGAAACACATTCTAGCTGTACTATTTTTGTTTGTGGCAACGATGCTTTCTGCACAAACACAGAATCATGATTTGATCATCACCAACTCTTCGGAGCGAATTGATGCTGTGATCATAGAGGTCACTAGCACGGAGATTAAGTACAAGCAAGCGGATTTTCAGACTGGTCCGACCTTCGTTCTGGCAAAGAGCGAAATAGCATCTATTATTTATTCCAACGGACAGGTACAGACCTTCCAACAACAAGCTGCACAGAGCGTACAACAGCAGCAACCACAGTATCAGCAGCCTGTCTATCAAGGTAATCCATACTATGGTGCGCAAAACACAATGCAACCACGCGGACAGATGGGACACCTGACATGTGTTGGTAATGATATTTATTTGGATGGACGCCCTTTGACGGCTTATCAATATGCCGAATTGCTGCGTCGTAATTGCCCACCGGCGTATAACGAGTATCGCAGCGGATTGATTATGCAATACTGCGGTTGGTCTCTCTTGGGAGCAGGTATTCCATTGATGGCTATAGGTTTGTGGATGGCCATAGATTGGGATGATTATTTCTGGTGTATGGCAGCAACAGGTATGGCTTTTACTACGGCATCTATTCCTTTGCTGGCAGTAGGTTATCCACGTGCGAAAAAGTCGCATCAGACCTATAACCAGTATTCCATGGGTTATCCTATCACACTGAATATGCAAGCAAGTAAGAATGGAGTAGGTCTGGCATTGAACTTCTAAAAAATAGGCGTATGAAACGGTTCGTATTATCGATGATACTATTGTTGGTGGCTCTTGGGATGTTCGCTCAGGAGACGGCTCATGATGTGATCATCACCCACGATGCGCAGCGCATTGATGCGGTAATCACGGAAGTGTCTGCGGTAGAGGTGAAATACAAGCAGGCGAATTTTCCGACTGGTCCTACCTTTGTGGTAGCGATAGACGATATAGCAACGATCATCTATTCCAATGGCAAGGTGCAGGCCTTTCAAAAGAAGGCAACACAACCTACACAAGTGGTTCAACAAGGTGGGTATTCGCCTTATGGTAATCAAACGGCGCAGAACTACAATGATATATTTTTGCTAGGAACTAAACCTGCAAAGCAGAAGAAGCAGTATCCAGCACCATTTATAGGCGTGAGCGCTGGTGTGGGCGGTAGCTTTGGTCCGTATTACCGCTCGCTGGATGGTGCCTTTAGTTTGGATATGGCAGGCAGTTGCAACGAAAGGTTTGCCTTGGGTGCGTACCTCAAGTACCAGAGCGTGGCAAGTTTGTCTGCGGGTATGATTTTTCTGCATGGCAATCATAACGATGGGGCAGCGTTTATGTGGGGCATGGGCTTCTTGGGCGCGATGCCTAGACGTTGGTATAATCTACCTGTGCCTACCATGCCTAATGATGAGCATTTGACGATGGATCGTAAAATCTATTACCAATTGGGTGGAGAGTTGCGATTGGGTTGTAAATTTACATCGTCATGGTATATGTGGCTGGATATCTCTGCGCGTTATGCGGAAGTGGGTACAAAATTCCATCATTTCGCATCTCATTTTGACTATGGTGATACGTATCATGAGTTAGGTTGGGATGATAGTTATATCATAGCTGCCAGTTTGAGCGTAGGATATAAGTTCCCAATAAAACAAAAATCAACAAAGATAGAGGAGGGTGTGTTATGAAAATGCGTATGATTTTGCCTATTATAGGTATGGTGTTGTTGCTGTGCAGTTGTGAGCAGCATTTACTGGGAGATGCTTCGGATACTCCTGTGTTTTTGTATTTTGATGCCAATGGTGGTGAATTTGACGATGACTATAAAATGCGTATATTTGTGGGATATTACGAAGAATATAGGGCTTCTTATACTGTTGATATTCGGAATAAACCTCGTCGCGATGGTTACAAGCTATTAGGTTGGAACTATATGAAGGATGCTAGTAGTTATTATACTGATTTCTATAATATCACTCTCACTACAAATACGGATACGATTTATGCTATCTGGGAGAAGGAAAAGAAACCAGCCAAAGTGCGTTTTAAGAAAGTGCTGGACTACACCTATGTTACTTGGATGGGTATTTACTCCTTACCAATGAATTATACTACGACAAAGCAATTGCAGTCTTATTACTTTGGTACTTATGCTGGCACGAGTGATTACTACGAGATTGAGGCTGGTCGATGGTTTCCTGCATATTATTATACGGAGTTTTCAGGTGAATGGAGAACGATGAACGAGCCATATAACTTCGAAGAGAATCAAAAGTACACGTTTGTCACTAGTGACGATGGACAATACCTGACGTTCTATGTGACGAAGGATGGGGCTTGGAATGCACCAGAGCGTTTGCCTATGAAAGTCGATACCGTACAAGTAATCCGCACGCAGATACCCGTAAGGTGATGTGTAAAAATGGATTTTGTGGCAGAAAATATAAATAAATTTGTGTATATCAATAAAAAAGACTAATTTTGCAAGCAAATGAAGCTGCATAGACTATTCATATGGTTGTTGGCCATGGGCTATGGGGTATTGGTGTATGCCAATGAGGAGAACGCGCCTAGTGCGCAGGATCCTTTTGCTCTGCGCCAAGAGGCCTTGCGCGATTTTGAAAGCGGAAAGGCCGAGGATGCACAACGCAAACTGATAGCAGCCTATGAATTGTTTATCGAGACAAAAAACTGGGATATGGCATCGATGTGCCTGTATGAACGAGCCATCGATTATATGAATATGGGCGATTGGGAGAATATGCTGGTTCAGCAAGACGGTTTGGAAAGCCTATATGAACAACATAATTCTCCGATGGTGGCGTATAATTATCACTCGGTGGCATCGGGTTATTATTCGTATATAGATAGTATAGACTTGGCTCTCGAGCATGGCAGAAGAGCCATTGTAGGACTGGAGCAGATTGCCGATCCGCGTTCGTATAATATCGTGCCGGTATGGAGTTACTATAACATGGCATTTTTCTATGATATGCACTTCCAACCACCGCTGGTGGATAGTGTTCGGTATTATTTGGAACGTGCGCGTGCGTCGGTAATAGGTTCGCGCTCGCGTAAGGACTCGTTGGAGGCCTTGATCAGCATCGTGGATCTGGAAGCATGGCAGGAGTACTATGAGCATGATTACCGCGAAGCCGAAGCGATGATGCACGAGGTGCTAGCGATGATTGACACAGTGGCTCAAGAGTCGCCTAATACCATTATTACCGAGCGCGCAGAGGCGTACGAGTTTCTGGCGATGATGGCGGAGGAGCAAGGCAAATGGCAAGCGGCGTATGGCTATCAGCAACAGCTGACCGAGACTAATGCGCAGCGCTATGATGTGGACAAAAGGCGCGTACTACAAGAGGTGCAGACACAATACGAGGTGGAGAAAAAAGAGTTGAGACTGGCGAAACTGGAGGCAGAGAATCTGTCGCATCGTTGGTTGTTGGTGGCTTTGTGGTTGCTGCTGCTATTGCTGGTGATCGGCTATTGGCTGTTGGTGATGGGTAGGAAGAATGCGGAGGCGAAGTTGTATGAGGCAGCGCTAGAGGCCGATAACATGCGTCAGGCGATAAGTGCATTGGAGGAAAAAACCGATATTGAACCGCTGCGATTGTTGGTAGATGGGCTGGTTAAACAGATGCAAGAAGCTGCCAAACGCGATTATACCGAGCCATCGATAATGGGTTTGCAGGCTTTGGATCTGGCACATATACAAGTATTGTTGAGCCATGGAACGAAGATAACGACCATGGATAAACGCTATATACTGTGTTTCGCTGCGGGCATGACGGTGGAGCAGATTGCCGATTTTATGTGTTTGGAACCCGCTAGCGTATATACAGTCCGCTATCGTTTGCGTAAAAAATTCGGTTCCGAATACCCATTCCCCTATTGATTTTGTCATTTATCTATATTTGTCTATATGAAAATAGGCAAAAAAGCAGTACTTTTGCGGCAGAATTTAGCAAAAAATGTTAATGTGCCGTGGATAGTCAACAATTAATTATTCAAAATGCTTTAACCAAATTAACTTATCAAGTTGATGCGGTGTTGCTGGCAGCACAGGAGAAATCTCTGGTGATGCAGAAGTTTCATGGTGTAGATACGCGTTTCTTGGAGCATCTTTGCGGACAAGCTCAACGCAGATTAACAGCTACAAATCTAGCATATATTATTTGTTTTGCCGCTGGCTTGGACACACAAACCATTGCGACTATATTTACTGTAACTCCGGCTACAGTATATTCTGTTCGCTATCGCTTGCGTGCGTGCTTTAAGCAAGGCACTATATTGCCGTTCTGAGAAGATCGGTTAACCTTAAAACACTATATATTATGGGACTATTTGATAAATTGCGTTCGGATGGTCAGACATTCGACGGTCAGGGAGATGCTCGTAAGGGATTTATTGACAACGTGTTCGTGAACTTGGAAAAAGGATGTTTGGTGCATCGCTATCCATATGACAACCTATCCACGCATGCCAAAGTGACTGTGCAAGAAGGACAGCAGATGGTATTTATGTCGGAAGGCATGTACTCGGAGTTGTTCGAAGCCGGTGGACACGTGTTATCTACGAATAATATTCCGTTTCTTCAAAAGATCATGAACATCCCTTATGGGGGTGATACAGTTTTCAAGACAACATTGTATGTGGTGAATACCACCCGTCAGCGTTTTGCTGGCGAAGAGGGAGGCTGGGGAACCGGTTTGACTATCCGCGATTACACCTTGGCGGGAACGCCACAGGGTGTGACTATTGGTGTGGGCGCATACGGCACGTATGAGTTTCGCATTACGAATGCAATTGCATTTATTCGCGAATATCTGGGTACGAATCACGAGTTGTATCTATCGGATTTTGCGGAGGAGTTCACCTCTGCAGTAGGTCAGCGTGTGACGGTGGCCTTGAGCAAGTATTTTAGTCAGCAGCGCGTGAGCATTACCGAGGTGAATAACTATTTGTTTGACTTGTCGGATTTTGCGAAGCGTAGCTTGAATGAGTACTTTGAGGACTATGGTGTGGAGCTGACGAAGTTTGATGTAGAGGGAATTAATCCGCATGAGGATGATCCGAACTACCAGATGGTGATCAATGCTCAGGCGCAAGCAGCCAGTCGTTCGATACAGGGCTTTACCTATCAACAAGAGCGTCAGTTGGATGTGATGGAAACAGCGGCAGGCAATACCGGTCCGATGGGCGGCATGATGGGTGCAGGCATGGGCCTCGGTATGGGCTTTGGCATGGGGGGTGCTATGGGCGGCATGATGGGTGGAATAGCACAAAATGCGATGAGCGCCAGTCCAACCCCTCCGCCACCAATGCCGCAAGCGGTACAGATTTATCTGTATCTGAACAATGCACAAGCTGGTCCATACGATATGCCAATCTTGCAGCAGTTGGTAGCGCAAGGTGTGCTTCGCGCCGATACGCTGGCTTGGAAAGCAGGCATGCCACAATGGGCAGCTGCGAATACGATACCCGAGTTGGCGGCATTGTTTATGCCAACCCCACCACCAATGGGCGGCCCAACTCCTCCTGTTCCACCTACAATTTAATACGATTATGAAAACGAATCCATTGTATACATGGTTGCCCGGTCTGATGACGGTAGTGGTGACGGTATTGGGTTTTCTGGTATTCTTGCCAGAAGAGCCAAGTAAATTATTCTATGTAAACTTGGCGTATCTTGTGTTGCTGGAAGTATTGTTCTTCGGTTGGTTCCACATGGGTAAACTAAAGAGCGATGCGGCACAAACACCCTATTTCAAGGTCTTCGTGGGTATGCATACGATGGGATACTTGGTGGTATCCGTATTGTGGATGTTGATTTACACGATTTTCTTGCGCGATAAGGTGGAGCTGAAAGTGTATTTGCTAGTGATAGGCGGCATATCGTTGATATGGATTGTATGGGCCAGCATATTAGGCAGTCAAGACACGCAGTATCATGCGCAACAAACGCAGTTGGAGGATGTGACGATGGAAATTCGTGCGCTGCGCGATGAACTCAAGTTGTTGGCGGTACAGCATGCGAAACCTGAGACGGAACGTGCTTGGAAGCAGTTGATTATGGAAGCCGAATCGGTATCACCTAAGCAATTCGCAGCGCGTCAAGCACAATTGCGCCAGAAAGCAGAGAAATTGATAAATTCATAAATATTCACTATAAAAACACTACAATTATGGGATTTTTAAAAGACAAATTCAAAAAAAGACGTGAGACACATGAGAATGGTTATGTATCCTTCACGCAAGATGACTTGAAAGAGAAAATGAAAGCCAACCCAGCGAACGAGAAGGCTTACGAGTTCTTGGATGCTGCGATGTGCACCAGTAGCCATATCACCATTGAGGACGAGAACCAACAGACAGTCAATATAGATGACGTATATCCATGTTCAGAGGCCGAGTGCGATGAGATGGATCGCCTGTTGGACCGCGCGCAAGCCGAGGTGAAAGACAAGAACGACCAGTTCTTTAAGGAGCGCTACGACGAGTTGCGCGAGATCGTTAGTTGGTCACGCAAGAAACATTGGACCTTCAAGTGGTCATTGATAGCAGGATGTATCTTGTCAATCTTTATCATGTTCTATATCTCTGAGCAAGTAGCTAGCGATCGTCAATCGATTGAGGCGAAAGTGGAGGGTATCAAGAATTGGCAAAAACAAGATACTACCATTGCGTTTGCCGATTGTAGAACGGACTCGTTGGTGTATAGCCTAGCCAATGCTAATGCACACAAAGCATACCGATTGGGCTATATCAAAAAGAACTACGAGGGTGCGTTGGAGAGCGTAGAGGACTACAAACAACGATTGGATACCGCACAAAGTCGCGAGAAGAAGAAAGCATACAAAGAGCAGATTAAGTACTACGAGGACAAAGCGAAAGAACATCTGAAAAGCTATGACGAGATCAATGATATGAAGTTTAAGGCATATCGCAAGGCCGTAGTAAAGAGCTACAAGGATGACTTGCGTGCTGCGCGTTGGTTGGACCGCATCGTATGGCTGATTTGTATCTATGTAATACTGTTGACTCCATTCTATATCTACAGCAGCCACCAATATGGCTATTATATCACTCGCTATCGTGCAGAGAGTGCACGTTTGGATAAACTGCAAAAGATTGGCTTTGGCTTAGCATCTTTCTTGCTGGGTGCAAGCTTGGCCTTGGAGTTCTTCCCAGAGACAAAGGTGACAACCGTTTATGCAAGCGGTAGACGAGAGACCCATACCGAGTCTAATCCGTTGGATATCGCTATTATGATTCTGAAGTTGTGCTTGTTGGCCGCTGCAGCATGTGTATTTAGCTTCGTATCGATATACATTATGAGTCATGTGACTATTGCTGCTTTCAAACGCAATCACGATTGGTCAAAGGTGGCAGCTGCTACTGCAGCATTGACCAGCAAAGCAGGCGAAGTAGCTAGCAAAGCAGGCGCAGTGGCAAAGCAAGCCGCTGGCAAAGCTATTGAAGCTGCAAACGAGAAGATTCAACAACAAAAAGCATTGAAAGATGGCAACACTCAAGATCCTGAGATGTAAGAACTGTACGGCACCTCTGCCAGCAGGGACTACAACTTGTCCGAAATGTCATGCGGTTAACCTCGTGCAAAGCGAGGTTAACCCATTGCACTTACCTAGCAACCTGACGAACGATTATATCGAGTTCTTTAAGCAACAGACCGAGTCGAATCCGAAAGACACCAACGCATTGTTTGGCATGGGCCTCGTGTATATGGGTCTGAAGAACTACGAACTGGCACAACGCAACTTCAAGTTGGCCGTAGATCAGTCGCCACTAGAACCAGATATCTATTACTATTTTGCCCTGTCACTCTTTGAGGGACACAACCCGATGCACCTGAAAAACACCATCACTTCGCGCATCGAAGAATGGTTGCATACGGCCACCAATCGTCAGGCTAAGCGCAAGTATTTGATTTTGCAGATGATCTTGCGTCAAGGTGCGTTTATCGCCAATGGTTTGCAGGTGAAAGGTGAACAACCTATCGAGTTATTTAACCGTATCCGCACGATGGTGCCTGAGCCAGACGAGATAAAGGAGATAGAGGAGCATGTGCAAATATCCGATAAGCAGACCTTGGAATGGTTGGCAGAAATAAAGGAAGGAAAAGGTGCGTTAAAGAAAGCCGTTCCATCTGAGGCAGAAAAGATGATGAGCTATTTCCCTATGCACGCCTTTCTGACCATCGATTCGGGCTCCACTCGTGATGATTTCTTCAGCGATGATGTGACTCTGTCCACGCACGTATCGCTCCTAGAGAGTCCGACGATGCGCGAGGAGTTCTTTGATTATCAATATCCACCGTTAGAGCCAGAGATGGAGAAGAAACCTTTCTATCCTATTTGGCGAATGCTGAAGGTGGTAATTGGCTATTTCCTACTGTGGATTGTAGCCCTTGTGGTGGTAGATGTGGTGCCTGTGGGATTAAATCATATCAAGATTGAGCAGGTTAACCAACAGACACAAGCGGAGGTGCAAGCCTTCTTTGAGAAGCATGTGGTGATAGCTTGCGAACCTGCAGAGGAGGGATCGATTGAGACATTGGGTTGGTATAAGGAACCAGCAGAAGACCTAAATACGGTGCTCAAATACGAGGGTATAGAACGTTCGTGGATGGGCCTAGCGGGTGTGGGACTGCTGTTGCTGCCAATCGTTATGTTGATTATACACTGGTTGGTGATCATTGGATCTACCTCTAGAAAACGTAGTGCTGTGCTCAACCGCAACAAGGAGAAACAAGTGAACTATCACAACACCATGGCGATGCATAATTCTCGTTGTACGAAGTATGAGTATATGGAGTTCTGTCGCCACTATTTGTCGCCACAGAGCCCTTATTTGAGCGAGAGTTACGATCCAGTGGCTGCGGCATTGGATGAGCAACGTATCGATGAAAATGATATGCGTGGTAAGATCTTGTTTGTCAATTATTTTGAGGATGAGGATATGGATGGCGATTACACCACCAACCCTCTGATTGCTTTGCGTCATGTCTATTATGTGATAGCTATTCCGCAGCGTGATAAGCTGGTGATGCTCAAGAATCGTTGGGATACGATGACAGACAGGATGGATACCTGCGATGCAGAATCGGTATTCTATCGCAATATCTTGTCGCTAAATGTTAGAGGTGATGAGATTGAGATAGGACTGGTAGGTGGAACCAGTACGGGTATTGTATTGCCAAGTGCAGGTCAGAGCATCTTCTCGTATCAAGGTACAGATCCTTCCGAAAAGATGACGTATTCAAGTACACGCACATCGGATCCTCATGTCTTTGTGAAAGCATTGGAAACCTTGATTGCTAGTCATTGATGACCTGCGATGCAGAGATGAATTTATAAACAATTAAAAACTTGGGATTATGAAAAAGTTTCTAACGGTAGCTGTAGCCATAATTATAGCAAGTGTTTCGTGTGTTGCACAAACGAATGCAAGCGAAATTCGTCAAGAACGTAATAAGATTAGCAAGTTAGCGAAGAAGGAGTTGTCTGCTCGCGTGGATAAAACCACGAAGAAAGAGGCTAAACGCCTGAAGAAAGAGGGTTGGACAGTAGCGCCCGGTGCATTGCCACTGGAGAAACAATTGGAGCGTTCATATCTGATGGAGTATGAGTATAATGCGAACTTGTATCCTAAATATATCATGGCTAATGCGCAGTCTATCGCAGAGAACTACGATGCGGCTAAGGTAGCAGCTGCCTCACTGGCCATCACCAATCTGGCTGGTCAGATCCAAACCGAGGTGACCGCCTTGATTGAGAATACCGTGGCGAACAAACAATTGTCGGCAGAGGATGCAGCGAGTATCTCGGAAACAGTCATGAGTAGCAAGAACTTGATTAGCCAATCAATAGGTCGCACCATTACGGTAGTAGAGTGCTATCGCGTATTAAATAATAAGAACCGCGAAGTGATGGTTCGTTTGGCGTATGACGGATCCGCCGCATTAGAGGTGACAAAGAAGGTTGTACGCGCAGAGTTAGAGAAAAAAGGCCAGCAACTGCATAATCAATTAGACCATGTCCTTGGCTTCTAAATGAGAGGTTTTTTGGCTATATTAGTGTTGTTGTGTTCATTGGGAACCTTGATCGCGCAGGACGTGGTCAAGGTTTCTGGTGACTACGCCTATCATGTACCCAGCAATGTTTCTATTGAGCAAGCCAAAGCGATAGCTCTGGAGCGAGCTCGATTGCAGTGCTTGGCTGATGCGTTTGGAACAATCGTTAATCAGTCTAACTCCACCGTTATTCGTACGAAGAATGGCCAGACAGATATGTCGCAGTTCTCTTTGGGTGGTACGGAGGTGAAAGGCGAATGGTTGGGTGATTTGCAGGCTCCGGTTTATCAGATTCGTTATGATGAACAGAGCGAATGCAATATAGTGCATGTTAAGGTGGTGGGAAAAGCGCGCGCGATAACGAGCGCGAGGATTGATGTAGCGTGCAAAATCCTATGCAATGGTCATACGCCGCGACATGAGAGAGAGGTCTTTTATGAGGGCGACCAGTTGTTTATGTCCTTTTTATCGCCAGTTGATGGTTATCTGTGTGTCTATCTGGTGGATGAAGAGGCAAATGCCTTTTGTTTGTTACCATATGAAGCTGACAGCAATGGCTCGCAACGTGTGCAATCGAACAAGAATCATCTATTTTTCTCGAAACAGTTATCTGACAATCCCGAAGTAGTAGATGAATATGTGATGAGTTGTGCAAAGGATGGCGAGTCGAATGTTTTTTATATTATTTTCTCGCCTAATCCTTTTTCTAAAGCAGTGGATTATTCGTCTTTTGCATCACTCCAACAACTATCGTATGAGGATCTGCAAGCGTGGCTCTTGGATGTACAAAGCAAAGATGCACAACTGCAGGTTATTCGCAAGACGATAGGCATTAATCGATTAAAATGAAAATCCTGAAATATATATTCCTCATTCTACTATGCGTGCTACCCTTGTCTGTGGGGGCCGCAGAAGTATTGCCAACAGCACAACAGAAGGCAATAGAGAAAAGTTTACGTACACAATATACAGAAGTAGAATATCATCCGCAAGCAGGCGGATGGTTTTTGCTGCAGCATGAGAAAGACGGTGAGATGTATTACTCGATGGCTGATGGCAAAGGAGAGATCATCGCTTCGGATGCTATTGAGTACACAATGTATGATGGATATATTCGTATGCGCATAGCCGATAAGGCAAAAAAACGAGTGCATGATCTTTGGAAGCAAGAAATGGTCACTTATGACAAAGCATATCACCAATTCTGTCAGGTGAATGCGGAGTATGAAGAAGTCTTGCTGGCCTATAATACGAAGGTGCAGTCGGCGCGACAGAAAGCCCAGGAGAAGTATAATAAGCTGGTGGATGAAGCACAGCGTGCAGCGCAAGCTGAGCAGAAAAGCAAGGCTTCGAATACGGGTGGCATATTAGGAGGTGTGTTGAATGTGCTAAGTTCTGCTGTGGCAACGGCTAGTGCAACGGCCAGTGTTAATTATGACGCTATATTGCAAGAAATTTTGGAGGAATCCGATCTATTGGTTCCACCTAGCAAACCCTATAACCCTGAACCCGAGAGACCACAAGAACCAGATAGTGGTTATTATTGGAAAGCGTTTACCTATCAGCAACCTTGTCCATATGATTCTGTCGATTTCCAGGCAATAACAGAGCCTAATACGTATGCACATGTGACACTGAGAGGTAAGTATGGTGTGGTTAACGCAAAACTAGAGGAGGTAATCCCATGCGTCTTTGATGAAATAAAGTGTGAGTATGGATTCTTCATATGCAAACAAAATAATCGTTGGGGGGTATTTACTAGTCAGGCAAAAGAGTTGTATCCTTGTCAATATCAAGATGCTAAACTAGGTAAATTGGGTGAAGATCTGTGTCTGTTTATTCAAGATAAGGGTTTGTGGGGCGCTTTGGATTTGTATTCAGGAACAGAATTGTTGCCATGTCGTTTTGCCCATGCTGAGCCTTTGGGAGAAACGGCAGAGTATATCAAGACGACTGCGGATGATAAGGTGGGTTTGTACACGGCAAGGGGTGTTTTGTTGTTCCCATGTGAATATGCAGATATCAAAGGGGTGGAAATGCCCGAGTATGGAGAAGAGATTTTGTTTGAATTATCGCAGAACAATACTGTAGGTTTATATAATAATGAGGGCGTTGCCATTATTCCTATAGGCAAGTATGAAGCCTATGTCTATCGCCCTCCGTTTTTTCAAGTGGAGCAGAAGGGTTTGTGGGGCGTGTGTTCGGACAAAGGGGAAGAACTGGTACCGTGTAAATACAAGAGCATTGCTGCAACTGCAAAATTGTTTGTTGTGGCTTCTGCGGACAGCAAGCAGGGACTGGTAGACTACAATGGTCAGGAACTGTTTCCTTTTGTTTCATCAACTATTGTCGATGTTTTGCCAGATTATATAAAAGTGAGTGATGGCGGTGGAAAGTTTGGAGCCTTGAATTATCAAGGTCAGGTGATTGTGCCCGTTAAAAATCAGCCAGAGAATGTGGCAAAGAAGGTACAAGCATATGCCAACAAGAATAATTTGACGGCAGAAAATGCGGCTATCACAGAAAATATGGATATCGCATACAATGCATTCAAGTATCGATACCATCAAATTGTTCGCCAACAAAACACCTTCCATTTTTATGCGCAAAACTATGTGGAGCGTATTGTCAACGAGTGGCAAAAGAAAGGTGAGTTTGAGAAGATTGCTGAATGGCAAAAGCGCGTAAATGGCGAGACACGCAAGCAAAAGGTCTTTGTGCTGACCAAGGATGCGCAAGATGACTATATAGCTAAATGCACGCGAAATCTACCGCAAGATACAGTAGTTATTGTTGGTAGCTATGATCCAGATAACGAGACCTATCGTATACGTACGAAATATAGAGAGGAGGATATTTTGGTACCTGTGCCAACAGCCGATGCATTGGAATTTAAGACCATGTTTTCATCGCTGAAAAAAGTGCCATCGTTTTATGTGGAGGGCGATAGTATTGGACTGGCTGAATATCAATTCTATCTATCAGAAGACCGAGTGTATAAATTCAGTAATTCAGCATCGTTGACGTATAATATCGCGCAAGTAGATTACAATTTTGATGATATATCCATAGATGCCACTATGGTAGGTGTGCCTTCGAAAGGCAAGCAGATTATGTCCACCAGCAATATCGCTATTGGCAATTCAGATGTAGATATTCAGATACCTACCACCTCCAAGAAACAAGAAAACACGTTTGTAGTGATAATTGCGAATAAGAATTACGACGAAGCCCCTAATGTAGATTACGCGTTTAATGATGGATACATATTCAAAGAGTATTGTATAAAGACGCTTGGTATTCCTTCTGCTAATATCCGATTTAAGGAAGATGCAACTTTTAATAATATTCGTGAGGCAGTCAATTGGATTCGTGATATAGCGAACAATAAATTGTATAAGAATACGGCGCGTTTCATCTTTTATTATTCGGGGCATGGCGTGCCGGACGAGTTAACCCGCAGTATGTATCTTCTGCCTAAGGATGGTGTGGCTGCGAATATCGCTAACACAGGTTATAAGATTAGCGATCTTTATGATGCCTTGGCTGAGACCGCAGCGGAGAGTCTTGTGCTATTGGATGCTTGCTTCAGTGGATTCACGAAGTCGGGTTCTGCTTTGGCTTCTACCAAGGGGGTTGTGAAACTGACTAGTGGAGCACCCCGAGGAAATACTGTGGTTCTAAGTGCAGCTTCTAGCAATGAGGTAGCGCATCAGTATGAGGAGAAATCGCATGGATTGTTTACCTACTACCTTCTTAAGCAGCTGCAGGAGACACAAGGCAATACTACCTTAGGCGAGTTGTTTACCTATGTGGAGAAACAGGTGGTGCGTACCTCGTTGACCGTTATTCGTAAATCTCAAACCCCTTCTGCGGCTGCGGGACCGGAAGCTCAGGCTTGGAAGGAGAGGAATTTGTAAACAAAGCGTTTGATAATATATGATGAATCGTTTTTGTGTTGTTATAGGTGTATGGTTGGCTGCGGGATTCCTTTATGCGCAGCAGGATGAATACGAGGCGTTTAAGAAGCAACAACTGCAGAAATTTGATATATTCTCGGCCAATCAGCAAGCTAAATACGATGCTTATCGTAGCGAACTGAATGAGCAGTATGCTCGGTTTATGGCTGAGAGTTGGGAGCGGATGACTGCTATGCCTGCCGAGGAAATTCAAGAGGAAGAACTAGTATTACCTATTGTGTATGAAGATACGATAACTTCCTCGGAAGCTATCTTAGATTTTATTCCTGTCCTCTTTAATAGAGAGGTCGTCAAGATCCCCGATCCGGCGCCTCAAGTGGAACCGATTGCACCTATCCAAGCAAAGGCTATACCGCAAGAGATAGTGTCGGTGGCTTTTTATGGTACATTGGTATCTGTTCCCTTCCCGATCAACGAGGAATGGAGCATAGGTGAGTTAAATGAGAAGCAGTTATCGAGATTATGGACACGGCTGTCGAGTAGTCAATACGATATGACGATTCGTGGTGCATTGGATGTGCGTGGAGGACTTGATTTGTGTGATTGGGGATATATGCAGCTTTTGCAGACTGTTTGCGAGAAACGATACGGAAAAACAAATGACGCGGTCTTTATGCAGGCTTACCTGATGGCACAGTCCGGCTATAAGATTCGTTTGGCCTATGGTGGAGAGCGATTATATTTGCTGGTGGCTAGCGAATATTGCATTTTGTCAATGTTCTATTTTGTGATTGATGGCGATAAGTTCTATCCTATCGATTGTTCGACAAGAGAGTTAGCTGTCTGCAAAGCATCGTTTGAGGCAGAACAGAAAATGTCATTGCAAATCACAAAAGATCAACTGTTAGATGCAGAAACAAGCCAAAGCCGCACTTTGACTGCGAGAGATGGTCTTACTGTGGAGATACAGCAGAATTTGAATTTGGTAGATTTCTATAGTCATTATCCATCTTCTTATATTGATGGGAATGTCTATACCCGTTGGGCAGTATATGCCAACACACCATTGGACCCAACAATCGCTGCGGCTTTGTATCCTCGCTTGCGAACGGCTCTAGAAGGATTATCCGAAAGGGATGCGGTGAATAAACTCTTGCAATTCGTGCAAACAGCTCTTGTGTATGAATACGATGATAAGGTATGGGGTGGTGATAGGGCATTTTTTGCAGAAGAAACGTTGTATTATCCTTATGCAGATTGTGAGGATCGTTCTGTGTTGTTTTCTCGCTTGGTCCGTGATTTAGTTGGACTAAATGTTGTATTGTTATACTATCCCGGGCATTTGGCTACAGCAGTGGCTTTCTCAGAAGAAGTGTATGGAGATTATCTAGTATATGATAACCAACGATATATAGTATGCGATCCAACCTATATCGGTGCTCCGGTAGGTAGAACCATGCCAAATATGAATAATCAAGAGGCACAAATCATTGTGCTATGATACTCTAGAAAACGGAAGTATGTTGTCGAAAAAAATCAAAATAGTAATATATATATTGTGTGGTAGTATATTGCTGGCATGTGCTATAGGTATATACGAAATTATACACTCTAGCTCTGTGATTACTGCTGTCAGCGTACAGGACGACGGTTGTAAGACCGACGGTTTGAAGTTTTTCGATGCAGATACTTTGCTCCTAGGCAAATGGCAACATAGTGTGGATACCACATGGTATCGTGTGTACACTTTGGAACCCGCAGGCGATGGGTATTGTTGGGGTAGGGAGTGGGATACATCGGAAGATATCTATGAGGAGGATTTACTGCCCTATGGGAATGGATGGTTCAAGTGGAAAAAAGAGGATCAATCTGTTATCGAACTCCAGATGACGGATATCAAAGGAGCAATTATACCATACGAATATAAAGTTTTGAAGTTAGATCTTAAGCAACTTCAGTTCAAGGAAAATTTTTCATCGAAACAGCACTTGTTTCGTAAAATATAGGGATTAAATGTTTGCCTAAACGACTGCATATATCTAATTCTCCCCAAAAATTTGTTTATTTACATTTTTTGTTGTACCTTTGCAGTCGATATGAAGAAAAAGAGCATTTTATTGGTTTTATTGATGGGTTTGGTTATGCCACTGGCGGCTGAGGTCGTAGAGCAACCCTCCTCACGTTTCTCTTGGTCAGCAGGTGCTACGATGACCAGTAACTATATCTGGCGTGGATTGTACTGCGGTGGTCCTTCGTTGCAAGTGGATGCCACGGTTGACTATGCTGGATTCTATGCCAATATGTGGTGGAACGTAGGTGCTGCCGACTGGACGTTCTCTGCGTTTAATCCTGAGGTTGATATCACGCTAGGTTTTAGTCGTTGGGGATTGAATGTAAATTATATTCATTGTTTTTATTTTGATCGTTATCCAGATGGTACTCCTTCTCGATTTTTTGACTTTAGTAATCATCCACGGGGTGGTGGCGGTGCTACTGGTGAATGGCGTATCTCATATCGCGTAAGCGATAGAATACCATTGAGTTGCTTAGTAGCATTCCGTACTTTTGGTCGCGATGGCTATTATGCATCTTTAGCGGATGGAAAGAAGGTGGATATTGTGGAAGATATCATTCCTGGTGACGTCTTCCTAAAACGCGCATACTCTACCTACATCGAATTGGGCTATGATTTCGCGTTGGGACAAGACTGGCAACTGGATGCACGCGTAGGCGTGACACCTGCTAAGAGCTTGTACACAGGCTTTGAAGGCGACTTTGCCGTGACCTTGGTGGGACTGAAGCTGCATAAGACGTGGGCATTGGAGCATTGTGCAGTGAAAGGTTTTGCGCACGTGATGCTACAACCATGGCAAGTAACCAAGGACAATCTGATCAAACCTATTGCTGAGGCGGGGGACCAAAAGTTGAACCTCGCTGTAGGCTGCTCCGTCGCGTTTGGCAATTGAGTTAGAAGTGTTTAGTGAACGCTGCGCTACTGTTTAGTGTTTAGAGGCGAGAGGCGAGAGGACTGAAAATGAAATAATAACCATTTGAAAAACAATAGAATTATGAAACGTGTACTATTTCCAGCCATTGTATTGGCATTGTTGTTCCAGTCGTGTACTAAGACAGCACAACTGAGTTACGAACCCTTCACAGGCGAGTTGCGCCATGCTTTTGGTATCTCCACCAACACGCGCACGACTACACCTATCGTGCTGACACGCATCACTCTTGGTGATGAGACTGGATACGGAGAAGCAGCACTCCCTCCTTATCTCAAAGAGACACAAGAGTCGGTGTGCAACTTTCTCAAGTTGGCAGAACCTGTCATCAACAGCTGTACGGAGCCACTGAATGTGGATAGTATCATGCAATTGGTCAATGCTCTTGCACCTGGCAATCATGCAGCGAAAGCGAGCATCGACATTGCTTTGCACGACTTGTATGGTAAGTTAGAGGGCAAGCCTTTGTGGCAAATATGGGGTATCGACCCTGATGCTACTCCTTGTACCAGTTATACGATTGGCTATGATGCCTGCGATTCGATTGTGTTGCTCAAGGTGCGCGAAGCAGACTGGGCGAAGATTCTGAAGGTTAAACTTGGTCGTGGTGAGACAGAGGACAAGCGTATGATTACCCTTATACGCAGCATTAGCGACAAACCAATATATGTGGATGCCAACCAAGGTTGGCCAACCAAAGAGCATGCGCTGATGATGTGCCAATGGCTCGCAGAGCAAGGCGTGGTGATGATTGAGCAACCTATGCCAAAGCACATGGACGAGGAGCATGCATGGTTGTGCGAACGAGTGGATCTGCCTATTTTGGCAGACGAGGCATGTCAGACCTATGACGATGTAGAAAGACTAGCTCCCTACTACGATGGCATCAACATCAAGTTGATGAAGTGTGGCGGCGTAGCAGAAGCACGTAAGATGATCACTTTGGCACGCAAACTGGGTATGCAGGTAATGGTTGGTTGTATGACAGAGACTCGCGCGGGTATCTCTGCTGCGACAGTGTTGAGTCCGCTGGTGGATTATGCAGACTTGGATGGCCACGTGCTGATTGCTAACGACCCATACGACGGTATTCAGATCGTGGATGGCAAGTTGACCTTGGTGGATAAGCCTGGCACGGGAGTAAGTCCGCTGCATTAATGGATAAAGGATAATACCTAAAAAAAGAGATGGTCTCCCATCTCTTTTTTTTATCCAATTTCCAATTTCCAATATCCGTTATCCATTACCCCATTAGAATATATCTTCAATCTCCAATGTTGGGATGTTGGTATTCTCTGGTAGAGTCGTATTTTGGCTAGTATGTTGCTCGGTTACTTCCTCAGTATGATGTCCGAGATTACGGTATTCAGCTGGACGGTAGAGTACTTGGATATTCTCTGCGATGATCTCCGTCTTGCGGCGTACTTGTCCATCTTTTTCCCATGTGCGGGTTTGGAGCTTGCCCTCTACATAGAGTTTCATACCTTTGCGAACGTATTTTTCTGCCCATTCAGCGAGATTGCGCCAAAGCACAATAGGATGCCATTCTGTGCGGTCGGGTACTTGGTTACCGTTTTGCATAGTATAGCCACGCTCGGTGGTTGCAAGATTAAAATTAGCAATGGCTGTACCACGGTCCAAATAACGAACTTCTGGATCACTACCTACATTGCCTACTAAAATAACTTTGTTTACTGATGACATAGTGATTAATGATTAATAATTAATGGTTAATATTTGCTCAAAGTTTCTATTTTATGTAAAATTTACTGCAAAATTACAAAAAACTTTTGGACAATCCAAAAAAAAGCAGTAATTTTGCAAACAAATAAAGAAAAAATATGAAACTAACCCCTTTTCGATTAGCTTTTGTAGCACTTTGGGCGTTTTTGACGCTTAATCCGCTCTCTGCACGAGGCGACGAGATGATTGTTCGTTGCGTGGCATTTTACAACTTGGAGAACTTGTTTGACACCATTCATGATGAAGGCAAGAATGACTATGAGTATTTGCCTGATGGTGGTATGAAGTGGACCAAATTCAAGTACGAACAGAAGGTTCAGAATATGGCATATGCCATTGCTCAGTTGGGTACGGACGAGGATCCTCGTGGTGCGGCTGTAGTAGGTGTGTCGGAGGTGGAGAATATTGGCTGCTTGCATGATTTGTGCAAGGAGTTGAAGGAGAAGCACAATCGCAATTATGTGCCCATCTTGTTGGAGGGACCTGATCGCCGTGGTATTGATGTGGGGTTGTTGTACAATCCAGATATGTTTAAGCCAGTTGGTCAGCCCAAAGGTTATGAGTTGAAAGCACATTATGCAGATGGCGGTGTGGTAAGAAGTCGTCTGCAATTGTGGGTGTCGGGCTATATGTTGGATGACAACCGCAAGATTGTGATGGATAAGATTCACCTGAGTGTAAATCACTGGCCTAGTCGTTCTGGAGGCGAGGAGAGTAGCCGTGCGACACGTGATACTGCTGCGATGTTGTGCAAGCAGGTATGTGATAGCATCTATCTGAAAGAGCCACGCGCAAAGATTATCGTGATGGGTGACTTGAACGATGATCCATTCAACAACAGCTGTGCAGTGGTGATGGGCGCAAAGAAAACGCGCGAGGAGGTGACCGAACAGGGATTCTTCAATACCATGTGGCAAAAACTCGACCGCGGTATTGGTACTTTGGCATACCAAGGTAGTTGGAATCTGTTTGATCAGATTATGATCTCCGAGCCATTGATGAACGCAAAGGTAGAAGATGGCAAATGGGTATATTGGAAGTCGCAGATCTTTAATAAGCCATTCTTGACCGTGCAAGAGGGTAAGGACAAAGGTACGCCATTCCGTACTGTGAAGAGTGGTGTTTGGCAAAATGGCTACGCAGATCACTATCCAACGATGATCTATTTGGTGAAAAAGAAATAAGTACAGGTTAAAGGCTAGAGTATATGGAACAAGGTCATATTAGAAAAATAGGTATTGTGCGCATGCGCAACTATGGACGTATCATTCAAGATATGGTGCAATTGGCTGTACAAGAGACGGATATGGAGAAACGACAATCGATGATTGTGTATATCGCTCAATGTATGCGCCAGAAGAATGCCCTATGGAATAGAGAGCAGGAATCGGGTTTAGAGCGATTAAAAGAGGATATCGCTGTGCTCTCACATGGCAAACTGCAATGTGATTTCCCCGAATTTGACGAGATGATGAAGCGCTTGGCATTGCGTCCAATGCCTATACCAGATCGCCAGATGATGAAGAAAAAGAAAAAGTGAACGCTGCGCTACTGTTTAGTGTTTAGTGAACGGCGCAGAGCGCCTACTGTTTAGTGTTTAAGGTTTAAAGGTGAGAGGATATGAAAAAGATGTTTTTGCTGCTGAGTGCGGCGGTGTTTGGCATAAGTGTATTGGCACAACAGGCCTACAATGTGCGTGCTCCGTTTGATCCTGCCACGGTGAAGATGGAGGAGAAGCATCGTGGTGAAGTGCTAAAGTTTAATCTAAACGATTCGCAAATCTATCCAGGTACCGAGCGCGAGATTCTGGTATATGTTCCACAGCAATACAAGAGCAATAAGCCTGCATGCCTATTGGTATGCATGGATGGCATATTGTATGATGCTACGACAGTGATGGATAACCTGATCGCTTCGGGCGAGATGCCAGTGACGGTGGGCGTATTCGTCAACCCAGGCGTAGTATATGACGAAGATGGCGAGGTGGTACGATATAATCGTTGTAAGGAGTTTGACTCTACAGACGATAACTTTGTGACTTTCCTAGAGCGCGAAGTATTGGCTAAGGTGGAGGGAATGCAGACAGAAAGCGGAAAGACTATTCATCTATCAAAAGATCCCAATGACCGTGCTATTACGGGGGCTAGTAGTGGTGGTATAGCTGCATTTACAGCAGCTTGGAATCGCCCTGATATGTTCAGCCGTGTCTATACGACAGTGGGTACGTTTGTGGCGATGCGCGGTGGACATGAGTATCCTGCTATCGTGCGCAAGACGGAGCCCAAACCGCTGCGGATCTATATGCAAGATGGTTGGTACGACGTGTGGAACCCGATCTTTGGCGAGTGGTTTGAGTATAATATGTTGATGGAATCTGCCTTTAACTTCGCAGGTTATGAGGTGTTCCATAAGTGGGATAGGGGAAATCATAGTATCAAATATGGTACGTTGGCCTTCCCAGATGCGATGCGATGGTTGTGGAAAGGTTACCCTGCCCGCGTGAATAAGGGAACCTCCAATAATGGTATGTTGCAAGAGATTCTAGACTCTAAAAGTGATTGGAAGGAGATAGAATTGCCATTTACTATTGATGGATGTTTGTTTTCGGCTTCGGATGGTGCGGTTGTATTGGCAGATCGTCCTAATATATATAAGGTGTATGCTGATGGAAATTACGAGTGTGTGGGAAAATTGAGTGCAGATGAAAAATTTTTAGGTGAAGATTTAATAGGAAGGGGAACTACACTATACAAAAATGGCAAAAAGGTGGCAGACAAATTGTATGGTCTTCAATCAGTGGTTGAGTTAGCTGATGGCAAATTTGTGGCATTGTGTATAGGAGCGAAATCTACTAAAGACGTGTGGGTTGTGAATAAAGGACGTGGTGCCTTGGCAGTTGCCCCAGATTATCGTTTATGTGTGACAGGAGAGAAAAATACACATCACTTAATAAGTACCATAATAAATAAAGATGGAGAGATGCTATATAGTGAACCTTTCTATCACCTTCATGATTTGAGCAATGGTGTTGACAAACCTACAAGAGGTATGGCATTTGACACGAAAGGAAACTTGTATGTGGCTACTGAGATGGGTGTGCAGGTAGCGGACCATAATGGTCGAGTAAGGGCTATCTTGTCATTGCCAGCAGGTGGTGTGCAGTCTTTGGCTTTCAGCGGCAAATACCTATATGTGGTTTGTGGCAACAGATTGTTTGTCCGCAAGATGAATGCTGAGGGGCATCTGCCAACGAATGGCAAGGTGGAGTATAAGTCGCAGGGACAAGGGTAGTTGACCCCACCTAACCTCCCCTTCAAGGGGAGGAACGAGGTAAGAGGTGAGAGATTAAAGGTGAGAGATACAAAAAAGACTGCCGGGTGGCAGTCTTTTTTGTGTGTGATTTCAATTTTTAATACCAAAATGATGTAAAAACACCCTGTTTTGCTACTTGGAGTTTACAAAATTAGAATATATTGCATTTTATCGGTACTTTGTTTTGCATAGTAATGAAAAAATAGTACCTTTGCACCGCGATTGGAAAAGTAAGGTGAGATTAAAACGAAAAGTACGATAGCAAAACGAAAATATAGTGTCTAACAAGACCATAAACAATCAAATAATTAACCCTATAAAATTTACAGTATTATGAAAAAATCATTTGTAGTATTTTCCTTGATTGGCTTAGTAGCCATGGGAATGAGTTTGAGTTCGTGTAGTAAAGAAACAAAACCAACTTACAGTTATGAAGAAGGGTGGGAGATGTTTGACACGGAAGTGGCAAAACTCAATCAAAAGTACGACCTATTGTTGCAAGACAGTACACCATCAGCAGAGACAAATGTTGAGGCAGATATTAAATTGCGTTGTAAATATAAAGGCGCAAATAGTGGAAAATTGATGTATAGTGTATTAAAACGCGTGTTCAGTGCAGAGTTTTTGGCTCAAACAGAGGGTATGTCGCAAGATGAGTTGAAAAAGAGTGTGATAGCAGAAACAGAGAAACTGGCAGGACCATTAGACGAACAACTGAAGACGCAAATCATGCAAGCGGACTTGGATGAGTTGAAAAAGACAAAGCTGACAGATCAGTACGAGACTATATCTGATGATTTTATGAAATACGGAATGAAACTCAGTGTTAGCGAGATGCGAGACTATACCGAGGAGTATATGAAGTTGATCAATACTATGCTGACCGAGAAAGAGGAGAGAATGATATTGACTATGCAATGCAGTATGCAGTATTACATCTATGCCTTTTGGCATACCGAGGGTGCGAAACTATAATTGCGTAGGAGAGAAAATCAAAAAAGACTGCCAAGTGGTTGGCAGTCTTTTTTGATTGGATATCGGTTATCGGATATCGGTATAAGGAGATTAATCCTCGTCTTTTTGGGTTGCTTCGTACTCTTTGATGAGTTTGTCTTGTACGTCACCAGGAACGAGCTCGTAGCTCTTGAACTTCATGGTGAAGGTAGCACGACCACCAGTGAGACTTGACAATGTGGTAGAGTAAGAAGACATCTCTTTCAAAGGAACCAACGCCTTCAAAGTAGTGAAGTTCTTCTCTGTCTCCATGCCAAGCACCATACCACGGCGACCGTTGATGTCAGACATCACATCACCCATGATCTCACTTGGAACGAATACCTCAACCTCATAAACAGGCTCCAACAACTTAGGATTAGCGTTCTTGAACGCATCAGCAAATGCGTTACGGCCTGCAAGACGGAAGGAGATTTCGTTAGAATCTACTGGGTGCATCTTACCATCGTAGATGATCACGCGAACGTCGCGGGCGTAAGAACCAGTCAAAGGACCTTGCTCGATACGATCCATCAAACCTTTGAGGATAGCAGGGATAAAGCGTGTATCAATAGCACCACCGACAATAGAGTTGATGAGCACCAATTTACCACCCCAATCCAATGGAATCTCTTGAGTATCCTTGACGTTGATACGATACTCTTGGTTGCCAAACTTGTAAACTTCCTTCACTGGTTCGCCCTCTACGTAAGGCTCAACGATGAGGTGAACCTCACCAAATTGACCAGAACCACCTGATTGCTTTTTGTGACGGTAGTCAGCGCGAGCAGACTTGGTGATAGTCTCGCGGTAAGGAATCTTAGGCTCCTCGTAAGTAACCATCATCTTATCGTTGTTCTCAAGACGCCATTTCAAAGTGCGGAGGTGGAACTCACCTTGACCAGAAACGATGACTTGCTTGAGCTCTTTGGATTGCTCTACTACCCAAGTAGCGTCTTCCTCGTGCATACGGGTAAGGAGCGCAGAGAGTTTCTCAGAATCTGCCTCGTTAACAGGCTTGATAGCACGGCGGTATTTAGGATCTGGGTAAGAGATAGCAGGATATTGGTTCTCGCAGTCTTTTGCATTGAGGGTATTACCTGTGCGAGTATCTTTCAATTTTACAGTGGCAGCGATGTCACCAGCAGCGACCTCGTCAACAGGCACGCGGATGCTACCTGCTACAGAGTAGAGCTGAGAAATACGCTCCTTGGTACCACGGTCCACATTCACAACATCATCACCTGGACGAAGTGTACCCTGCATTACCTTGAAATAGTTGACCTCACCAATGTGTGGCTCAACAGAAGTCTTGAAGATAAATGCAGAAGCTGGAGCCTTAGGATCTGGAGCAACCTCTTTTGCCTCAGTAGTGAGAGGCTTTGGAGCATCAGCTACAGAAGGTGTCATCTCACCCAAGAAGCCCATCAAACGGCGGATACCCATATCCTTCAAACCACTGGTGCAGATGACAGGGTACATGCTACCCTCTGCAAATACGGTTTGGAGACCTTGCATGAGTTCGTCATCAGACAAAGTGCCTTGCTCAAAGTACTTGTCCATGATTGTCTCGTCAGACTCAGCAGCCCACTCGAGGAGTTGTGCGCGAATCTCTTCCACGGTAGCTTTCTCGCTCTCAGGGATGTCCTTAGCCTCTGGAGCACCACCTTCAGCCTTCCAAACAAGCATTTTGCCTTGGAGCACGTCAATGGCTGCGTTGAAATCTTTACCTGCGTTGATAGGATATTGGAAGAGAGTACATTTGTTGCCAAATACCTCTTTGAGCTCGTTGAAAGTACGCTCGAAGTCCGCATTCTCGTGGTCGCACTTGTTGATAACGAATGCGATAGGCTTCTTAGCCTTCTCTGCACGGCGGAAGTTGTTTTGTGTACCAACCTCTACACCACCGTTAGCAGTCAGGGTGATGATAGCAGTATCTGCTACGTGAAGCGCTGTGATAGCACCACCGCAGAAGTCATCAGAACCTGGGCAGTCGATGATATTGAGTTTTTTGTTGTTGAACTCGATGTTGCAAACTGTGGAAAAAACGGAATAACCGTATTCCTTTTCTACTGGGAAATAGTCGCAGACGGTAGATTGTGTTTCAACAGTACCGCGACGCTTAATGACCCCGCACTCGAAGAGCATGGATTCCATGAGGGTAGTCTTACCCGAGCCACTGCCACCCATGAGGGCAATGTTCTTAATCTCGTTAGCTTGATAAACTTTAGCCATAGACGTGTTTCGTTTTAGATGTTAAGTATATATTTTTTTCGGTATTTCGGTTATCGGATAACGGTTATCGGTTATTGGATAACGGTTATCGGATAAGAGGTATCAAATATCGCCTGCAAAGGTAAGAAAAATTTGCCAAACATGCAAATTTTTTTTGCTGAAAGTTGAGAGTTTAGTGTTTAGAGAGTGATTTTTTGGAGTGCATCTTCCTCTTTGGCGGTCATTTGGGCTTTTGTCTCGGGGGTTTTGTCGGCTTGCCCCGTGAGATGCAATAGGCCGTGAATGATGATGCGGTGCAGTTCGTGGAGGAAAGTTGCTCCCACTTGCTCCGCATTACTTTGCACCGTGTCAAGCGAGATGAAAATGTCGCCATTCACACGTGTACGCGTGGTATAATCAAAGGTGATGATGTCGGTATAATAGTCGTGCTGCAAGAACTCGCGATTGACCGCTAGTATCTTCTCGTCGTCGCAGAAGATGTAGTTGAGTTCGCCCACCGAAAAGCCATACTGTGCGGCTACGGCACGAATCCAACGCTCAACTTGAGGAATGTTGAGCGAAGGCATGTCAATATTGTCGTTGCGGAAAGTGATCATCCAAAGAATATATTTGCTACGGTGAAGGCAGCAATGATACCCACAAGGTCGCAGAAGAGGCAACAACCAATGGCATGGCGGGTGTTATTGATACCGACACTGCCGAAGTAAACGGAAATGACATAGAAGGTGGTGTCGGTGGTGCCCTGCAAGATACAGCAGAGGCGACCAACCAAAGAGTCGGCTCCGTGTGTAGCCATCGCCTCAATCATCATACCACGTGCGCCACTACCCGAGAGTGGTTTCATCAGAGCAGTAGGCACAGCTCCTGCCATATCAGGATTGATACCAACCCATGCGAACAGCGCACTCATGCCTTGCTCCAACAAGCCCATTGCTCCACTAGCACGGAACATACCCACCGCTACGAGAATAGCAATCAAGTATGGGATGATGCCAATAGCCGTTTGGAAACCACCCTTGGCTCCTTCGATGAAAGCATCATAGACATTGACCTTGCGAACCGTGGCTTGGATGACAAACCAACAGATGATACTCAATAAAATAACTGCAGCAATAAGTGCAGACAGGGTGTTGAGCGTGGCTTCTGGCAAATGGCGTGCTGCAAACAACATACCGACCATGAGGGCAGTAAGACCCAGCAGGGTGCCGATGATGACTTTGTCCCAAATCTTAATCTTCTGCACAAAACAACATGCCAACATTCCCGCCAATGTAGAGAAGTAGGTGGCAATCATCAACGGCAGGAAGACATCGGCAGGGTTGGCCGCCCCCATCTGTGCACGGTATGCCATGATAGTAGTAGGGATGATGGTCAGACCACTAGCTCCCAAAACGACAAACATGATCATGGCGTTGGACGCCTTTTGCTTGTCGGGGTTGATGTCTTGTAGTTCGGACATGGCCTTCAAACCAATAGGAGTGGCCGCGTTATCCAAACCCAGCATGTTGGCTGAAAAGTTCATAAACATAGTACCAAAGACAGGGTGTTTGGGTGGCAGGTCAGGGAAAATACGGCGGAAGAATGGTGCCACACCACGCGAAAGCGTATTGACAACACCACCTTGCTGGCCAATGTTGAGAATACCCATCCACAATGCCAAAATACCTGTCAAACCAATGGAAATCTCGAAGCCACTTTTTGCTGAAGCAAAAGTAGAATTGAGAATCTCCGTAAAAATTTCGCTCTGTCCGAAAGCGAAATACTGCACGCCGCCCATAATGACCGCGAGAAGAATAAGCCCTATCCAAATGTAATTGAGTACCATGTCGTTGTTAAGTGAAAATTCAATCCTCAGAAGTTGCTAAAATATAGTATTCAAACTTCATATCAGTTAATCTATATACTTGCTCAAACTTGTCTTTGCGTATTTCTTGTATGTCGTAAGAACCCACGTGTCGTAAGAAGTCTTGTTTTATATCCTCTACGATTTTTCCTTGGTATAGCAATTGTTTGATAATAGGATCCTTGCCTAATGGGCAGTCTTCCCATGATATGAATTGTACACCTACGACACCTCCGTATTCCACCACTGTGTTTGCAAAGAATGTTTTTTGCTGTGGAGGTAGCGCCAATGAGTCGGATGTTGTATATAGTATTATCAGTTGGTCAGTCTCGTTGATGATGTACGCATCGAATGCTTGATGCGTAAGTCCGTAGTGTTGGTCGTGGTCGCACGAACTACAGATTGCAGCAAAAATGAAGATGATGATAGCAAGTCTGAGTTTTTTCATTGTCTAGTTATTTTTAACATTGTGGAATAAATATAACTATGCGCCTGCAAAGGTACGAAAAATTTGCGAAATGTGCAAATTTCGTTTCGTGTTTCGTGTTTCGTATTTAGGGTTTAGAGTAGGTAAAGTCTCGGTAACATATCGGCAATCACTAATTAATCACTAACTAATCACTAACTAATCACTAACTAATCACTAACTAATCACTAACTATTAACAGCTAATTAACAAGTAAAGCACTCGGCAGAAAAAAGTAAGATATTTGCATATTTGCAAAAAAAGTTGTATCTTTGCAGCGAATTATGTTGTTGCGTGTAGGACTATATCGCGTAGCCTCGTGGGTAAAACACCAACTGACCGCCCGAAATACGGGTGGCCATGGTGTGCATTCTCCCTCCTTGTTTGAGTGGGTGAGGATGGTGATGGATGATAAGAATAGTTTCTACGCATGGGAGCAGATCGAAGAAGTTCGGTCGCGGATGCTGGCAGACGACCGCGTGGTGGCGTTTGTGGATTATGGGAGCGGTGGCTTGCAGAATAAGGGGGATGTAGGACGGCATCAGGGATGCCTACAGGACGCTTCGCTACAGGATAGATGTAAAAGCAGAAAGGTGCGTGATATAGCGAAGGGGAGTTTGGCGAAAAAGAAATATGCGCAGATGTTGGCGCGATTGGTGAATTGGTTGGGTGCTTCGCATGGTTTAGAGAACGGCAGTAGAACTGCCGACAATTTGGAGCATAGGGGGTTGACGATTGTGGAACTGGGTACGAGTTTGGGTGTGACAACCGCGTATATGGCTGCGGTAGATAGTCGAAACAAGGTGATTACCTATGAGGGATGCGAGGCCGTAGCAGAAATAGCAAAGGAAAATTGGCAGTCGTTGGGGTTGAATAATATAACCTGTCATGTGGGCGAGATAGATGTGGAGAGACTGGCGAGGGAGTTGCAAAAGGTGGATGTGGCATTTATTGATGCCAACCACACGTATGCGGGTACGCGCGCGTACTTTAATATGTTGGCAACGAAAGTGCATGCGAAGAGCGTGCTGGTGGTGGATGATATTCATTACAACGAGGAAATGGGCAAAGCATGGGAGGAAATCTGTGCAGATGATCGCGTGACAACCACCATGGACCTGTATCAGATGGGTCTGGTGTTCTTTGATACGAATTATTGGAAGAAACATTATCGAATGAGAATATGAAAATTTACACGAAAACAGGCGATAAAGGCGATACGTCTTTGGCCGTAGGTGGACGCGTTCGTAAGTCGAATAAACGTTTGGAAGCATACGGAACGGCGGACGAATTGAATAGTTATGTGGGATGGTTGCGCGCGAAAATCGTAGCGAAATCTCCAATCTGGCATATTGTGGTGGACGAACAGTTGGCATGGGTACAAAATAGATTGTTTGACGTGGGAGCTATCTTGGCAGGTGCGGATATGGAAGTGACGGAAGATGCTGTGTGTCAGTTGGAAAAGTGGATAGACGAGATGCAAGCAGAGTTGCCAGTATTGCGTGAATTTATCCTGCCATATGGTGATGAAATGGTGTCGGTTTGCCATGTGTGTCGCACGGTAGCAAGGCGCTTGGAGAGGAATATCGTGGACTGGTGCGACTCGGAGGAAAAAACGTTGCCAGAGGGAGTGGTTTGCTTCGTGAATAGATTGAGCGATTATTGCTTTGTTTTGGCTCGTTGGATAGGAAAAGAAGAGAAAATAGTACCAAATTTTTGGAAAAAATAGCAAAAAAGTTATTTTTTCTTGTGTATGTGAGAAAATTTTACTACTTTTGCGCGATAATTTTGTAACAAGCGCTAAGTGCGCCACTTTTGATATGTATTGGACTCTAGAATTAGCTTCGAAAATTGAAGATGCACCTTGGCCAGCAACCAAGGAAGAATTGTTGGACTATGCGAACCGCATAGGCGCTCCATTGGAGGTAATTGAGAACCTGCAAGAGATAGAAGATGACGAGGAAGTATATGAGTCGATAGAAGATATCTGGCCAGACTATCCTACGAAAGAAGACTTCTTCTTTGATGAAGAAGAGTATTGATATATTGTTGAATAGCAATAAATTGACGGTATTGTGAAACGTTACGTTGCGCTATTGTGTGGTTTGTTTTGTTCGGTTGCGTTTTTGCGTGCGCAGTTTGATCCACAGATAGGGCAGTATATGTTTATGCAATCGGTATATAACCCCGCGGCGGTGGGAGATGGCGAATTGATGCGAGTGTACGGAGCTCATCGAATGCAGTTTACTGGTATTATGGATGCTCCTATGACGACGTATTTTTCGTTTTCGTCGCCTTTCGTGATTGGTAAGACACGTCATGCAGCGGGTGTGAAGTTTGCGAACGATCGCTTTGGATTGTTCTCGAATCAGAGCCTGTACGGAGAATATGCGTATAAGTTCCGTTTGGGCAAGGGATATTTGAGCGTTGGCGTGGATGCTGGTTTCTTGAACTTGAGTTTTGCAGTGGATAGTATCAATATGGATAATATCGCTCAAGTGGAGGATAATGCATATCATACCGCTACAGATGATGCAATCCCACGCGGAAATGGTCAGAATGGCGTTTCTGGTATGAACTTTGATATGGGAGTGGGCGTGTATTATTCGTGTCCAACATGGTGGGCAGGAGTGAGTTATAGTCACTTGACAAGCCCCGTGGTGCAATGGAGTGACCAAGCAACGCTGGATGTGGTGGGAACGATTTATGCTGCAGGTGGATACAATTGGCGATTAAGGAATAAGAATTGGGTGCTGATGCCAAGTGCGATGCTATCCGTGGGCGGAAGTAAGGATGAAGATGACAAGGTGATTTATAACACGTGGGATCTGAATTTGACATTTTTGGCACAAGCATATGATCGCTATCGCTTTGGTTTAGGCTATCGCATAGTGGGAAGTGTGAACGTGCTGTTTGCGATGGATATCGTGAGTGGATTGGAGTTGGGCTATACGTATGAGTTGCCCGCAAATGGTTTGACACGAGAGAGTTATGGTTCGCATGAGGTGTATTTGGCATACGGATTTAATGTGCTGAAGCCAAAGCGGACAAATAAATATAGAAGTGTAAGGTACTTGTAAAATAAGAAAATAAAAATTATATGAAATTAGCAAAAGTTTTATCAATTGCAGTATTGCTATTGGGTTTTGTTGCTTGCAATAAGCCAGCAGGAGAGTTGGTTGGTGCAAGTTCTGGTCATGCCTTTCGCGAGATGAATCCTCACGGAATGGTGTTTATTCGTAAAGGTGCATTTATGATGGGTGAGAATACCCAATCAACAGTGTTTACGCAATCGGACAACAACGTGATGGTAACAGTAGGTGATTTTTGGATGGATGAGACCGAGATTACTAATAACGAGTATCGTCAGTTTGTGAATTGGGTTCGCGATTCCATCGCTTATACTTTGTTGATTGAAGAGGAAGGCGAGGATAGTGAGTATGCAAAGAAGGCTTCCTATGACTCGGATGATGAGGTGTTGATTAACTGGTCTGCGAAAATCCCATGGGGACGCCGCTTTGTGGCAGATGATCCTATTGCGGATGTGTTGTCTCCATTGTTTTATGAAGAGGGTCGCGGTGATTTGCGAACCACCGTACTTCATTACAACTACGAGGTGGTAAATATTGATGAGGCAACGAAATATGCGAATAAGTTTGATGTGACTCGCAGTCGTTACCCTGATGGCGTGTCTATCCGTGTTGATTCGTTCTGGGTGGAGAATGGTGAGATCTTCTCAAAAACCATCGTCCGTCCTTTGCAACAACCTAAAGATATTTTGTCTAATAAGATCATTTGTATCTATCCAGATACAATGGTTTGGGCACGTGATTTCGATTATGCATACAACGATCCAATGTTGAGCGGCTATTTCACGTTCCCAGGATACGCTCAATATCCTGTTGTGGGTGTAACATGGGAGCAAGCTCAAGCTTTCTGCCATTGGCGTACAAATCTATTGAAATCTAGTACATGGATACCATTCCATGCCTATCGTCTGCCAACAGAGGCAGAGTGGGAGTATGCTGCTCGTGGAGGTCGTCGTATGGCGATGTATCCTTGGGGTAATAAGTATGCTCGCGATGCAGAAGGATGCTTCTTGGCAAACTTTAAACCTTACAGAGGTTCTTACTATAACGATATGGGTGTTATGTCAATGCCTGTTGCGCAGTTTAAACCTAATGATTTTGGTCTGTATGATATGGCAGGAAATGTGGCAGAATGGACTGCATCTGCATATTCCTCTATCGCGAACACAGGAGTGCATGATATGAATCCGGATTTTACCTATGTGGCTCGTGAATCAGATTCTAATTCGATGAGACGTAAGGTAGTAAAAGGTGGTAGTTGGAAGGATATAAGCTATTATTTGCAATGTGGTGTTCGTACTTATGAATATCAAAACGAGGCACGCTCTTATATTGGTTTCCGCTGCGTGCGCTCCTATATGGGCAATGGAAAATAAGTAATATAAATACAATAACGAAGTAAATAAAAGTCTAAATATTATGGCAAAGGAAATTAAAAAAGGTGAGCAATCCGGTTTTATGCGTTGGTATGGCTCGTACAAAGGTAAAGTAGTTGTAAACTGTGTGTACTCATTGGGTGCTTCGGTTGTGATTATCGGTGCATTGTTTAAGATTATGCACTTCCCAGGAGCAGGTGCAGTGTTGATGGTAGGTATGATTACGGAGGCGTTCTTGTTTATGATTGGTTGTTTTGAGAAGCCTCATCCAGAATATCACTGGGCAAACGTTTTCCCACAATTGTTGGAGTTTGGTGCAAAACCAGAGTTGTTGGAAGAGATGAAATCTCGTCCAGTGCCAACCTTGTTGGGCTTAGGTTCTGCTCAAGATGCAAAGGACGCTAATGTTCCATCTCTATCAGAGAAAGATTTAGAGTCTCTGAAGAAGGGTATCAATGATTTGGCAAAAACTGCAACTCAGTTGAGCGATTTGGGTCAAGTGGCTACAGCTACTACCCAATTGACAGCGAAATTAGAGGCCGCAGGACAAGCTGCAGATCAATTCGTACAAGTTGGTAAAGTGATGGAAACCAAGGGCGAAAACTTGGGCGCAGTATATACTCAGGTTGCTAGCGAGATGGAGAAAGTGGTTGCAAATACCAAGGAGTATGAGGCGAAGGTAGCTACTGTAGCAAAACAATTGACAAACTTGAATGCGATTTATGAATTGCAATTGAATGCGGTTCAATCTCAAGTGGAAGCTGTGAAGTCTCAAAATGAGAAGGTAGTAGCAACAAGTGCTCAATTGGATTCAATGGCATCTACCATGAAGAAGATGTCGGATGTGACTGTTGAGGCTCTGAAGAGCCAAGAGGCATATGAGGCTAATGCTAAGAAATTGGCTGGTCAAGTGGCAGACCTTAACAAGGTATATGGCAATATGCTGAATGTGTTGGCTTAATTGTTGATGTTGCTAAACAACTTATATATACTAAAATAATATGGGTGGAGCAAAGAATTGTCCGGAAACACCGAGACAGAAGATGATTGGTATGATGTACTTAGTGTTGACAGCCATGTTGGCTCTCAACGTGAGTGCAGCTATCATGAATGGATATACGCAAGTAGATGATAGTCTGCATGCGACAATTGCGACTATGCAGGAAAGTAATGCTGATACTTATAATACTTTTAAGGCAGCGTTAGACAAAAATCCTGAGAAGACTCAAGAATGGTATGATAAGGCTATGGAAGTGAAGCGAGTATCGAATGAGTTCTTTGATTATGTACAGACTTTCAAGGATGATATGGTACTCCTAGCAGATGGCAAGAAGGCCAAGAAGAATGCCAAGGTGAGTGAGATTGGTAAGCAAGATGATACTAATATTCCTCAACAATATGCTATTAATGAGGGCAACGCGTCTATCTTAAAAACTAAGATTGTTGCGTACAGAGATTTTTTGATTCATATTACGGGGGATACCTATACCTTGGATGAGGAGTTGCGTACCACTTTTGCAGTAGAAGATGGTGTCAATGCAGAGGGCGAAAGAATCTCGTGGGAAGATATGATCTTTAATGAGATGCCGATGTGTGCCTCTATTACTATCTTGACAAAATTGCAAAACGATATTCGCCATTGTGAAGGTAAGGCTGTTCAGACATTGTTGGCTGCAACTGATGCTTCAGACTTGCGCGTGAATAAGTTTAATGCCTATGTGATCCCAACATCGGATTATGTAGTCAAGGGTAATAAATATACTGCTCAAATCATCTTGGCAGCAATTGACTCAACTCAAACACCAGAATATTATGTGAATGGTCACAAACTTAACAACAAAGGCGTTTATGAGGTTGTTGCAAACTCGGTAGGTGTTCAACGCATTTCCGGTAAGATTGGTTACATGGATCAACAAGGAGTGATGCAGTATTTGCCATTTGAGCGCGAATATACTGTGGGTGAACCTAGTGCGACCATTTCAAATACTGATTTGAATATTATGTATCGTGGTTATGATAACCCATTCTCAATATCTGTACCAGGTGTAAGTAGCAATATGCTAACGGTGAAATGTGCACAAGCTGCAATCACAAAGAACAACGGAATGTGGATTATCAAACCTAATGCAACAGCACCAGACAAGTTGGCTATTGAAGTTTATGCAACAATTGATGGACGTAATACCTTGATGGGTTCCCATTCATATCGTGTGAAAAACTTGCCACGTCCAGATGCGTATTTTGAGATTAATGGTGTTCCTACTGAAGAAACGAAAATACCACGCTCACACCTCACCAATCCAAAGAACAAACTGATCGCTTCTTATGGTGCTGATGGTTTGGTACAAGCTAAATTTGAGATCGTTAGTTTCCAAGTGAAGTTGCCAACAGGAGCCTCGTTGTTGGTGAAAGGTGATCATTTTGACAACCAGACATTGGCAGCAATCAAGAAGTTGAAACAAGGTAATATGCTTAACTTGCAATATATTAAAGCAAAAGGACCTGATGGCAAAGAAATTCAGCTCCGTGGCTTACCTATTGAACTAAATTAATATTGTATAGTATGAAGAAGATTTTAATTTTTGTTTTTGCGTTTTTAGGAGTGGTAACGATCCAAGCGCAACATCAGATTAACTCATTTTTTGATGAGATGGGTATTGTGCGTTTGGAAACGCAAGAACTTTCAGAGTCATCGGATACATTGCTGAAGGTATATCATCGCTCTGATGATATTGTGTGGTCTCGTATAGTATATCGTATTGTGGATATGCGTTTTAAACAAAACTATCCATTGTACAATCCAGTTTCTTCTGAGGACCCTCAATATAGTTCTCTTTTTATGGTTATATTGAAAGGTATACAAGATGGACTGCCTGTTTACGAGAAGTCTATGGATGTTGGAGATATTAAACCTTATTTTAATTTACCTCCAATGCCTCGTGAGATGATACCTACAGTATTGAATACTGACCGTACGGGTGAATTAGGAGATGGTAATATTGCTACATCTGAATACATGCTCTTGAATTATGATTCTACTACTCAAGAGATGCGTTTTAATAACTACTCCTATAGAGGATTCGCGCGTAATCAATTGAAATATTTGATTCAAGAGGTTATATTCTTCGATAAGCATTATTCACGTCTGTACTCAAAGATATTGGCTATTGCTCCTATGCATTCGGATAATGTATTCTATTATGAGGATATGCCAGTGATGGAGGCTGTGTATGGACAAGTTTTGTTCTGGATACCATTTGATTATCTTCGTCCTTACATGGCACAACAATACATTATGCCAAATAATAATGATTCTAAGCGCGTGACTTTTGATGATTTCTTTGCAAAGAAGTTGTATACATCATACATTGTAGGTGCTAGTAACATTCATGATCGTATGATTCCAGATTATGCGACGACACCTGAAGAAATCAAGAAAGAACAGGAGCGCATAGAGTGGGAACTGCTGTGTGTTGAGCAAGACCTTTGGGAGTATTAATACTTAAAAGTTTCAAGGGCGGGTTAACACCTGCCCTTTGCTTCGTAAAATGAGAAGTTTTCGTTTGTTTAATATGTATTTCGTCACTACGATATCCGTAGCGTTGGTGTTGTTTCTTGTTGGTCTAGAGGGGATTGTAGCCCTTTCTGCTCACGAGTTGATGCGCCATGTAAAGGAGAATGTGATTCTTTCTGTGGTGGTGAAAGAAGATTGTAATGAGGAAGAATTGAAACGCTTAGAGCACTTGTTTGATAGGGCAGTTTATTGTTTGGACTACAAGTATATCTCTAGCGAACAGGCTTTGCAAGAGCATATTAATAATTTAGGAGAAGATCCTCAGAAGTTTTTAGGATACAATCCATTGACTGCTTCTTATGAGGTGCGTTTACAGTCTGTATATGCGCAAGCAGATAGTATCAGCAAAATTGAAGAATCGTTAACCTCTCTACCTTATGTTGATAAAGTTGTATATCAGCGTGATGTGGTGGAAGTCCTTGACAAACATCTCAATGAAGTGGGCTTGATATTAGGTCTGGTTGCTATAGCCTTGTTGGTAATCGCCTTGGTGTTAATCAGTAATACTATACAACTACAAGTCTATTCAAAGCGTTTCTTGATTAATACAATGCGCTTGGTTGGAGCGACACCGTGGGTGATAAAATGGCCTCTGATTCGCCGCAATATATTAATGGGATTTGAAGCAGGTATAGTTGCTATAACTCTGTTGGCATTCACCTATTATTATTGTTTTTCTCGTTTAGGTATTATGTTGTTCCCATTGAACGGCATAAATGTATGTGTGGTTGTGTTATCAGTACTTGTCTTTGGAGTACTAATCACTTTCTTTGCTTCTTTGGCTGCGGCCAATCGTTATATACGAATGAAAATCAGTAAAATGTATGAAATTTAATCTCCCCAAAATCAATGCTATTTTGATTGCCGTTAGTTTGGTGATTGTTGTTATAGGTTTTGCCTTAATGGTAGGCGATCCTAGTGGTGCAACGGAGTATAATCCTGATATATTCTCATTCCGTCGTATCACAGTAGGGCCAATGATCGCTCTTCTTGGATTTGTTACAATGATTTTTGCAATCTTATACAAACCCCGCAAGAAATGAGTTGGTTAGAAGCATTATTGTTGGGTGTTATTCAGGGACTTACAGAGTTCTTGCCCGTTTCTTCATCGGGTCATCTTGAGATTGGTCAAGCATTGCTAGGTACAGCAGGAGAAGACAATCTGATCTTTGCTATCGTGGTACATACTGCCACAGTTCTATCGACTTTAGTCATTCTGTGGAAAGAAGTTTCTCAATTGTTCCGAGGTACCGTTACTACGTTAAAATGGAATGAAGAAAAGAATTATGTAGCAATGATTCTTGTGTCGATGATTCCAGTCTTTGTTGTAGGAATGTTCTTCAAGGAGCAAGTCGAGGCCTGCTTTGGTAGTGGATTATTACTTGTAGGTATTTGCCTTTGTGTGACAGCTATATTGTTGTATTTCAGCGAATGGCTGAGCAAGCGTCGAGCAGGTTTAGGACACGAGGTAGGTTACAAAGACGCCATTATTATTGGTTTGGCCCAAGCGGTTGCTGTATTGCCAGGGCTTAGCCGTAGTGGAACTACAATTGCTACTGGATTATTATGCGGCGTCAAGAAGGAGAGTGTGACCAAGTTCTCGTTTCTGATGGTATTAATCCCTATTTTGGGTGAAGCATTTTTAGAGTTATTAGATCTTTTGGGCGGAGAAGTAGTTAGTTCACTGGGCCTTGTACCAATGATTGTAGGTTTCTTAGCCGCATTTATTTCGGGTTGCTTGGCATGCAAGTTTATGATTAACATTGTTCGCCGCCAAAAATTGATATATTTTGCTATTTATTGCCTCTTCGCGGGTATTTTTGCAATCGTGTATGGACTTTGTTGAGGGAGAGATATTGGCATTTGACAAACCCTATCGCTGGACAAGTTTTGATGTGGTGGGTAAAGCACGATGGCTATTGTGCAAAAAGTTAGGCGTCAAAAAACTTAAAGTTGGTCATTCTGGTACACTTGACCCATTGGCAACAGGTGTTGTCGTGGTGTGTACAGGCAAGAAAACCAAGTTGATTGACCAATTGCAAGCTCATCAAAAGGAATATGTAGCTACATTACAGTTGGGTGCAACCACACCTAGTTTCGACCTTGAAAAAGAGATCGATGCCACATATCCTACTGACCATATCACGCGCGCGCTGGTAGAAGAAGTAATCCCCACTTTCACTGGTGAACAATGGCAAGTTCCTCCGATGTTCTCTGCGGTTAAGGTGGATGGAAAGCGTGCTTACAAGTTGGCGCGTCAAGGAGAGGAAGTTGAACTAAAAGCGAAACTTCTCGTCATAGACGAGATTGAGATATTGGAGTTTAACCCGCAGTTGATGCAACTCACGTTGCGTATTGTTTGCTCCAAAGGTACTTATATCCGTGCTTTGGCGCGAGATATTGGTCAACGACTCAATAGCGGAGCACATTTGGTTGCTTTGCGCAGAACTAGAGTAGGGGATATACGTATAGAGGATTGTATAACATTCGAACAATTTACAAACTTGATAGATAATGAGATTAAGTAATTTCAAATTCAAACTTCCAGAGGAATTGATTGCGCAGTTCCCAAGTCGTTTTCGTGATGAAGCACGCATGTTGGTTTTGCATGTTAAAACGGGTGAGATTGAGCACAAATTGGTGAGCGATCTTGCTGCGTATTTCGATGAGGGAGATATACTTGTAGCGAATGATACGAAGGTTTTCCCTGCGCGTTTGTACGCCAAAAAGGAGAAAACAAATGCGAATATTGAGGTATTCTTGTTGCGTGAGTTGCAGCATGAAAATCGCTATTGGGATGTCCTTGTGGACCCCGCTCGTAAGATTCGTATTGGTAACAAGTTGTTCTTTGATGAGGATGCTACAATTTTTGCGGAGGTAATCGATAATACCACTTCTCGTGGTCGCACATTGCGTTTCTTGACTGATTATGAAGGTGCTGATTTCGTGCAACACCTCTACGAGATGGGTACTACACCATTGCCAAAGTATATTGCGCGTCCGATGACTGAGGAGACTCGCGAGAAATATGAGGAAGTGTTTATGGATCTGCCAGTTAGAGAGATGGATGAAGAGCGATATCAATCGGTTTTTGCCAAGTATATCGGTGCTGTAGCGGCTCCTGCTTCTAGTATGCATCTCTCGAAGAATCTTCTAAAACGTTTGGAGATTCGTGGGGTGGATACATATACGATTACTTCGCATGTAGGATTGGGCAATTTCAAACCTGTGGATGTAGAGGATCTAACCAAGCATAAAGTAGAGAGTGAGCAAATCAGTATCTCTCAACAGGTTGTGGATGCAGTAGATAAGGCGCATGCTGATGCAAAACGCGTTTGTGCTGTCGGTACGGAGGTCATGCGCGCTTTGGAGCATGTGGTTGGTACCAATGGCCAGATCAAGGCTTATGATGGATGGACCAACAAGTTTATTTACGCGCCTTATGATTTTACGGTCGCAAATGCTTTCCTTGTGAATTTCTATATGCCACAATCGACCCAATTGATCATGGTGGCCACTTTTGGTGGATATGATCAGGTAATGAAAGCATACAAAGAGGCTATCAAAGAGGGCTATCGCTTTGGTGATTATGGCGATGCGATGCTTGTCCTCAACGATTAATCATCCTATCGAACTTTTAATGCGGCTTTGCCGCACATTGATATGAACGTGCGTATTGACGAGAGCTGGCGACGAGTCTTACAACCCGAGTTTGACAAACCTTATTTCGAGTTGTTGACTAATTTTGTGCGCCATGCTTATCGTACTACGCAATGCTTTCCGCCTGCAGGGCAAATATTCCGTGCGTTTGACCTCTGCCCATTCGACAAAGTGCGTGTGGTAATTATAGGTCAAGATCCATATCATGATGTTAATCAGGCACATGGACTTTGTTTTTCGGTGCAAGATGGTGTGCCTGCACCACCTTCATTGGTGAATATCTACAAGGAACTTCAGCGTGATTTGGGCAACCCTATCCCCTCCTCTGGCAACCTCACACATTGGGCAGAGCAGGGTGTCTTGTTGCTCAATGCTACCCTTACTGTGGAAGCACATCGGGCTGGTAGCCACCAAGGAAAAGGATGGGAAGAATTGACAGATGCAGCAATACAAGCGCTTAATAATCAGCGATCTAATATTGTTTTTATGCTGTGGGGTAGTTATGCTCAACGCAAGGGGCAATATATCGACCGTAGAAAGCATCTGGTCCTTACCGCCGTTCATCCGAGCCCATTGAGTGCCTATCGAGGCTTCATTGGCTGCGGACATTTTTCTCAAGCCAATGCCTATCTCCAGCAACATGGTCAAACACCAATCAACTGGTAAAGTCACAATTCTTAATTCATAATTCAAAATTATGAAAACCCTCCTTCTCATAGACGCCTACGCGATGATTTATCGCGCGTACTACGCCTTCATTCGTGCGCCTCGCATGAATTCGCGCGGGGAAAACACTTCTGCCATTTTTGGTTTTGTCGTTACCTTCGAGGATTTGCTTAAGCGCCTCAAACCCAGCCATATTGCCGTTGCGTTTGATCCTGCTGGACCTACTTTCCGCCACGAAGCTTTTGAGCAATACAAAGCGCAACGTCAAGAGACGCCCGAAGATATCCGTTGGGCGGTACCTCGTATCAAGCAGATCCTTCAAGCGATGAATGTACCTATTTTGGAAGTGCCTGGATATGAGGCAGATGATGTGATTGGAACCATTGCGCACAAGGCGGAGAAAGAGGGATTCGAAGTCTATATGGCGACTCCTGACAAGGACTATGGTCAGCTTGTCACCGAACATATTTTCATGTATCGTCCTCGCCATACAGGAGGGTTCGAGAAACTCGGTCCTCAAGAGGTTTGCGAGAAATACGGTTTGCAAAATCAATCGCAAGTGATTGACCTCCTTGGTCTTATGGGTGATAGCAGTGATAATATCCCTGGTTGCAAAGGTGTTGGAGAGAAGACTGCTGTGCAACTTCTCCAACAGTTTGGCTCTATTGATAACCTCTTGGCAAACACCGACCAACTCAAAGGTGCTCTTCAACGCAAGGTGCAAGAGCAGGTTGAGGAGATACGTTTTTCGCATTTCTTGGCTACAATCAAGACGGATGTGCCTATCGACTTTGATGCGCAAGCGCTTGTGTATCAGGAGCGTAATTGGGATTCGCTTGCATCGCTTTACCGCGAACTTGAGTTTAACTCACTCCTCAAACAGGCGCCAGCAGAACATGCGGCTATATCTCCTAAAACTACGAAGAAGACAAAACCACAAGAGGCAACATTGGATTTGTTTGCTGATATGGCTTCAGCAACAGAGAATACGAAGGAGCAAACACCTGCGGAGGATGATACTGAAGCAAGATTGGTGTCCTATCTTCTCAATCCGGAAGTGGCTTTCAATCCCAATCAACCCGTCAACTGGGATGCTCTCAAGGCAGACACTTCCCTATGGAATCTCTACCAAGAGGTTGAGCTCCCTCTCTCTTCCATCCTTCGTGAGATGGAGCAGGCAGGTGTACGCATTGATGTGCCTATGCTTCGTCAGGCGGAAACGCAACTCAACGACGAACTCCAAACACTTGAGCAACAGATATATACCTCTGCTGCAACGACTTTCAATATCAATTCGCCCAAGCAGGTTGGCGAGGTGCTTTTCGATCAACTCCAACTCGATGCCAAGGCAAAAAAGTCCAAGAATGGACAGTATTCCACTTCCGAAGAGGTGCTACTTGCGCTCAAACCCAAGCATCCTGTAGTGGGTTTGATTCTCGAATACCGCGAGCTTAAGAAGCTCATTTCTACCTATATATCTGCCTTGCCAAACTATATCAATCCTGCTACAGGCAAGATTCATACTACTTATAACCAAACGGTTACAGCTACGGGACGTCTGTCTTCTTCTAATCCGAACCTTCAGAATCTCCCTATCCGTAGCGAACGCGGACAACTAATCCGTCAGGCGGTTATTCCTGACGAGGGGTGCCTGTTCCTTTCTGCCGATTATTCGCAGATTGAACTTCGCCTTATGGCGCATTTTTCGCAGGATCCTCATTTGGTGCAGGCGTTCATTTCGGGGCAAGATGTCCATGCGGCAACGGCGGCAAAGATCTTCAATGTGCCTATCGATCAAGTCACAAAAGACCAACGCCGACAAGCCAAAACCGCTAATTTTGGTATTATCTATGGCATTTCCGCTTTTGGCCTTGCTCAACAACTCGACTGCTCACGCGCCGAAGCCAAGGCACTTATTGACGGCTATTTCGCGGCTTTTCCAGGGGTGATTGACTATATCGAACGCCAAAAACAACTCGCTCGCGAGCAGGGCTATGCTGTTACGCTTTTTGGTCGTAAACGTTATCTTCCAGATATTCTATCGCATAATGCTACTGTCCGCTCCTTTGCTGAACGCAATGCGGTTAATTCTCCAATTCAGGGCACTGCTGCGGACATTATCAAGATGGCGATGGTTACTATCCACCGTCGCTTAAAAGAAGAAGGACTAAAGGCGCAAATGATCATGCAGGTACATGATGAATTAAACTTCAATGTCCCTGCTGCTGAAGTAGATAGAGTTCGCGAGATTGTAATCAGTGAGATGCAGAATGTTGTCCATCTTACAGTTCCACTCATTGCCGACTGTGGCGTTGGAACCAACTGGCTCCAAGCACATTGATTTACGCAACGAATACGGATATATACCTTAAAAGCACTCGCCTGAGTGCTTTTTTTTGTGCATCTTTGTCGATTTTTGTTCCTATCAATCTCTTGTCAATTAGCCGTCAATAGTTAGTGATTAGTTAGTTATTAGTTAGTGATTAGTTAGTGATTGCCGAACCTTTACCGAGGGGATACTGATATTTTCCTTGCCAAATAAACGGCAAAACGAATGAAAATTTGCATACGTCAAAATAAATCACTATCTTTGCAGACTAATTTTAATAAATTCGATGATTATGAAACGTCAACATCTCATTTTGCTTCCGTTATTGTTATCTTTAACAGGTTGTTGGACTCATATATGGACAGTTGCACCAACTGCCAAACCTGCCACTACCACACAAATTGTTTATACAACACAAGTCACTACGCCTGCACCTAAGTATGTGACTACCACCACGATGGCGGTTACATCGTTCAATACTGATATCTGTTTTTATCTTGATCTTCAAGCGGTTGCTGCGGCGTTTGCGGAGGCTAAGAGTGTGAAGGAGTTTGAGATGTTGCTCAACTCCAGTCGCTATATGATCAACAACCTTGACTTGAATGGCGATGGTTACATTGATTACTTGCGTGTATTGGAAACTCGCAAGGGGTATTACCACGCATTGCTCATTCAGGCATGTATTGCACCGGGGCTTTTCCAAGATGTGGCTACATTGGTGGCGGAACGTAGAGCCAATCTGCTATATGTGGAGGTGATAGGTGACCCATATTTGTATGGTTATAACTACATTGTCCGTCCTACTTTTGTCAAGCGTCCTCCTATGTGGGATATGTTTGGCAAACCTACTTACACCACTTGGAATTCGCCATATTACCATGGACATTGGCCTAGCTACTATCAACGTACCAAACCGATGTATCTCTCTCATTATCAGGCTTATGTTCGCACCTACATGACCAATCATCACTATTGCCATGTGTGCGATTATCCTACGCATGTTTTCTATAACGACTACCACCATATGGTGCAACCAAACCGTCGTAATGACTATCGTGACCAACATCCTGACAAGTCGTTCGAGAATCGTGTGACACGCCAATCTACATCTCATGCTTCGAATACTCCTATCCGTAATGCAGGAGAGTTGCGTGCCAATACGCAATCACGAGTGACTGAGGCTACTAATCGAGAAAATTCCACCACAACTACTTCAACCACTAACCGCCCAGCATCATCCACCTCGCAGACTTCTACTCGTCCATCTGCTACCACCTCACAGACTTCTACCCGTCCTGCCACCCAGCAAACGACGAGACCAACCACTACTCAAACGACGAGTACAAGAGTGTCGAATACGGTAACACCCAAGGAACCAACTACTTCTGTAGAAACACGTGTCAATAAGAGCGGTACTTCGCGAACGACTGTTAAAACAATCAATGCGACCACTTCCACTCGTTCTACTGCCACTTCGACACGTACCAATACGACTTCCACTTCTCGTACGAGCACCAACAATGCTCCTGCGCGCAGATAGAATCAAAATAATATGGGAAAATTAAATGCTGTTTTGGTGGGACTTATCACTCCTGCACAAAACGAAGAACGAACAAAAGAATACTTGGATGAGTTGGCATTTCTTGCTGACACCAACAATACCAACTGTGTTAAGCGTTTTGTACAACGCCTTGACTCGCCTAATACGTCTACTTACGTAGGTGAGGGCAAATTACAAGAGATCAATCAGTATGTTCAGCAATTTGCTGATACTGATGACTTTATCGACATGGTCATCTTTGATGACGAACTCTCGCCCCGTCAATTGCGTAACATTGAGAAGGCGCTCAATGCTCATAATCAAAATGAGATTAAGGACAATCACAAGCAACCTGTTCGTGTTATTGATCGCACGATTCTTATTCTAGAGATATTCCTTAATCGAGCTCAGACATCCTATGCTAAGACGCAGGTGGAGATGGCACATTTGCAGTATATGCTCCCTCGTTTGACCCGCATGTGGTCGCACTTGGACCGCCAACGCGGTGGTGGAACCACCAGCCGTGGTATGGGTGAAACGCAGATTGAGGCGGACAAACGAATCATCGGTCAGCGTATTGCTTTGCTTCGTGAAGAACTCAAGAAGATTGATCGTCAGATGGCTACACAACGCCAAAACCGAGGCAAAATGGTGCGTGTCGCACTTGTGGGTTACACCAATGTGGGCAAATCAACGATTATGAACCTTATCAGCAAGTCTGAGGTGTTTGCAGAGAACAAACTCTTTGCCACTCTTGATACCACTGTTCGTAAGGTGACCATTGAGAATTTGCCATTCTTACTATCTGATACTGTGGGATTTATCCGCAAACTTCCTCATCATTTGGTGGAGTCTTTCAAATCCACTTTGGATGAGGTACGCGAGGCAGACTTGCTCATCCACGTAGTGGATATATCTCATCCTAACTTCGAGGAGCAATATGAGGTAGTAGAGCAAACAATCAACGAACTGCTCACCAAGCAGACTGAGGTCAAGGAGCAGCAACCTTGGTCAAACAAACGCAAAGACAATGGCAATCGAAAAACAGAGAAGACTGTAGCGCAAATACCTCGTATTGTGGTCTTTAACAAGATAGATGCCTTTACATATACGCCAAAGGAGGAAGATGATCTTACGCCAATCAAGCGTGAGAACATCTCGCTTGAGGAGTTGCAACGTACATGGATGTCCAAACTGCATGATGATTGTATCTTTATTTCTGCACGTCAGAAGACGAACATTGATGCTCTCAAGTCTTTGTTTTACGATCGCATCAAGGCCATCCACATCCAGCGTTATCCTTACAACGACTTCCTATTCCAACAATACGAATAATGATTCGATAGACATTACGACAAAAAAAACGAGGGTTCAGCCCTCGTTTTTTTGTCATAACCAATATGTGGTGCTATGGCATAATCACTTTTCCATCTTTACGAATAGCTACTCCACGATAGGATTGTGTATCAATAGGTTGTCCCAGTAGGTTATACCATTGTCCATCTATAGGGATGGCTTCAACACTTGGTGTTTCTATGTTAGTAGCAGTATTGGTGAATTGGAATGTAATCACACCATTATTTTCGTCAATATCCGTTAGGTATGCATGGTTATAAGGCTCAAATTCTGTCACATACCACGAACCTGGGAAAGGTACATCCTGACGTTTTCCTCCGCTCAGGTTATTGGTGTATGGGGTGCTTCCATTCGATGTGATTAGCATAAAACGCGTTGTTGTATTATTGGGTGTGTTGTAGTACCATTCTTCAGCGTCATATACCACGCGCCATACCAACATTCCCCATCCGGGCAAATATGTGTCCCAACCACTTTTTTGACGATTCTCAAAATAAAAAACGGTATCAGTACTCAATGGTCCTTCATTCGGTACAATGCTTGTGCGATTAAGCATATGGTACGTTTTCCCATCTGCAGGTAAATTGATTTTACCACTTTTAACTAACATGTTTGGTTCTGCCCATCCTAAAAAATATTTTTCCCAAACGGATAGATTAGGTGGCGTATTTCCGTTGTTTAGATAATTGCCATTACTCATTAGTGCCCATGATCCAGGCACTTCTTTGCTATCTACTCCGTCTGTTCGATATAGGTCTGCTAAACCCAGTACGTGCCCAAACTCATGGCAAATAGTTCCAATACTCGTGCGAGCATTACTTCTGAAAATCAATTCGTTAGAGCAAGCATATTTCAAGATTGTTTTACCATTTAGCACAGGCAAATGTTGCTCCGTGATATTACCTGCAGCATCTTGCTTGACATAGTATTCCGTTTGATAGGTGTTGCCAAAATAGAGTACCGATTGCATATCCCATGCATGTGGCCATATGCTTGTAGATACACCGCCATCAGCTTGACCATGCCCTGCATATAGAATATATACTAAATCTACATTACCATCATTATCTTGATCGTAATTTGCAAAATCTACGCCCAGCTGCTGAGCACCTTTGCATGCATCTATTACAAAATCAGCAATATATTGATCGTCTCCACTTACACCTGCTGCATCTGTACCATAGAAAGCTTGTGTTTGTGGCAGAATAACTGGACCAATCACATCAAATTGCGGGGTATATTTTCCATTTGACTGATTTCGGTAGTATTTTTTGCACGAACCAGTCGCGCCATTGTATGTGTATTCGTCTGCGTTTGCAAGCGAATCAAACGAATGAATAGTATTACCTTCTGCCAAGTGCAAATCAGCGAACTCTACTACAATCAGTAGCCCACGTGATACCAATTCTGGAGTTTGAGTTTGGCTTGCTGCTACATGTTTGGCACGTTGTTGCGACACAATACCACAAGGAATGGGTTCGCGTACTGGCTCTGTAAGATTCAATCCTGGTAGGGGAGCTATGGCCCAAGTATTACCCATCGAAAGGAGTGTAAACACTGCCATAGCAAAAGCATATTGGAGTAATTGTTTCATACGATATGAAGTTGAAAATTTGCGCAAAGGTACTATTTTATTTGCATATATGCAAAAAAATGTGTACTTTTGCACTCTAATCGAAAAATTATGGAAGTATTCAAAACGCCAATAGAGGGATTACTGGTCATTGAGCCAACTGTTTTCCGCGATGCACGCGGCTATTTTGTGGAGACATACAACGAGCAACGCTACCGTGAAGCGGGTGTGGATGCCACTTTTGTACAAGACAATAAGTCGTGTTCTTCGTTTGGTGTAGTACGTGGTTTGCATTTCCAACGCCCACCTTATACGCAAGCTAAGTTGGTGAGTTGCGCAGAAGGTCGCGTATTGGATGTAGCAGTAGATTTACGCAAAGATAGCCCTACCTATGGACAGCATTTTGCTGTGGAATTGGATGCGGAAAGTCAACGTCAGTTCTACATCCCTCGTGGTTTTGCACACGGTTTCTCGGTGTTGAGTGAGCATGCTGTATTTACATACAAGTGCGACAATCTTTATCACCCTGAGGCGGACGGAGGTATTTTGCTGACAGATTCTGCATTGGATATAGATTGGCAGATACCAGTAGATCAAATGATTCTCAGTGAGAAAGACCAGCACCACCCATTACTTTCGGAATTGGATAACCCTTTTTGAGAACAAAACAGTAGGCGCTTTGCGCCGTTCACTAAATACGAAACAACATGAATATTCTTATCACAGGCGCCAACGGACAGTTAGGCAATGAGATGCGTGTCCTATCGGCGCAATACACTCAGCATACATATTATTTTACTGATATAGCAGAATTGGACATCACTTCGCGCGAGGCAGTTAATCAGTTTGTGACTGACAATGAAATTGATATTATTGTTAACTGTGCAGCATACACAAATGTGGACAAAGCTGAGATAGATGAGGATATGGCGCATAAGATCAACGCATTGGCGGTTGAGAATCTTGGATTGTCTGGCGCACGGGTCATTCATATAAGTACAGATTACGTGTTCTCCGGTGAAGCGTGCGTGCCTTATTCTGAGACAGATCCTGTCGCTCCACGCACTGCCTATGGTCGCACCAAGAGAGAGGGCGAAGTATTGTTGCAGGCTGTCTGTCCAGAGTCAATCATTATTCGTACAGCGTGGCTGTATTCCACTTTTGGCAACAATTTTGTGAAAACCATGTTGCGTTTGGGTCAAGAGCGTGAGTCGTTGGGTGTTGTCTTTGACCAGATTGGTTCGCCTACCTATGCTGCGGACTTGGCAGTGGCGATTTTTGCAGCCATCAATGCTCCTGTTTGGCAGGCAGGTGTATATCATTTCACCAACGAGGGTGTTTGCTCGTGGTATGACTTCACGCACGAGATCTTCGCGCGCGCGCAATCCTTACTAAATAAGGAGGCTGCGGAGAAGGTGGCGGCTTGCCAACTTCGCTCTATCCTCAGTAGTGAGTATCAATACCAAACGCCACGTCCTCACTATAGCGTGCTGAATAAGGCTAAGATCAAACGTACTTTTGGCATTGCAATCCCTCATTGGACGGATGCGTTGCAAGTTTGCTTGGAGAAATTGTTGAAAGAATAATCCTATTTGTTTATTCTTTATTTGCAATCGCTGTGTGGTGCATGGCGATCAGTTTGTCGTAGCGGAAGAATACATAGATGGACATGAGCAGACTGCCGACAAGGTCGAGGATAAGGTCGGTCATGGTGTCGCGCAATGCTTCGTGTCCGCAGAGTGGGATATCTTCAGCAGTCGTGATAGAGGCGGTGGTAGTTGCCATAAATTGCTGCGTGTTGGTACCGCAAAAAGCATCATACGCATACTCGCATACCTCCCATACCGCTCCACAACTCAATCCGAAGATTAGGACATAGAGCGAGAGAAAGAGTTTATTGCTCAATACCAATTGGTCTTGCTTCTCGAAGATAATCGTGATGATCCATAGCCCTACAAATGCCAGTACACAACTGGAAAAGAGGTGCAACACCGAATCCCACCACGAGTACTTGCCATAGAAATTCAGTCCGTCACCCATCACCATCGCCACGAAGCCAAATAGTGCACACATCACTGTGATCATCAGTGGAATCTGTATCATAAACCGCTTGCGTAGCACAATCGGCAGAGTCAGGATTGCCAATATTACCACATATTGCAATGTGCAGAATATCAGCGCATTGATGGTGATATTGGGTTGGTAACAGAGATAAACTACATTGCCTGTGCCAATACCGATGGTCAGCACAAAGAGGGCATAGTAGAGGCGTTTCAAACTCTGGTTGATGGTTCTATTGGGTGGCTGCTGCTTCATACTTGCTGAGTATCAAGTCGATGACATCATCCGAACTGCGGGTGTTGGCATGTTCGCGTTGTTGGCGCAACATCTGTTGGCGATACGCCTGATCTTGGCAAAGGCGCATGGCGACTGCCACCTGCTGTGCCACATCGTTGGTGTGGTAGGACAGCCCATGTTGGTGGAAGAAGTGCGCATTGCGGTCTTCCAAACCTGGGATAGGCGTGGTATGGATGAGTGGAATATGCTTGACAATGGCTTCGGTGGAAGTGATGCCGCCAGGCTTGGTGAAGATCACATTGGAGGCGTCCATCAAGAGCGATACTTGGTCGGTGAAGCCCAATACCCATAATTGCTGATTATCGGCAAATGCCTCTTGCAAAGAGTGTTGCATGTCCTCGTTGCGCCCACAAACACATATCACTCGATCTTCAGGGCGGATGGTGCGGAGTAGTTGTTCCACTAGTTCGCCTAGATTGCCAAAGCCCATGGAGCCAGACATCAGCAGGTACCAATGCCCAGTGGCGGTAGTGATGTCCCAACCCATTTGCAGGGCAAGCATGTAGCGGGCGCGGAGTTGCGGTTGGCGCGTGGTGAAGAGTTGTTCGTCCACGGGAATACCAATCGGGATAATCTTTTCGCGTGGGATACCGCGCTCGGCAAACTCCTCGATGAGGTGCTCGTGTGGGATGACATAGTAGTCCAGATCCGTCTCTGGCAGAAACGGAATACAGGTGTAGTCCGTCATCACAAAATAGGTCGGGATATGCAGTTGGGTGTTGCGTTTGAGAGCGGTAAGTGCTTCGGCAGGGAAGAGGTGCACGCATACTACAACATCGAAACCGTTGTCAGTGATATAGTTGTAGAGTTTCTCGGCGTAGAGCTTGTTGGCACTGTAGATAAGTGATTGGCGCGAGTCGGTGTTGTTGCTCACAAAACCGCCCAATTTATACACCATTTCAAACAGCGAACCGCGTGTGGAATAGACATAGGCATTGCTGACTCGTTGCGATAGCGTGTCGCTGATGAGGGCCAAGGTATCTTGTATCTCGCATGCGATACCTCGCCTGTCCATCGCTTTCTTCAGGGCTTTGGCGCACGAGTTGTGCCCCTCGCCTGTATTGCAGGATAAAATAAGAATTTTCATAGTAAGGCATATTGGTCTTGCAAGAGAATCTGCAAAATCTGTGCCATACTATTTCGCTACCTTTGCGCTACTTTTGCGCAAGGGTTAGGTCATTGATCACCATGCTGGCGAGGGTCATGCCGAAGACTCCGACTACAGGAGCCAAAGTGCCCTGGTCGCCACTAATCTCTTCGGAATAGACGCATTGAATCTTAGCGGCAGGTAATAGGTTCGCCTTTTTCATTTTAGTGCGTAGGGCACGAGCGAGAGGGCAACCTTGTACCTTCCAGAATTCGGCTGTGCGAATCTTCTGTGGGTCGGTTTTGCGACCTGCTCCCATACTGGAATACACTTTACAGCCCACTTGTGTAGCGCGGTAGAGCAGCAGGGCTTTGCACTCCACCATGTCAATGGCGTCCACCACGATGTCGTATTGTGCGAGGTCAAAGGTGTCGGCAGTGTCGGCATTGTATTGGCGCTCAATGGCTTGGATGTCGGCTTGAGGAGCGATGGAGAGAAGACGCTTTTGCATCTCGAAGACTTTGCTTTGTCCGATATTATCGTGGGTTGCCACCACTTGACGGTTGAGGTTGGTGGTGTCCACCTTATCGAAGTCCACGATGGTCAGGTGTCCGATGCCCGTGCGGAGCAATGCCTCCGCGCACCAACCACCTACGCCACCTACGCCAAAAAGTATCACGCGTGCGTCCTGCAATGCACGAAAGCCCTTTTCGCCAAGTAATTGTATCGTTCGTGTAAACATTGTTCTGTTGTTTATTATGCCGCAAAGGTACATAAAAATTTGCAGATATGCAATAGTGGAGTGATAAAAGGGTGATTTTTCTTATTGGTGGGAATGAGTCAGAAAGCATACGATAACCTTTATAGTAGCATTTTTGCGGTTAAAAAGAGTGATTTTAGCCGCAAAATCTGCGGCTTGTTGGTGTTTTTAGCCGCTTTATGGTATTTTAAGGTTGCCGAAATAGTGTTAAATCCCCTCGTTGGGATGGGAAAAATGTATTGCAAGTTAGGCGACCACTGTAGGACATCTGTGGGCTTTCGGTGGCACTTCGGTGGCTCTTTAAGGTTATGAGAGAATAAACTCCTTGCGCTGCGCGCAGAAATCTTATAAATCTTATTTATCACGCTTATGCCTCTCCGCTTTTTCATTGTACTCCGTAATAAATTGCTACCGCTCTGAGTATCGCCTTGTACGATACTCAACCGCTGAATCTTCTGTAAATGTGGCTCTCTATAAACGCGTCTCTATAATAATACTGCAAAAATCTTCGGCGCAAAGGGGTTTTGTGCCGAAGAATCGCTTGTGATTAATCGTTCGAGCCCATTGGGCGAGATAAGAAAAATCATCAGATTCGTTCGAGCACTTTGGGCGAAATAAGACGATTGTGCAGAAAGGTCAAAATTACTCCACCTTCTTTTTATGATCTTCCAGATTTGTTATATCTCTGTCCTCAACAGTAGCATATGCTTGTATGAACTCCTCTGGATAATGCGCTTTTAGATATGCCGTCTTATACGCAAGCCATGTATAACAGACTGCATGAGATTTGTTGAATACATAATAACCACATGTCATCCAATCAAACCAAATTTTCTTCAGCAATTCTTCGGCATATCCATTTTTAATACCGCCTCTGATAAATCTTTCCTGCAAAGTAGTTTCCACTTGAGCTATTCTACGACAACAAACACCTCTTGCTAACAAATCACTTTCTTCGGGAGTAAAGTTGGCAATCGCTTGACTAAGCAACATCATTTGCTCTTGATAGATGATGATACCATAGGTTTCTTTTAAGTACTTCTCCATAATTGGATGATAATAAGTAATTGCTTCTAAACCATGCTTGCGATTAATATACTTATCAATTAAATCAATTGCCCCTGGACGATACATTGCATACAGAGCAACAAGTTCCTCGAAAGTAGATGGTTGCAATCTCTTTAGAAACCTGCGTATTCCATCAGATTCGAAGTTGAATAGACCAACTGTATGAGCCTCCTGAAATAGGCGAAATGTCTGCGGGTCATCTTTCGGAGGATTCATTGCAGATTTCATATTATCACTACCATACTTGTGTTCTATATTTTTTAGGCATTCGTTCATAATAGTTAATATTCGAAGCCCAATTATATCAAATGTTAACCCCTTACCTACTTGTATGAGAGCAGACTTTTGAGCAAGACGCTCCAAGTCAATTAGCCGAGTTACTTGATCATCTCCATATTTTTGTTTTAGATAATCTACCATGCGCAATGTCTCACCATATTCCACATCAATATCTATTTGGACTTTAGATACTCCTATTGGATTTATAAAGCGTTCAAAAAGTAGTCCATATTTCAGAGGGTCAATTTCCGTTATCCCTAAACAATATGCAACCACCGAACCTGCTACAGAACTTCTGCCTGGGCCATGATAGATGTTCATATTTTCAAATGTCCCATGCAGAAGATCAGCAATAAAGAGAAAATAGGATTCGAACCTCAAATCACAGATTTGTTTTACTTCATGTTCGATATGGTTATGTAATGCATTGTCACACGACATCCTATCTAATCCATATCGCAACTCAGCGCCAGCATTTACTTTGGTGATAAAGTATTGTGATAAAGACTCAAAACCTTCGGGTATTTTAATAAGATTATTAAACATTGAATCTTGAGATTGGATTTGCAGAGGTGACATACTCAGATAATTGATAATTTGTTGCGCTTTGATGTAACCAACCTCAAATTGTCTCTGAATTTGTGAACAGGCGCTTTGAGTGCTTTTAGATGTTCGGATGATATGCATAATCTCATCTCCATTCTGTGCAATTATTCTTTCCATATTACGCATGATTAGTAAGTATATATTTATTGTCAAGATATTCAGCAAGTCCGTTTGGCATTTGCGCTTGTATCTCTGCAAAGAGTTCGGGATAAGTTGTGATGAAACGAGACAAGAGCAAAGGTTCGTCCAAAGCCCGTTCGAAGTGTTCAAATAGTAGTTCTGCGAGGAGATACGTATAGGTTTTCTCCTCTGCATGGATATCACCATAAATATTTGTTCCCATTTCGGAGCGGTAATATAACAAATTGGTGAAGATAATCTCGGTATTTTGATTGATTTGCGCTAACACCTTGGGCTCAATAAATGGATTATTTGCTTTGAACCAAGCCAAAGCATCTGCATCGTGCAAAATGTTGGTAATACCAATAATATGGCTGATATTCTGCTTGATACCAGCGAAATAGCCATTCTTCTTTTCATTGTAGCGGAGCGCGCATTGGATAAAAGAAGTTCGGTATGGATTATCCTTGTAGTAACAAGAGGGTTTGAAATACGCATCCTTAAATATAGCTGCTTGGTGGTGAGAGTGCTCGGTATATTTACTCTCAATGCAGAACATAGTTTGGCAATCATCGCTAATGAGCAGTACATCCATGTTTGATGGACTATTATTGCGACTACCATTAGAGTTTTTAACAAGAACCGGGAATTTTACCTCAAAATACACTTTGTCGTAGGTTGTACCGTGGAGTACAAGAGGTTGTTCAGGACTCACCCAGTAGAAGAAGTTATATGCCAGCATGGATGAAGAATATACCGATTTGGCATGTGCTAGGTGCAGTACACCATTCTTGTCGGTATAGTCCTCTAGTTCATGACCGTCACCAGCCATAAACATGTTATGAAACTTGCCACTTGTGAGAGCTTCGCGCGCTGCAGGAAATACATTTTCTTCATAAGTAGGAAGATAGTTTTTCTGCTTCGAATTTGAATTCTGAAAATTAGCGACTTTTTGAATTTTGTTCGGCGATTTTTTCGCGATGTTGTGTACCATAATCTTTCTCATATTTTGTGATTTTGAAAATTACAAAACCCTAATACGAAAAAGTAAAGCTTCTTAGGCTCTAAAAATGGTCAAATCTTAATGATTGATACATTTTTCTTAACAAACGATAAAAGATTTTTGTGTAAATTTCCTCAATTGAGTTAAAAATTCAAATATTTGTCTTCAAATGCATCAAAGAAATCTTTCTTATCTTCGAACTTTTTGCGAGCATGTTTAATTAAGTCTTCCCAAGTTACAAACAGAACATGCTTTGTGCCATAATCCGTCATGTATTTACCTATAAAATCATTGTACTGATTCTTGAGACTTTCGCTCTCTTGTGGACAGATGAAAAATACATAATCGTTTTCTTCTTTCACACTAAGTGCATTACGGAAGAGTTGATAATAATTCTTCATACATGTATCTACAAAATGAGGAATATCTTTTTTCACCTCATCGTTCCATAACTTTTCGTTTTTCAACTTATTAGGATAAAGATATTTCTTTCTATCTTTCCAACTTTCAGCTGATGCGCCACATTTTTTACCAAAATTAGCCTCAGTATATTTGATTTCGCAATATATGTGTGCGTCTTTATTACCTATGTAGAAGTCATAGTTGGTTCGCTCTCTCTGGTCAGGCACATACTCAAATTCACATTTTGAGGGTTGTATATAAGTTGCTCCTAGCGAATGGAATATAGTTGCAAGTTTCTGCGGATCTTCTATCAAGGGACGAAAGAAATTATAACACATTATCTGCGAAGAAGTCAAGTGATGTGCTAAATGGTGCAAATGATTATAAAAATTCATATCATTTTCTGCATATTGTTCTGCATATTGTTTTACAACATCCAATAATCCATATTTTTTGATAGCTTCCCATTTTGCTTCTTTGGTGTCACTATCTATCGGCAGAATGTGTTTATAATCGCTCCTACCTCTATAGCACCCAGCTTTACCTGATTTATTGTTTTTTGCATGGTGCTTTTTGGCTTCTTCAATAAATTTAGTTGTTTTCATGACAAAATGGCACTTAGATTAATAGATTGCAAAGGTAATCTGCATACACTACGCCTCCTCGGCGTAGCAATTCAAAATAAATAACATTCTCTAACTTATGTCCTAAATCGGTAGTAGGAGCATTGGTATTTATCGGGTCAACCTTTTTCAGGTTTAGTCAAATCTTAATTTTAGGTATAAACTATGAGTTATAAGTGATAAGCCTTAATATTGCTCGGCGATTTTGAGGGCGACATTGATGCCGTCCAACGCAGAGGAGGTGATGCCACCTGCGTAGCCTGCGCCTTCGCCACAAGGATAGAGATGAGGTGTCGAAATAGATTGCAATGTCTCTGGGTCACGAGGCAGACGCACAGCACTACTGCTGCGGCTTTCCACGCCAAGGATAACTGCCTCATTCGTCAGGAAGCCACGATATTTGCGGTCGAAATCACGGAAGCCTTGTTGCAAGCGTTTGCCGATATGTTCGGGTAGCCATTGGTCGAGGCGACTGGACACCGTGCCAGGTAGATAGCTGCACGAAGGCAGCGTCTTACTTACCTTGCCCTCCACGAAATCGCGTAGGCGTTGAGTTGGAGCCAGAGATGGTTCTCCGCCATGTTGATAGGATAAATATTCAAGATGTTGTTGGAATCGTAATCCTGCAAGCGGATCTTGTTCGCTCAAATCTTCTGGACGGATCTCGACTACCATGCCTGAGTTGGCGTATGGGGAGTTGCGGTGGCTGGCAGACATGCCATTGACCACACAACTATTCAGTGCGCTGCCCGCAGGGACGATATGTCCGCCTGGACACATGCAGAACGAATAGACACCACGGCCCTGCACCTGCGTTACCAATGAATATGAGGCATTACCCACCAAATGAATGAGTTCGGGCGATGGGTCGTGGTACATCAGTTTATTGATTAGCGATTGTGGGTGCTCCGCGCGTACGCCCATAGCGAAACCTTTTGTAGCAAGGGCGACACCGTTGGCATGAAGCATGTGGTAGGTGTCGTGCGCCGAATGCCCAATCGCCAAGATAGTGGCGATATGGCGATGAGGTGATGATGCGATAAGACTGCTAAAGAGGGATTCATCTACGCAAGTAGAGAAATGAATCTCGCCACCGTGTTCGATAATGCACTCGCGCATGCGGCGGATGATAGTTGGCAGCTTGTCGCTACCGATATGGGCATGGGCTTCGTACAACAAACGGTCATCGCCACCGAAATGGTGGAAGAGCTCCATGACGCGTTGCATATTGCCGCGTTTCTTGCTGCGTGAGAAGAGTTTACCATCGGAGAAAGTGCCTGCACCACCCTCGCCAAAGCAGTAGTTGGACTCGGCATTAAGTCCGAGATTACGGTTGAGTGTAGCGATGTCCTTCTTGCGCTCGGCAACTTCTTTGCCGCGTTCGTAGATGATAGGACGGATACCGTGCTCGATGAGTGTGAGTGCAGCGAACAAGCCCGCAGGACCTGCGCCAATGATAGCGACACTATGCTCGGCGTTGTGCACATCTTGGAAATGCGGTGGCTCGTAGAGCGGGATAGGTGAGTCCTTGGGCAGCGGTGCGCCATGCTCATCCGTGAGCACGGTGAGGTGCACTTTGAGTTGCTTTTGGCGAGCGTCTATAGAACGCTTTACGACGCGGTAGCGTTGCTCCGCGTCGTAAGCTTTCTCTGGGGATAATATGAGGGTTTGCTGATTCAAAATTATTTCTTCAGCGCTTCCATGATCTTGTTTTCGATCTCTTCTGCGAGGTCTGGGTTATCGCGGAGGACATTCTTCGCAGCATCGCGACCTTGTGCGAGTTTGGTGCCTTCGTAGCTATACCAAGAGCCTGACTTGGTCAAGATTCCATTCTCTACGCCGAGGTCTACGATCTCGCCCACGCGGGAGATACCTTCGTTGAACATGAGGTCGAACTCGGTTTTCTTGAATGGAGGAGCCACTTTGTTCTTCACTACCTTCACGCGCACTTGGTTACCGATAACCTCGTCGCCTTCCTTGATTTGGCTGGCTTTGCGGATATCGAGACGCACAGAAGCGTAGAACTTGAGGGCGTTACCACCGGTGGTGGTTTCTGGGTTGCCGAACATCACGCCGATCTTCTCACGGAGTTGGTTGATGAAGATACAGGTGGTTTGAGTCTTGTTGATAGTAGCGGTGAGTTTGCGGAGCGCTTGGGACATGAGTCGCGCTTGCAAGCCGACACGGTTGTCGCCCATATCGCCTTCAATCTCGGCCTTTGGGGTAAGCGCTGCCACTGAGTCAATAACCACAAGATCTACTGCAGCACTACGTATAAGTTCATCCGCTATATCCAATGCTTGCTCTCCACAGTCAGGTTGGGCAATGAGCAGTTCGTCGGTATCTACACCCAGTTTCTCAGCATAGAAACGATCAAAAGCATGTTCTGCATCAATAATAGCTGCTATACCACCTTGCTTTTGCACCTCCGCCATCGCATGAATAGCAAGGGTCGTTTTACCAGATGATTCTGGACCATATATCTCGATCACGCGACCGCGAGGATAACCGCCTACGCCAAGTGCTAGGTTCAAACCTACTGAACCAGATGGAATAACAGGAACATCTTCTATTTTATCATCGCCAAGCTTCATAATGGCGCCTTTGCCAAACTCTTTATCAATCTTAGCCATTGCCAATTGCAAGGCCTTTAGTTTCTCAGGAGAGGGGATTTTTTTGTCTTCTGCCATGGTTGTATTGTTTAGAATTGTTTAGTATTGTTTAGAATTGTGTAGCGTTGTTTTATCAACGCGAGTGCAAAGGTAATGTTTTTTTTGCACATGTGCAAGATTTTAACAAAAATCTTAATCTACAAACTGCACTTTGTTGATGTCGCGTGGTTTGGCTGCGGGTGATTCGTTCGCATAGCCAAAACCTACGCAGAGGCAAAGTTCGTAGTTCTCGCTGAAGCCAAGTAGCGTAAGAATCTCGGAGCTGTTCTCTGCCGTGTTGATAAAGCGAATAGGGCTTCCTAAGCAGATGCTACCTACGCCCAATGATTGTGCAGCAAGCATCATATTGCCTGCGAGCAGACCGCAGTCATACGCTGAGAAATCATAACCGAGGTCACGAGCAATGAAAGTCATCACTGGCGCACCACGCATGCAACCGCGTAGCATGTCTGCTGGGAGATTAGGATTGCCCGCAACCATCAGATCTTGAACTTGTTGCATGGTGGTTGGGTTGTCAATGATACGCACTTCCCAAGACTGTTTGTTCTGACCGTTAGCGGCATTGATACCGCAGGTCATGATCTGCATCATGGTGTCGCGAGCCACAGGAGTAGCATGATACTGACGAATGCTGCGGCGTGACATGATGGCGTTGATAACTTCGTTATTCATAGGCTCATTGTTTTGTGGGGTAGGATTGCAACCTACCAAAGTGATTGCCAACAGAGGCAAAAGGATAAAAATCTGTTTCATAATAGTTCTATTTAGGATTGGAATTGTATGGTTATTGTGTGGTGCAAGTAGTCGTTTTTTCTACTCAAACGCCTCGGCGTAGGTACAGCCTTCACGCCAACGGGAGCAACCGTAGCGCGTCTTACCACGAATAATCGTTCCGCGTCCACACACAGGGCAACGCATACCCGATTTGTCGGCTTTGACCTCGCGCACTACTTGCGTGGTCATCTGCTTGAGTTCGTCCAAAAAGAGTTGGGCAGTATAGTCGCCTCGCTCAATGGCACGGAGTTTTTTCTCCCAAATACCCGTGAGTTCTGCGGACTTGAGCAAAGGAGATATGATTGTGCGTATCAGATTGATTCCCAACTCGGTAGCGTGGATATTTTTCTTCTCGCGCACAATGTATTTGCGTTGGAATAGTTTTTCAATAATCGCAGCACGCGTACTTGGACGACCGATTCCGTTCTCCTTCATCGCATCGCGTAGCTCCTCGTCATCCACCGTCTTGCCCGCAGTTTCCATAGCACGAAGAAGCGTAGCCTCCGTATAGTATTTGGGCGGAGTGGTGGTCTTTTCTTGCAGTTGGGGGGTGTGAGGCCCCGATTCTCCTTTTCGGAAAGCAGGCAGCGTCTTCTGCTCTTCGGTTTCGTCATCGGTTTTCTCTTTGGCAAAGACTTCGCGCCATCCTTGCGCCAATATCTCGCGTCCCGTCACCTTAAAAGATATATCGCCCGCGCACGCGAGGACAGTGGTCGTTGCCACTTGGCAAGGCGGATAAAATGCCGCAATAAACCGCAGTGCCACCATATTATAGACCTTTCGCTCGAGTTCCGTGAGGTTGTCTGGGCGTTGTCCTGTAGGTATAATAGCGTGGTGGTCAGTGACTTTGCTATTATCGAAGACTTTTTTGGACTTTGGCAAACTCTGTGTTCCTTTGCCACCGTCTGCCTTGAGAGGGAGCAACGGCGCTACCTGTGGGAAGTAGTCTTGTATGCCACGCAGAGTGGCAGGTACCTTGGGGTAAATGTCATCGCTGAGGAATGTAGTATCCACGCGCGGATAAGTGGTGACGTGCTTCTCGTAGAGGCTTTGAATCACCTTGAGGGTGTCGTCAGCCGTCATGCCATAGCGTTTATTGCACTCCACTTGTAGCGAAGTGAGGTCAAAAAGGCGTGGTGCATACTCCATACCCTTCTTTTTCTCCACGGAAGTGATTTCGAGAGGAAGATCCTTTATGCTATCTACGAGTTTTTGTCCTTGTTCGAGGGAAGTGATAGCATATTCGTCCTCTTCGGCAGGCAGTTGTGCGGAGAAAAGGGTATCACGATAGAGGGTCTTGAGTTCCCAATATGTACGAGGCACAAAGTGCTCTATTTCATGTTGGCGTTTGACAATAAGGGCAAGGGTAGGCGTTTGTACGCGACCAATGCTCAATACTTGGCGGTCTTTGCCCACACCTTTGGCGAAACGCAGGGTGTAAGCACGGGTGGCATTCATACCGAGTAGCCAGTCGCCAATGGCACGCATGAGGCCTGCCTCATAGAGGTGCTGGTACTCGCTTTGGTCTTTGAGTTTCTGAAATCCTTCGCGGATAGCATCTTCGGTGAGCGAAGAGATCCATAGGCGTTTGACAGGCACTTTGCAGCCTGCTTTCTGGTACACCCAACGCTGAATCAGCTCTCCCTCTTGTCCCGCATCACCGCAGTTGATTACTTCGGAGGCCTGTGCGATGAGATTTTTGATGATATTGAATTGCTTGAGAACGCCTTTGTCGTCCGTGACCTTAATACCAAATCGCTCGGGCACCATAGGCAGAGAGGACATGTTCCAGCCCTTCCATTGCTCGTTATACTCGTTGGGATCGAGCAATGCACAGAGGTGGCCAAAAGTCCACGAAACACAATACCCATTGCCTTCCATATAGCCGTCATGCGAGGTTGTTGCTCCTAATACTCGAGCAATATCGCGCCCAACAGAAGGTTTTTCGGCTATACAGAGGATCATAGGTTTATAGTTGAAAGTGAATAGGTCAAAAGTTGGGGTTAGCGTTTGCTATTGCTAGCTCCATAGCCATAACCATAGCCATATCCTGCTTTGCTTGCATTTACACCATTGAGCACAGTAACAATGTTTGGCAAGCGTTTTTGCTTATTCACTTGGTTGAGATAGTCAATAAGATCAAAGGTGGTATAACGTGCACGGCATACATAGATGGTCATATCAGCCACTCGGTTGAGTTGGAAGGTATCGCTGATCAAGGCCACAGGAGCAGAATCCACTACGATGTAATCGTAACGTTGACGCAACTCTACGAACAACTGATCCAAACGATCGCTCATCAGCAACTCGTTAGGGTTTGGAGGCACGATACCTGCAGGCAAGATATCTAGTCCTTTGGTGTCGGATGGAATGATCAAGTCGTCCACCGAGTAGTTGTTATCAGCGAGATAACTGGTGAGCAAACCTTGTGATGGCAGATTGAGGTATTGTGCCAACATTGGTTTGCGGATGTCCAAACCTACTAGTGCTACTTTCTTTCCGAGCAATGCCAACGACATAGCCATATTCGTAGCCACATATGACTTACCCTCACCGTTGATATTGGATGTTACCAAGATAACAGGATTGGTGGTGTTAGGTGGCAACATAAAACGAATATTTGATCGGAGCAAACGGAAGAGTTCTGCGGATACTGAATTCACGCCATCTCGTACTGCAACGTGTTCGCCATGGTGGTTTTGTACCAAGAATCCGCCAAAAGGCATCTTAATCTTGCGCTCAAGTTCTCTTGAGTCATCACTAATTTTATTGTTGAAGAAGTGATAGAGATAGATGACCGCAATAGGGAAGCCCACACCTAAGATCAAACAGATGATTCCGATGATTTTGATGTTTGGTGAGGTGGCTGTTGGATCCATTTGTGGCGAAGCGATAATTTTTGCTGGCATTACAGTCGAAGCCAATGTGAGGGCGTTCTCCTCTCTCTTTTCGTAGAGGAAGAGATACAATTTCTCTTTCAACTCGCGTGTACGAGCCACTTCGATATATTCCTTCTCTTGTCTAGGGATGTTATAGCGTTGTGTATTGATTTTGCCTTGTCGCATTTCTGCATCTTTCTTTGCGATGCTCAAACTTTTGCTCACGCTATTGATGCTAGTGATGATATTTTCTCTGAGCACAGCCAGTTGGTTGTCCATTTGGCTAAGAACAGGGTTGCTGCTTGTAGCGGTGCGTTGTACGCGCATACGATTGAGCATCTGTTGGTTATACTCTGAGATCAAGACAACCAATGCTTCGTCATCAATACCTAGGTTAGCAGGGATGAGTGCATCTTTTTTGCTTTCGTCTGCCACGTACTCTGCTATGTATTGAATCAAGTTCAGTTGTGTTTCTATCTCTGCGAGTTGTTTCTTATACTCAGCACCTTCGTGGAGGTAGAGTTCTGCTTCCGTCAGCAGGTCTACAATGCCATGTTCGGCCTTGTATGTCTCCATCGCTTTTTCTGCAACGGCCAATTCTTCTTCGATGAGTCGTAGTCTTTCTTCGATAAAGGATGCTGTATTGCTTGCCATGATATTCTTATCAATCACAGCATCCAGGTTATAGAACTCGATTTCTTTATTGATGAAATCAATAGCACGTGTTGGCATATCCGTTGAGGTCGAGATATTGATGATATTCGACTCTTTCTTGTATGGTGCAGCTACGATCGAACGTGTATATTTATCTACTGCTGGCAACATCGGCAGGGTGACGATATAGTACTCTGCTCCTTGTTGAATAGGTTTGCGCAGTTTGAATGCGATATCTCCCGCACAAGTGTTGAATGGTTGGGTAAGGTCATTCACTTTATGTTTGCTAAAGTCCCAACGACCATATTTCACTTTTACGAGATAATTATTCTTGCGTGCTTTGATTTGTACTTTTACTGCTTTTTTGGTAGTGTCAAGAAACATCTCTGGGTACACGATATCCAGATCTCTTGATGGGTATTGTCCTTCCCATTTCAGTTTTCTCTTTTTGCGGTATTCGCTTTGCAGGTCCAGCTCGCGCACTACTTGTGTCAGAATGTCGCGTGAGGTAAGGATAGCTACCTCATCTTCTATTTGTTTGGTGCCGCCCATACCTAGCATGCTCAACATTTCCATTTGAGCGAGAGGTGACTCAGAGTCGTTGTTACGGATCATGAGTTTGGCATCCACTGTATATTTCGCGGTGGTGGAGAAATAGGTATAAATACCTAGCACGCCAAACAAAATGCAACTGAGGATGATCCAGTACCAATTTCGTACGATGCGCATAATCCACATGCGGATATCTATTTCTTGTGTTTCTTGTGTCATATTTATTTATATTCGATACTAATGTAACTTGCTGATTTATTGTCTTTTATTTTTCTAATCTAAGGATAGATACGATCACGGTTGAGGCGCTTGCCACGGTTCCTACCATGCTCAACCACAAACTAATTGTTTGGTTGCTCGTTGAACGTGCTTGGTTAGGTTCTACCACGATCACGTCATTCTGTTGCAAGTAGAAATATGGAGAAGTAAACACCTCATCTTTGGTCAAATCCAAGCGAGCAAATTCCAGTTTGCCGTTGTTTTCGCGGGTGATCAACACGTTTGTTCTGCGACCGTATGGGGTCAAGTCGCCAGCTGCACCTAGTGCTTCCAAGATGGTCATTCTACCATTGTTCAGTGGATAACTACCTGGATTATTCACCTCGCCAAGTACTGTGACATTTGCGTTGAGGAATCGCATGGTAACCAATGGGTTAACGATTTGCTCTTTTAGTTGATCTTGAATCATTTCGATCACTTGTGCTTGTGTCAAACCAGCCACATGCAGTTTACCCAACACAGGGAATGCAATATTACCTTCTGCATCGACTGTGTAGTATTGATACGACGATGCGGTGGGCACAAACTCGCTATTTGGCGTCGCATATGGTGCGCTCGCGAGGTTGTAAGGAAGGGCTGCCTCAGGATCCAAGGCGGTTACGGTAATGATCAAGGCGTCATTCACCTTCACTACTGGCTCGGGTTGAGGGGTGGTGTGTTGGTTAATCTCTTCAGCGCTCTCGGCTGTAATAGGTTGGAAATAAGCCAGTTGCTTGCGGGATACGCAGGAACTCATCAGCGCCACAACAAGAACGGCAAAAATGATTTTCGTTTTTATAGACATAACTGTAAGTATGAATTTACACAAATTAGCCTGCAAAGATACTACTTTTTTCTGACATGACCAAATTTCGGAGGCAATTTATTTTTTCGCAAAATCCAATTTCTCCTCAGGTCTTCTTTGAAATTACCTATCAATTACCTATCAATTAGCTGCCAATAGTTAGTGATTAGTTAGTGATTAGTTAGTGATAAGTTAGTTATTAGTTAGTGATTATGCTGTCTTTACCGAGACTTTATTTGTATTTTGATTATAGATAATCTGGGCGATTCGACCACGATATGCCTTTCCCTTAGTAGTTCCAATTGTCCCAACTATTGTGACAAAATGGTCTTTTTTTATAAAAAAATCACAAAACATTTGGTCAATCCAAAAAAAAGCAGTACCTTTGCGCGCTTTTTCGGCTTTTGGGCTCCCAAGTAGCGCTGCTGAGGGGACGGATGATACCGATTGGGTATGGCAACGTCGATGACTTAGTATCTCGCCTGACCGATGTAACTTATTAAACAAACATTTAACAAATGTACGCAATTGTAGAAATGCAAGGCCTCCAATACAAGGTTGAGGCTGGCAAAAAGCTCTTTGTTAACCGCATCGCTACCACTGAGAAGGGTGCTGAGTTGACATTCGACAAGGTGCTTCTCGTTGACAACAACGGTGAGGTAAAAGTAGGTACCCCAGTTGTAGAGGGTGCTAAAGTGGTTTGCGAAGTACTCGATAACGAGTGCCGCGGAGAGAAAGTTCTCGTTTTCCACAAAAAACGCCGCAAAGGCTATCGTAAATTGAACGGCCATCGTCAAGATTTGACCAATCTCGTTGTTAAGGAGATCGTTTTGGCTTAATTGTTTAACCTTTTTAAAAGCAAAGTTTAAGAGATATGGCACATAAGAAAGGTGTCGGTAGTTCCAAGAACGGCCGTGAATCAGAAAGCAAACGACTTGGTGTAAAGATCTTTGGTGGTCAATTCGCTAAAGCTGGTAACATCATCGTACGTCAACGTGGTACTGTACACAACCCAGGCGAGAATATCGGTATGGGTTCTGACCACACTCTTTTCGCTCTTACAGATGGTATCGTATGCTTCCAAAAGAAGCGTAACAACAAATCATACGTTTCCATCCAACCGATTGCAGAGGCGTAATCGGCAAGAGGGTAACTCCAACAAAGTTTCTCCTACCGATTGCTTCGGCAGTTGGCAGGAGAAATTTGTTTTTATGAATTAAGTTCATCATTCAAAATTCATAATTAGCATGCTGACTTTAAAACAAATTTACGACAATAAAGCAGCGATTATCGCTGGCTTAGAGAAAAAGCATTTTGCTGATGCTGCTGAGACTATTGAGCAAGTTATTGCTCTCGATGCCGAGCGCAAGGCTGCACAGCAAAAGAAGGATGCTGCTTCGGCGGAGATGAACAAGATCTCCAAGTCGATTGGAGCGCTCATGGCGCAAGGCAAACGCGAAGAAGCGGAGGCTGCCAAAGCACAGACTGGTGCGCTCAAACAAGCAATCCCTGGCTTCGAGCAAGAGATGGCAAAGGCTGAAGATGCTCTTACTTCTCTCCTTCTTACTATTCCTAACGTACCTTACGACCTCGTGCCAGAGGGCGGAAGTGCTGAGGACAACCTTGTGGTGAAGATGGGTAACTGGGCGAATCAACCAATGATGGATGCCCTTGCTCAAAACGGTACCATCGCCATCCGCGATTGGGATACTGCTACCGACGAACAATTGGCAAACAACGACAAACTCCCACACTGGGAATTGGCGAAGAAATACAATCTCATTGATTTTGATCTTGGTGTAAAAATCTCTGGAGCAGGTTTCCCTGTATATATAGGTATGGGCGCACGCCTGCAACGCGCGTTGATCAATTTCTTCCTCGCAGAGGCTAACAAGGCAGGCTATACCGAGATTATGCCTCCTACAGTGGTCAACCAAGCTAGTGGTTATGGTACAGGACAACTTCCTGATAAAGAGGGACAAATGTACCACTGCCAACTCGATGACCTTTACCTCATTCCTACAGCTGAGGTGCCTGTCACCAACATCTACCGCGATGTGATTGTTGAGGAGGCGCAACTCCCAATCAAGAACTGCGCTTATACTCAATGCTTCCGCCGTGAAGCAGGTTCGTATGGTAAGGATGTACGTGGTTTGAACCGCCTTCACGAGTTCAGCAAGGTGGAGATTGTGCGCATTGATACTCCAGAGCATTCTGATGCGAGCCACAAAGAGATGCTCGAGCACGTAGAGGGTCTCCTTCAAAAGCTCGAACTCCCTTACCGCGTTCTTCGATTGAGTGGTGGTGATATGTCATTTACTGCAGCGCTCTGCTATGACTTTGAGGTATATTCAGAGGCGCAACATCGTTGGTTAGAGGTGTCTTCTACTTCCAATTTTGACACCTACCAAGCCAATCGTTTGCATTGTCGCTATCGCCGTGCTGAGGATAAGAAAGTTACTCTTTGTCATACACTTAACGGCTCTGCACTTGCTTTGCCTCGCATCGTGGCTGCTCTTCTGGAAAACAATCAAACACCAGAAGGTATCCGCATCCCTGCTGCCCTCCAACCATACATGGGCTGTGACATGATAAAGTAAAAAAATACCCATATAAAATCAAATCGCACATTTTGTGAGGAAAAACCTTGCATATGTGCGATTTTTTTTGTAACTTTGCACCCAAATTTTATTTGGGTGATTATGATCGAGATTTTGAAATACTGCTTGCCTGCCCTTTGTGTGCTTTTGGCTACATGGTTGGTGATGCACAAGTTCTACAAAAGTGAGACGGAAAAGCGCCTTTGGGAGCTCAAACGATTGTCGCAAAAAGAGATTTCTCCGCTTCGAATGCGAGCATACGAGCGCTTGGCTCTTTTGTTAGAACGTACAACGCCAGAGCATATGTTGCTGGATGTGAATCTCACGGAGATGACGATCCTGCAATTGCAGCAGCACATGATGCGTACCATCCGTATGGAGTATGATCACAACCTCAGTCAGCAAGTGTATGTGAGCGACGAGGTGTGGCAACTGATTCTTGCTGCTCGTGAGCAGATGGTGGCTTTTATCAACACCTTAGCACAACAGATGCCTGCCGAGACAACTTCATTAGAGTATGCCAAAACGCTCATTACCGCATATGCAACTAATGGCGAAACAGCTAATGAAAAAGCCTTGCAAGCACTCAAAGCTGAAGCACAAACATTGCTATAGTCACTATTACTGATGAAAAACTTCTACTCACATAGTATTCTAATCCTTCTATTCTTTTTGATATTCGCAGCTTGTACTGCGGATACTACTTGCCGCAAGGATATGAATGTGCGTATGAATGTTACTTTGCAAGCTGACTCGCTCAATGAAACGCAACACAATGTCCGATACACATCTTGGGATAGTATCACGGTACAGATTGTGGGAGAAGATTCGCTATTGATAGACAATAGGAAGGGACTAAAGCAGTTACCTCTATTCCTCCACCCTATATCGCAAGATACACTCGAAGGGGCTACAAGTTCGATTGTTACTGCCTTTGCAATGACGTATCATATGCAAACCGATACTTTGTACGTAGAACATACACCACGCCAATACTTTGTTAGTTTGGCTTGTGGCTGTGCTATATATCACACTATTCTCAACGCATGGTCGACAGACCTCCGTGTTGATAGTGTACAAATCATCAACTCCAACGTAGAAAACGCTTTGCAAGAAAACTTGCGAATCCACTTGCATGAATAGACTATTGCTCATAGTATCATTCTTGTGTCTCGCATTATGCGCGAGCGCGCGCGAGTATGGCGATTCAGCTGTATATCAAGGCATGAGTCTCAAGTTGGATTTAGCGACACCAGTCTTAGAGCTCGCGCGCTCCAAGGGCAAGGTGCAAGATTATGAGATAGCGATGAATGTGCGCTTGGCAAATCGTTTTTATCCTACTTTAGAGTTAGGTTATGCTATTGCAGAGACGAGCGCAGATGGTGGTAACTATAGCGGACAAGGTGGCTTCGCTCGTTTAGGAATGGATTTGAGTGCTTTGAAAAAGGGAGTGGATGTCAATTGCTTGATGATTGGTTTGCGATTTGGTGGTGCATACCAAGGGTTTCAAATCACCGACGTACCGATATACAGCGATTATTGGCAATTGCCCAATATTGATTACTACAACCAACACAAGTTTGATTGCTGGGGAGAGATTGTGGCGGGATGTCAAGTGCAGGTGTACAAGGGATTTCAAATGGGATGGTATGTGCGGTTAAAATTCCTCATCACCCGTACTGATAAACAAGGCGATGCACTGCCAGGGTATATCCCAGGATTTGGTTATCGCAGAGATACAAACTGGGGAATTAATTATTACCTCGCATACAAATTTTAACAATGCATATAATAAACTAAAGATACAATCATGAATTCAAATCAACTTATGACAAAAGCGGCAGATAACATCCGTATCCTCGCCGCAGCGATGGTCGAGAAGGCCAAGAGTGGTCACCCAGGTGGCTCAATGAGTGGTGCAGACTTTGTACAAGTGCTTTACTCTGAGTTCCTTATCCACGATCCAGAGAACCCATGTTGGGAGGCGCGCGATCGCTTCTTCCTTGATCCTGGTCACATGTCACCAATGCTCTATGCACAACTCTGCATGACAGGTCATTACACTATGGAGGAACTCCAACAACTCCGCCAATGGGGTAGTGTTACTCCTGGTCACCCAGAGCGTAACGTAGCACGCGGTATCGAAAACACCTCTGGCCCTCTTGGTCAAGGTCACACCTTCGCAGTAGGTGCTGCTTTGGCTGCCAAGTGGTTCAACGCACGCTATGGCGAGGTGCACAATCCTACTATCTATGCTTTCATCTCCGATGGTGGTATCCAAGAGGAGATTAGCCAAGGTGCAGGTCGTATGGCAGGTCACTACAAGCTCGACAACCTCATCATGTACTACGACTCCAACGAGGTGCAACTCTCTACTCTTTGCAACGAGGTCAGCACCGAGAACGTAGCTATGAAGTACGAGGCATGGGGTTGGTACGTACAAGATATCAACGGTCATGATCCAGAGGCTATCCGCCAAGCCCTCAAGAACGCACAAGCAGAGAAGAACCGCCCTTCACTCATCATTGGTCATACCTCTATGGGTAAAGGTTGCGTGACTGCCGAAGGCGAGAATTGGGAGGGTAAGACCTCTACCCACGGTCAGCCACTCAGCAAGTCTGGTGCTTCATTCGAGGCTACTGTCAAGAATCTCGGTGGCGACCCAGAGAACCCATTCCAAATCTTCCCTGATGTACAAGCGCTCTACGACAAACGCGCTGAAGAACTTCGCGAAATCACCAACCAACGCTATGCGGCTTACCACGAGTGGGCACAAGCCAACCCATTGGCTGCCAACGAGTATGAGACCTTTATGCGTGGCGAAGCACCTTGCGTAGATTGGAGCCTTATCCAACAAAAGCAAAACGTGGCTACCCGTGCAGCTTCTGCCAATGTCTTGGCATATCTCTCAGAGAATGTAGGCAATATGATTGTATCTTCCGCCGACCTCTGCAACTCGGATAAGACCGACGGCTTCCTCAAACATACTCACGTCCTCACCCCTAATGATTTCACAGGTCGCTTCCTCCAAGCAGGTGTTAGCGAGCTCACCATGGCATGTGTCTGCATCGGTATGGCACTTCACGGCGGTATCATTCCTGCCTGCGGTACTTTCTTCGTATTCTCCGACTACATGAAACCTGCTATCCGTATGGCAGCCCTCATGGAGATTCAGATGATGTTCGTTTGGAGCCACGATGCTTTCCGCGTAGGTGAGGATGGTCCAACCCACGAGCCTGTAGAGCAAGAGGCACAAATCCGTTTGATGGAGAAACTCCACAACCACTCTGGTCGTCCAAGTGTGATGGTACTCCGCCCTGCAGACGCAGAGGAGACTACCGCTGCATGGAAGATGGCTATGGAGAATATCTATACCCCAACTGCTCTTATCCTCTCTCGCCAAGATGTAGCCAGTGTGCCTAACACCTCCGCCGAGGGCGTGAAGAAAGGTGCGTATGTAGTTAGCAAAGACGAGAACCCACAAGTGGTGATGTTGGCTTCTGGTAGCGAGGTAAGTACTTTGATGGCAGGCGCAGAACTCCTTCGCGCAGAGGGTGTTCGTTTGCAAATTGTCAGCGTACCTTCTGAGGCAATCTTCCGCCAACAAACCAAGGAGTATCAAGAAGAAGTATTGCCAAAAGGTGTTGCACGCTTCGGTTTGACCGCAGGTCTTTCATGCAACCTCGAAGGTCTTGTAGGCGAGCACGGTACTGTTTGGGGACTCAACTCCTTCGGCTTCTCTGCGCCATACAAAGTGCTCGACGAGAAACTCGGCTTCACCGCAGAGAATGTATATAAACAAGTAAAAGCGCTCCTCTAAACACTAAACAGTAGTACCAAAGGTACGTTCACTAAACAATAAAATTATGGACTATAATTTTTCCGAAATAGAAAAGAAATGGCAAACTGAATGGGATAAGAACGGCACCTATGCTGTTAGTAACCAGAGCGATAAGAAGCCATTCTACGTATTGGATATGTTCCCATATCCATCGGGTGCGGGTTTGCACGTAGGTCACCCTCTTGGCTATATCGCCAGTGACATCTACAGCCGCTACAAACGCTTGCAGGGCTTCAATGTCCTCCACCCAATGGGCTTTGACTCATACGGTCTGCCTGCGGAGCAATACGCTATCCAGACAGGTCAACACCCAGAGAAAACCACGATGGAGAACATTGCGCACTATATCGAGCAACTCCGCAAGATTGGCTTTAACTACGATTGGAACCGCGAGGTAAAGACCTGTTCACCAGACTTTTACAAGTGGACACAATGGGCATTCATTCAAATGTTCAACTCCTACTTCGATACCTCTTTGCAAAAGGCACAGCCTATCAGCAAGTTGATTGAGCGCTTCGAGCAAACCGACCCAACTTGGGTTACTCTCACAGAGCGCGAGCAACAAGAGCGCCTGATGAACTACCGTATCGCGTACCTCGCTGATACCAAGGTAAACTGGTGCCCACAACTCGGTTGCGTACTCGCCAACGATGAGGTCAGCGAGGGCTTGTCTGTTCGCGGTGGCTACCCTGTAGAGCAACGCGTGATGCGTCAATGGAACCTCCGCGTGAGTGCCTATGCGGCTCGCCTACTCGAAGGTCTTGACCGCGTGGACTGGACCGACTCGCTCAAAGAGACTCAACGCAACTGGATTGGTCGCAGCGAGGGTGCAGAGATGCGCTTTGCTATCAAGGGTCAAGATGAGCCATTCACTATCTTCACTACCCGTGCAGATACAGTTTTCGGCGTAACCTTCATGGTCTTGGCACCAGAGAGCGAGTATGTGGCGCGTGTCACCACCGAGGAGCAACGCGCCGAGGTGGAGGCATACCTCCAAATGGTGAAGAACCGCACCGAGCGTGAGCGTATTGCTGACCGCCGCGTGACGGGTGTCTTCACGGGCTCATACGCTATCAACCCTCTCACCAATGCTGAGATACCTATCTACATAAGCGACTATGTATTAAGCGGATATGGAACAGGTGCTATCATGGCAGTGCCTGCACACGATAGCCGCGACTATGCCTTCGCTAAGCACTTCAACCTGCCAATCATTCCATTGATTGAGGGTGCAGATGTCAGCGAACAAAGCTTCGATGCCAAAGAGGGTATCATGATCAACTCGGGCTTCCTCAACGGACTTGAGGTGAAAGAGGCTATCCAACGCATGAAGGAGCATATCACCAACACTGGCCTCGGTCGCGTGAAAGTGAACTTCCGCCTCCGCGATGCAGTCTTCAGCCGTCAACGCTATTGGGGCGAACCATTCCCTGTTTACTACAAAGAGGGTATGCCATACATGCTCCCTGAAGAGTGTTTGCCACTCCAACTCCCTGCGGTTTCTGACTTCAAACCTACCACCACCGGCGAGCCACCTCTCGGCAACGCTGACCTCTGGGCTTGGGATACTACCAAGAACGAAGTGGTTAGTAAGTCGCTGATTGACAATGTCACTGTCTTCCCACTCGAACTCTGCACCATGCCTGGCTTTGCTGGTTCTTCGGCATACTACCTCCGCTATATGGACAACCACAACGACGCTGCGCTCGTGGGCAAAGAGGCCAACGACTACTGGCGTCAAGTCAACCTCTACATCGGTGGTACTGAGCACGCTACGGGTCACCTCATCTATAGCCGCTTCTGGAATAAGTTCCTCTTCGACCTCGGCTATATCTGCGAGGACGAACCATTCCGCAAACTCATCAACCAAGGTATGATCCAAGGCCGCTCCAACTTCGTTTATCGCTATATCGGCGAGGGCGCAACGGGTAATCTCTTTATCAGCTATAATCTCATTGACAACCCAGAGTACAAAGACAAGGTTCAACCTATCCACGTGAACGTGAATATCGTCAAGAACGATGTCTTGGATATTGATGCCTTCCGCAACTGGATGCCTGAGTTTAAGAACGCTGAGTTTGTGTTTGCAGACGGCACTTCTATCGAGGATAATCCATATATCGGTACCCCAATGGCTCCTAAGCAATATATCTGCGGTTGGGCAGTGGAGAAAATGTCCAAGTCTATGTTCAATGTGGTGAACCCAGACGATGTAGTGGCTAAGTATGGTGCAGATACTTTGCGCTTGTACGAGATGTTCCTTGGCCCACTCGAGATGTCCAAACCTTGGGATACCAATGGTATTGATGGTGTACACCGCTTCTTGCGTAAGTGGTGGAACATGTTCGAGCCCCTCTCCAACGATGAACCAACAGCAGAGGAGTTGCGCAGCTTGCACAAACTCATCAAGAAGATTACTTGGGATATTGAAAACTTCTCATTCAACACTTCTATCCCTGCCTTCATGATTGCGCAAAACGAGTTGCAAGCCCTTAAGTGCAACAAGGTCGAGATCCTCAAGACCTTCGCTATCTTGCTCGCTCCATATGCTCCTCACATTGCAGAAGAAGCATGGCATCTCTGTGGCGAAACAGGTTCTGTTTGCCATGCAGAGTGGCCTGAGTGCAACGAGGCGTATTTGGTTGAAGCAACACAGAAGTATCCTGTTCAGTTCAATGGTAAGGTGCGCTTCACGATTGAGGTGGCAAAGGACACTCCACGCGAGGAGGTTGAGAAGATTGTCATGGCTCACGAGCTGACCGCTAAACAACTCAACGGCGCCGCTCCAAAGAAAGTCATCGTCGTTCCAGGCAAGATTGTCAATATCGTGATGTAAGGTTACACCTTATATATAATATAGAAAATGCACTCCCAACGGAGTGCATTTTTATTTTGAATAAAAAAATCAAATTTTGTTAGTTCCAATAAAATACTGTTGTCTCTCCTACACGAACTGTTGCAGTGCCTTCCTTTACAGTAGGCCACAAAAGATATCCATCTTTTTGAGTAACTGTTATATAGTATTTACCCGCTTCAAATTCATATGTCTTCGTTTTTTTTGCACCAAGTGTAAAAGGTTCAAAACCAGACACTTCAACATAATAAGCATCACTTGTTTGATTTTGAAATTGGATATAACCAGTTGTTGCTGGAGGATTATAGCCCCCTCCATAATTACCACCTCCTGGAGCATCAGGTCCACCACAACCTGCAAAAATAAGGGACACTGCAATAAATGCAAAAAATAAAATCTTTTTCATAATACTAAATATTTTACCGCCTACTCTTTGTTGGATTTTCGGCACACTCCGTTGTTAATTATTTGATTCTTTGTTTATTATATCCAATACCTTATTATATACAAAAAGCGTGAACTTTCGTTCGCTTCATTTGATTACTTGAGGTCTTCGACTACCTTTATCTATCAAAATCTACACAAAAGCCCACGCCGTAGCGTGAGCGCATAGGCTTGTGCTTGATAGATAAATTACATTGAAGTTGTCGAAGTTTCAAGTAATCAAGTTTGGCTTATAACGCTATATTCAATATGTCTTTGCACCGACGCTTCGGTGCGGATTATTGGCGGTTTTATCCTTTCCGCCTGCAAAGATACTACTTTTTCTTTATATACACAACATTTTTCATTTTTTCTTCTCTAAAATTTGCATATCTCAGATAAAAGCAGTACCTTTGCGCTATCGAATCGTTAGTTAGTGATTAGTTAGTGATTAGTTAGTTATTAGTTAGTGATTACTTAGTGATTCAGCGACCTTTACCGAGAGAATAAGCGGACAAACATTCATATTTCAATATTCATAATTATCATAGTTATGGCAACAACAGTTCTTATCGCCCCGGTAGAAACCATCAAGGGCAAACTCAGTAAGCAGGACAAAACCATCCTTCGTCGTAAACGTGTTTTTGATGCAGAAGGACGTGTTATTGGGCAATTAGCACAAGAGGCATACGTGGTGCACAATCCACGTGATTGGAAGAAGAATCCACCAAAAGGTGCTGAGAAACAGCGTATTGACAACTGGGCAAAGGCTTGTCAACAAACCCGAGAGATTCAGAAGGACCCTAAGCAACTTGCTCAATGGAAACAACGTTGGGAAGCGCAGCTCAAGCATGGTGAAGCGGATGCTCCTATCGATCAACAAACGGGCAAACCTAAAATCTACATCCGTTTTGATTGCTACATCCGTGCTGCTATTTTCCGCTCATTGAAGGCGTAATGAAGGCGGTCTATATCCATGGTTTTGCGGGGTCTATTCACTCCGACACCATCACGAATTTCCGTAAATACTACCCTGACCTCGAGTGGTGTCCGCTCGAGGTGAATCACATTGTGGATGAATCTGTCAAGCGCATCAACGACTTTCTTGCTGCTAATCCCGATGTTAAATACTTGATAGGTAGTTCTTTAGGTGGTTTTTATGTCCTATGTTCGGATTTCGCGGGGCGAAAGATTGTCATCAATCCTGTACTCAATCCCATGTCTTCGCTCAAGAAGGCTGTGGGTGTCAATAAGTACCGCGGTCGCCGTGAGAATGGTGAGACAGAGTTCAAACTCACTATGCAGGATCTCTTTCGTTTTAAGGCATTTAAGCCCAAAGACACGCCCGAAACAATCTGCCATTACACCCCTCACGACCCCAATCTTGGCGAAGATATCAAACGTGAGTATCAAAAATTCTTTGCCCATGCTGAGATGACTCCTCATCTCCGTTCACACTTCACCGATGAGCATTACATCAAGCACAAGTTGAAAGATGCGTTGTATTCAGTGGATTAGACGCATGTGATAGACACAAAAAAAGAGCAGAAGTCATCGACTTCTGCTCTTTTCGTGATTCAGCAGGGGCTCGAACCCTGGACCCCATCCTTAAAAGGGATGTGCTCTACCTGCTGAGCTACTGAATCCCGCGTTAAACGCATACTTCCTTACGAAATCGGGTGCAAAAGTACTGCTTTTTTTTGACATGACCAAATATTTCGACAAAAAAGTGCAAAAATAAGCGTTTTTTATTGCTTATCCCAAAATATTTGTGTAACTTTGCACCAAATTCGGGCTTTTATGAACATTCAACTCACATACAATCGCCGACAAACCACTACAACCAATGTGGGTGGTCTTTTGATTGGTAGCGAACATCCTGTTCGTATTCAAACTATGGCCAACACTTCTACCAATGACATCGAGGGGAGTGTAGCGCAAGCGAAACGTTGTATCGATGCGGGTGCAGAGCTCCTACGCTTCACCACCCAAGGCATCCGCGAAGTAGAATCCCTTTCTCAAATTCACCAACTGCTTCATGCGAATCGATTTAATACCCCTCTTGTAGCGGACATTCACTTCCAATCGGACGTGGCAGATGCGGCAGCGAAGGTGGTGGAGAAAGTGCGTATCAACCCAGGCAACTACATTGATCCTGCACGTAAGTTCAAGCAGATTGACTATACGGATGAGGAGTATCAGACTGAATTACAGCGACTTCGTGCTCGTTTTGTGCAATTGCTCAATATCTGCAAAGAGCATAAGACTGCTATCCGTTTGGGCGTTAATCACGGCTCTTTGAGCGACCGAATCATGTCGCGCTATGGCGATACACCCGAGGGAATGGTGGAGAGTTGTATGGAATTTTTGCGTGTAGCAGTAGCAGAAAACTTCCAAGATATTGTCCTTTCCATCAAGGCTAGCAACACCCTTGTGATGGTTACTACGGTCCGCCTTTTGGTTTGGCAAATGGCAGAAGAGGGAATGATGTTCCCATTGCATTTGGGCGTGACGGAGGCTGGCGAAGGTGAGGACGGACGCGTAAAATCGGCAGTAGGCATTGGTGCATTGTTGGCTGATGGTATTGGCGACACCATTCGCGTCAGTCTAAGCGAAGCTCCCGAGAAAGAGCTACCTGTAGCCCAAGCATTGGTGGACTACTTTGCTGATAATCAGAGTGTTCGCTATGCACACGACACTCAAGTTCGCATCGAAGATCATACCGTTTATTATACCAATTCCGATACTGATTGGGCACTCTTCCAACTCCATGCGGCAGCTGAATGTGGTCGCCTCTTGTGGGATCACCATTGCACAGAGTTGGTGCTCAACAACGACCATTTTGCTGCGGAAGACTTAGAGCGTTTGAGCAAAGACATTCTTCAAGCGGCACGTGTACGTATGTATAAAACGGAGTATATCTCTTGCCCTGGTTGTGGTCGCACCCTTTTTGAACTAGAGCAAACTATTGCTCAGATTAAGGCAGCTACATCCCATCTGCAAGGGCTCAAGATTGGTATCATGGGTTGCATTGTCAATGGTCCTGGAGAAATGGCTGACGCGGATTATGGTTATGTAGGTGCAGGACGTGGTAAAGTTAGTCTATATCGTGGTAAAGAATGTGTGCTAAAAAATATCCCACAAGAAGAGGCTGTGGAACAGCTCTTGAAACTCATAGAATTGGATAACGAATAGATATTTGTGTATTTCAAAAAAATGTAGTATCTTTGCAAGCAAATTGGACAACTATGGCTATTCATATCCAACATTTGAATAAATATATCGGCAAACAGCATGTCTTGAAAGATATATCTCTCACCATTGGAGATGGCGAGGTGGTGGGTTTGTTAGGACCTAATGGTGCAGGTAAATCTACCCTTATGAAGATTATGGTGGGTGTGTGGGATGCCACTAGCGGAGAGGTGCAAGTGCCCAAGTCTGTAGGCTTCCTTCCTGAGCAAAATCCGCTCTATGAGGATATGTATGTCCGTGAGTATCTGCGCTTTTTCGTAGAACTCCGCACCAATAGCCAATTACCAATATCCCATAGCCAATTAGTCGAAGACCTTATAGAGCGCGTGGGATTGCAACGCGAAGCAAATAAGAAGATAGGGCAGCTTAGTAAAGGATACCGTCAGCGTGTGGGTTTGGCGCAAGCCATGATTGGTGATCCACAATTATTGATCCTCGATGAGCCAACCACGGGTCTTGATCCTAACCAATTAGAGGATATCCGCGCTTTGATTCGTAATCTAGGCGAAGAGGCTAGAGGCGAAGAGGCGAAAGGCAGGGTTGTTATTCTTTCTACGCATATTCTACAGGAAGTCAAGCAGATGTGTAACCGCGTGATTATCATTGACCGTGGTGAGATAAAAGTAGATAAGCCTATCAGCGAGATAGAGGATTTGGAGCAAACCTTCCGCGAAGCAACTATTTAGAGTTTAGAGGACGGCGCGTTGCGCCTACTGTTTAGAGTTTAGTGAACATGAACGATTTCGATATAAGACAACAGATGACGGAGAAGGAGCAAGACAATGCCTTGCGTCCTTTGCGTTTTGATGATTTTGCAGGCCAGTCCAAGATTGTCAGCAACCTACGCATTTTCGTAGAGGCGGCTCGCATGCGTGGCGAGAGCCTTGATCATGTGCTACTGTTTGGCCCTCCTGGACTGGGTAAAACTACTCTTAGTAACATCATTGCCAATGAGTTAGGTGTCGGCTTTAAAGTGACTTCTGGCCCCGTGTTGGACAAACCGGGCGACCTTGCGGGCCTTCTTACATCACTCGAAGATAATGATGTGCTTTTCATCGATGAGATACATCGTTTATCACCTATTGTTGAGGAGTACCTTTATTCTGCGATGGAGGACTATCGCATTGATATCATGATTGATAAAGGTCCTTCTGCTCGCACCATACAAATTGATCTTAATAAATTTACTTTGATTGGTGCTACTACCCGTAGTGGCTTGTTAACCAGCCCATTGCGTGCGCGTTTTGGTATCAACTGCCACTTGGAATACTATGATTCTCACATCCTTGCTGGTATTGTGGAGCGCAGTGCTCGTCTCCTTGGTATTCATATCGACAGTAAAGCTGCTGCGGAGATTTCTCGTCGCAGTCGTGGTACCCCTCGTATTGCTAATGCCCTGCTTCGCCGTGTGCGTGACTTTGCACAAGTGAAAGGCAACGGTGCAATTGACTTGGAGATTGCTCGCTATGCGTTGGAGGCACTCAATATTGATACTTTTGGTCTAGATGAGATTGATAACAAACTACTTAGCACTATCATTGATAAGTTCAAAGGTGGTCCTGTTGGCTTGAATACCATTGCTACAGCTATGGGCGAAGATGCGGGTACAATTGAGGATGTATATGAACCATATCTCATCAAAGAGGGCTTTATTAAACGCACTCCTCGTGGCCGTGAGGCGACTGAGTTGGCATATAAGCACCTTGGTAAAACACCATTAATCAATGGTCAAATCACATTGGAATTCTAATATGAAGCAATATAAGGCAGTTTTTATAGACTGGGATGATACGATAGGGGATTTTATTGGGGCAGCTAAAATGGCGCTCCACGAGATGTATGACAAATACCATCTTGATGATTATTTTGCTTCCCACGAAGAATTCGTTTCTCTCTATAAGCCGCATAATATCGAGCTATGGGATAAATATGGCAAAGATCTTGTAACTAAAGAATATTTGAGTTTTGATCGTTTCTTCTTCCCTTTGATGCACGGAAGTAGGGTAGGCGAAAGGTTAAAGGCTAAAGGAGAGAGGCAAGGGGTTGCTGCTCTTGCAGAGCAGTTGAGTGAGGATTTTTTGAATATGACCACTGCGCGTTTCTCGTTGCTACCTGGAGCAGAAGAGTTGGTGCGTTATTTGGCTGCGAAATACCCGCTGACGGTGGTGACCAATGGTTTTGTGGAAGTGCAATACGAGAAGTTTGATAAGAGTGGACTGCGTGACTGCTTTGCGCATATCGTGTTGAGCGAGGAAGTGGGTTGCCAGAAACCCAATCCACGCATTTTCGAGGAGGCTTTGCGCATGAATGGCTTGCAAGCAGAGGATGTGGTGATGATAGGCGATTCATGGAACTCGGATATCCAAGGTGCCATCAATGCAGGCATTGACCAGATATGGATTCGCAAATCCAAAGATCCAATTCCAGCAGGACAGAGCGCTACTTACCTTGTCCAATCCCTTTCCGAAGTGATGGAGATATTATAACCCAATAAGTCCCTTTCATCTACCTACCTTTTACGGGTTCATGACGGGTTCATACTATATGATTACTATAAGATAACTATGTGATCACTATATTATTCTGCCCACTCCTCTATACCTTTTTAAGAGGACTGTGAACTTTCCGTTTTCACCTTTCCATTGTCACTATCTCTCATAATCAATGGCTTAAAGAATAAGCCCCCCCCCTCTTCCACGGACTTCCTGCGAACATTTTCTCATACCTTCTCAAAAGTCCGCAGAAATTGATTCCAAGATCCTTTCTCCCTGAAAATCAATGCTGCATTCTTAATTACGCAGCATGGCGGAAGCGGCGCTTGTGGCGGGAATTTCAGGAATTTTAAGAATATCAGGAATTTTCAATTAAGGTCAAATTCCTGATATTCCTAATGTTCCTCGCCTATTTTTTCTAATATCATTTTCACAACAATCCGCATAACCGATTCTTTTTCTATCGATTATGCGGATTTTCTTTATAGATGTGTATTCTCAATCTTATGGAATTTCTGCGAATGTCATCCTTTGCGTTCTCCGAAGTCCGTGGCGTATGTTTTATTCTTTCCAAATAGCTTTAAAGATAATTGTGCGATCGGAAGAATAATTGAAGTATTTTCTGTCTTCTCCATAATCCAAATACCATTCAGAATCGTAAGATGGAAAGCTTAAATAAGTTCCAGGTGGATATATTTTGCCATCAATATTTAATTCATACCCCACTAAGTCATCATCTTCTGGTAAATCTATATACCTAGAAGAAGACCTCTTAAAGATATAATATTCTTCAACAATATTCAAATAACCGCCATTTTGATCAATAATAACCATAATTTCATTTTCAAGTTTATTATCTAAAAAATGTTCAGACGGAATACAATTTGTGAATCCTAAAACGAAAATTAGGATATATAGTATATGTTTTATTGTTTTCATACTACAAAAAGTCTATTTTTTGTTTTTTTTCTTAATATTAAATTTATAGCCAATACTAATGGATGCAGACAAAGCATAAGAGTATAAATAAGTTTCGCTATATTCTCCTAACAAATGTTCATTGTTATAGCTGCCATCATTGTAGCTTGTATACGAATGCCCGGAACTATCTTTATGAGACATATCAAACCACATATACCAGTTTTTGTTGAATTGACAGCCTAATCTTATCTCTGCACCGCAATTCCAATCATTCATTATATTGTATTCTGCATAAGGCAATACGGGGTGTACTCCTTCTCCAAGCTGAGAAATAGCACAACTACCATCTACGCCAACTCCCCATAAAAATGCAGTATTAGGATTTTTGAAGTTATGAACAAAAAGGAAACCACCTGATATTTGAGAAATAGAATGGTACTTGAGATATCCTCCAAGTGCAAATTTCTCAGTGCAGTAAAATGCCATATCCAAGCTCCAATTGCCTTTTAATCTCGTTGCTACATCCTGATAATAATCAAAACCTATACCTAAACTGGTTCCAATAAAAGGTGTTGGTAATTCTTTCTTCACTTTAGGAGTTTTAGGCTGTTTCTTCACCGTGTCTTTTACCAACTTTACTTTTTCCTTTTTAGGTTTTACTTTTACGGTATCAAGTTCCTTTTCTTTTTCTGGTTGAATGTATATGACTTGAGTACCACCATGAACATGTTGAATTTCTCCTATTTGTCCATTAGGACTTGTGCGCCGTTGTCCACTAACAATTACAGCACACAGACAAAGAATAAATGTGTATAAAATGCGTTTCATAATTATTGGTTGTTAGAATGATACTCCTTTAGAAACTTAATATCTTTTTCAGTAGCATTACGAAAATTTTTGTATTTCCCAATATATCCTGTTACCGTAACAGTAACAGCAGTTTTATCTTCATTTGGACTAACGATAAAAATAGGAGATACTATTTCATCTGCATCATATTTGATAGCCGCTTTTGCAACAACTTGTGTTTTCCAATTTTTTACAAAAGGAGGCTCTGTTCCGTTTAACAAATGACTATTTAATGCTTCTGCAAATTTTTTAAATTGCGAAGGCGTCATTTCTAACATAGTAGTAAATGTTTCTGAATATTCAATTTTTTCACTACCGATTTCCAAATCTACAACGGTTGGAAAGATTTGAGTCTCACTGCGTTCTGGGTACGAATACTTAATTGTAGCCTCTTGATAATGATACGAATACCTGTTGACTGGTTCTGGAACTGTTTTGCAACTTGTAAAGGAAAACAAACAAATAGCCAATAGCGAAACAATAGAACATAGAACATGTTTCATAAATTATTTCCCTATTTTGTGTCGGGAGCAACTTCTAAGGGACATCGGCTCCAAACGCCCCGTTGGTATAAATATACAAAAAGCGTGGAACCTCTTTTTGCTTATTCTCCTTTTCTAGGTTCCTGCAAGACCCTGTAACAAGAATAAACAATGAATGCCCACGCCGATATGTTCATCGTTGTGAGCACACAACGAATTAAACACACCAAGGGGCATTTACCGCTCTCTTGCTTTGGGTTACGAATTTTGCAGGATTCAGAAAAGCCAAAACAAGCGCCAATAAACGCCTTTTATTATGTCTGCAAACTATGTTTGCGACTGCAAAGGTACAATAAAATTTGCGGATGTGCAAATTTTGAGTTGAAAAGTTTCAAAATTCCACACGTAGAGCGCTTGTTTCAATAGCAGTAAAGGTGGGTAAATATGTTTGTTAATCTTAACAAAACGCACTTCTATACTTTCGGAGTTCTTAGGTCGTTCCTTGGTTCTTCTTTGGTTTCTCCTTGGTCTTTTACCCGAGGGAGATAAGTAAGGGACAAGGGAATGAAATCTTAATAATTGTTCTGTTTGATTCATAAACGCAAGAGATAGTGGCGGTGATTTTCTTGATTCTGCCATTATGGCAGTCTTTTTGTGTGTGGCACGGAGATTGTAAGAATAGTATTACGAAGTAATAAAATTAGACTATGACAAAGAATAAAGATAAAAAACATGTAGAGCAACCTATTGAAAATCAGGTTGAAAAGGAAACCGTAGAAACTGTAAACAACGGTGAGGCGGTGAATGACGGTGAAGCGACTGCTGCCGAAGAAGTGGCAGAGACTGACCCATTGCAAGCCAAAGTGGCAGAACTAGAGGCACGCGTGGCAGAGTTGGAAGACCTCAAACTGCGTCAAATGGCAGAGTTTGACAACTTCCGTCGTCGTACCAACAAAGAGAAACTCGAGCTCATGACTACTGCTGGCGAGCGTATATTCAAAGATATGCTCCCTCTCGTGGATGACTTTGAGCGCGCAAAAGTAGCGATGGAGAAAACAGATGACATCGAGGCTGTGCGTCAAGGTATTGAACTCATCTATAGCAAGTTCGTGGGTTTCTTGGCAGCCAATGATGTGAAAGCAATCGACACAACTGACGCAGAATTCAATACCGACTTGCATGAGGCAATCACCACCTTTGCTGCAGGCGAAGACAAGAAAGGTAAAGTGATTGATTGCACACAAAAAGGTTATACCTTGGGCGAGAAAGTGATTCGCTTCTCTAAAGTCGTAGTAGGAGAGTAAAATTATGGCAGAGAAAAGAGATTATTACGAGGTGTTGGGCGTCAGCAAGACAGCTACACCTGAAGAAATAAAGAAGGCTTACCGCAAGATGGCGGTAAAGTATCACCCCGACAAGAACCCAGGTGACAAAGCTGCGGAGGAGAAGTTCAAAGAAGCAGCGGAGGCATACGAGGTACTATCGGATGCGAAAAAACGCCAACGTTATGACCAATTTGGTCACGCAGGCATGGGTGGTGCAGGCGGCTTCGGCGGCGGTGGCATGAACATGGAAGATATCTTCTCGCAGTTTGGTGACCTGTTCTCTGAGTGGGGCATGGGCGGCGGAGGATTCTCCAGTTTCTTTGGTGGCGGTAGTCGCGGCGGCGGTCAGAGAGTGCGTCGCGGTAGCGACTTGCGCGTGCGTGTGCGCGTTACCTTAGAAGAAATAGCCACTGGCGTGGACAAGAAGATCAAGGTGAAGAAACTTGTCAACTGCTCACATTGTAATGGTTCGGGTAGCGCGGACGGCAATGTAGAGACCTGTCCAACTTGTAAGGGTACGGGTCGCGTGGTGCAAGCGCAACGCAGTATCTTTGGCATGATGCAAGTGCAAAATGAGTGTCCGAACTGCCATGGCGAGGGCAAAATCATCAAGAATAAGTGTACGCACTGCCAAGGCGAAGGCGTGGTTCGCGAGGAGGAAATCATCGAGATTCATATCCCTGCGGGCGTAGCAGGCGGCATGCAGATACCTGTACAAGGTAAGGGCAATGCAGCCCCTCACGGCGGCGTGAACGGCGACCTGCTCGTCCTCATCGAAGAAGAAGAGCATAAAGACTTCTTGCGCGACGGCGGCGATCTTGTATATAACCTCCTGTTGGATATGCCAACGGCCATCTTGGGTGGTCAGGTGCAGATACCTACCTTGCAGGGCGAGGCGAAGATTACCATCAGTCCGGGTACACAACCAGGCAAAGTCCTACGCATGCGCGGCAAAGGTTTGCCCCTGATTGATAACTATGCGCGTCAGTATGGCACAGGTGATATGCTTATCAACGTGGGCGTATATATCCCAGAAGCACTCAACAAAGAGGAAAAGAAAATGATTGAGAAACTCAAGGAAAGCGAGAACGTACGTCCTGGAGCTAGCGATAAGAAGAATTTCTTTAAGAATCTGTTTGGATAGACCGCCTGACACCCCATTACGCAAGCTTTGTTGGGGACTCCGTTTACGGCTGTTAGAGATTAGACCGCTGCGCGGTTAGAAGTTAGATTATATGAAAAAGACTATTTTATTGATAATGGGTATTTGCCTCGGTACGCTGGTGCGTGCTGAGGTTTTTCCATCTTTTGGGGTGGACAGTGTCGCTAGCGATTTCTTTCGCGAGTGGTATGTGACGAACGATTTGGTTCACTTTTTGGATAATGGTTCCGATAATGTGTTTTATGAGGCGGAAACGACAGGAGAATGGAATATGCCCGATCAAAAACTATTCTCGATAGCCGGTAACCCCTACAAGTGGAATAAATATTATATCAATGGTTTTCGAATAGACAGCCGCTTTCAAGTGGGTAGTTCGCTCTATCATGCAGATATGAATGATCATAGTCTAGCCATTGACTATCATAATGGTATATTGTCTTTGCAAACAGATTCTGTGCGTAGAAACTTAGCTCAAGTAACATATAATCTAGGTCGTGTGGGCAATGAGGTATCAGCGGGAACGAAGTGGCTGATTAACCTCTTCCACAAGTCCGCTTCGGAGCGCAATATGCCAGGAAACGACCTTAGTCGCCGTGCTTTTATGCGCGGAGCAGGTGAGTTGGAAGCTGGATACGGTATATCCGCTTTCGGCAAAAAATACCACCAACACCTTTATGCGAATATGGGTCAACGTAGTGTGGTTTATTTCGACCGTAAAGGAACAGCAGGAATGTATGATGCTGATTTCTACCAAGTTCAGTTAGATGGCGAATTACCTATGAAGGAAAATAAGGTGGTAGATCAGTTGTATTATTTGTTTTCTGCGAATGCTCGTGGCGATTGGGGCTCGGAGTTTGTGTATAACGAGAATGAGGTGGCTCATCTAGAGGCATATAGCTTGTCGGTATATGGCAAGAAGCATGTAGGTAAGCGTCATCGATTGACAACGGGTATAACATGGGCTTTATCCGACATTGCCAAACGTGATTCATCGTTCTCACGCAACTTGATTGACCAAGATGGCGAGGGCTTTGAGCCTTATTATGCAGATGGTCAGCTGAACGAATTGAACTGGGCAGTCAACTATGACTATGAGATATTGCCATGGATGCATCTAAAGTTGGATGCATATAATTCGCTATTGCATTGGTCTCCTTCTGAAGAACAATGGACTACAAGTACCTATTACCAACGTTATAACGATTCGTTGCCAACTGCGTTGAGTACCTATCATTGGCAGTCCCAAGCTTTTACCAGCGGTCTGCTGGAGAATGCGTTGACGGTGGAAGCCAAGAAATGGGTGAAACCATGGTTGCAGGTGCAAGGTTTGTTGGGCGTTTCATTGGATGGTGTGTTGCTTAGTGGCGGAAAAAGTATCGTTTCACCAAATTGGCTGATGAAAGCGGCGGTATATATGAAGCCACACGATTGGTTTGAGATGACCGTATCGCTCGGCAAACATCGTGGTACATACACCTGGGATGATATACGTTTTATGTCGGATGACTATATGAATGCGCAGGTATGTTATACGGCAACAGGCGAACTGCTAACCACAACAGGCGGACGCTATCATCATTGGCAGAAATACCTGCGTCAACCATCGTATGTGGTATTGGATATACCGTTTAAATTTACGTTAGGCAGACATGAGATTAGTTTGCTGCAAAGTATGCGTTTCTATTACGACCTATGGATGACCTACTATGATAAAACTCCTGATGAGTATGGCTATTATCAGCAACATACCACTACTTGCACGGATAAAGGTTTGGCTTGGGATGTGACGAATCAGTTGTTCTTTGAACAAGCTGGTGAAAAGCATTATGTGGTTGGATATGAGAACAAAGATTTACTGGGCAATAATTTCTTTACCAATAAACCATTGTATCTATCGAACGTAGTAAAGTATGCGTATAATGGTAGAAAAGTATTCTTTAGCCTGAGTTGGCAATCGTATTTAATGAGTGGTTTGTCGGCACTAGGCAATGGTGTTCAGAGCAATAATATCGGCATTTTGTCGGAATCAACGGCTAATCCGAATACGTTCTTGAACGAGAAAAATACGGATGGTGCATTCCGAGCATCAGGTCGAGTAGATCAGGACCGTTCGTTCATAGCACGTATTCAGTTTGGATATAATATCACGCCTAATTGGGGAATTCATTTGAATGGAAAGTTCAAAGATGGAACACCTATTACTAATTTCCGAACGCTGGCTATGACCGATGAAAAAGGCAATACGCAATTGGCTGTGTATAATGCAGATACCAAGGGAATCAATCTTTCTGCATATCACTTCGGCAAACGCAAAGACGCATTCTTTAATATAGACGTTCGTCTGCGCTATAGAGGATATGTTCGTCAAGTTCCTTTTGAAGCCGAGTTAATGTGCTACAACATCTACGATTTTGGAACCGAACTCTTTGAGTTTAATTTTGATGAGGATATGGGTCGCGCTCGCCGTGCGATGGTGTTGAATATCCCACGAGGCATGCTCTTTACTTTGCGAGTTGGTCTCGAGCGAGAAGCGCAGTAGTTACTAGGATTACACATGTGATAATCACACCTTCGATGCGGTCTAACATGTTTTCTGTCAACATGTTAAGCGCTATCGTTAGCACAACCAACGAAGCAAATTGTCGCAATCGTCCTTTAAACCAAAGAGGGTAGAGTAGCCAAATAAGAAGAAAGAAGATGGCTGCAAAAATACCTAGGTCAATCAGTTCGCCGATGTATTGGTTGTGGGCGTTGTATTGGCGCTCGGTAAACTTATCCCAATCATGTTCAGCATATATAGGTACTAGATATTCCGAATTACCGCCTGCACCTACACCATGCCAGAAATAGTCCTCAGGCGTTTGTAAGGCACTATACCAGATGTTGATGCGGGGTTCAATCTCATGAATCTTGTAGGAATCTCGTTCTGTGATATGTTCGAGTTCGATTTGCTCGAAACGTGGGTGCAGGTTGAAGAGCATAGCACACATGGTAATTCCCATTATTCCCACCAATGATGTGACAAGTGCTTTCGTCTTTCCTCGCAAGGGTTGAATGATTCCTACTGCACTAACAACCAGTAGAGTTAGCATATTTGCGCGTGAAGCGCTTAATATGATTCCGATAACCAAGATAATCAACATAAGAGAAAAGAATAGCATATTTGTTTTCTTTCTTCTTGTGGTTGATAACAAGGGAATCCTAATCTGCAACAATGCAACAATGGCTAGATTTAGCACTGTTCCATAGTATAATCGGTGCTTTGTCCAAGATATTTGATCTCCAAAATATTGCCATGTACTCACGTATTCTGGCAGTTCGTGGTGCTCGTGCAGATATCCCCATTGTTGTATGACATATAAGTATATCGCATATATAAATACCGATGAGATACAACTGATAACAAACCACTTGGCTGCTTTCCAAAAATCATATTGATCGTTAACACCCCATATAGCAATAGGTATAATCATGACTAGCGACAAGTGTCTAACAACCATGTTGATAGCATCTTCTTGATTTATTGCCCATACGCAAGAAATAAGTTCCCACAATACCCATACTACGCACATGAAAATAGGTATCAAACCTTTGTGCCATTGGATATTTTCTTTACGCAGGAAACGACCTTCAAATAGCCAACTAATTAGCCATAGCTCCCATGCGTATAGTGATATACGTGTAGGAAATGGTAGCATACAAATGGCAACCACAAAGAGGTAATAATTGATTTTCTCAACAATCTGCAGATACTTGTTTGGCATAATATCTTAGTTTTTCTTGTGTTTTCTCCATCTCATCTTCAGCACGAATCGCGCACACTCTTCTTCATCGAATCCTCTCGCTTGTGCGTATGCCCGAGCAATAACGGATAACGCATGTGTGTCAGTATCAATTCGCTCAAAGTTTTGGCAACCTTTATAGCAGTTGATTTTCTTTCCAAATCGCATACGATTCAGGTCCACTAATTGAAAGTCTGCCCCCTGCTCGTTGGGCTCAAATAACACATTGCCCATCGAATAGTCTGCATGTAGCATTCCTTGCTCATGTAATCGGGCTGTAAAACGTCCAAATGCGGCAAAAATAGCATCTCGATTTGGAAAATTCTTATCTTTAATCACCTCCTTAAGGACATGTGTACAAGGGGATAGTTGACTGATATAATAACTTTCATATAGCACCCCATGTCGGCGCGTCTCAATATAGGTAATTGGCTTAGGTGTCATATTGCCCAATCGTTGCGCATAAATGAATGAACGTCTAGCCTTGCTACTGAAGATACTATATATTATTCGTTTAAAAGGCGATGGTACGGCAAAGGATTTTACTACATATTCGTCCAACACTACTTTAATCGTGTTGCGCTTTTGATATAGAATATCAGAAGATTGAGCAAATAATTCCGGTAATTGCTTTAACAGCATTGTTCTTTTATCTAACTGCTGATTGCTCCATAAATAATCTCTCCAATCTGTTCCGTTCTCGTGTAAGAATGACCCACAGCCATCTTTCTTGGCTTGCTGACGGGTACGAAAACGCTTCTCCATCTGCTGTGGGCTACGATATTGGTAATGGTCAACAGCTATACACTTTTTGGCTGTTCGACCTATTGGGTGCGGATATCGCCATTTCTCACTCCAGATGAGCCATGGGCTATGCCGCATAAATCGGCGCTCTTTGCGTTTTTCGGGCCAATAGTGCGTGATATATTGGCGGTCCTGCTCAAAGTCGCCTGTAAAAGTATGTGAGACTAGATCTTCTTTGGTCAGGATATAGTCGGTGCTCAGTTTTTTAACTGCATTGTATTTTCTAGGAAGGCTAGCGAGAAAAGCGCGTGGATCTTCGCTGAAAAACTCATCTGCATCTAGTCGCACGCACCACCAATCGTTGCAAGTCAATTCGTTTCTGAAGGCACGAAAAGCCTTTGCGCGAAGTCCAATATGAAATCCTCCTGTATATTGCATAAATGCCACGATTCGAGGGTCCTGGGCTGCTAATTCTTGCACAATCTCCCATGTGCCATCTGTGCTACCATTGTCCATGACAATCACTTTGTCGCTCCATTGGACGGCGGACATGAGAGATGAGCGGATAATATCCGCTTCGTTCTTCACAAGTAGCAAACTATATATCTTAAAGGGCATCATATCTTGTCTAATTTTTGCGTAAACTTACGCCAATAGTAGCGAAGGGGATGGGTGTACTTGAGTCGTTTCCAAGGACGTGAAGCGTGAGGGAAATGCAGGACACTATTGTCTAGCATGAGCAAGTTGCGCAATCCCAAGCGTACTGACCAATGCGATATAGTCACATCATACCAGTTTTTTGTAGGATCTAATAGTTGGAAATCAGCTTTTTGTAGCAATTCGTTGGTTAATAGGGTACAACAGAATGAGAAACGCTTTTTTGTCGCAACAGTCTTCTTTGCCATGAATCGATATCGCAGGTTGCGTAGATAGTGGTATGGGAAATTGTAGATTCCATCCTCATCCACCGTTACGGCAGCCACCATACCAACGCCCTGTTTTACTTCTTTCAACATACGATTGAGCGTATCAGTTTGTACCATCACATCGCTTTCCACGATTACCAAATGCTTGTTTTCTGCCAATGCCTGTTCTTGCGAGTGTTGCAACACCAATCGGTAGTTGGGTGAGGGATGGTCTGTCAGATCAGAGATATGGATGACTTGGATAGGTAGTTCTTCTGCTAATGTATCCAATCGTTTGGCATTTTCTATCAGTGAGTTATCATCATATATATGTAGTGTATATCCGCTTTGTACGATAGCACGAATGGCTCTTTCAGTCATTTCGATAGAGTCCTTGACGGGCATGATGATATGTAGTTGGTTGTCTTGCATGTTTGTATAGGCTTAGTATACCTTTGGTATAGCTTTGTTAATATGCTGTAATTAAACCTGTCTTTGCTATTCGGAGATATCCGCCGAAAGAATTGCCATATTGTGTGCCGATATCGCCTGCTAGTGCTACTGAGAATTCCAATCCCCATGCTTTCTCAAATTGTCGGCTAACTTCAAGCAGCAAAGAGGTGTTGTTGCTGTATCTATCGTATGTAAAGTCTGGTACAACATTTTGATACACTCCATAATTATCTACATATGAGGCGATTGCGCGGTATTTAAATCCATAGATATCACCGCTAAATCCGACGAAGTGTGCTCGCACACGACTATTTTTTACTTGAATATATGGATTGCCGATAATCGCTCCGAAGTAGGTCCAACCTGCTGGATAGGCCGAGTTGTGATAGTATGAATCACGTCCTGCAAACACTAAGCCATCTTTGTCGTGAATGGGGCCTGATTGACTAGTTGTATTAAGGAACTCGTAGGTCAATTCATTGATAAAAGGCCATTGCTTTTGTTGGATATTCAATCCCCACAACCCATCTGCGGCATTCATACCGAATCCGATAAATGCTGCGCTCATGTCTTCAAATATGGATTGCCAGTATGCTCGCACTTGCCAGTCATGTTGTTTGTAAGTTAGTGCAAGTTCTTGAACACCAATATGATTGCCTTGTGCATTGAGTTGGTCGCTCATGCTGATACCGCCCGAACGGAAGAGAAAGACATTTAAGAAATCCGCGAAGGTATTGCCATAGTCCACTACTCGCTCTCCACTATACAATGGTTGCTTATATCCTCCCCATTGTGCTGCGTGGTGCATCTCGTAAGCCAGTGTCACGGGCAGACGACCACCTACACGAAGGCCAATAAATTTATGATGTAGTTTTACATCGTCTACAAAAATATTGCTTTCATACACGTATGTATCTTGTTCGCTTAGCCATCCGTAGGTTATTCCGCCTTTGATCTCAAAATATCCAAACAATCCAGGGAAAGGAATATAGTCTTCTATGCCTATTGTGATGCGAGGAATCGGATGCGCGTTGCCAGAAAATAGCAATCCACCCATACTTAATCTGCGTGATTGTGAGCCATATACCATAGGTTTGATACCCGCTGTAATATCCACTACGTACAATCGCGTATGGGCATACAACTGCTCAAAATAGCCTGTAATCATTGTGGTTGGATAGATGATATTATCCCCCCAGTGTCGCTTAGGATCTGTGTTTGTTTGTCCTGTTAGTTGGACAGCAAAATCGTAATCCCACCAGCGTGTAGGACAAGTGGCGGGCTTGATGACAGCTGCGCTGAAATTGCTACTATAGGGTGTTTGAGCGATATTGCCATGCTGATTGGCACGCAACAAGAATGGGGCTTTGTTGCCAGAAGACGCGAGAACAGATACGTAGGCGTGGTACTGAATTGTATCTGCACCAGGCGTAGTGTCGTTGATAGTCAATGGCCACCAATCCCACTGCTGTGCGAACAAACTGCTTGCCCACATGCAAATCAATACCACTATTGCTTGTTTATTCTTCAAGTCTGTACCAATAATCTTGTATTTTTCCATCAGGTTTTTCTCCTAACCCAATGAATATCTGACCGTTTACATTTGCCATTGCCATATTTTCTGCCTCATAAGGCATACTGCCTACATACTCCCAAAGGTCATGTTTTGGGCTATAGCGTTGTATGGTATTGTAGAAAAATCCTGTGGTGAGCGTATCGCCATAGTGGCGTCCACCTGCCAGATAGACATAGTCATCAGTGGCACAGCAAACAGCAGCATTGCGTCCTGCACCTAATATTTTTTTGCGTGGAATCAATTGTCGGTTATCTGGATCCCATTCTGCCCAGAAGCGCAGACTGCCATGGTTAAAGCCCGTTCCCACAAAGTGACGTCCTTGGCAGGTCGCTCCTACAACATCCATCGCACGAGGTACACTACAGGGAGCGGAAACGTCCAACTTTGTCCATGTATTCTCCTGAATATCATAACGATATATATCTTGTGTAAATTCGCGATTAAATCCGAAGGTGGCGTAGATCGCATCATCGGTGGCAAAGAGGCAGTTCTTGACTGTGGTGTTGGCAGGGAAATCAGTTAGACGTTTCCATTTTCGTGTTTTGAGATTGTATTGCCAGAAATCGCGGAGGTAACTACTATCGCGTTGTACATAACCCTCGAATCCCAATCCGATATATGCACAATCGCCTACTACACAGGAACTTGCAGACACACGTGCTTTCGGCGAAGAGGTGGTATAGATTTCCCGCCAAGTATCGGTTTTTGTATTGTATTCCCAAAGGTCGTTTTGACTACTTCCATACTCGTTGCGTCCCCCATAGAGGTAGATATAATTCTCATAAACAAACCATGTGCTAGCTGCTACAGGGTGGGGCATAGGAGCACATTCTACCAAACGCACAGTATCTAACTCAACCTCTTTTTGGCATGAACTGCAGAGCAGTGCGATTACTAATATGTAGAACCACTTATTCTTCAACACGATTTTTCTTCTTCAACTCAAAGTCGCGACCGAGATAGTTCTTTCTAACAATAGGGTTCGCTGCTAACTCTTCGGGTGTACCGTGGAATAGAATTTTTCCCTCGAAGAGCAAGTAAGCGCGGTCGGTAATCATGAGTGTCTCATCCACATTGTGGTCTGTAATGAGAATGCCGATATTTTTATCTTTCAATTTCCATACTACATCCTGAATCTCTTGCACGGCGATAGGGTCTACACCGGCAAATGGTTCGTCGAGCATCACAAATTTGGGCTCAATAGCCAGACAGCGTGCAATCTCAGTACGGCGACGCTCGCCACCAGACAAACGGTCGCCAATATTCGTGCGTACATGACCTAGGTTAAACTCCTTGATGAGTTGTTCGAGTTTCTCCTCTTGGTATTCTTTGGTAAAGGTAGTCATTTCCAAAACGGAGCGAATATTATCTTCAACTGTCATCTTGCGGAATACACTGGCTTCTTGTGGCAAGTAACCAATACCTAATTTCGCACGACGATACACAGGCATCGTGGTGATCTCCGTGTCATTGAGGAAAATCTTTCCGTCGTTTGGACTTACTAGTCCTGTGGTCATATAGAATGTGGTTGTCTTGCCTGCTCCATTAGGGCCAAGCAATCCAACAATTTCGCCTTGCTCTAGGTGAATGCTTACGTCATTCACCACGGTACGTTTACCGTACTTCTTAAACAAATGTTCTGTTCTTAATTTATCCATAATACTACCGGACAATGGTCTGAATGTACAATTTCATTTAATATCTTTGCATCCGTTACGCGCTCTTTTAATGGTTCGCTAATCCAGTGATAATCAATGCGCCATCCTACGTTCCTTGCCCTTGAGCCTGCGCGGAAGCTCCACCAACTATATTTCTCAGCACTTTGGTCAAACATGCGGAAGGTATCCACCATACCGCTCTCTTCCCAACGGTCTAGCCATGCACGCTCTTCAGGTAAGAATCCGCTGACACCGACTTGGCGTTTCCAATTGTTGATATCAATAGGTTTGTGTGCGATATTATAGTCGCCACATACTACGATATTTGGGCGTTCCTTGCGCAATTCCTTGATCCATTCCAAGAAGTCTTCTAGAAACTCCATCTTATATTCGTATTTTGGACCTTCTGCTTCTCCTGAAGGGATATATACGCAAATCACGGTTACATCTCCATAGTCAGCACGAATAACGCGACCTTGGCAGTCATACTTTGGATTACCCATACCTACCACCACACGGTCGGGCTGTATGCGCGTGAAGATAGCCACGCCCGAATATCCTTTCTTCTCAGCCGAGTGGATATAGCTTTGATACCCCAACTCTTGCATGGTCATTACATCAATTTGTTCGGGTTGTGCTTTGCTCTCTTGAATACAAAACACATCGGGTTGTTCTGTTTCAAGCCACTCAAATAGTCCCTTATTGATGGCACTGCGTATGCCATTCAGATTGTACGAAATGATTTTCATTTTTATCGAATAATTTTTCGTGTACCAGTTGTTGTTACTACGATGTATGTGCCAGATCCCAGCGACTCAATATCTGTGGTAGATTGCTTTTGCCCTAAAATATTATAGATAGCAATCACGCTTGTTGGCATCTCAATATTTTCTACATCGGTCTCAATAGCACCTCCTCTGTACTTGAAGTGAATTACGCCATCAATCTCTTCAATATCTTCGATAGCGTGGTCAGTGATTTGGGTATAAGATGTAGCACCAGCAGGGAACAAGTCGGTTGCTTTGCCCAAATAGCCAGTACCTGATGAGTTTGGAGTCTTTCCGTCAGCCTCTATCAAATCTACTCCCATGCTCTTGGCTGTATTGTTGACCGTATTTTGGAACCATTTGTTGTAATTGTATTGAATGTATGTCAGCATTAATCCGTGTCCAGGCAGATAGGTATCCCAGCCTTGTTGTTGTCTATTTTCAAGAAGATAGAATCTAGTGGATTTAGGATCGTTGCCAATGAGGTTGTGTTGATCTTCTGTAGAGATCAATAAGGCGCGTTGGCTGCTGTTCAGCTCCTCTAGACGGATGTTCGCTGAATCCACAATGACTTCTGGCGTCAGCCATCCCATGAAGAAACGTTCATATGCAGAGTATGCTGGTGGCGTGTTGCCATCGTTGTTATATGGTCCATAATCCAATATAGACCATTCTCCTAGTGTCTTGTGGGTCTGTCCCTCGGTGGTATATAAATCGGGTAAACCTAACACGTGACTGAACTCATGACAGAAGGTGCCAATACCTGTATGTTTTTTTGTATAGTAGTCGATCTCATTGCCGCATGCATATAGGTCAACGCGTACACCATCCACTTGGCAGTATGCACCGGCAGCAGATAATTGATACGAGTGTGGCCAAATGGTATTGGCTCCACCACCATCAGCCTCTCCGTATCCAGCATAAATCACGTAAACAAAATCCACAATCTCATCATTATCGTTATCATATTGCGTAAAATCAACATCCAATAGGGTATCAGCAATCACGCATGCTTCTTTGACCATCTCCCATGGTCGTTGATCAAACTGCGTATTAACATTATTTTTGCCATAATAAGCATATTCCCTACTTACGGTTACGGGACCAATCACATCAAATTGTGGGTTGTATTGCCCAAAAGATGCATCATAGAAGTACTGTCTTGCAGAGCCTTCTGAGCTTACTTGATAGGTATTTCCACGATAGACGTACTCATAATCGCGTGTGTAGTTCTTAGCATTATGCATACTATCCATCTCCTCAATCGTTTCTGTAAAAGCTAAGTCCGCAAAATTAACCAAGATAATCAAACCTCTTGGTGCTATATTTAGAGGTGTGGCCACCTCTTCTTTGGGGGCTATATGCAAAGGCGATGCAGCTCGCTTGGCTGCAATAGCCTCTTTGCTCAATGCTTCTGTAACTTGGTAGAATCCATCTTTATCCAGTGTTAGCCATTCGCCTTTCTCGTTGGTCTCCCAATGGAAAAACTCGTCACCATGTTGATATACAACTATTTCACTTCCATCTGGCTGGGTTCTTACAATGGCGCCGCGGCGTGCTGGTATGGCCCATACGGAGCCCATTATCGCGCAAAACGCTACAATTAATCCTATCTTTTTCATGTGTTTATTTTTTTTCTTGTTTCACTTTCCTGCATGTGGCTACTACCTTTCCATTTTTCTTTTGTTTGGCGTAGCAGATATACCCCTTTTTGTTTTCTGTTACTAGCGTTTTCCCATCTTCTAGTGTCATCCAATGTTTATGTTCATCGCCATGCAGACGCACATAGATGGTGTCGCCATTGGGTTGTACACGTTCGATTACTCCTGGGTATGCAGGCACTCGCGATGGTCTTTGCTGTGCGACCAACGTTACACTAATTGCCAGTAGCAGAATATAGATCAAGCGTCTCATAACTTGGTTATTTGCGTATTATTGGTTTGTTGCTTTTACTTTCTTAAAGAGATCACTAGCAAATACGAAATTGTTAAGTGCCTCATTATCTGCATGGAAAATCTCATGTCGGCTACCTTGCCACTCTTTGACGCCGTTGAGAAGGAACACGATATTATCGCCAATCTCCATGATGGAGTTCATGTCGTGGCTATTGACGATAGTGCAGATGCCGTACTCTTGTGTAATGTCTTGGATGAGTTGGTCAATCACTAGACTGGTTTTAGGATCCAGTCCCGAGTTTGGCTCGTCGCAGAAGAGGTAACGAGGATTCAGTGCAATGGCTCGGGCAATCGCCACACGCTTTTGCATACCGCCACTTATCTCGCTGGGCATCAGCGAGAAAGCTCGCTCGGGCATGTTCACACGCTGTAGGCAGAAGCGCGCACGCTCCACCATCTCTTCGCGGCTCATCTGCGAGAACATCTCCAGCGGGTACATCACATTTTCTAGGACGGTCATGCTATCGAACAATGCCGAGCCTTGAAATAGCATACCCACCTCGCGGTGCAATATGCGTACCTCTTTCTCTTTCATCTCCGCTAGGTTTTCTTGTCCATTACGGGTGTCGAAGATGATTTGACCTGCATCAATCTGATGAAGACCAATCATCGACTTCATCAGTACGGTTTTTCCCGAGCCCGACTGACCGATGATCATGTTCACTTTGCCGTCCTCAAAGTCTGCTGAAACGTGGTCGAGCACCACATTCCCCTCAAAACTCTTGACTATATCTTTTACTTGAATCATCTTAGTTGAGCATTAAATTGGTTAATACTACATCGAGTAGCAGGATTGCTATACTGCTGTTTACCACGGCTTTAGTGCTGGCTTTACCTACTTCCAATGCACCTCCTCGTGCGTAATAGCCGTAGTACGAAGCCATGCTGGCTATTACAAAGGCGAAGACGATGGTCTTGATAAACGAGTACCACACATAGAATGGGATAAACGCATACTGAATACCCAACAGATACTCCGATATTGGCAGCACATTGGTGATGGCACTAATGCCGTAACCGCCCAATAGACCCATAAACATCGACAGGGTGACCAACAGCGGCATCATCACCATAAACGCTACTATCTTTGGCAGAATCAGGTAGTTAGCTGAGTTCACACCCATGATCTCCATGGCATCTATTTGCTCGGTGATACGCATGGTACCTATCTCTGAGGCAATGTTACTGCCCACTTTTCCCGCCAGCAGCAGACAGAGGATTGTGCTTGAGAACTCCAGCAAGATACAGTCGCGTGTTACCAAACCAGTAGAGTAGGCAGGTAGCAATGGGTTTTCGGTGTTTAGCTTTGTCTGTAAGGTCATAATCGCACCCATAAACACGCTCACAATTAGCGTGATAAGGATGGACTCTAATCCCTGCTTCTCCATCTCTTTGCTCATTTGTCGCCAGAACATACGCCAACGATCGGGCACACGAAACACGCGTCCCATCAGCAAAAAGTATTCTCCTATTTTCTCTATTCCGTTCATTTTGAGGTCACTTCGATAAATAGTTTCTATTGTTTTTAGGTTTGTTTATGAAGCGGTACAATGCCTACTTCTCCAAATTCGCGACAAAGTTAGTGATTTTTTCTGAGATATGCAAGATAATACAAGTAATTGTATTATATTTTACATTTTTTTCATCTTTCTACCACACAGGACAAACGACTAAGTGCTATTATGGAACATAAAAAAGGTTGCCTTTCGACAACCTTGCTATCTGAACAAATCACTTGCTTTATTTCTTTATGAGTGTAACCTCCGCGTCATATCCGCGTGAAGGTTCTACGGAACTATCGAAATACAAAAGCACATTCAGTTTACTGATAATTACCGAATTATCTCCGTCAAAACGGTAGTCACACTCGAGTACCCGCAACTCAAGATCAGGTGTATATACGGCAAAATACACTTTCTTTCGATCAATGATATACTCGTAATAAGCCATACTAAAAATTTCTCCAGAAGGTTCATAGGAGATCACCATCGCCTTCTCTTCATCAAATTCTATCGTACGCGAATCATCGCCCTCTACAATCCACTGTCCTACCAAAGGAGAATTGTCGTTGTTTACTGGCTCGCAACTAACCAAGCCCATTGCCATGGCACACACCGCCATGCAAATAAAAAGTACTTTTGTCTTCATTGTTTTATACTTAATGTCTATAAACACTTATTTTCAGTTCCTTGATATCTTCTTTTGCTACCTTGCAAATTGCGTAAGGGAATGCGTACACAACAGCACTATAAGGCGACATGCCTTTCATATCTATATAGAAAGTGGCTATTCCATTGTCTTGCAAAAACAATTCTACTTTCTTTATTTCATAGCTATCAACAGGAGAATAAGCAATGCCATAAATTAAGCAATGATTTTGAAAATCAATCTCAGGTGGAGTAATACCCTCTGGACAAATTGCTTGTAGTTCCTCCTGCGAGCATATCATGCGTACTTCTTCTTTAACGAACTCCTCTGAATTGTGTATATAACTGTACATTAAAGGGTTAGATTCGGACAGAATTTGTTGCATAGCCTCTTTAACAGGCTTGTTTAAGGTGATTTTCTTTACGGATTCACCCGCGATTGGTGTTCCATCTGCATTAACAGGGGACTCACACCCCACCAATCCCGTCATCATGGCACATATGGCCATGCACATGAATAATACTTTTGTTTTCATGCCGATATTGTTATTTTTGGTGCAAAGTTACACAATTATTGATATAACCAAATACTTTGGTGATTTTGGCACAAAATACGGTTGAAGATAGAATATAAGTTTAATTTTTTTCTTGTACTTCGGCAATGGCGTTGAAAAAACTATTTATTTACTACAGATGCCTCAATAATATCTTCGACAAAGTCAGCTTTCAAATAGTAGTCGTAGTTACTGCTTTCGTACTTCACGGAGGATGAACTACTGCTACTATAACTAAGATGATACATATACGAATCTACATCCGCTAAGAACTTTTGATATTGTTCTGGTACAGCATATATCGTATCTAATAACCCTATTTTTACTATAGGTTCAAATACACTAAATACCCAATTAATGCCTTCGCAATGAATAAATTTTCCATTTTCTACCTCAACATCGCACAAATATGTTCGTTGCATAGGTGCAAGGAAAACTGAGTCTTTTTCGGAGTAAAGAGTGATAGGTACATTTAAGTGACTTGTGATGTAAGCCATTGGTTGCGGTTCTTTGACACACGATGTGCAAATTACTACGATTGCTAACATGAGCAATGAAAAAAGAGTTTTCTTCATAACTTAATGATTTTAATTTTGTTGTTTGTTTGCAAAAGTAGTAAGTTTTATCTCATAGGCAATGTGTGTTTTTATGAATTCGACTGCAAAGGTAGTGATTTTCTTTGGTTTATGCAAATGAAAGAGCGAAAAAGTTTAATTTTTCTCTTGAATCTCGGCAATTGTGTTGAAAACGCTGTTGTCTTTTATACTTACCACGATGGGCATTTTGCTTTTGCGGGTGATGATGCAAACATCCATAGGGTCGGTAATCAAAGACAAGTGTTTGCCACATTCTTTGCAAGTAAACAATCCCAAGTTGCCAAAGAAGCCACCTGTTCCTGCAATACGGCTAGACTGAATGCCATGTGGATAGTGCTCAATCTTCACGATTTCATCGGCAGGGATGTTGATTTTCCATGCAAGAAGGTGGATGTTAATCTCGTCTGTTGTTACCGTTAATTTGCGTGGGATGAGTACCATACAACTGAGTAGAGCCACGACGAGCAGGATGAGGGCGAACAACAAATGAGGTTGTTGCAGTTGCAACCATTGATAGACTATCACCCCTATTCCGACGAGTATAATGATGGAAGCTAATAGGGTTATCCATAGGATAGATTGGGACAGTGGAAGGAAATTTGTTGTTTTCATACGGCTTATTTTTGGGGGTTAATAGTATCGTTATATAAATAGGTTAGCATATCATTCTGCAAGTGTTCGTGCAAATCGGCAGATGATACGCCTAATTTGTGAGCGATTCGCTGTTTGTAGTTGCGTATGCTCTTTTCGGAATAGCAGATATATTGCGCTATTTCGTCTAAGGTTAGGTGAGGATAAACGAGGAGATAGGTACAAAATTGAACCTCTCGTTCAGCTAATTGTGTACGATTTTCCAGTGCAGTTATCCAACCGTTTAATGAGGTGTCAATGTCTTGGAGCATGGAGCGGTAGTTCGTCCAACTCTTCTCTGGGGCAGGGTATTGCACTCGGATAGTGGTGAGGCGCTTGTCTAAGTCGTATAGGTGTTGTTGTCTGAGGAGTGCTTTTTCTTGCTCGGCCATGCGATAAGACAACTCATCAATCTTCTGATGGGCAGCTTGCATGCGAATGGAACTTCGTTTGTGGTATGAGATAGCAGCGATGATGACAATCGCCACGCCCAACAGCATGATGAGCAGGTTGAGGATCTCCGCTACTGGTATGTTAAGCACTTGCATTTCCATTTCGTTTGCAAAGGTAGTGCTTTTTTCGCGAATATGCAAGCCTTATTTGCATTTGCACACGCGGTTGAGGTGAGTATGCGTGAAAATCAGCGGATTAGACGGCGGATTGTACACGGGGGAGATAAAAGGAATAAACCACCTGCATTTTGTATACCCTTAGTATACCTTTGGTATAGTGTCCCGTCCTGAAAAAGGTTTACACATACAACAATAAAAATGTGTCAAAAATTAAGATTAAGTATTATGTGTAAACAGGAAAAATTCCCCACAACTCTTCAACGCAAG